>JASJPK010000110.1:0-58040 GCA_031426735.1 Hydrogenophilaceae bacterium | reverse complement strand
CCTGGTCAAAATTCAACGCGCACAGGTGGTCACTATTAAATGCGCGCCGACACGACTAGTGCAAGCTAGCGCCAAATCCCCGGGTTTTCTATCTGGTCAGATTGCCAGGTAATGATCGAGTGGATAGCGTCCAGAAACCAGGCTGGGCGGTTTGGCATGCCCCATACGGAACACCATCAGCGGTGTTCTTCCTGGTTGTAGTTCGGCCCAACCCGCATTCAATCGGGTTTGTAGATGGGGGGGGATGCCTTGGCCGGTTGCCTCAGCCTGCGCATAAAGTACGGAGGCCGGCATGGGTTGCATGGCGAGGCCTTGTTGCGCAATAACGAGCCAGGCGCGCTGAAAAGCACGCCCTGCAGCGATTTGATCGTGGTCGGCCGGGCTTGGGGTGGTGATGACTCCGAGATGCGGGGAGAGTCGGCACGGTAGATCGCCGGCACGCCAGGCGAGTTGCTTGTAGGTGCCAATCACATTCAGGCTGCGCATGATCGGCCAGTGCCGCATCAGTTGGAAAAAGACACGCAAAGGTGCTTCGACTTCAAGCGCTCCCGGAGGTAAAGCCTCTTCGCAGGTTTGCTTCCAACCCAAATCAAAGCGAATGGACTCGAATAATTCCGCATGCAAGATCGGATTGCGAAATCGTTCGCCTTCGGCCAGACGTATCAATCTGAGCGCCTTGCTGCGGCGTTCTGCGGAATCCAGCCAGTCCAGCTGACAACCCGGAACCTGTCTGACTGCAACGGAAATCCATTGCAGCATGGTGTCGCTCTCAGGTGGGCCTTTGAAGAAGCGGCGATTGGTGTGGCGTAAAGGAATTGCCGCATGCAGAGGGTCGGGGGCGCTAGATGTTGGTTGAAACTGGATACGGGCGATTAAGTCGGGCTGGTTGACGGGCAGGAGGTCTACCGAGGCAATGAGGTCATGAGCGCTGGCGCGCAACACAATATTTTCGATCACCGCGCCTAGCGAAATTAAATCCAGCGTTCGTTTGTATCCGGTTAAACCAGCCATTCGACCTGGTTCGGCCCACACAAGTACGCCCTCTGCAGTGGGTTCGAACCGCAGCCGATGATGATTGTCTGCGGAAGGCGCCAGCAAGGCGGCCTGCAAGATATCTTTGAGCGTCGGGGACGGCTGCATTACAGCCCCAATTGTCGTTTGGCAATGGCGATCGCAATCCGGTTGATGGGATTGCGATTGCCGCCGGGGCGCCAGGAATGGGCGAGTTTGTTGCGGTATCCATCGAATTGAATGCCGTGCGGCGCGGCCCAGACCTTGCCGCGTTGCAGCAATATCTTGAGTGCTTCGCTGGCAGCGACACCGGCGCAGAGTTGGCAGGCCATGATGGTAGACGGGCCGCGCCGTTCTTTCAGGTTGACGCGCGTTTTATCCGCCAGATAGTGGCGGTGCAATAATGCAGGTGCAAGGCCGACCAGAAAGCGAATGGCTTTTTCCAGCTCCGGACGTCCGGCAACCTGGAAATATTCTTCGAACGTCATGCTGCCGGGTATGAAATTGAGGAGTCCGGCGCTGATGCCGAGCGGGGCGACAGTCACGGCTGGAATACCGTGTTTCGCGCAATAGGCAAACACCTGTTCGCGTGCTTCGAACGCAAAAAAATCGAGCCCGTCTACATAAACATCGACATCGCGGAAGAAATCGGCAAGATTGCTTGCGTTGACGCCTTGCGGAAAGCTGCCGATATCCAGTTCCGGGTTGATATCTCGCGCCATGTTGGCCAAAACGTCAACTTTGGGCTGGCCAAGACTATGCATGCTCGCGCCTGCTTGGCGATTGAAGTTGGCTATCTCGAAGGTATCGAGATCGGCGATGTTGAATTTTCCTATGCCGAGACGAGCGAGCGTAAGCAGGTGAAATCCACCCACGCCACCCATGCCGGCTATGGCTACCCGCTTGTTCCGCAGAATGGCTTGTTCTTGCTCGGTAACCCAGCCGATGTTGCGCGAGAATGCTTCCTGATAGTTGAAGCTCATTGATCACTTAGCCGCGTGCAATACGCGCGAGTATGGCGCGTTCTTCGTGCGGAGACATGAAATAGGGGTAGAGCGAGCGCTCCTGGCGTGAAAGCTCGGGGTGGCCCGCAAACTTTTCGACCATGAGTGCGCCGTAGTTGGCAGCATCCAGACGAAGCAGTAACGCCGGTGCGCCGACCCGCGGACAAATCCGTTCCTCGCCCAGCGGCTGAAAGCCCAACATGCGTTGATAGAACGGTACGTGAGAGGGGTTTACTTCAATGACGATGTCGGTAAAGCCGAAAATTTTCACCGCATATAACGAGGCAACCTGAAATAGACCCGCAATCATGCGTTTGGATGCGCCTTTGTGATCTATCGCCAGTTTGGTGAACTCGCACACACGGAGTCCTTGTTGTCTAAGTGAGTCGATTTCCGGTTTGTAGAGCTCGTCGACAAGCAATCCGCCGCCGGTATCGAAGCCAACGGTGATCGTGCCGATGACTTCCTCTCCTTTGTAAGTTGCCAAAGTGATGCGATCCGGGCAAGTCTGCTGGCCGGATGGAGAGGATGTTTGGTACCCGACATCCTGATAACGCTTCTCCACGAGAAAGCGGGCTTCTCGGGTGCGGTCCGCGTCATGGGCCAGGCGAATCTTGAACGTGTCTTTTTTAACCGAGCCTGCCGCTGCGTCCTCAATATCGCTACTCGTGTTCACAATGCCGACGTTCTGCAAGCGCTGCGGCGGTTCGACAACCGCGATCGTCCTTGCCCATGTTCGGCTGCCACGGCGCAACCTTTCCATAATTCCCACAGTCACCCCTCACATCCTCGGACCATATTGGCTCATATAATAATATTCGTTTTGAAGCCCCATCGCATACGCAGGTGTGTAGCGCATGACGGCAAGAGTTTACGGCACAGTCCATTACAATCAAGCCCATGAAGATCGAATTGATATCCACGGAGGATCGTGGCCGCTACCTCGTCAGTCACGCAGCCGAAATCGTGCGAATTTTGCGTGAAGTGATGGACGACAAGAACATCGTCGCCCTTTATGGAGAGACCGGGAAACAGTTCCTGCTTTCTACGCTCGTCGCGATCGAGCCCGAAAAGGGGTATCTGTTGTTCGAGCAAGGCGTTGATGAGGCGATGAATAACTTGTTGCTGAACAGCAAGGAATGCACTTTCGCTTCTACCCACGATCAAGTCCATATCCAGTTTTCCAGTTCGAAGATCGAATCGGCAAGGCTGGGCAATGAGGCGCTGTTTCGTGTGCCGATGCCGCGCGAACTTCTCCGCTTGCAGCGCCGTGAGTATTACCGTTTGGTCACTTCGGTAGTTAATCCGGTGAAATGCCTGATCAATACCGGGGCGGGGTTGTTGGAATCCGTTGTGGTCGATATCAGCATCGGTGGCGTCGGCGTGCTCGCGTACCCAGAGGATGGTCGTCTCAAGGCGGGCGAAACCTTCCACGGGTGTCGTATCACCTTGCCGGGAACCGGCGAGTTCGCCGTCGGCCTCAACGTCTGTACGACCTTTGAAATTACCTTGAAGAACGGTCGTCTGACGCACCGCGCCGGGTGCCAGTTCATCGACTTGCCGCCCAGCGTGGAAACTGCGATTCAGCGTTACATCATTCAGGTGGACCGCGAACGGCGGGCGCGCTACACCTGAGTTGCGTTATTCAGGCTCTCGTTCCGACAGCCAGCGCGCGGCATCCAATGCAAAATAAGTGAGTACCGCATCGGCACCGGCGCGTTTGAAGCCGAGCAGACTTTCCAGCACGCACGCTTTCTCGTTCAGCCAACCGTTTTGCGCGGCAGCCTTGAGCATGGCGTACTCGCCACTGACCTGATAGACGAATGTGGGGGCTTTGTAGGTATCTTTCACGCGCCGCACGATGTCCAGGTAGGGCATGCCCGGTTTGATCATCACCATGTCGGCACCTTCCTGCAGGTCGAGACCGACTTCCCACAGCGCTTCATCCGAGTTGGCCGGATCCATCTGGTAGGTGTGTTTGTTGCCTTTGCCCAGATTGGCGGCGGAGCCGACCGCATCGCGGAAGGGGCCATAGAAGCTGGAGGCATATTTGGCGGAATAGGCGAGGATGCGCGTGTGGATGAAGCCGGCTGCATCCAGCGCTTCGCGTACCGCATGAATGCGGCCATCCATCATGTCCGAAGGCGCCACGATATCCGCGCCGGCGGCTGCATGGCACTCAGCCTGACGAGTCAATACTGCGATGGTTTCGTCGTTGAGCACATAGCCGCTGTCATCGATCAGGCCATCCTGACCGTGACTCGTGTAGGGATCGAGCGCGATGTCGGTAATCACACCCAGTTCGGGAAAACGCGCCTTCAAGGCGGCAACCAAGCGCGGCACCAGACCGCTTGGGTTGTAAGCCTCGGCGGCATCCAGGCTCTTGAGGGAAGCATCCACCACCGGGAACAGGGCAAGGGCAGGAATGCCCAGCTTCAGGCAATCCTCGGCAACCAGAAGCAGACGGTCCAGGCTCATGCGCAGAACACCTGGCATGGAGGAGATTTCTTCAACCCTGTTTTCACCATCCAGCACAAAGACGGGCAGGATCAAGTCGGCGGCGGATAGCGTGTTCTCCTGCATCAGTCGACGCGAGAAGGAATCGCGGCGCATGCGGCGCATGCGTTTGTGCGGAAAGCTGGACAAATCAAACATGGTGCATCCCTTCTGAAACGAAAATACCAATCTTGCGGCGGGGCGGCGGGGAACAAACGCCTGTGCCGCTATCTCCATAACAGCAGACGAATCGCTTCGTCTCCCGCTTCCCTCCCTGAGCGGGTGCCTTGGTGCAAGATCAAGGCAGTTTTACCCGGCTGAGGGTTTGCCCAAATCATTCCCTTGCGCCGGGTTCTTTTTTGCCACTCCCAGCCAGTCTCGTACGACGCTTTCGGCCTGATCGACGCCTACTTTTTTCAAGCTGGAAAACAATTGCACGCTGGCGTTCATGCCCATCTTCTTGAGTTCTGCGCTGACCGTCAGCAAGGTCTGCGCGGCGGGGCCGCGTGACAGCTTGTCGCTTTTGGAAAGCAACACATGCACCGGGCGGCCGGAAGGGCGAAACCACTCGAGCAGCGAGCGATCCAGTTCGGTCAGCGGGTGGCGGATATCCATGATCATGACCAGCCCGGTGAGTTGCGCGCGGTTCGCCAGATAGCCGCCGATCAGCGCTTGCCAGACATGTTTCTGCGCTTTTGGCGCGCGTGCGTACCCGTATCCGGGCAAGTCGACCAGAAAACGGCCTTCATCGACCCGGAAAAAATTCAGGTGTTGTGTGCGACCAGGCATCTTGCTGACAAAGGCAAGACGCTTGTGGTTGCACAGCGTGTTGATGGCGCTGGATTTGCCGGCATTGGAACGGCCGGCGAAGGCAACTTCAGACAGGCTGTCAGCGGGAAGTCCACTGATTTCTGCGACAGTAATGTGGAAGGCGGCGTTGAGCACGGGAGGGCCACCGATTGAAAGGCTGGCACTATAACAAACAGGCCGCTAAAATGCCCCGATTCCATTGCTGTCTTTGCGGATCCAAGGAGCGTTTATATGAAATCCCTCGCGTTATTGACTGGCCTGCTGTTCGCCGCCCTCTCTTTGGCTAATCCGGCCTGGGCCAACCCAGCACCGACCCCAGCCGCCAAAGGCGACGCCGCCAAGGCCCAAAAAATTGTCAATGACGTCTGCGGCGCTTGCCACAGCACCGACGGCAACAGCACTTCGCCCGCCTATCCTTCTTTGGCTGGCCAGCATCCCGAGTACATTGCCAAGCAATTGAGCGAGTTCAAATCGGGCGCCCGCAAGAACGCCATCATGGCGCCCAACGCGGCCAAGTTGTCCGATGAGGACATGCTGAATCTGGCCGCCTATTTCAGCGCCCAGCAACCGAAGCCGCGTTTGGCCAAGGATGCCTCGTTGATCGCCGAAGGCCAGAAGATCTACAAGGGTGGCAATGCCGGCAGTGGTGTGCCCGCTTGCGCTTCCTGCCACGGTCCGGCCGGCTCGGGCATCCCGGTTCAATTCCCGCGATTGGCTGGCCAGCATGCCAAATATGTGCAGTCGCAGCTGAAGAACTTCCGTAGCGGCGACCGTACCAATGACGGCGGCAAGATGATGCAAGTCATCGCCCGCAAGCTGACCGATCAGGAAATGAAAGCTGTAGCCGAGTACATCAACGGCCTGCGTTGATTCGTCGCTCGATCCGTAACGGCCCGCTTCCGGCGGGCCGTTTTCTTTTGCAGCCGCATTTCGGTCACCCGCATGCTTTCAGGCCTCAACCCACAACAGCGTGAAGCTGCCAAGTATCTGGATGGCCCGCTGCTGGTGCTGGCGGGGGCCGGCTCGGGAAAAACCCGCGTTATCACGCGCAAAATTGCCTATCTCGCCACCGAGTGCGGCATCGACGCACGCCATATCGCCGCGATTACCTTTACCAACAAAGCCGCGCGCGAAATGCGCGAACGCGTGTCCGAATTGCTGCCTGGCCGTCAGGGCAAGGGACTGACCGTCTCGACGTTTCACTCGTTGGGCCTGCAGATATTGCGCCACGAAGCCAAGCGCCTGGGCTACAAGCCGCGCTTCTCGGTACTCGATGCCGCCGATGCACAGCAAATCCTGGCCGATATCCTGAAGACTGCCGACAAGGCCAGCCTGCGCCAGGCGGCCAGCATCGTTTCCAACTGGAAGAACGCATTGCTTGCACCGGCTGCTGCGTTGCTGGCCGCTGCGGACGAAGCGGAGCGTCAGTTCGCAGTCGCCTACCAGACTTATCAAGATACTTTGCGCGCCTATCAGGCGATGGATTTCGACGACCTGATTCGCCTCCCGGTCGAACTGTTCCGGCAACATGCCGACGCGCTGGAAACCTGGCAAGGCCGCTTGCGCTACCTGCTGGTGGACGAATACCAGGACACCAACGGTGCGCAATACGAGTTGATGAAGCTGTTGGCCGGTGTGTCGGGCCGCTTCACCGCCGTGGGCGACGACGACCAGGCCATTTACGCCTGGCGCGGTGCGGATGTCGAGAATCTGCGCCGGCTGACGGACGACTATCCCAGTCTCAAGATCATCCCGCTGACCCAGAACTATCGCTCCAGCCAACGCATCTTGCGTGCCGCCAACAGCGTCATCAGTAACAACCCGCGTCTGCACGAAAAGAATTTGTGGAGCGACCACGGACTTGGCGACCAGATCGAGTTGCTGCAATGCCGGGATGATCGCCACGAAGCGGAAACGGTTGCCCTGCGCATTTCCGCGCATAAATTCGAGTGCCGCACCCGTTTTGCCGACTACGCCATTCTGTATCGCGGCAACCATCAGGCCCGTTTGTTCGAGGAAGCGTTGCGCGAGGCGAAGATTCCTTACCAGCTCTCCGGCGGCCAATCTTTCTTCGACAAGGCTGAAATCAAGGATCTTATTGCCTACCTGCGCCTGATCGCCAACCAGGATGACGATCCCGCATTCATCCGCGCGGTCACTACACCTCGACGTGGAATCGGCGCCGGCACCCTGGAAAAGCTCGGCGATCACGCCGGGCAGCGCCATGTCAGCCTGTTCGAGGCGGCGTTCGAATCCGCTTTCCAGGAGCATCTTCCTGTGCGGCAACTGGAACCGCTGACCACGTTCTGCGAATTCATCAATCGCGTCGCCGACCGCGCCGAAAAGGAATCTGCCGGCAGCTTGCTGGAAGAACTCCTCGCCGCCATTCAATACGAGGAATGGCTCTATGAGACGGAAGACGATCGGGCGGCCAAGGCGAAATGGCTGAATGTGCGCGATTTTGTCGGCTGGCTGAGCAAGAAAGGCGAGGAGGACGGCAAGACGCTGATCGAACTGACCCAGATGGTCACGCTGATGAATTTGCTGGAAGGGCGCGATAACGAAGAGGTCGACGCGGTTCGGCTGTCCACTTTGCATGCCGCCAAGGGGCTCGAATTCCCGCATGTTTACCTGGTCGGTGTCGAGGAAGAAATCCTGCCGCATCGCGAATGTCTTGAGGGGACGCGGTTGGAAGAGGAGCGCCGGCTGATGTATGTCGGCATTACGCGCGCCAGGCGCGGCCTGATCATCAGCTGGTGCGCCAAACGCAAACGCGGCGGAGAAATCACACCCTGCGAACCTTCGCGTTTTCTCGAAGAAATCGATCAGAGCGAAGTCAAACGCTCTGGCGGGGCGCAGGAAAGCAGCGAGGCCAAAGAAGATGGCCGGCGCCGACTGTCCGCGCTCAAGGCCATGTTGAGCAAATAAAAAACGCGGCACCGGCCGCGTTTTTTAAATCGAACCAGTCGAGGATTACTTTGCGGCGGTCTTGGCCTGGCCGGCTGCGGCGATGGCGGTCTTCGCTTCCGCCACCATGTAATCGACAGCAGCCTTGGTGTCGCTATCCGACAGTTTCACGTTACCGCCTTTGGCAGGACCGCCAAAGCTGCCATTGATCGCCGCGTTGTACAGGAAATCCTTGCCTTCCTTGAGCAGAGGCGTCCAGGCTTTTGCATCGGTCAGTTTCTGCGCACCGGTGACGCCGGTGTCATGGCAGTAAGCGCAGTTCTCGGTGTAAACCGTCTTGCCGCGGGCGAGATCGGCCGCACTCGGCTCGACTTCTTTTTGCAGGACCGGCTGGAAGTTCGCGCCGGCTGCATTGGTCATATAAACGATGCCGCGCGCGACTTCCATGTCGCTCAGGTCCGGATCGCCGCCACGCGCGGGCATCTTGTTGAAGCCTTTCAGAGCGTGGCTAAGCAAGGTTTCGTAGCTCTGGGCAATACGTTTGCCCCAGTCGGCTTTTTCCTTGAACTTGGGCGAGCCCAGTGCGCCGGAGGCATGGCAGCCGGCGCAGACTTCGTTGTAGACCTGCTCGCCGCTAAGTTCGACTTTGGGTTTGTTGGGATCGACTGCAAGCGACTGGCCGAACGACTGAATGCGTTCATGCACCGCCTTTTCCGCAATCGGGGCAGCGTCGCTCTCGCCCATGTTGTGCTGCACGCCGAGGAACAGCATCACGATCATGAAGATCGTCAATCCTGGTGCAAACAAACCACCCAGCGTGGCGACCAGAAAATCTTTCGGCGTCGTTTTTGTCATTTGATGATCGGACATGGCGCAGACCCTAATGAAGGTTGGGGAACCCGATGATTATAAGGGTTTTACGCTGCCGGCCAAACGATCGCTGTGCTATGCTGCGCCTCCCCTTGCGCCCGTAGCTCAGCTGGATAGAGTACTGCCCTCCGAAGGCAGGGGTCGCACGTTCGAATCGTGTCGGGCGCACCAGTCAAAAATATAAATGGGCACCGTGCATTCGGTGCCCATTTTCGTTTCTGCCTCCGTCGGTACCGACGCTCGTGGCCCCGCATTTGCCTAGCGCGTGGAGTGGTATTTCCCCGCACGACAAAGCCAATACTTGCCCTACTTGAATGATTACCCGACTGGCCTAGTCTGGTTCTACATGGGAGGTAACAGCCGACAGATCCCAAGAGCTGCGCCTCCTGAAAAGAATCCAACGAGGAGGGTGGACCATGAAGAAATCGGTCCTGTTGGGGGTCGCATTGGTGACTGCCAGCGTCGGGGTGGTCGCGGCGCTGAGTAATCGATCGGAACAGGCTGTCGCCAAGGTTGCCGTCGTACGGGGGGCGAATGCGGTACCGGCAACCAAGGCGAGCTATCCCGATGACGGTTTTCGCCTGGGCGAGGCGGGACTCACCCCCGAACAGCGTGCCGGTCGCGAGATCTGGTACAAGGCCACTGCCGGCAACGACCGTTTCCATACCTACACCTTCCAGCAGCGGGTCGGCGTGCTGATCGACTGGGGCCGCGTGTTGCGCTCGGACCGGCGCGACCGGCGTTTCCGTACCTGGGGCCTGATCAACGATCCTGGCTGCTGCACGCCGGGCACGGCCGACTGCCCGGCCAAGAGCCTGGACGAAACGTACGGTTTCGACTGGTGCCCCGGCGACGAAGAACTGCTGAAATTCGTCGGCAAGGAGGGGTACCGCGACCCGGCCTGCGATTTTCAGGACGCAGCCGCCGATCCCAACGATCCTCAAGGCCATCAGGCCGGACGCGAGAGCGCCTGCAATCTGGCCTTCGGCACCTCGACCGGGGCGCTGGGCTACCGCAAATTCCCGAATCCGCGTTTCAACGCCGAGGCCTGGCGCAAGCTCAACGGCCGCCTGGGCAACTGGGATGGCTACAACCGCAAGCTGAGCGACGATCCCCGCCGCGCCGACGCCAACGCCAGTCGTCTGGCCGATGCCTCCATCGAGCCGCCGTTCCGCATCGGCACCGCCTGCGGCTCCTGTCACATCGCCTTCAATCCGCTGAACCCGCCGGCCGACCCCGAGCATCCCCAGTGGGAGAACATCCGCGGCCTGGTCGGCAACCAGTACCTGCGCATTTCCGAACTACTGGTGTCCGGCATGCCCAAGACCAGCCTGGAATGGCAGGTGTTCGCCCACGCCCGTCCCGGCACCTCGGATACCAGTGCCATTCCCACCGACCAGGTCAACAACACCGGCACCATCAACGCGCTGATCAACACGGCGCGGCGGCCCACCTTTGCCAACGAGGACCTGATCCGCTGGCACAAGGCCGCTGCCTGCCCGACCGGCGCCAAGGCAAGCGAGTGCTGGTGCGAGCCGGACAAGCCGGGCAAGTGCTGGCAGAAACGCCGCAGCAAGGAAACGGTGCATCACATCCTGAAGGGCGGCGAGGATTCCATCGGCGCGCTGGGCGCGATCCAGCGGGTCTATTTCAACATCGGCTCCTGTTCCGAACAGTGCTGGATGAACCATCTCACCGATCTGCGCCAGATCGACCCCACCGCGCGCAACTTCGGCCAGACGCCGTTCGACATCGGCCAATGCCGACGCGACTGCCCCAATTTCCGCGCCATCGAGGACCGTGTGCAGAACATCCTGGCCTTCTTCCTGTCGCCCGAGGGCACGGCCACAGACCTCCAGGCGGCGCGCGAGACGCAAATCAAGAAGGCGAAGCCAAACGCCGTCTACGATCACGACGATCTGGTCGGCGATCTGGAAAAACAGTTCGGCAAGGACGCCGTCGAGCGGGGCCGCACGCTGTTCGCGGCCAACTGCGCGCGCTGCCATTCCAGCGGCCAGGCGCCGTTCGACGCGGTGGATTTTCGCGCCATCGACGAGAAGACCGGACTGCGCGCCGACTGGCTCGGCAACGACCAGGCCACGCCGGCCTCGGAAGTGGGCAGCGAACGCTGCCGCTCGCTGCATTCCAATCACATGGCCGGCCATGTCTGGCAGGAATTCGGCTCGGAAACGTTGCGCACCCGCCCGGCCGACGCCGCGCTGCCCGATGCCAACGACGGCGGCCGCGGCTATTACCGCAACGTCTCGCTGCTCAACCTGTGGGCGCATGCGCCGTTCCTGCACAACAATGCGATCGGCCCGGAACTGTGCGGCTGGGGTGGCGAATACACCAACCCAGACGAGTTCTACCGACCCGCCTATGTCGATGCCACCGCGCCGGGCAAGCCGCTGCTGCCCGCCGCCCGCCAGCCGGCCTGCTGGAAATACGACCCCAGCGTCGAGGGCCGCTTCAAGCTTTATGTGGCGTCCATGCGGGAACTGCTCAATCCCGGCCAGCGCCTTGCCAAGGCGACCAAGCTGGATCGGGACATCGTGCTGGATATCGGTCCGCGCATCTGGGACGGCAAAGAGGAGAAGAAGCTGGTCGGCTTCACGGTGAAGGTCCAGGCCGGCGCCACGGCCGGCAACGTCGGCAACTTCCAGCACAAGCGCTTCGCGGTGGACCTGGTCGAACTCAAGCTGCATCGCGACCGGCTGCAACAACGCCTGAGCGGCAGCCTGGGGGCCGACAACGCGAAAAAGCTGATGGCCGAGCTGGACACCATTGCCGACGTCGCGAGCAAGGATCCGGGCGCCATGGTGGAAGCGGTCAAGGCGGCGCGGGCGCGCCTGCCGCTGCTGGCCCGGGTATACAGCTCCTGCACCGAAGAGATCGAAAACAACGGCCATCGTTTTGGTGAGGATCTGCCGGAGGTCGACAAGAACGCTTTAATCGCCTTCCTGGCGACCCTGTGAGCGAAGGAGACTCCCATGCGTAGCGCGCAACTTTTCCTCGTGCTGGTCCCGCTGCTGGCCGCCTGTGCGCCCGACCCCGATATCGCCTTCGCGCCCGCCGGCGAGAACTATGCCGAGAAGCCCGATCTAGCCCGAGTGGAATACGAACACCCGATTCCGCGCCAGGAACTTGCCAAGATCACGCCCGCCTATCTCGCCAAGCGGACCCAGGAAGAACTCGACCAGATCTACGCCCGTCTTTCTGCCGGGCCGATTCCAGACGGCCCGTTCGACGGCAGCATCGTGTTTCCCAAGGGCAGTTCCGGCAAGCTGCGTGCGGCCGAGATCGTCGGCGGCCTCAAGGGTCTGGCGGTTCGCCTGGGCGGCAAGAAAGTGGAGATTGCCGGCGAGACCTTGTGGAAGGGCAAGGTGTTCTATCGCGATCAGCGCGTGCTGCGCAACCGCATCCAGGATCTCGCCGTCCTGCGTCCCATCGTCGGTTCCGGCGACATCCCGAAGATCGACGTGGACGGCAAGGATGCCTGGCTGCTGTTCCCGGCCAAGCTCTATTGCGGCCAGAGCCTGCTCGATTCCCGGCGCGAATCCATCGTCATCGATTACGCCTTCAGCGACGAACTGCCCGGCTACCGCGACAACATCGACTTCCTGGCCGGGCGCAACGGCCTCAAGGTGCGCGACGAGATTCGCATGGTGCGGCCCGGCCTGTATCTCGGCCGGGCCTATCTGGATCGCGCCTTTGCGCTGAATTTCGTGTTGGAGAACAAGGCGCTGGCCGAACAGGGCGAACAGGCTTTCGCGGCCGGGCAGAGCAAGGAAGATTGCTGGACCGGCACTCAGAAACGCGTGATGGTCCAGGGCTGACATGGCATGGGTGGGCAGCATGTTCCTGGCACTCGCCCTGTTCAGCCTGACCCCGGCGCGCGGTGCGCCAGCCGGCGACGCAGCGTCCGATCTGCCGCCGCAGGGGCACGCTCGTTTCGATGAATTGATCGGCGCCGGCCCGGTGCCGTTTCCCTTCAGCCGCTTGCTGGCACGCATAAACAGTCAGCTCGACAGCCAGCTCGCGCCTGCCGCGGACGGCCTGGCGCCGGTCAAGGGCGTGCTGATTCCGCTCGGACGTTCGCTGCAGCGCGATGCCGGCGCGCCCGATTTCTTCCGCTTTCCGCGCGTGCTGCTGGCGGTGGACGGCGCCACGCGACCCGGCATCGCGCCAATGAAGGACCGTTTGTTCATCGGCTACCACGAGAAGGGCGCGGTGCTGGAAGTGATCAGCTACAACGAGGCGCTCGGCCGCTTCGAGTTTCAGCTGGTGCGCGATTACCGGCCCGGCGGCAAGGCCGAGCTGGTCTACGCCCGCCGTGCGCTGTGCCTGGCTTGCCACCAGAATGGCGCGCCCATCTTCGCGCGGCCACTGTGGGACGAAACCCCGGCCAACCCGGCCATCGCCGCGCGGCTGCGGGCGGTTGCGCGGAATTTCTACGGCATCCCGCCGGGCGGTACCGACATCGCCTATTTCTTCGATAGCGCCACCGACCGCGCCAACCTGCTGCCGGTCTGGCAGCGCATCTGGCGTGACGGCTGCGGCAAGGGCGAAGCCGGCGACGCCTGCCGCCAGGCGCTGTTTACGGCCGCCTTGCGCCTGGCGCTGAGCGGCGTGTTGCCCGAGCGCGCGGTGCTGGCGGAGGTGGCGCCGCAACTGGATCGACGTTGGCGGCAAGTGTGGCCAAAGGGGTTGGCCCTGCCCAACCCGGACCTGCCCAACCGCGACCCGCTTGGCGTGCGCCTGGATGACGCGGCGGCCGAACCGCGCCGCGCGCCGTTGCAACGCGTGCCGGCAGAACTCGCCGGCCTGGGGTCGATCCCGGCCCGCTTCGAACCGCTCAATCCGCGTCCACCCCTGGCAATCTGGACCGCGCCGGACAAGGCCGAACTGCTGAGCGGTCTCGCCAGCCTGTTTGCCGAAGCCGATCTGGTTGTGCTCGATCAATCCTTGTCCAGACATTCCGGCCAGGTCGAACGCATCGGCCTGGAATGCCGGGTGAAGGCCAAGGCGGATGGGCGCCGAAGTTTCCAATGCCAGGGCGCGCGGGTCAGCCTGGCTGGAACATTCCCCACCGCGCGCGACAAGCGCGGCCCGGCGCGCTTGCACCGCTTCACGTTCTCCGGCGCGCCGGCCGGCATCACGCTGGTAGCGAATCGGATGGCGTCTTCTCCGGCGAGCTTTCAGTTGCGCCACGGCAACCGTCATGCCCGTCTCGCCGATGGCCGTCGCCTGGCCGAGCTGACTATCCGGCAGGGCCGCGGCAGCCTGACCCTGGTGGACGATTTCGCGCGGGTGAATGCCGACCTGCCCAGCCTGCGCGCGGCGACAACCTTCCCGGCCTGGGACGGCATGGCGGAGCTGCTCTCCGCGCTGAGCGCGACACCCGCGCGTCCGCCGCTGGCCGCCTTGCCGCCGGCGCGCGTCGACCGGGCCGTCGCCGCCTCGCCCGGCCCGGTCGGCGCGTTCCGGCAACGCTGTGGGCCATGCCATGACACGCCCGAAGCGGCGCCGCCCAATTTCCTGCATGGCGATATTGACGTGGTGGCCACCCGCCTCGCCCGCTGCGCGCCGCGCATCTACTACCGCTTGAGCATGTGGGATGTCGCAGAAGACCGGCGCGGCAAGACGCCGATGCCGCCGCTGTCTGCGCTGGCTGGCATGGATGCGGATGCCTGGGCGCGCTCACCGGAGCGCCGGCAATTGCTCGCACATGCGAGTGGCCTGCTGCTCGCCCAAGGCGTCGACCCAGCAGGCATCGTGCGGCGTCGATTCGAAAACCTGCCCGCCTGCCTGCCGGGCCGATTGGCTGCCCCCGGAAAATGAAACACAGCGTAGGAGGCCCGCTTGCGGGCCGAATCCAGACGTTGTTCGGCCCGCAAGCGGGCCTCCTACCGAGGAGAAAACCATGAAACTGCCAGGCAGCGGTAAATACAAAATCCTGTTCTGGCTGAGCGTCGCCATCCTGGTACTGGCTGGCCTGTGGGCGTTCAAGCGCTTCGGCAGCGACCGGCCGGTGGTTTATGCCGATCCGGTCGAGCACTTCAAGTACGGTTCCACCGGCGGCGAACGCAACATGGGCTTTCCCTACTGGGTGTTCCAGGTGATGCCGGAAGTGTGTGCGGACTTGCTGCCGGGCAAGGGCTATGCCTCGCTGGGTTTCCTGTACGAGCCGGGCAAGAAATTGCCGGTGGGCATGTCGATGCGGCGGCACCTGGGAATCGACCGGGTGTTTCTCAACTGCGCCGTCTGCCATACCTCGACGCTACGAAGCGCGCCTGCGGGCCGCGCCGAGTTGGTGGTCGGTATGCCAGCCAATCGGCTCGACCTGATGGCTTTCCAGAAATTCATGTACGACTGCGTCAGCGACCGCCGCTTCACGCCCAGCCAGATCATTCCGCGCATCCAGGCGGCCGGCGGCGATCTCGATGCGGTCGACCGGTTGCTGGTGTATCCGCTGGCGGTGCACCTGATGCGTGATGGCGTGTTCGGCCTGATCGGCCGCCTGCGTTTCCTGCATATCCAGCCCGACTGGGGACCGGGGCGGGTGGATACGTTCAATTCCGCCAAGGCCATCTTCGGCTATCCGTTCGAGCGGGCACCGCTGGAAGAACTGGTCGGCTACGCGGATTTTCCGGCGCTGTGGAACCAGGCCAAGAAGCAGGGCATGCAACTGCACTGGGACGGTAACAACGACAAGGTGGAGGAGCGCAATCTGTCGGCCGCCTTCGGCACCGGCGCCACGCCCAAGCTGATCGATCATGCCGCCATCGGCCGCATCGAAGCCTGGATCGCGACGGCGACGCCGCCCGCCTTTTCCAGGTATTTCCCGATCGACGCGAAAAAGGCGGCGCGCGGTGGCGCGATTTACCAGAAGCATTGCGCCGATTGCCACGGCGCCAGCGGCAGCGACTTCAGCGGCAAGTACGTCGGCAAGGTCACCCCCCTCGCCGCGCTGGGCACCGATCGCGGCCGCCTCGATTCCTACACGCGCGAACTGGCGGTGAACCAGGGCATGCTCTACGCGGCCAAGCCGGAGCGTCGTTTCCGCCATTTCCGCAAGACCTGGGGCTATGCCAATGCGCCGCTCGACGGCCTCTGGCTGCGCGCGCCCTATCTGCACAACGGCTCGGTGCCGACGCTGTGGGATCTGCTGCAACCGGCCGCACGACGGCCGAAGGTGTTCTATCGCGGCAACGACCTGTACGACCCGAAGCGGATGGGCTTCGTCGCGAACCAGGAAGGCGAGGGCGAGCGCCGCTATTTCCGCTACGACACCGGCGTGCCCGGCAACGGCAACGCCGGCCACAGCTACGGTGTCGCGCTGGCCGACGCCGACAAATGGGCGCTGCTCGAATACCTGAAGACCTTCTGAGCTGCCGCGTTGGCAAACCCACGAGGAGACCGCCATGAACTGCTGCAAATGCGAGTGCCGCTGGTTGAAGATCATCGCCGCGATCCTGCTGGTGCTTGCGATACCGTTGGGTTACCTGGGTTACGACCGCTTCTTCCGCGATCACGGCGCCGGTACCTTCGCCAATGCCGACGAGCGCTTCAAGTACGGCTCCATCGGCGCCGAGTTCGACGCCGGCATTCCCTACTGGATCTTCTACGTGCTGCCGCGCGTGTTCCCCGACAAGCTGCCGGGACCGGGCGGCTACGCCGCGTTCGGCGCGGCCTGGGAAGAAGGCCACGAACTGCCCATCGGCTTCACCAAGCGGCGCATCGGCTTCGACCGGATCGCCAACAACTGCGCCTCCTGCCACGTCGCCAGTTACCGCAGCAAAGCCGACGAGACGCCCACCTTCGTGCCCACCGGCCCCAACCACACGCTCGATCTGGAAGCCTTCTTCCGCTTCCTGGTGGACTGCGCCA
This sequence comes from Hydrogenophilaceae bacterium, assembly GCA_031426735.1. Classification (GTDB taxonomy): domain Bacteria; phylum Pseudomonadota; class Gammaproteobacteria; order Burkholderiales; family Thiobacillaceae; genus PFJX01. The sequence goes on along the minus strand of JASJPK010000110.1, from coordinate 41,052 downwards.
AGGACCCGCGCTTTTCCGCCGACACGCTGATGCCGGAGATCGAACTGGCCGCCGACCTCGACTGGATCGACCGCATGGCCTACCGCTACCTGATCATTCCGATCACGAAACAACGCCTGACCGAGCGGGAGGAACAGTTCAAGTGGATCTACCGCCACGATTTCCCGGAATGGGGCCGCGGCCGCGACGACGCGATGAACCTGACCAAATACTTCATGATCCGCTGGCCGATGGACGACAGCTTCGGTCCCTGCGACATGCCTTCGGTGTGGAACCTGAAGAAATACCAGCCGGAACGCGGCAACCTGATGAACTGGGCCGGCGACAGCCACGACCCGCGTTCCGTGATCATGGACTCGGCGCTCGGCCTGCTCGGCGCCGAACCGCACAGCAAGCGGGATTTCCTGGCGCAGATCGACTGGCTGGTCGACTACTTGGGCAACAAGCCGGCGCCGAAATATCCGTTCGCCCTCGACCACGCCCGCGCCGCCCGCGGCGAAGCGCTGTTCGCCGCCCACTGCGCCGCCTGCCATGGCGGCGAGCGGGTCGGCGACGTGGTTGCCCTGGACGAGATCAACACCGACGCCGGCCGCATCGGCACCTGGAACGAAAAAGCCGCACGCGCGGCGAACAAGGTGGTGCAGGACATGGACATCGAGCGCAAGGGTCTGGTGGAAGCGCCGCTCACCGGCTATGTCGCGCAGTTCCTCGACGGCATCTGGCTGCGCGCGCCTTATCTGCACAACGGTTCCGTACCCAGCCTGCGCGACCTGCTGACGCCGCCCGCGCAAAGGCCAAAACTGTTCTGGCGCGGCTATGACGTGTATGACCCGGTCAAGGTCGGCTTCGTCAGCCAGGGCGAAGCGGCCAAACGCGCCGGCACGCCCTACGACACCGCCTTGCGCGGCAACGGCAACGGCGGCCATGTCTTCGGCACCGGCCTGCCCGAGGCGGACAAGGCCGCTTTGCTCGAATACCTGAAGACGCTGTGAATCTGCGCCCTGCTGGAGCGCCGGCTTCCAGCCAGCTTGTTCGTCTGATCGGAATGACGAAGCCGGCTTCCAGCCGGCGCTCCGGAAACACTAGCGCAGCTTCAACGTCCCCGCTTTGAATGCATTGGCCGCGCTCTGGTAATACGCCACGGCCTCGTCGCGCAGGCGCGGATCGAGCGGCGCCGGACTGGCTTCGCCGTCGACGTCGATGTGAAAAGTTTCGACGCGTTGCTTGGGGCCGAGCACGATCAGCTTGTCCGCCTTGAGATAGCCCAGCTCCTGATAGTTGCTGATGAACGCGCGCCGGTTTGCGTCCTTTTGTTCGAACACCGACTGACCAAAAAAATGCTCGTCGCCGGGCAGTCCCATGACATCCAGCAAGGTCGGCGGAATGTCGATCTGGCTGGCCAGGCGATCGTCGCGTCCCGGCTGCAACAAGGCCGGCGCATAGAGAATCAGCGGGATGTGATAGCCCGGCACCGGCAGCTTGGTTTTGCCGGCGGCGGAGGCGCAATGGTCGGCGACGATGACGAACAGCGTTTCGGCGAACCACGCTTTCGTGCGTGCCTGTTCGATGAAATGGCCGATGGCGTAGTCGGTGTATTTGACGGCGCCGCTGCGTCCACCCGGTGAGGCGATGTCGATGCGGCCGGCCGGATAGGTGTACGGCCGATGGTTGGAGGTGGTCATGATCTGCGCCAGGAAAGGCTTGCCGGCGGCATGTGCCTGATCGAGTTGCGTCAGGCTGTTGTCGAACAGGAACTCGTCGGCGACGCCCCAGACGTTTTCGAAGCCGACCGAGGCTTTCGGAAAATCGGTGCGGTCGACGACGCGATAGTTGTTGCCGGCGTAATAGGCGTTCATGTTGTCGAAGTAGCCGTAACCGCCGTACAGGAAAAAGGTCTCGTAACCCTGGCGACGCAGAATCTCACCGATGCTGGCGAGATGTTCGTTGTCCGGGCGGCGCACGACGGATTGTCCGGGGATCGGCGGAATACCGATGCTCAGCGCTTCCAGGCCGCGCACGGTGCGCGTGCCGGTGGCATACAGCTGGCTGAACAACAGCCCCTGTTTGGCCAGTGCATCCAGATGTGGCGTGAGTCCGTCCCGATTGCCGAAACTGCCCAGGAAACTGGCGGACAGGCTTTCCACCGAAATCAGTACGACGTTGCGCGGCGGACGCTTGAACGGGATGCGCCGCGCATTGAACGCCTCGCTGGCGTCCGGGTCGGGGTTCGGCTCTTTCGCCAGCTGCTCTCGTTCGACGCCGAGTTCGCCCAGGATATGGGCCGCCTGCGTCGCCGGCAGCGTTGCATAAAACCGCGCGTAGTCGAGCTCGTTGCGCTGGAAGGCGGCAGCGAAGGTCATCAAGCCGTTGCCGGCCAGCTCGTTGGCGTAAGCGTTACCGGAGAACTGCATCTGGTCGATATCGGCCAGGCGGGAGGCGCTCCAGGGCAGTGCCAAGGCCAATGCGGCGTAAAGCCAGCGGCGGCGGGCGCCGGGTTGCGCTGCGGCGGCGGCCCGGAGTGTGCCGCGAAACTGCCAGGTCAGCAGCGCGGCCAGCGCGGCGACACCGGCAAGCAAAGCGCCGACCGGATACGACTCGACGATGTTGCCGATGACTTCATGCGTGTAGATCAGGTAATCGACCGCGATGAAATTGAAGCGGGTGGCGAATTCTTCCCAGAAGGTCCACTCCGACAGCGCGCCGAACAGCAGAATCGCCGCCAGCAGGAAGAAGATCGCCAGGCGTATCCCGCCTTGCCAGCGCGTGTCGCGCCAACGCGTCGGCCACAGCGCGGCCCACAGCAACATCGGCGCGAGCAGCCAGGCGAGTACCGCCAGATCGAAGCCGAAGCCGCGCAGGAACAGGCCGGGCCAGAGTGATAGCGGCGTTTTATCGAGGCCGGTTTGCAACACCAAAGCGAGCCTGGTCAGGCTGGCGATGGCGAGAAACAGCAGTGAGTAGGGCAGAAAGGACGGCAGGGCGAGGCGAGAAAAGCGAAATTTCAAATGCATATCCTGATTACTTAGGTTCACAACCAGCGCAGGCGCGCTGCGAGCCCGCCACTCGCCCGGTTGGCGATTTCCAGACGCGCGCCATGCAGTTCCGCTATGCGCTGGACGATAGCCAGGCCAAGGCCACTGCCTTCGCCGCTGACGGCCTGGCCGCGATAAAAACGTTCGGCCAAACGCGATACTTCATCTGCATTCACGCCGGGACCTGCGTCGCGCACCTCAAGCAGCGGGTGTGCTGCGTCCAGGGTCACGTCGACTTCGACCAGCCCCGTTTCAGGCGAGTAGCGCAACGCATTTTCCACCAGATTGCGTAGTGCTACGTGCAGCAAATCGACATCGCCCTGCACTTCGACGGGCTGCGCGGCCGCAACGAACGCCAGTTGTTGTAGCTTGCGTTCGGCTTGCGGTTGCATCTCGGCAACCACCTCCGCCGCCAACGCGACGAGATCGAGCCTGCCGGTCTGCGGCAATTGGGCGAGCGGATCGAGCCGGGCCAGACGCAGCAGTTGTTCGACCAGACGGGTGGCGCGGTCGGCGCCGGCCAGCACTTGGCGCAGGGCATGTTGGTGGTCGCCGGCATCGGTGCTGGCGAGGGCGACCTGAGCCTGGATCTTGACCGCCGCCAGCGGCGTGCGCAGTTCGTGCGCGGCATCGGCGGTGAAGCGGCGTTCGTTTTCCAGCGTCGCGCCGAGCCGGGTCAGCAGGCGGTTCAACGCCGCCACCAGCGGTTTCGCCTCGCGCAGCGTGTGCGGCTCGGATAAGGCCTCAAGGTTGTCCGGCGAACGCGCCGCCACGTCGGTGGCCAGCATTTCCAGCGGGCGCAAACTGCGCCGCACAGAGAAATACACCAGCAATGCCAGCACCGGCAAAGCCAGCAGGATCGGGATGGCGACCTGGGACGCCACTTCCAGACCGACCCGTTCGCGGTCCTGGGTCGGATGCGCGATCTGCACCCGATAACGGCCGTCCGGCGAGTGCGTCGACAACAGCCGCCAGGGGTGGCCGCCATAGTGAATGTCGCTATAGCCCGGCTCGCCCGACATCACGCGGTCCGGCGCATTGGCGGAACGGATCAGTAACTCACCGGCGTGGTTGAGAACGCGAAATTCCAGATGCTGTTCGTAGGGGTGGCTCGAATCGTCGTCGAGCGCTTCGACGATGGCGTGACCCGGTTCCTTGTCCTCCACCTCATGCAGCACCTGAGCCATCAACAACTTGGCCGACTGGGCGAGTTGTCCATCCATCAACTCGTCGGCTTCGTGCAATGCCTGGTAATAGCTCCCGACGCCGGCCGCGCCCCAGACCAGCAAGGTGGCAAAGGAAACCGTCAGCAACAGGCGCGAGCGCAACGAATTCGGCCGCAGCCGGCGGGTCAGGTTCAAACGGATTCTCCGATGACATAACCGAGGCCGCGCACGGTGCGGATGAACTCGGCGCCGAACTTCTTGCGCAGGTGATGGATGTAGACCTCGACCGTGTTGCTTTCCGCCTCTTCGCCCCAGGCGTAGAGGCTTTCCTCCAGCTCGGCGCGGGCGCGAATGCGGCCCTTGTGGCTGAGCAGATCGTGCAGCAGGGCGAACTCGCGAGCCGACACGGCGATCGGCTGGCCGGCCAGGGAAACCCGTTTTCCAGCCGGGTCGAGCACGACGCCGGCATGGCTCAACGTCGGCGTCGCCGCACCGCCGGCGCGCCGGATCAAGGCACGCAGGCGCGCCTGCAATTCGGCCAGATCGAACGGCTTGACCAGGTAATCGTCGGCGCCGGCATCGAGTCCGGCGACCTTGTCGGCGCTGGTGTCGCGCGCGGTCAGGATCAGCACCGGCGTGGCATTGCCGCGCGCGCGCAAATCCTTCAGCAGCGACAAACCATCGCGGCGCGGCAGGCCGAGATCGAGCACGCAGGCGTCATAAGTCTGATCGAGCAAGGCCAGACGGCCGGCCTCGCCGTCGCGCACCCAATCCACCGCATAGTCGGCCAGCTTCAGGCCGGCGCGCACGCCGTCGCCGAGCAGCGGATCGTCTTCCACCAGCAATACGCGCATCAAGGAGCCTTTATTCCATTTCCTTTTTGACCTTGGCGAGCAAGGCCTGGATTTCCTGTCGGCGGCCGCTATCGGCCAGTTCGCGGCCGGGCCGGGCCGGTGCTTTCAGCGCGGTTTCGAGATGGCGCAAGGCCTCGGCATAACGTTCGCGCTCGGCCAGATAGTCGGCGTAGAAGTAATTCGGATCAATCCCCGTCGGGTTGATGGCCAGCGCTTTCTTCAGCAGTTCTTCGGCACGGGCCTTGTCGCCGAAGCCGATCGGCCAGCCCGGCACCTTGAAATACAGCGTACCCAGGCTGGTATAGGCGGAGCCTTTCAGTGCCTTGTCGTCGAGCTTGAGCGCCGCTTCCAGTTGCTGCTTCGCCGCCTTGGCGATGGACAGCGCGCCGAGGCCGCCTTTGGCGCCGGCTTCGCTGGACAGGGCAATGCCTTCCCAGATCAAGGCTTCGGCAAAGCCAGGCTGGTTTGCTGCCAGTTGGTGAGCTTTCTCGGCGAGGGTGTGATAGCGCTCGGCCTGTTGCTTCTCGGGCACGTGATATTTGATTTCCGCCCATTGATCCTGGATCGGTCGGATGGTTTCTTCGGGCGTGGAGGCCAGGGCGGCGGCGCTGGAGAGTCCAGCGAATACGAAGGCAAATGCGAGGTGTTGGAGTTGCATGGATTTTCCTTTCTAGCGAGATAGGGTGCGCACGGCGCACCCTACGTGAGGAGCGTTTCAGGCGTGAACAGCATGCCGTTTGACGATGGCCAGCTTTGCTTTCAGCGCCTGGTCGATCAGTGCCGGCGCACAGCCGTTGAGCCAGGCGAACAGGCGTTCCGGGAAACCGAAATGGCTTTCGCTACGACCGCCGCGCAGCGCGGCGACGATCTGGCGGGCGGCCGCTTCCGGGGTATCGGAATGGCTGCCCAGGTCGTGGTTCAGCGCGTTGACCGCAGCGCTGTTCAAAGCGGTGGCGATGGCGCGCGGCGCGACATGCACGACTTCCACTCGCGCATCCGCCAGTTCCCGCCGCAACGCCTGGGAAAATCCGCGCAAGCCGGCCTTGGCGCTGGAATAGGCGGAAAAACCGGGGAACGGCAGGCTGCCGAAGGTGGAGCCGATATTGACGATGGCGGCGCGTTCGCGACCCTTCAGCCAGGGCAACAGCGCATGCGTCAGTTGCATCGGCGCGATCAGATTGGTTGCCAGGACCCGCTCCACGGTCGCCCAGTCCTGCTCCTCGAACAGCCCGAAGGCGTTGATGCCGGCATTGTTGATCAGCACGTCGACGCCGAACGCGCGCGCTGCCTCCGCCGTGTTATCGATGTCCTCTGCCCGATTCAGATCGGCGCGCAGGCTATGCGCGATGCTGCCGGTGCCGCCGATGCCGCCGATCTCGGCAACCAGGTTGGCCAGACGATTTTCATCGCGGCCGCACAGCAACAGATCGGCGCCTTGCGCGGCCAGTTCGCGCGCCAGTGCCTGGCCGAGTCCACCGGTGGCGCCGGTGAGCAGAATGCGGGCCTGGTTCAGTTCCATGTCGTCTCCTTGCGGGCTGTTTGCGGCAGCGGCAAGCCTCGGAAAATGTCGCCATACAGTTGGTAGAACACGCGCGCGCAGTGCACCACTTCGGCCTGATCTTCCGGCGTCATCCGATTCACCAGTTCGGCCAGATGGCGCGTGTGTTCCTGGTCCAGCGTGCCGTGCGAGCGCAGGTAGGAAAACGCCGCGTCGGGCAGACCGAGTGTTTGCTGGATCAGATCGGCGGCTTGCAAGGCGAGCGCGACGCTGGTGCCTTCCAGCACGAACACCATGCCGAAGAAGCCGGCCGGATTGCGCCGCTGCACCAGGTCGTAGGCGTAGGCCACCATGATTTCGGCCGGCCGCTGCGGCTGGCTGGCGCGCGCAGCGACGACATCGCCGCCGGCCGCCGCGATGTCGTCGAGGATCCATTCCTCATGGCCGATTTCTTCCGCGATGTACTCTGCCACTGGTTTGCGCAGCCATTCCAGCCGTTCCGGCAAGCGACTGCCGACCGCCATCAGCAACGGTGTGGTGTGGCGCACGTGGTGGAAGGCCTCCTGCAGAAAGGCGAGATAGGTCGGCAACGTGATCTCGCGGCGCAAACAGGTGGCAATGGCGGGCGCGGCGAACAGTTGCTCGCGCTCGGCGGCGGTGGCCGCGATCAGATGTTCATAGAACGGCATGGATGGCTTCCTTTGGAGAGTAGAGCGATTCGAGCGCGGCGGCATGGATAGGCAGGATGGCGGCCCGGACCGGGCGGCCGTTGCCGGTTGCCATGCCGTTGGCGACGGAGAAAGGCGCGCAGGCCAGCCAGCCGCCGATCCAGGCGTAATCCGGCAAGGTGGCGTTGGCACGGGCGATTACGGCAGCCAGCTTCGGTGTTGCCACGCCGTGCGCCGGAACCAGCAGGGCGGCCAGCCAGGGCCGCGCTTCGCCGACGACGACTGCTTGCGCGATTTCCGGCTGCGCCAGCAGCGCCGCTTCGACCCATTCGGGCGCCACGTTGCGGCCGTAGGCGGTGATGATCAGATTCTTGCGGCGGCCGGAAAGCTGCAGGAAGCCGGCGGCATCCAGGTGGCCCAGGTCGCCCGTGGCGAATTCGCCGGCGTGTGTGTCCGTCTCGGCATCGAGATAACCCAGGAATGCGCGGCTCTCGATCCGGATTTCGCGCGCGGCGTCGACCCGGATGCGGACATGCTGCAACGGCTGCCCGACGCTGCCGGGTTGCTCGGCGCCGGGGCGATTCAGGCTGACCACGGAGCCGCATTCGGTCATGCCGTAACCCTCATAGGCAGGCAGGCCGACGCTGCGGGCGGCTTCGATCAGCGCGCTGTCGCAGCGTGCGCCGCCGACCGCGACGAACTGCAGGCTGGCGGGAGCGCGACGATTGCTCGCATGCAGCGCCAGCGTCCACGCCTTGAGCAGTTCCGGCACCAGAATCAGGCTGGCGGGCTGCGTCGCTTCGACCTGTTTGGCCAGCTGTAAAGGATCGAAGTTGCCCATGCCGCGCCAGCCCAGATCGGCCAGTTTCGGCAAGACGATTTCCGCGCCGCGCAGCAAGGGGGCGTAGATGCCGGCGACGTTTTCCAGCAGCAAGGCCAGCGGCAGGACCGCCAGATGCCGTTCGATCGGTAAATCGGCCAATGCGGCGCTCACCGCCACGGCGGTGTCGAGCAACCCCGCCGCGGTCAGGCAGACGCCCTTGGGCTGGCCGGTGCTGCCCGAAGTAAAGGAAATCTTGGCCGTGCCCGCCGGCAATGCTGCCGGAACAACGTCGCGGCGCAGCAGGACGAGACCATCCCACTGGCCGATGGCGCGGAAGCCAAGGTCCAGTCCGAGCACGCGCGCGGCCTGGTCGGTCAGCAGCAGATCGGCCGCCGTGCTGGTCAGCGCGTGGTGCAACTGGCTATCGCTGAAGAAACCGGGCAGCGGCAGACACACCACGCCGCTTTGCAGCGCCGCCAGATCGGCCGTCACCCAGGCCGGGCCGTTATCCGCCAGCAGGCCGATGACTTTGCCGTCGAGTTGCTGCAGGCGCATGGCCAGACGCTCGACGTCCAGGCGCAAAGTCGCCGCCGTGTGCCGCTGGCCGTTGCCGGACAGCAGTACGTGCGTGTCGGGCAACGCGTGCAACGCCGCGAACAGCCGATCAGCCATGCAGAACCTCGCAGTGCGGTTGAAACCGTTCCAGCGCCAGACGAATGCGGCCGGCAACCACCACGGGCCGGCTGTCGTAATAGCGGCCCCAGTCGCTCGCCGCCGCACCCAAGCGACTCGGATCGGCAATACCCAGCGCCAGCGGCGGCAAGCCGAGCTTGGCGAAGATGCCGATGAGTTCCTGCGTGGCGGTGAACACCACCCACTCGAAACCGAGGCGATCCAGATGTTCGGCCAGCGCCAGGATCATGCGTGCGCCGCCACCCGGCGTGACCGCGGCCAGATTGCCGACTTCGGCGATGCGTTCGCGCGCCACCGGATGGCCGGCCAGGCGCTCGATCCGCTCGTGCACCGGGTGGTCGAGATAGGTTTCCAGATACAAACGTTGGCTTGCCGCGCTACGCCAACCGGCCGCGGCGGCAATGCGTCCGGCCTGTTCGAGTTGCATCAGATCGGGTGCGAAGCTGGTAACGCGGGCCGCGTAGTGACGTTGAAAAACGTTGCGGATGAAACCCTCGATGTCACTGCGGCGGGGGGAATCCAGCGCAATCGCCCAGGTCGTCACAGGGACGTGCTTGCGCGCGGGTAGGGCGCGATAAAGCGGTTGTGCGAGCATCGGGCAAACCTCGTTTAAGGAGTATGTCCGGTACTTTAAAAAACGGGGATTAATCGGACCTTAAAGTGGTTGGTCAGCACGCTATCCAGAACTTCCCACGAAAGCGGCGTCCTGCTGGAGCGCCGATTTCCAGCCGGCTCGTGCGTCCGGTCGGAATGACGAAATTGCTAGCCGACTCGGGCGGACGCGCGCCTGCGTGCGCGGCGGAAGGCGTCGGCGACGCATGCCCGCAACGTGTCGTCATCCCAGGGTTTGGCAATAAACTTGAAGACCGCCCCGGCGTTGATGGCTTCCGCCATGGTTTGCGGGTCGGCATGGCCGGTGAGCAGGATGCGCACCGTATCCGGGTAGAGCGACTTGGCTCGGCGCAGGAATTCGACCCCTTCCATATCCGGCATGCGCTGGTCGGAGACGATGACGCCGACGCTGTTGCAGGCCAGCAGGTCGAATGCCTCGCGGGTGTCGCCGGCGAGCAGCAGGCGGTAGTGGTCGCGCTTGAATACGCGCGCCAGCGCGCGCAGTACGCTGGCGTCGTCGTCCACCAGCAGCAGGGCCGGTTCCGTCGTGTCCTGTCCGCTCCAGTCGGTGCGCCGGGGTTCGCGCAGCATGCGTTCCATGTCCGCTGCCGGGGCGGGGCGGCTGTAGTGATAGCCCTGCATCTGGTCGCAGTGGCGGGCGGTGAGGAATTCGCGCTGGGCGGTGGTCTCTACCCCCTCGGCGATCACCGTATGGCTCAGGCTGTGCGACATGGCGATGATGGCTTCGGAAATAGCCGCGTCGTCCGGGTCGGTGGTGATGTTGCGCACGAAGGACAGGTCGATCTTGATCCGGTCGATGGGGAAGCGCTTGAGATAGCTCAGGGAGGAATAGCCGGTGCCGAAATCGTCGATGGCGATATGCGTGCCCAATGCCTTCAACCGGTGCAGTACGGCGATGCTCTCCTCGACGTCATACATGGCCAGCCCTTCGGTGATTTCCAGTTCCAGGTAGGCCGCCGGCAGGCCGGTCGCGGCCAGGGTCGCGGCCACCGTCTGCACCAGGTCTTTCTGGCGGAACTGGCGCGGCGACAGGTTGACCGCCACCGGCACCATGTCCAGGCCGGCATCCAGCCAGGCCTTGGCCTGGGCGCAGGCGGTGGCGAGCACCCAGGCGCCGAGCGGAATGATGAGGCCGGTTTCTTCGGCCAGCGGGATGAACTCCGCCGGCAGCAGCAGGCCGCGGCGCGGATGCCGCCAGCGCAGCAGCGCCTCCATGCCGTCGATGCGGCCGCTGTGCAGGTCCACCTGCGGCTGGTAATACAGTTCGAACTGCTCCGCCGCCAGGGCCTGGCGCAGGTCGTTTTCCACTTCCAGGCGCATCTCCGCCTGCAGGGTGAGTTCCCGGGTATAGAACTGGTAGTTGTCGCGTCCCTGTTCCTTGGCCCGGTACAGGGCGCTGTCCGCGTGCTTGAACAGGGTGGCGATGTCGGTGCCGTCGTCGGGATAGAGGCTGATGCCGATACTGCCGGAGATGAACACCTCATGGCCGAACAGGACGATCTTTTCCGACAGCGCGCCGAGGATCTTGCGGGCCACCAAGCCGACGTTGGCGACCGCCTCCACCTCCTCCAGCAGCACGGTGAATTCGTCGCCGCCCAGGCGGCTGACCGTGTCCTGCTCGCGCACGCAGGCCGCGATGCGCTGGGCGACTTGTTGCAGCAGCACATCGCCGGCGGGGTGGCCGAGGGTGTCGTTGACGTTCTTGAAGCGGTCCAGGTCGATGAACAGCACGGCCAGCTTGTTGCCGTGGCGGCTCGCCCGACTCAGCGCGTGTTTGGTGCGGGCGTCCAGCAACAGCCGGTTGGGCAGGCCGGTCAGCGGATCATGGTGGGCCAGATCGTCCAGTCTGGCCTCGGATGCCTTGAGCGCGGTGATATCGGCGAACACCTCGGCGTAATGGCTCACCCGGCCCGCCTCGTCCTTGATGGCGCTGATGCTCGCCCAGGCGGGAAACTCCTCGCCGTTCTTGCGCCGGTTCCACAGCTCGCCCTGCCAGTGGCCGTGCCGTTCGATCGCCTGATCCAGGGCTTGCTGGAATTGCGCGTCGTGCCGCCCGGCGCGCAGCGACTGCGGCGCCTGGCCGAGAAACTCCTCGCGCGCGTAGCCGGTGATCCGGGTGAACGCCGGGTTGACCGCCACCACACGCGATGCGGCGTCGCGGATGACGATGCCTTCCTGGGTGGTTTCGTACACGGTGGCAGCCTGGCGCAATTCGGCATTGGAGTCGGCCAGCGCCGTGGCATAGCGGGTCAGCGCCGCTTCCACCCGGCGCACCACCCAGAGCATGAGCCCGCCCAGCAGCAGGACCGCCAGGCCGATGACGGCGAACTGCCGAGCAGCCATGCTCCGGAACGACCGGTCGATGTCGTCCACGTACTCGCCCGAACCGATGATCCAGCCCCAGGGCATGAAACCTTTGACGTAGGAGATCTTGGGCTCGGCGCTGGTCTGGCCCGGCTTCGGCCACCAGTAGCGGACGTAGCCGGCGCCGTCGCGCCGGACCACGTCCCGCATCTCGATGAACAGGTGTTTGCCCTTGGCGTCGCGTTGTCCGGCGAGATCCTGGCCGTCCAGTTGCGGCTGGGTCGGGTGCATGACCATGCGCGGCTGCAGGTCGTTGATCCAGAAGTATTCCTGCTCGCCGTAACGCATGTGCCTTACTGCGTCGATGGCGGCGTGCTGCGCCTGCGCCCGGGTCAGGCTGCCGGCCTGTTCCAGGCTGTGGAAGTGCGCCACGGCGCTGTAGCCGAGCTCGACCAGATGGCGCGTTTTTTCCGCCCGGTCGTGGCGCAGGGAATAGTTTTGCGAGACCAGGGAGAGGACGGCGATCAGCAGCATGGCGCCTATCGTCACGGCGGCAACCAGTGCAAGCCGCGCCCGAACGTGCAGGTCGGCGGCCGGGTCCCGCGTCATGGCGGCACCGTACCGCGCTCCGGCCGCGCGCGCGCTTGCGCCTGCAGCCACGCCTGCATCCGCGCTGCCGGCATCGGCTTGCCGAACAGGAAGCCCTGGTACTGGTCGCAGCCATACAGGCGCAGGAAGGCCAGTTGCTGTTCCGTTTCGACGCCTTCCGCCAGCACATCCAGATTCAGGCTGCGCGCCATGGCGATGATGGTTGCGGCGATCTCGCGGTCGTCGCTGTTGTCGGCCACGCCATGTACGAAACTGCGGTCGATCTTGAGCTTGTCGATCGGGAAACGCTTGAGGTAGGCGAGCGAGGAATAGCCGGTGCCGAAGTCGTCGATGGCCAGACGCACGCCCAGCGCCTTGAGCGCATCGAGGGTGGCGATAGCTTGTTCGGCCTGGTTCATGACGATGCTTTCGGTCAATTCCAGTTCCAGGTATTGCGCCGGCAGGCCGGAGTCGGCCAGCGCCGCGCGCACCAGCGCGACCATGTTCTCGGACTGGAACTGGCGGCCGGACAGGTTCACCGCCATCAACAGCGGCGGCAGGCCGGCATCGAGCCAGGCGCGGGCCTGGGCGCAGGCGGTGCGCAGCACCCATTCGCCGAGCGGCACGATCAGGCCGGTTTCCTCGGCGATCGGGATGAACTTGCCCGGCGCCACCAGCGCTTCCCCCGGCGGCTGCCAGCGCAGCAGCGCCTCGACGCCGACCGGGCTGCCGTCGTGGGCGGCGATCAGGGGCTGGTAGTGCAGCACGAACTCGCCGCGTTCCAGGCCGCGGCGCAGATTCGTCTCCAGGGCGAGATGCTCGTTGGCCGCCGTGGTCAGCGACTCGGTATAGAAACAATAGGTGTTGCGGCCCTGCACTTTGGCCTGGTACAGCGCGGCGTCGGCGCTGCTGACCAGGCGCGTGGCGTCGTCGGCGTCGTCGGGAAACAGGCTGATGCCGATGCTGGCGCTGATGAATACCTCGTGGCCGCTGCTGAGCTGCGCCGGCGCGGCGAGTACCTGCAACAGATCCTGCGCGACGACGGCGGCCATCTGCGCCTCGTCCTGTTGCTCCAGTAAAATGACGAACTCGTCGCCGCCCAGACGCGCCAGCGTGTCTTCGTCGCGCAGGCGGGCGCGGATGCGGTGCGCGACTTCGATCAGCAGTTCGTCGCCGGCCGGGTGGCCGAGGCTGTCGTTGATCGTCTTGAAACGATCCAGGTCGAGGAACAGCAGCGCCAGGCGCTGGCCGTGCCGACGTGAGCGCTCCAGCGCATGTTCCAGGCGCGAGTTGAACAACAGTCGGTTGGGCAGATCGGTGAGCACGTCGAAATGCGCCAGGTGTTCCAGCTGCGCTTCGGATTCCTTCAGGTGGGTGATGTCGGCGAACAGCGCGACATAGCGCATGGTCTGTCCGTCGGCGTCGCGCACCGCGCTGATCGACAGCCACTTCGGATAAATCTCGCCGTCGCGGCGGCGGTCCCACACCTCGCCCTGCCAGCGGTCGGTGCGGAGCAGAACGTCCCACATGGTCCGGTAGAAGGCGGCGTCGTGCCGCCCCGATTTGAACTTGGCCGGCGTCTCGCCGAGCACTTCCGCTTCGGCGTAACCGGTGATTTCGCAGAATGCGGGATTGACCGCCAGGATGCGCGCGTCGCGGTCGGTCACCATGACGCCTTCCTGCGTGTTGTCGAACACGACGGCGGCCTGGCGCAGTTTTTCCTCGGCTTGGATGCGCTCGCTGACATCGCGCGCCAGGCCCGCGATCAGGCGTTGTCCCTTCATGTCGAAACAACTGACATGGACTTCGACCGGAAACAGCGTGGCGTCCTTGCGCCGATGGTGGCCATGCAGGGTCAGAATCTGGCCGGGCTGCATCGTCGCCCAGAATTCCCGCGCCGCGGCCAGGCTGAAATCCTGTTCCACCTCCAGCACCGCCATGCCCAGCAACTCCGTCCGGCTGTAGCCCAGGCTGTCGCAGGCGCGCTGATTGACGTCGACCAGGCGCCCGTCCCGGTCGTGGATGTACAGCGCGTCGGCGGCCTGATCGACCATCAGGCGATAGCGCGTTTCGGTCTCCATCAGCGCCTGGTGCGCCAGTTCCAGTTCGGTCAGGTCGCGCGAGGCCACGATCACGCCGTCGATGCAGCCGGTGTCGTTGCGATACGGCGTGTAGGTCACATCGACGAAGCGCCGCCCGCTCGCCGGGAAGTCGAACCATTGCTGGTAATGCACCCGCTCGCCGGCCAGGCAGGCGTCGAGCTTTTCCCGCACCAGCGTGTCGAACAGCGTCTGCCCGAGCAGTTCCGCCACGCTATGGCCGACGATGGCTTCGCGCGGCAGGCCGTGGTGGCTCAGATAGGTGTCGTTGACGGCGAGATAGCGGTATTCCCGGTCGAGCATGGAGATGTGGTCCGGCATGCACGACACCATGCGTTCGTACATGCGCAGAGCCGTTTCCGCCTGCTGCCGTGCGCGCCGGTTGCGCCCGGCCGCGACGAGCTGGGCGCAGGCGTCGACCACCGGGCGCAGTTCCGCCAGCAGGTCGGCGTCGTAGCCGCCGGCGCGGTTGGCCAGGCCGATGCTGCCCAGGATCTTGGCGCCGCACAGCAAGGGCAGGCCGAGGAAGGCGTTCAGCGGCGGATGCCCGGCCGGCAGGCGGCCGCAACTGCGCGGGTCGCGGGCGGGATCGTTGGCGAGCACCGGCATGCCGCTCTGTGTCGCCGCCGTCGCCAGCGTATCCATGTGGGTGAAGCGGAAACCGGATGGCGCGTTCAGGTCGTAAAACCGGCGCATCGCCTCGTCCCAGGCGATGTTGGAAATGGCCAGTGCCTGCAGATAGGGCGTGCCGTCCGCCGCCTGCCCCAGTTCCGCGATAAAGCCGTACTGGCTGCCGGTCAGACGCAGGATGTCGGCGAGGGCGGCGGCGAACACCGTGTCGGCATCGCTGTCGCCGACATACAGGCCGAGCAGGCGGCTGACGCATTCCAGGATTTCGTGGCTGCGCCGCAGTTGCGCTTCGGTTTGCAGCGGGCGGGCAGTCGCGGGCGTCATCGGCTATGCGGATGCTGCGCCAGCCATTCTTCCAGCGCCGGCACCGGCATCGGCCGGCTGCACAGGTAGCCCTGGTAGGCATCGCAGGCGTGGATTTGCAGGAAGGCGAGTTGCGCTTCGGTTTCGACCCCCTCGGCCAGCACTTTCAGATGCAGGTTGCGCGCCATGGCGATGATCGTGGCGGCGATTTCCATGTCGCTGCGATCCTGCGGAATGCCGTGCATGAAGCTCTGGTCGATCTTGAGTTTGTCGATCGGGAAGCGCTTGAGCTGGGCCAGCGAGGAGTAGCCGGTGCCGAAATCGTCCATCGAAATCCGGATGCCCAGCGCCTTCAGGGCGGACAGCGTGGCGATGGCCTGTTCGGCGTTTTCCATCAAGGCGCTCTCGGTGATTTCCAGTTCCAGCAAGGCCGGCGCCAGGCCGGTGGCGTCGAGCACGGCACGGACATGTTCGGCCAGTTTTTCCTGGCGGAACTGGCGCGGCGACAGGTTGACCGCCATCGTGACGGGCGGCATGCCGACCCGTTCGCTCCAGGTTTTGGCCTGGGCACAGGCGGCGAACAGCACCCATTCGCCGAGCGGAATGATCAGGCCGGTTTCCTCCGCCAGCGGGATGAAGCGCAGCGGCGCGATCAGGCCGGAGATCGGATGATCCCAGCGCACCAGGGCTTCGACGCCGACGATGTCGCCGCTGGCTACGTCCACCTGCGGCTGGTAGTGCAGCACGAATTCCTGCTGCACGATGGCCTGGCGCAAGCTGGTTTCCAGGGTCAGGCGCTCGCGCGCCGAGCGGGTCATCTCGGCGTTGTAGAAGCGGTAGGTGTTGCGGCCGCCCTCTTTCGAGCGGTACATGGCGGCGTCGGCGTTCTTGAGCAGGGCGGCGGTGTCGGCGCCGTCCGCCGGATAGGTGCTGATGCCGATGCTGGCGCCGATGAATACTTCCTGTCCGTCCAGATCGAACGGCCGGGTCAGCGCGGCGAGCAGCTTGTCGGCCATGGTTGTGGCCGGCGCGGTGCTGTCCAGGCCTTCCAGCATGATGACGAACTCGTCGCCGCCCAGGCGCGCCACCGTGTCTTCCGCGCGGACACAGTGCGACAGCCGTTGCGCGACCTCCCGCAACATGCGGTCGCCGGCGGGATGGCCGAGGCCGTCGTTGACGGTCTTGAAGCGGTCCAGGTCGATGTAGAGCAGGGCCAGCAGGGCGGCGTCGCGTTCGGCGCGGCGGATGGCGTGCTCCAGACGGGCGCCGAACAGCAGCCGGTTGGGCAGGTCGGTCAACGGGTCGTAATGCGCCAGGTGTTCCAGCTTGGCCTCGGATTGCTTGATCTGGCTGATGTCGGCGAACACGCCGACGTAATTGGTCAGCTTGCCGGTATCGTCCCGCACCGTGCTGATGGTCAGCCATTCGGGATACACCTCGCCGTTCTTGCGCCGGTTCCAGATCTCGCCGCTCCAGGCGCCGACCTGCGCGATGCTGCTCCAGACGCTGCGGTAGAAGCTCTCGTCATGGCGGCCGGACTGGAGCAGGCGCGGGTTCTTGCCCAGCATCTCCGCTTCGGTGTAGCCGGTGATCTCGGTGAAGGCGCGGTTGACGGCGATGATGTTGGCCGCCGAGTCGGTGATCGAGACGCCATCGGTGGTGCTTTCGAACACCTTGGCCGACTGGCGCAGGCGTTCTTCCGCCGCGCGCCGTTCGGTGATGTCCTGGAACACGCCGAGCACGCCGATGACCAGTCCCTGGCTGTCGCGCAGCGGCACCTTGCTGGTCTCCAGCCAGCGCGTGCCGCCGTCGGCCAGGACCACCGGTTCGATGATGGCGTGTTTCGGCGTCTCGGTCGCCATCACCTCGGCGTCGTCGCGCCGGTACAGGTCGGCGTACTGGCGCCAGGCCAGTTCGTAGTCGTTCTTGCCGACGATGTCTTCCGGACTGCCGACCCCGGCGGATTTGGCGAAGGCCTCATTGCAGCCGAGATAGCGGATGTCCCGATCTTTCCAGAAGATGTGCTGCGGCACCGTGTTGATGACGTGCTGCAACATCTGCCGCGCGGCGTACAGGCGCTCTTCGCTTTGGCGGCGTGCGCTGATGTCCATGAAAGTCACCACCGAGCCGACCACCTGGCCACCCTGGCGCATCGGATACGACCAGTATTCGACCGGGAAGCCGGAGCCGTCGCGGCGCCAGAACACCTCGTCGGCGACGTGGATGTCGCGGCCTTCGACATAGGCGCGGTAGGCGCGGCACTCGCCGGCGGGATACGGGCTGCCGTCGGCATGGCTGTGGTGCATGATTTCATGGATGTGGCGGCCAAGCAGATCGCTCGACTGCGCGTAGCCCAGCATGCGCAGGCCGGCGGAATTGACGAAGATGCAGTCGCCATGCGTGTCGACGCCGTACATGCCCTCGGCCATCGAGTCGAGCAACAGGTGGATGCGTTCCTTGCCTTCCTCCAGCGCCTGCTGGATGTGCTTGCGTTCGCTGATGTTGTCGAATACCGCGACGAAATGGTCCTGCTCGGAACTGTAGACGGCGATGGAAAACCAGCAGTCGAGCCTGGGCAGATAGGTTTCGAAGCGTTCCGGCTGGCCGCTGCGGGCGACCCGGCCATAGATCTCGAACAACTCCGGGTTGCTTTCCCTTATTCCCGGAATCACTTCGCTGATCTTCTTGCCGATCACCGCGTGCAGCCCGGTCAGCCGCCCGAACGCCGGGTTGACATCGAGATAGACGAAGTCGTGCGGCTCGCCCTGCTCGTACAGCATGCGGCAATAGGCGTAGCCATCCAGCATGTTCACGAACAGGGAGCGATAGCGTTCGCGGCTTTCCTGCAAGGCCAGCTCGGCCTGGCGGCGTTCGGCCACGTCGCGCAGCACGCCGATAAACAGACGCGTGCCGGCGCCGCCCTGTTCGCCGATGCTGACTTCGACCGGAACCTCGTGGCCGTCCCGGTGCAGCAGAACGAAGGCGAGATTGCGCCAGGGCATGTTGGGATGGCCGGTCTGCAGATAGCGCGTGAAGGCGGCGTCGTGCTGGCTGCGAAAGCGTTCGGGCATCAGGTCGGCAAGGGGGCGGTCCTGCAGTTCAGCGCCGCTGTAGCCGGTGAGCAGACAAGTGGCCGGGTTGGCGTAGGCGACGCGGCTGGCCATGTTCACCACCAGAATGCCGTCGACCGCCGTATCCAGAATGGCGCGGTTGTGCGCCTCGCTCTGCGCCAGCGCCTCTTCCGCCAGGCGCAGGTCGGTGCTGTCGCGCGCGCTGACGATGGCGCCATCGACCGTGCCGGCTTGATCCCGGTAGGGCGTGTAGGTCACGTTCATGTAGCGGCGGCCGCGCGCGCTGAACTCGAACCAGGCCTGATAGCGCACCACTTCGCCGGCAAAGCAACGCTCCAGCTTCGGTTTGATCAGTGCTGCGAATACGTCCGGTCCGAACAGGTCGGCCACGCTACGGCCGACGATCTCCGCCTCGCTGCGGCCGTGGCTGCTCAGATAGGTCCGGTTGACCAGGCGATAGACGTAGTCCCGGTCGAGTACCGAGATGTGGTCGCTGCTGTCGGCCACGATGTGCTGATACAGCCGCAAACCTTGCTCGGCGATGAGATCCCTCTCCACCTCGATGGCATGGCTGGCCGCTGCTTCATCGGCAGTGGCGGACTCCGGTTGGTGCGGCGCGCGATCGCTCAAGTTCGTTCCTGAAAAGGGAAGCCACGTGGCTTGCCCAGGGTGGGTCGATCCGAACCTGAACTAACGACATCTGCCGCAATATCTTTAAGCCCGTCTTATTTCGGCAGACGCATCGCCGCGTCTTCGAAGGTGCCGGCTTGCGCATCCAGGTGGCAGGCGGCGCAATTGGATTTCGCGAGCACCTTGGGCGAACGCCAGACCGCGGCTGCGATGTCGCGGTGTTTTTTCAGCCAGTACGGCGTTTCCGTGATGCGCAAGGGGGTTGCGTCGGCTGCCAGCGAACGGTCGATTTTCCAGGCCGCTTCGCTGCGTCGTTTGCCGGCGTCGTTGTCCAGCGCGAATGCCAGCAAGTGGCCGGCGGTGGCGGCATCCAGTGCCAGGTCGTCGCCGAAGTGGCGGCTCTGCTCGGCGAACAGCTTTTGCCAGGAGCGCGCCGGCAACAGGCCGGGATGGAAATCCAGATGACAACTGCCGCATTCCTCGCGCCAGGCGGCGTTACTGGCAAGCGTTTTGCCGACGAAGGCGACCTGCGGTGTCGTGGTCGCGGCATGCGCCTGGCCGGTCAGTTTTGCCAACGGTGCTTCCGCTGCGTACTGGAACCACCAGCCGGAAAATCCGGCGGCGCCGAGCAGGACGAACAGGCCGATCCAGCGATAGGGCTTTGACACGCGTGCATCCTCCGGACCCAGCTTGATGCCGGTGACCATGCTGCGCGCCAGATTTTCCCGATGCGCCCGGCTCTCCAGCACGACCCCGGCGATGTGGCCGAACACCAGCAGCAACATCAGCGTGGCAACGGCTTCGTGTACTTCCTTGATGGCATGGCCGAGGTCAAAGCCGAGCAGGCTTGCGGCGACGCCGTGTTGTTCCTCGCCGCCCTGCACGAACAGGCCGGACAGCCCGACCGCCAAGCCCAGCGCGAGCAACAGGTAAACCGCCTGGCTGCCGGCAGGGTTGTGGCCGAGGTGGCGCTCGGCGCGGTGGGCCAGGGTCTGGCGCAGGTACTGCCAACCCTGTTGCGGGCTGAACCGGAAATTGGCGAAGCGGGCGTAATGCCCGCCGACGAATCCCCAGACCAGCCGGAAGCCGATCAGCCCGAGCATCAGATACCCCAGGCCGATGTGCACGCCCAGCCAGGCATCGGATTCCGCCGTGACATAGGCGCCGGCGAAACTGGCGGCGAAGAGCCAGTGAAACAATCGGGTAGGCAGATCCCAGATCAACAGCGCTTTCATGCGGGAACCCTTCAGTGCGGAATGCGGATGCGGTCTTCTTCGAAGTCGCCTTGTACCGCCCCCGGATGGCAGGCGGCGCAGTTGGCCGGACTTTTCACGGAAGCGCGCTGCCAGACCTCGGGCCGGATTTCATGGCTGCCGTGTTTGCTCTGGAACCAGATGGTTTCGCTGATGCGCAACGGCGCGGTGGGCGCGCGCCAGCGGTTCGAGGCGTTGTCGACCAGGAATGCGGTGATGGCGCGGCTTTCATTCGCCGTCAGCGAGGCGTCGCTGCCGAAATGCTTGTCCAGGCCGGCCATCACCTTGCGCCAGGATGCGGCCGGCAACAGGCCGGGGGCATACGCGATATGGCAGGAACCGCATTCCTGCTGCCAGAGCGCGTTCGGGCGCGACGGCAGCACCGGTTTGCCGCGATTTTCGCCGCCGTACTTGTCGCCGTGTTCGCCGGCCAACGCGATGCCGGCCAGGGCGGTGAGGGCGGCAAGCAGAAAAAGGGAGATTTTCATGCGATTTCCTTTATTTGATCGACAACAGATAGGTCACGAAATCACCCTTTTCCTGCACCGTGCAGGCGCGCTTGAGGACGTCGTTGCAATTACGTTTGAACCATTTTTCGACTTTTGCCGGATCGCTCAGGCGCGCCGGATTGGCCACCGGCGCCAGCGCTTCGATCGCTTTGCCGGTCGACGCGTGCTTGCCGGCGGCTTTGGCGTTGTCGGTATGGCAGGAGGTGCAACTCATCTCGCCGTGGCGGGCGCGGAACAGTTGTTCGCCTTGTGCGGCGCTGAACGGTTTGCCGGCTTCGGCCCGGTAGCCGGCGAGCAAATCGGCGCTGGGGCTGGAATTGGCTGCAGCCGGCAGGGCGGTCAGCAAGGCGAGGGAAATCAGGAGTCTCTTCATGGCCGTCTTCTTATCAAGTGGGACGGGCGCAGTCTTTTCCACAGAGCTTAAAGGGACATTAAGGACGGGGGTAATGGCCAATTCAGGCCAACGCAGTACATCTATGTATGATCAGCGTCAAGAAATTACCGTGAAATTGCGGAAAAGACTGTAAATCAGTGCACAATCGCACCCCATTTGGGATTGGTAACAAAATACCAATCCGTCATGGGCCTGCAATGAATAAGGGGTAGCTTCAGCTGCCTGAAAAATAATGACTAAGGATGGAGTACACATGAATACGCAAGCCATTGCGCATACCTTTCAACAGCCGGCTGAACGCAGAAGCAACCTGGTGGTACGCAACCGGTTCGATTCCGCACTTTCGCTGCTCAAACCGTTGTTGAGCACTCCGGCCTCGCTCAATGGCACCAGTCTTTACCGAGCCATGAGCCAGTTGCAAAAGTCCTACCCCGATTTGAGCGGCAACGAGATCGAGGCGCTGGTGGCGGCGGTGGTGCGGACTTTGCAGAACCGCAGCGGTACGGCCAGGTAGCCAACCTGGACGGGATGTCGACGCATCCCCACCGCTTTCATAAATTCGGGTCATGCACCCATAAACAAAGCCGCACTGACAAGGCAGAGAGGCGTCGGTAAACTCGCGCGCCATATCCGTCTTCCCCAATTTCAAGGAGTTATTCATGGCCACCCGCGACACCCTCGCCGCTAAAGCCGCGGCTTGCACCAGCGCCGCCGCCCTGTTCGCCATCGCCCGCGATGCCTTCGAAGCGCCGGCCGACATGGGCTACGCCAAGGAGTTGTTGAACAGCGCCGCCTTCACCGGCGATGCCGGCGCCAAAGCCGCGCTCGACAAGGTTGCCGGCGACGCCATGTTCACCAAGGATTTCGTGACCTTGGCCATCGGTTATCAGGCTTTGGGCGACGCCGGCAAGGCCAAGGACATGCTCGGCCAGGGCGCCGATTTCGCGATGGACGGCAGCGAAAAAGTGGCTGTCGGCATGGGCCAATGGCTTGCCCTCAGTGATGCCGCCGCCGCCGCCAAGGCGCTGGCCGGTGCGCTGAAGGAAGTTTCCGCCACGGAAGAGCTGTACGGCCTGGCGGCTGTGGTCGCCGAATTGAACGACGCAACGTTGTTCGGCCAGATCATCGACAAGATCAAGACCAAGTGCGGTCGCGCCGGCGACTTCGCGCGCCTCGCCAAACTGGTTGCCTCTTCCGACCAGGCCAAGGGCGTTGAAGTGATCAACGAAGGTGCCGCCAAATACGGCAGCCCGGCCGACCTGATCGCGCTGTCCGGCGCCATGAACGAAATCGACCCGGCCGCCGCCGGCGCGCTGTACGCCAAGGCGCTCGATTCCGCCAAGGACTTCACCGCGCTGATGCAAGTGCTGAAGGCTGCCGCCGATAACCCCGAATTCGCCAAGACGGTGCTCGCCAAGGGCGGCGAGTTGGCCACCAGCAGCGATGAACTGATCCAACTGGCCGATGCCTGCGCAACCGGCGGCGATGCCGCCAGTGCCGCCGACATGCTGACCAAGGCCGAAGAAGCCGTGGGCAACCTGTTCGACATGCGCAAAGTCGTCGATGCGGTGGAAAAGCACCTGCCCGCCGACGCCGCCCGCATCGAGCGCGTCAAAGGCAAGCTGGTCAAGCGCGAAGCCAACCAGGCCAAATACACCGAACTGCAGAACGAAGAAGCCAAGTGCAAGACGATCAAGCAGTTCATCGTCCTGGCGGATCGCATCATGGCGGAGCTGGAAGATGCCGCCTACGCCGGCAAGATTCTCGGTCTGGCGGAAACCCAGATGCGCGCCGAAGGCGGTTTCCACTTTGCCCGCTTCAAGTCGCTGATCCTCGGCGTCGACCGTCTCGGCGACAAGGAATGGCTCGGCAAGCTGCTCGATGAAAGCGTCGCCAACGCGGCCGACTTCGTCTGGTTCCGTGAAATCGTGTTGACCTGCGCCACCGAAATGAAGGATGCCGAATACGGCAAGGCGCGCGCCCGTACCTACGCCGAAGGCCGCGCGCTGGGCGATAGCGCCTACGACTACACCAAGATGGCGGAAACCGTGCAGACCGCATTGGGCGATTCCGCCATGGCCGCGAAGCTGTTGGGCGATGCCGCCAACCGTGCCAAGGACCATTACGCGCTGGCGCACACCGCCAAGCTGTATCGCGACATCGGCGACAACGCTGCCGCCAATGCGCTGTTCGCCAAAGCCGCCGATGCTTGCGCCAGCGGCGACGAGTGCGTGCAGTTGGCCAACCGCCTGAAGGCCTATGAATTGCCCGCGTCCGAGATCGTGCCGCTGATGGATGTCTGCGGCGGCCACCTGTCTTCCGTCAACGACAAGCTGCGCTGGGTCGAAGGCGTCTCCGATCTGCTGATGGACGGCGCCTGGGCCGACAAGTCCTACAACGCCATCGCCGCCAGTTTCAGCAGTGAAACCGACAAGAAGCGTCTGGCACTCAGCCGCCAGATGCGCATGGGCTACCGCTTCTTCGGCCCCGGCGTGCAAGCGCACTAGGCGAACGCTTCACGCAATAGAAAACGGCTGACTTCGGTCAGCCGTTTTTTTTTGCCTATCGCTTACCGTAGGAGGCCCGCTCGCGGGCCGAATCAGCCTGTGCGGCTGATTGTTCGGCCCGCAAGCGGACCTCCTACGGGCGGGGCAGTTCAGTGATGTTCGCGTGCCTTGCGCGCCGCACCCCAGAGTTCTTCCAGGTTGTAATGCAGGCGCACGGTCGGGTGCATGACATGCACGACCAAACCGCCGGCATCGACCAGCACCCATTCGCCGACTTGTTCGCCTTCGATGCCGATGATCTCGGCGCCGGCTTCCTTCAGCTTTTTCTGGACGTTGTCGGCGAGCGATTTGACTTGCCGGGTGGAATCGCCGCTGGCGACGATCATCTTGTCGAACATCGAGGTGAGGTGGCTGACATCGAGCACGGTGATTTCCTTGCCCTTGACGTCCTCCAGCGC
This sequence comes from Hydrogenophilaceae bacterium, assembly GCA_031426735.1. Taxonomy (GTDB): domain Bacteria; phylum Pseudomonadota; class Gammaproteobacteria; order Burkholderiales; family Thiobacillaceae; genus PFJX01. The sequence goes on along the minus strand of JASJPK010000110.1, from coordinate 16,939 downwards.
GGCGATGGCGATTTTGACCAGTTGTTCGGTAGCTAAGTGTTCAGACATAGAGATGGTTCTCGTTGATGTAATCGATGACGGAGTCGGGTAGCAGGTAACGCAGGCTTTTGCCGCGCAGGGCGCGGTCGCGAATCTGGCTGGCGGAAATATCGAGTTGCGTGATGGTGTGAAGAAATACCCGGCCGGCGGGTTTTTCCGCGATTTCAGCGGCGTGTTCGCAACGGCGGGTGGACAACAGGGTGCGCAAAGGATCGGGCAGGGCATCTTCCCAACTTGCCAGTGAATAGCCCGGTCGATGCGCGACGGCGATGTGCGCCAGATCGAATAACTGGCGCCATTCGTGCCAGGTGGTCAGGCCGAGAAAAGCATCGCCGCCCATGAACAATACCAGAGGCGTGTTTTTCGGCAATTCGGCGCGCAGTGTGGCGAGCGTCTCGACGCTGTAGCACGGCCCATCCTTGTCGATTTCGCGGGCGTCGAGCAGGAAGCGCGGATTGCCCGCCACCGCCCGCCGCGCCATCTCCAGACGATGCGGCGCAGCCGCGCGCGGCTGACCGCGATGCGGCGGATGCCCGGCCGGAATGAAGCGCACCTGGCCAATCTGCAATACCTCCGCCAGTTCTTCCGCGAGACGTAGATGGCCGAAGTGGATCGGGTCGAAGGTGCCGCCGAGGAGGCCGACGGGTTGAATGCCTGTCTTATCCACGCACGTGCCCATCGCCCAGCACGACCCACTTCTGGCTTGTCAACCCTTCCAGCCCGACCGGGCCGCGCGCGTGGATCTTGTCGGTGGAGATGCCGATTTCCGCGCCGAGGCCGTATTCGAAGCCGTCGGCGAAGCGGGTCGAGGCGTTGACCATGACCGAGCTGGAATCGACTTCGCGCAGGAAGCGCATCGCGTTCGGGTGGTTGGTGGTGAGGATGGCGTCGGTGTGGTGCGAGCTGTAATGGTTGATGTGGGCGATGGCTGCGTCCAGGCTGTCCACCACTTTGACGCTGATGATCGGCGCCAGGTATTCGGCGTACCAGTCTTCCTCGGTCGCATCTGCCAGTTGCGCGTTGGGCACGTCGGCCAGAATGGCCTTCGCCACCGCATCGCAGCGCATTTCGACGCCCTTGTCGGCAAAGATCTCGCCGATGCGCGGCAGGAAGGTCGCCGCGGCGCGCTGATGCACCAGCAGTGATTCGGTGGCGTTGCACGGGCTGTATTTCTGGGTCTTGGCGTTGTCGGTGACGATCAGCGCCTGCTCCAGGTTGAACTCGGCATCGACGTAGGTGTGGCAGTTGCCGTCCAGGTGCTTGATCACCGGCACTTTCGCCTCTTTGCTGATGCGTTCGATCAGGCCTTTGCCGCCGCGCGGGATGATCACGTCGACGAACGCCGGCATCGTGATGAGTTCGCCGACGGCGGCGCGGTCGGTGGTTTCCACCATTTGCACGGCGGTGGCGGGCAGGCCGGCGCTTTCCAGCGCTTGGCACACCAGTTTCCACAAGGCCAGATTCGACTGGATGGCTTCCGAGCCGCCGCGCAGGATGCAGGCGTTGCCGCTCTTGATGGCGAGCGACGCGGCTTCGATGGTGACATTGGGACGACTCTCGAAAATCATGCCGAACACGCCGAGCGGTACGCGCATCTGGCCGACGCTGAGGCCGGACGGCAGGCGTTTGATGCCGGTCATCTCGCCGACCGGGTCGGGCATGGCGGCCAGTTGTTCGCAACCCTCGGCCATGGTGTCGATGATTTTTTCGGTCAGGCGCAGGCGGTCGACCATCGGGGCTGCGAGGCCGGCAGCCTCGGCGGCGGCGACGTCCCGCGCATTGGCGGTTTGCAGCGGTGCGCCGGCATTACGCAGCAGACGCGCGAGTTCGGAAAGCGTGTTGTTCTTCGCTTTGGTCGAGGCGCGGGCCATGGCGGCGGCGGCGGCGCGCGCCTGCTGGCCGACGCTTTGCATGTATGACTTGATGTCGATCGCGGTGGTGTTCATCTCGGATTCCTACAAAAAAGCGGGTGCCTTGCCTCTGTTCATCAGAGCCAGGCTGAGTTGTTTCAGTTCATCCCAGGCATCTTCGCGCAGCAGGCCTTTGGCGGCGCGGTCGAGGCGGGACAGGCCGCGCATGGCCCAGGCCAACTTGTCCGGGCCGGCGCGCTTGAGGGCGCGTTCGACCAGCGCCTGCTTGCTGTCCCACACCCGCGACGCCTGCATCAATGCCGGCATGCGCTGGCCTTGTGCGAGTCCGGCGGTGATGCGGTAGAGCGTGCGCACCTCGTTGCCGAGCACGGTGAGGATCAGCACCAACGCCTCGCCTTCGCTTTGCAGGCCGTCCAGCACGCGGCAGAAACGGGCGGCGTCGCCTTTCAGGAAGGCATCGGACAGGTCGCTGACATCGTAGCGCGCCACGTCGGCGACGGACGCGCGCACGGTTTCCAGCGTCAGCTGCACGGATTGACCGGGTTGCCGGGGCGGTGCCAGCAGGGACAGCTTTTCGATTTCCTGATGCGCGGCGAGCAGGTTGCCCTCGACGCGCGCAGCCAGCCAGGCGAGGATTTCCGGATTGGCTTTCAGACGGTGCCGCGCCAGGCGTTCGCCGATCCAGTCCGGCAAGCGCTCGATCGGCGGCGGCGCGGTCTGCACCAAGATGCCGGCGCGTTCGATGGCGCTCGCCCATTTCGTCGACAGCGAGGCCTTGTCGAGGCGCGGCGCGCTGATCAGCAGAACCGTGTCGGCCGGCGGATTGGCCGCCCAGGCCTCCAGCGTCTTGCCGCCTTCGATGCCCGGCTTGCCGGTGGGCAGGCGCAGTTCGACCAGACGCAGGCTGGAAAACAGCGACAGCGAATCGAAGCCGGCCAGCCAGCCACGCCAGTCGAAATGCGTTTCCGCCTGCCATGACTGGCGTTCGGCATAGCCCTGCGCGCGCGCGGCGGCGCGAATCTGCGCGGCGGCTTCGTCGGTGAGCAGCGGCTCGTCGCCGCTGACCAGCCAGATCGGCGACAGCGCGCGTTTCAGCGCGCCGTCGAGCTGTTCGCCTCGCAGTTTCAAGGTTCAGTTCTTCAAGTAAGACAGGCGACGCAGGATCTGGCGCAGCGCATCCTGTTCCATCGCACGATTCAGCGAGGCTTCTTCCGCTTCCTTGGCGAGAACCTGCGCGTCGGTATAGGAGAAGTCGTTGCTCAGATGGATTTCGGTCGGCTCGACCAGGATGACGCCGACCACATTGGTGACGGTGAGCCGCACGCGATATTCGAGACGGTATTCGCGCACCTTGCCGCCGCCGGACAACGCCAGAATATTCTTGCTGTGCGACTCCTGGTCGAGCGTGATGCGGACCGGGGCGTCGGCCTGCGTTTTGGCCAGTTTTCCCTGGTGGGACAACGACCGGCGCAGCGCGATGGCGACGTTGGAAGCTTCCGGCGCTTCGATGTAGGCGGCACTGAAAGGCAACAGCGCCTGGCCGCGCAACTGGAAACCGCAGCCGCCGAGGTTGCTGGCCATGCCGGCAACCGCGCTGAGCGCGAACATCTTGAGGATGTTGCGGCGCATCCTGCCTTGCCTGTTGTTCTGCATATGGCTCCTAGACCACCACGTTGACCAAACGCCCGGGCACGACGACGACCTTCTTCGCCGGCTTGCCTTCCATGAACTTCTGCACGTCCGGGCTGGCCAGCGCGGCCGTTTCGATGGCGTCCTTGCCGGCATCCGCCGCGACCTTGATCTTGCCGCGCAACTTGCCGTTGACCTGCAGCATCAGTTCGATTTCGTCGCGCACCAACGCGGCTTCGTCGACAGTCGGCCAGGCCGAACCCATCAGGCAGGCGCCCGGCTTCAGCGCCTTGATCAGGCTGCGGCAGATGTGCGGCACGATGGGTGCGAGCATCAGCACGATGGCTTCCAGCGCTTCCTGTTTGACTGCACGGGCGTCTGTAGCTTCCAGCTTGGCCATGGCGTTCATCAATTCCATGATCGCGGCGATGGCGGTGTTGAACTGCTTGCGTCGTTCGATGTCGTCGGTGACCTTGGCGATGGTCTGGTGCAACTGGCGGCGGAAGTCCTGCGTTTGCGCGCTGAGCGTGCCACCGCTGTAAGCCTCGACGACGCCCGCCTCGACATGCTCGTACACGGCTTTCCACAAGCGGCGCAGGAAGCGGTTGGCGCCCTCGACGCCGGCGTCGGACCATTCCAGCGATTGTTCCGGCGGCGCCGCGAACATCATGAACAGGCGTGCGGTGTCGGCGCCGTACTGGTCGATCAGTGACTGCGGATCGACGCCGTTGTTCTTCGACTTCGACATCTTTTCGGTGCCGCCGACGATCACCGGCTGGCCGTCGGCCTTGAGTACCCAGATGCCATCGTGTTGCTCGACGTCGGCCGGGTTGATCCACTGCTTCTTGCCTTCGCCCAAATCGCGGTAATAGGTATCGGCGATCACCATGCCTTGCGTCAGCAGGTTGGCGAACGGCTCGTTGGAATTGACCAGGCCGACATCGCGCATCAGCTTGTGGAAGAAGCGGGCGTAGAGCAGATGCAGGATGGCGTGCTCGATGCCGCCGATGTACTGGTCGACCGGCAGCCAGTGGTTGGCGCGCTCGTCGAGCATGGCCGTGGCGTTGTCCGGACAGGCGTAGCGGGCGTAATACCAGGACGACTCGACGAAGGTGTCCATCGTGTCGGTTTCGCGCTCGGCCGGGCCGCCGCAGGTCGGGCAGGTGGTCTGGTAGAACGACGGCATTTTCTTGATCGGCGAGCCGATGTCGATCTTCACGTCTTCCGGCAACACCACCGGCAATTGCTCCGCCGGCACCGGCACGTCGCCGCAGGTCGGGCAATGGATGATCGGAATCGGGCAGCCCCAGTAGCGCTGGCGCGAAATACCCCAGTCGCGCAGGCGCCAGGTCGTGCGTTTCTCGCCCAGCTTCAGGTTGCTCAGCACCAGCGCGATCTTGTCGATGGCGTCTTCGGACGTACGGCCGGAGAAATCGCCGGAGTCGAACAGCACGCCCTGTTCGGTAAAGGCTTGTGCCAACGGGTTGGCCAGCTCGCCATCGACCGGCTTGATCACCGGCTTGATCGGCAAGTCGTACTTCTGCGCAAACGCGAAATCGCGCTCGTCGTGCGCCGGCACCGCCATCACCGCGCCTTCGCCGTAGCCCATTAGCACATAGTTGGCGACGAATACCGGCACCGCTTCGTTGGTGAACGGGTGGTAGACCTTGAGGCCGGTGTCCATGCCCTTCTTTTCCATCGTCGCCATGTCGGCTTCGGCGACGCTGCCTTGTTTGCATTCGGCGATGAACGCGGCCAGTGCCGGATTGTTCGCGGCGGCTTGCGTCGCCAGCGGATGTTCCGCTGCGACCGCGACGTAGGTGACGCCGAACAGCGTGTCGGCGCGCGTGGTGAATACCTTCAACACCGGCTCGCCATCTTGATGCCGCGCATTCAGCGGGAAATGGATCTCGACGCCGAAGCTCTTGCCGATCCAGTTGCGCTGCATGGTTTTCACCCGCTCCGGCCAGCCGGGCAGGTTGTCGAGTTCGGCCAGCAGTTCCTCGGCGTAGGCGGAGATGCGGAAGAAATACATCGGGATGTCGCGCTTTTCGACCAGCGCGCCGGAGCGCCAGCCGCGCCCGTCGATGACCTGCTCGTTGGCCAGCACGGTGTGGTCGACCGGGTCCCAGTTCACCGCGGCGGTCTTCTGGTAGATCACGCCTTTTTTGAACAACTCGGTGAACAGCCATTGCTCCCAGCGGTAGTAATCCGGCTTGCAGGTGGCGACTTCGCGTTGCCAATCGACCGCCAGGCCGAGGCGCTTCAACTGGCCGCGCATGTAGTCGATGTTGGCGTAAGTCCAGCCAGCCGGCGCGACGTTGTTGGCCAGCGCGGCGTTTTCGGCGGGCAGGCCGAAGGCGTCCCAGCCCATCGGCTGCAGCACGTTGAAACCCTGCATGCGGTGGTAACGCGCCAGCACGTCGCCGATGGTGTAGTTGCGCACATGCCCCATATGCAGCTTGCCGGATGGGTAGGGGAACATCGACAAACAGTAATATTTGGGCTTGGTCGAATCTTCCGTGGCGCGGAAGATCTGTTTCTCGTCCCAGTGTTGCTGTGCTTCCGGTTCGATGATTTCCGGGCGGTATTGGGAGTCCATCTGAAAGACCGTATGTGCTTGAAGAAGCGGCGGATTATAGCCGTCCCGCGCGGCAAACCCGGGGCAAACCCACTTGGCAAACTCGGTGACAGGCCTAAGGGCCGGCGTTTATACTCGGCCGGCTTATCTGCCTGATTTTTTTCGTTTGTTCTAGGGGGAGTTCCCATGTCCAAGAAGCATCCCGTCGTCGTCGTTACCGGTTCTTCCGGCGCCGGCACCACCACCGTCAAGCGCGCGTTCGAACACATCTTCACGCGCGAAAAACTGTCCGCCGCCGTCATCGAGGGCGACAGCATGCACAGTCTGGGCCGGGTCGAATTCAAGGAGGCCATGAAAAAGGCCGAAGCCGCCGGCAACCATTCCTTCAGCCACTTCGGCCCCGAAGCCAACGACTTTGAAGGCCTCGCCAACATGTTCAAGCTCTATGGCGAGACCGGCACCGGCAAGAAGCGCTACTACATCCACAGTGATGAAGAAGCCGCCCAGCTCAATGCCCGCCTGGGCACTGACCTGAAGCCCGGCCAGTTCACCCCCTGGGAAGACATGCCCGCCAACACCGACATCCTGTTCTATGAAGGTCTGCACGGTTTGGTCAAGACCGACAAGGTCAACATGCCGCAACACGTCGACCTCGGCGTCGGCGTGGTGCCGGTGGTCAACCTGGAATGGATCCAGAAGATCCACCGCGACGCCGCCGAACGCGGTTACTCGGCTGAAGTCATCGTCGACACCATCCTGCGCCGCATGCCGGATTACGTGAACTACGTGACGCCGCAGTTCTCGCAGACCGACATCAACTTTCAGCGCGTGCCGCTGGTCGATACCTCCAACCCGTTCATCGCGCGCGACATCCCGACCCCGGACGAAAGCCTGGTGGTGGTGCGTTTCCGCGATCCCAAGAAGGCGGATTTCCCGTACTTCCTGAACATGATCCCCAACTCCTTCATGTCGCGTCCGAACAACCTGGTCGTGCCCGGCGGCAAGATGGGCTTCGCCATGGAAGTCATCCTCGGCCCGATCATCGAGCGCATGGTGGAAAGCCGTAACGGCTGATTCGGCGCAACGCGTCAATAAAACCGGGCGGGCGACCGTCCGGTTTTTTTATGCCCGCTTGCCGCACCATAATGTGGCTATGCTGTGAGCGGCCGCATCTGCCGATTCCGGTCGCTTCCCTATAGTTGCGTTACACCTGCCCAGCCATGTCGCCCCGTTTGATTCGTTTTCTGCGCCGTCTTTACCATTACCTCGCCTATGTTGCCGGCGGGGCGGTGATCGTGGTGTGCGTCGTCGCGCTGGCGTTCAAGTTCTGGGTGATGCCAAATATTTCCAGCTACGAATCCATGCTGGAGCAGAGCGCCAGCAAGGCCATCGGGCAGCCGGTCGATATCGGCGTGCTGGAAGCGGATTGGAGCGGCCTCAATCCGCGCGTGATTCTGCGCGATGTGCACATGACGCCAGCGGTCGGCGCGCCGCTCCACTCGCAAGAAGTGCGCGCAGCGGAGCCGCCAACGGCTCCGCTGGTGTTACCGCGCGTGGAAGCCACTTTCTCGTGGTTGTCCTTGCCCTTGCTGGATCTGCGCCTGGCCAGCCTCAGCCTGGAGCGACCGCGCCTGTTCATGCGCCGCGATACGGCCGGCGTCGTCACGGTGGCCGGCATACCGGTCAACCTGCCGAGCAAGCCGAGTCCATTCCCGGATTGGTTGATCGAGCAGCCGCGTATCGTCATCCAGGATGCGGAAATCACCTGGCGGGATGAAAAGCTGGATGCGCCGGAACTGCGTTTTTCCGGCGTGCGCGTGCTGTTGGAAAACCGCTTCGGCCGCCACCGCTTCGGCGGCATCGCCTATCCGACCGCTGCCGCCGCGCGACGTCTGGAACTGCGCGGCGACCTCAAGGGACGCAGCGCGCATGATTTTTCAGCCTGGGCGGGCGAGATTTATGCGCGCGTCGACGGCGCCCGCTTCGAATCCTGGGGACGTTGGGTGCCCTGGGCGCAGGAATCGGTGCGTAGCGGCGTCGGCGACATGCGTTTCTGGCTGACGCTGAAACAGGGCAAGGCGCTCGGTTTGAGTGGCGATGTCCGCCTGGAGCAGGTTGCCATCAATATCGACAAAGCATTGCCCGACCTGGTCTTCGACAGTCTCACCGGACATGCCGGCTGGGCGCGCAGCAAGGACGTGCAATCTTTCTTTGTCGATCGCCTGCGCTTCAAGACGCCCGGTGCCGCGCTGAGCGAGCCGGCTGCGGTCCGCATCAACCTGACGCCGGATGGCGTCGAAGGCAAGAACGCAGGCGGTTTCAAACGCATCGATGTCAGCGCCCGCAATCTGCGCCTGGAAGCGCTCACCGCGTTGACCGGCGCCTTGCCGCTGCCCAAGCGTGGGCACGATCTGATCCAGTCGTTGAATCCGCGCGGCCTGGTCGAGGAGGGCACTGGCCACTGGGCCGGAACAGGCGATTACGCGATCAAACTGCTGCTCCGCGAAGCCGGCCTGAATGCCTATGCGAAGTTTCCCGGGGCCGATCGACTGACCGCCCGCATCGAGGCGAATCAGGGCGGCGGCTCCGCGCGGCTGGACGGACGCGGTTTGCACCTGACCTTGCCGAATGTCTTTCGGCACGACCTGAACTTCAGCCAGCTCGATGCCAAGGCGGACTGGAACTTCGATGACGCCGGCATGAAACTGAATTTCGCCGTCGCGCGCGTCGCCAACGCCGACCTGGACGGCAGCGCGCAAGGCCAGCTGGTGTTTCCCAATACGGGGCCGGTCTACGCCGATATCGGGGCGCATCTGCGCCGCGGCGAGGCCAATGCCGTGTATCGCTACTTGCCATTCAAGGTCGGCGATAACGCTTACCACTGGCTGCAGCGTGGCCTGATCTCCGGCCAGTCGGACGACGTGCGTCTGGTGCTGAAGGGGCCGCTCGATCGTTTTCCGTTCGACAAGGGCGGCGGCGATTTCAAGGTGTCCATCCGCATGGTCGACGGCGTGCTCGATTACGCGCCGGGCTGGCCACGCATCGAAGGCGTCAACGGCATGCTGGTGTTCCACGATATGGCGATGACGCTGAATGCCGACTCCGGCCGCATCCTCGATACGCGTCTCGGCCCGGTCAAAGTCTCGATCCCCGATCTGCATTATTCGCCGGAAGAATCGCTGTTTGTCGACGGTCAGGCGCAGGGTGAAACCCGTGCTTTTCTCGATTTCATCAAGCGTTCGCCGGTGTTCGCGCATACCGACCGCTTTACCGAGCCGTTCAAAGCCGTCGGCGACGGACGCCTGGATCTGCATCTGCATATTCCGTTGCGCCAGATCGATACGACAACGCTGCAGGGCCGTTTCACTTTCATTGACAACCGGCTCGATCCGGGCGGCGACCTGCCGGAACTGAGCGGGGTCAGCGGCAGCATCGACTTTACCCAGGCCACACTGCAGGCGAAGGACATTAACGCGCAGGTACTCGGCTTGCCGGTGACGCTTGCGATCGACAGCGTCGCTGCGCCGGGGGCGCGTGCCGAGCAACGCCAGGTGCGCATTCGCCTCGACGGTGAAATCGATGCGGCGGCTTTGCGGCCGCATCTGCCCGCGGCCTTGGCCAGCCGCGTCAGCGGCACGACCCGTTGGCAGGCCAATGTCGGCATGAACAACGCTGCGTCGGATGCGCCGCGCAAGTCCGGCCTCTCGATCAATTCGGATCTGGTCGGCCTGGCGATCGATTTGCCGGCGCCGCTGGGCAAGCCTGCAGCGCAGGCGATACCGTTGCATATCGTCAAAGAGGCCGCATTCGTGGCCGGCACCGATGCGGTGTTCTCCCGCTACGGCGAACTGCTCGCATTGCGTGCGCTGCTGCCCGGGGATGCGCCGGCGCAAGTGCATTTGCGCCTGGGCACCGGCGAGGTGAGTGCGCCGACGGAAGCCGGGCTATGGGTCAGCGGGGCGTTGCGCACGCTCGATCTGGATGCCTGGCGGCGAATCAATCTGGGTGGCACGGGGATGTCGGCAGGGGAGGTGGCGAAGTTGCCGCTGCGCGAGGCCAGCGTCGTCTTCAATGCCTTGCATCTGTTCAATCGCCGCCTCAACGATACCCATGTCAAATTGCGTCCAGCCGGCGCGGGGTGGCGCATCGCGCTGGCCGGTCGCGAGATTAGCGGCGAAATGGTGACGATACCGACTGGGGCCGGCATCGGCATGCTGGCCAATTTCAAGCGCCTGAGTTTGCCGGAAGCTTTGTCCGGAACATCCGGCAGCGTGCCGAAGGGTAAAGGCGCGGGCGACGAAGCCGGGGTGGCCGACTCGCTGGCGAAGAGCCTGGTTTCGCTTGAATTGAGCGCCGATAGCGCGGTTTTGCAAGGGCGTGAACTGGGCGAACTGCATCTGCGCCTATCACCGGATCGGCTCGGTTTGCGCATGGACAACTTCCTGCTGAAAACGCCGGACGGACAACTCAGCGGCAAGGGCGTACTGGCCAACCATCCACGTCGGCCGACGCGGCTCGAATTCGAGCTGGATTCCATCAATCTCGGCAAGCTGCTCGATCGTCTGGGTATGCCGGGCAGCGTCAAACGCGGTTCGGCGCATATCGCCGGCCCGATCGGCTGGACCGGCGGACTGGAAGACTTCAACTTGGCAACACTGGAAGGCGACCTCGACGTCACGCTCAAGCAAGGCCAGTTTCTCAAGGTCGATCCGGGCGCCGGCAAACTCCTCGGCATTCTCAGTTTGCAAGCCTTGCCGCGTCGGATCGCGCTGGATTTCCGTGATGTCTTCTCGGAAGGTTTTGCCTTCGACGAGATCGTCGGCAGCGTGCATCTGGAACGTGGTTCCGCCTATGCCAAGGATCTGCGCATGAGCGGCCCTGCCGCCAAAGTGCGCATGAGCGGCGTCGCCGATCTGGTGCGCGAAACCCAGAATCTGCGCGTCAACATCCAGCCGCGCCTGGAAGATACGGTGGCGGTCGCCAGCGCCTTGCTGGGCGGGCCGCTGGTCGGCGTCGGCGCGTTCATCGCCGGCAAGGTCTTGCAGAACCCGATCGGCCAGGCGGTGTCGTTCGAATATGCCATTTCCGGCCCGTGGGCGGAGCCGGTAATCACCAAAATGGCCAGGCCGAAAGCGCCGGTGGAAGCGGCGCCATGAGCGGGCACGGCGTTTAACGATGCGGAATCTGATGAGGGCGCCTTCAGTCTATGCATAGGGGAAGTGAGGGGGAGGATGGCATTTCCTGGCCGGGTCGAAATTCCCCTGACCCCCTTTGAAAAGGGGAGAACTCGCCTCACCTTCAACGCTGCAAGAGCCTTGTTTTATCCACGAGTCCTTGTGTACCCTCGACTAATCTTCAAAGTCTCCACGGGAGCATGCAGTGACCCGCCCCAAGTCAGCCACCACCAAGCCTTCCAGTTTCGCCAAGACGAAATCCCGCGCCGCGCCGAAACCGGCCCAGGACGCCAGCGGCATTGTGCGTGTCGCCGCCGTGCAGATGGCGTCCGGCCCCAATGTGGCGGCCAACCTTTCCGAGGCCGAGCGCTTGATCGACATGGCGGTGGCGGCCGGCGCCAAGCTGGTTGCGCTGCCCGAGTTCTTCGCGATCATGGGCTTGAAGGAAACCGACAAGGTCACTGCGGCGGAAATCGACGGCAAAGGCCCGATCCAGAAATTTCTCGCCGCCCAGGCCAAAAAACATGCGATCTGGCTGGTCGGCGGATCGGTGCCGCTGGCCTGCGACAACCCGAAGAAAGTGCGCAACGCCTGCCTGGTCTATGACGACAAGGGCAAGCGGGTGGCGCGTTACGACAAGATCCATCTGTTCGGGCTCGATCTGGGCAACGAGCATTACAAGGAACAGACCACCATCGAGGCCGGCAATCGGCTGGTCGTGGTCGAGTCGCCGTTCGGCCGCATCGGTTTGTCGGTGTGTTACGACCTGCGCTTCCCCGAGTTGTATCGCGCCATGGGCGATGTCGACATCATCCTGGTGCCGGCCGCGTTCACCGCGACCACCGGCCGCGCGCATTTCGAAACCCTGATCCGCGCCCGCGCCATCGAAAATCTGGCCTACGTCATCGCGCCGGCGCAGGGCGGTTATCACGTCTCCGGCCGCGAAACGCACGGCGACAGCATGATCGTCGACCCCTGGGGCAATGTGCTCGACCGCTTGCCGCGCGGTTCCGGCGTCGTCGTCGCCGGCGTCAATCGCGCCTACCAGGAAAGTCTGCGCAAGAGCCTGCCTGCCCTGAAACATCGCACGCTGGATTGTTCCAGCGGCTTCGAAGTCGAAGTCATCAAAGCCTGATCCCCAGGGTGCGCCGCGCGCACCCAACTTTTACTGGTTACCCTCATGTCTACTGTTTCCCCCTTCTCCACCGCCGAAGCCACGCTGCTGGCGCCGAACGAAGTCGATACCGCGCAACTCGACGGCATCTTCGGCCAGCTTGCCTCGCATCGGGTCGACGACGCCGATCTGTATTTCCAGTACACCCGTTCCGAGGCCTGGAGCCTGGAAGAGGGCCAGGTCAAGTCCGGCAGCTTCAACATCGATCAGGGCGTCGGCGTGCGCGCCGTGGTCGGCGACAAGACCGCGTTCGCCTATTCCGACGACATCCGCCTGCCCGCTATCCGCGAAGCCGCCGACACCGTGCGCGTGATTGCCGCCGCCGGCCAGTCGGCCACGGCACGCATCGCCAGTCGCAGCGAGGGTCGCGCGCTGTACGCGCCGATCGACCCGCTGGCCTCGTTGAGCGAATCCGACAAGGTCGCCTTGCTGCATCGCCTGGAAGACTACGCGCGCAAACTGGATGCGCGGGTGACCCAGGTCGTCGCCAGTCTCGCCGGCGAATATGAAGTGATCTTCGTGACGCGCTTGGATGGCCGTAGCGCCGCCGATGTGCGGCCGTTGGTGCGGGTGTCGTTGCAGGTCATCGTCGAGCAGGACGGTCGCCGCGAGCAGGGCAGCGCTGGCGGTGGCGGACGTTTTGATTACGCCTATTTCAGCGATGCGATGCTGCGCGAATACGCCGAACACGCCGTGCATCAGGCGCTGACCAACCTCAACGCCAAACCGGCGCCGGCCGGCAGCATGACCGTGGTGCTCGGTTCCGGCTGGCCCGGCATTTTGTTGCACGAAGCCATCGGCCATGGTCTGGAAGGCGATTTCAATCGCAAGGGTTCGTCGGCGTTCTCCGGCCGCATCGGCCAGCGCGTCGCGGCAGACGGTGTCACCGTGGTCGACGACGGCACCATTGCCGACCGGCGCGGCTCGCTCAACGTCGACGACGAAGGCACGCCGACCCAGCGCACGGTGTTGATCGAAAACGGCATCCTGCGCGGCTACATGCAGGACAGCATGAATGCGCGTCTGATGGGCATGGCGCCGACCGGCAACGCGCGGCGCGAATCCTTCGCCCATCTGCCGATGCCGCGCATGACCAATACCTACATGCTGGCCGGCGACAAAGACCCGGCAGAAATCATCGCTTCGGTCAAGAACGGCTTGTACGCGGTCAATTTCGGCGGCGGCCAGGTCGACATCACCAGCGGCAAGTTCGTGTTCTCCGCCGCCGAGGCCTACATGATCGAAGACGGCAAGGTCACCTACCCGGTCAAGGGCGCCACGCTGATCGGCAACGGCCCGGACGTGCTGACTCGCGTCTCCATGATCGGCAACGACATGCGCCTCGATCCCGGTGTCGGTACCTGCGGCAAGGAAGGCCAGAGCGTGCCGGTCGGCGTCGGCCAGCCGACCCTGCGCATCGACGGCCTGACCGTCGGCGGCACGCAGTAGGAGGCCCGCTTGCGGGCCGAATAACGGATGGCCGATTCCGAACTGCATAAAGGCGCGGCAAAAACCGCCCGCATCCCGATCAAGATCGTGCCCAGGCCGCGCATGAAATTGCCGGCCTGGATCAAGGCACAGGCGCCGAGCGCGCCGGAAGTACAGCAACTCAAGGCGATCCTGCGCGACGCCAAACTGCATACCGTGTGCGAGGAAGCCTCCTGCCCGAACCTGGGCGAATGCTTCAAACACGGCACTGCCACCTTCATGATTCTGGGCGACCTGTGCACCCGGCGCTGCCCGTTCTGCGACGTCGGCCACGGCAAGCCGCTGCCGCCCGACCCGGAAGAACCCCAGCATCTGGCGGAAACCCTGGCCGCGATGGGGCTGCGCTACGTGGTCATCACCAGCGTCGACCGCGACGATCTGAAGGACGGCGGCGCGCGGCATTTCGTCGACTGCATCCGCGCCGCGCGCGCGGTTTCGCCGGCTACCCGCATTGAAATCCTGGTACCCGATTTCCGTGGCCGGCTCGATCTCGCGCTGGACATCCTGGCGCAGGACCCGCCGGATGTAATGAACCACAACCTGGAAACCGTGCCGCGCCTGTACAAAGCTTGCCGGCCCGGCGCCGATTACGCGCATTCCCTGTCGCTGTTGCAGGCCTTCAAGGCGCGGGTCGCAAACGTACCGACCAAGTCCGGCATCATGCTCGGCCTGGGCGAAAGCGATGACGAAGTGCTGCAAGTGCTGCGCGATTTGCGTGCGCATGACGTGGATATGCTGACTATCGGCCAGTACCTGCAACCCTCCCAACACCACCTGCCGGTGGAACGTTTCGTGCCGCCCGAGCAATTCGCCGAATTCGAACGCATCGCCCGCGCGCTGGGTTTCAAGAACGTCGCCAGCGGCCCCATGGTCCGTTCCAGCTACCACGCAGATAGGCAGGCAGCGGAGTCGTTGGCGCTTTAGCGCCTTACGAATCCGGCGTACCCCTTGCGGGTGCAGCGGAGTCGTTGGCGCTTTAGCGCCTACGAATCCGGCGCTTCCCAAATCACGGACTTGCCCGCGATCTCTACCTCGATGAAAAAGCATTCCTTGAGGATGTTTGAGACAGTTGTCGGGATTTCTTACGCATTGCGGCGACCTGATTCCCCCAGCCCTGACGCGCAAAACGACATCGTCATCGGTCGCATGTGAACCCGCCGTTGCACTACGGCAATCGGATCGAATGAGCATTTCTTGCGCGGAACTGGGCAACGGGTGTCGGCGCAGTTCAACGCCGCGTCCAAATACGTTACCAGTTGTATCGGCCCTTGGCCCGCTATGGCCCCGATGATTGTTCGCAACTCACTGATCCGTAACGAAAAGTGTGATTATTTTGGCGTTGCGAGCAACACGGACAAACGTACCTTGCGGTGAATTCACTTCGTTCGGCAACGAATCACGCCTGGAAATGCAGCGTCTATGCGGTTCGTCACAGGCCAATGCGTGCTGACTTGTCGATGGATTTGACACTTCGTTCAAATGCCTTGGCTATTACTTTAGTCTGGTCGCTATGCCTTTGGTGATAAGCACAAATAATCAATGGCTTACATAAATGGTATGGATATTGCTTTGCAGATACGGACTGCCCATGCGTTGGGCGCTCAATCAACTTTGTCCTTCCCTCTATAAGGAGTTTGTTATGCGTGCTCTGCTCTCTATTGCCGTTCTGATGTCCGCTGCTCTGCCTGCCGTTGCAGCCCCTACCTTTAATGTTCCGGAACCCGAATCGCTGGCGTTGATCGCCATCGCCGCCGTCGGGATGCTGCTGGTCCGCCGCAACAAGAAGTAAGAACGATTTGGGGCGCTTGCTGAACAAGCGCCCCTTCTTTGAATAGCGCGAGATTTCGCGTTTTTTTTGTCCGCAATACCAATAGCAGCAGTCTTACGAATGCGCTGAAGCAGCGGATTCGCAAGACTACTGAACATCAACGAATCAAGGAAGCCAAGCCATGAGCACATTCACGATCCGCGTCACCTCGTCCGCTACCAATACAGCCGGTACGGCATACGGACAGCAGCCGGATCTCGGCGCGCCCAGCTTCCTCGATATGGTCGTCACGAACAGCACCGACCCGCTGATTGTCGATGGCGTGTATGACGCGTACTGCCTGAATCCGCTGATCGACATTACCTTGTCGCCCACTTCCTATCTGGCTGAGAGTTCCGCCGGCAATACAGTGGCTTCCTATGCGCCGGTCAATTTCGCTTCGTTGACGCAGGTGCAGGTTGATCAGATCAACTGGCTCCTGGCGCAGAACTTCACCTCCGATGCCAAGTACGCCGGCCAGTTCAACTACGGCGAAGTGCAGACCGCGATCTGGAAACTCATCGGCTTTACCGATGCCCAGATTGACGGCGCGGGCCTGGATCGCTTCCTGAACGACAACAACCGTAACGTCGTTTCCGACGCCGATATCAACTTCCTGGTAACCAGTGCCCAGACCGCCGTGGCCAGCGGCAATGGCGTGTTGCCGACGGATGCCTTCTTCACCACGGTGATCGATCCGTCCGGCAATGTACAACCGCTGATCGTGCAACTGCAGAGCGCCAAGCTCGGCAATTACGTGTGGTCGGACGCCGACGCGGACGGCATCCAGGACGCCGGTGAAGCCGGTGTCAACAACGTGATCGTCGAGTTGTACAACAGCAATGGCGTCCTCATTGCCAGCACCGTCACTGGCGACGATTTCAGCACGGCCGCAGTCGAGCAGGGTTATTACCAGTTCACCGGCCTCGCAGCGGGCGACTATCAGGTCAAGTTCGTCGCCCCGTCTGGCCAGTTCCTCACTGCGCAGGACGCGAATGGCAATACCCAGGACGCCGCCGACAGCGATGCGAATGTGGCGACTGGCTTCAGCCAGGTCATCAATCTTTCCGCTGGCGAATCGGATCAGACCATCGATGCCGGTTTGGTGACCCTGATTCCGCCCGCCAGCCTGGGCGACTACGTCTGGCTCGACAACAACAACGACGGCCAGCAGAA
>JASJPK010000109.1:0-9119 GCA_031426735.1 Hydrogenophilaceae bacterium | reverse complement strand
GGCGGCCTCTATTTCATCCGGGTCAAGGACACGCTGCAGGAACAACTGGCGGAAAGCGGTGCGCTCAAGACCATCGGCGGCGCCAACCTGTTCGACTCGAAGACCGAGGCCATCCGCTCGATCTATCAACGCCTGGATCCCGAGGTCTGCCGCACCTGCACGGCGCGCATCTTCCGCGAATGCGGCACAGCACCGGCGACGCGGCAAGAAAACCTGCACGCCGACCTGGTACCGACCTGAGCCGCGCCACGCCGCGCCATACGCCAGGGCTGTCGGTGCGCGAACGTGCGCGCCGCTCTGGACGGAAAAATCCACGCGTTCAATCTATCTTTAGGATCGGGATTCGATGAATCGCGCCAGGGATGCCCAGTAATGGCCATCCCTACCGCGATTTATATCTTTAGCAACAATACAATCGATATTTGCCGCGGGATTCCGGGTCGCACCCGGTTCGAATGGAGTCTTACATGCTTGATGCGGAGCAGCCAGATAGCGCAAGCGATCAGGACGCTGAAATCCAGCATCTGAAGGCACGCGTCAGCCAGCTGATCGAGGAAAAATCCTACATACAGTTGCTGCTGCAACAGGTCGCCACCGAAACGGGCATCATCGGCGTCTGGGACTGGGATGTGGTACGCAACGAGTTGCGCTGGGATGCCTCCATGAACCGGCTCTATGGGATACGCGACGGCGAATTCGGCGGCGCCTACGAAGCCTGGGCGGCCACCCTGCATCCCGACGACAAAGCCTACGTGGAAGGCGAAATCCAGGCGGCTCTGCGCGGCGAACGCGAATATGCCCCTGAATTCCGCGTGGTCTGGCCGGACGGCTCGGTGCATCACTTGAAAGCCGCCTCACGCACCAGCCGCGATGCGGAGGGCAAACCGTTGCGCATGGTCGGCATCAATTACGACCAGACCGAAATCAAGCGGGCGGAGCAGGAACGCCTGCAACACCTGCACTTTCTGGAAAGCCTCGACCGGGTGAATCGGGCCATCCAGGGCGCCGGCGATCTGCGCGCCATGTTGGGCGACGTGCTGGAGGAAGTGCTGGATATTTTCGCCTGCGACCGAGCGGGACTGATGCAGCCCTGCAGCCCCCAAGCGGAATCCTGGCAAGTGATGGAGACGCGTTCCCGCGCCGGTTGCTCCGCGGAAATATCCGGCAAGGTCTTCCCGATG
Source organism: Hydrogenophilaceae bacterium (assembly GCA_031426735.1). Lineage (GTDB taxonomy): Bacteria > Pseudomonadota > Gammaproteobacteria > Burkholderiales > Thiobacillaceae > PFJX01. The sequence continues at coordinate 7,938 of JASJPK010000109.1, read as the reverse complement.
AACCCCGATCGCCGGCAGTGCCTGGAGCGGATCGCTGCCGCATCCGGTCCGCTGCGCTTCGGCCCCCAGGGGGAGTTCCCGCTGACGCCGTCATCCTTCGAGCCGTTCCAGATCCAGGCCATGATGGCGCAGGCAATCCGCCCCAAGGTGGGACTGCCTTGGGAGTTCGGCATCGACCAGTGCGACCGGGCCCGGGTGTGGCGCGACGAAGAACTGCGCTTGTTCCAGGAAATCGGCCGACGCCTGAGCGATGCCATCACCAGCTGGCTGATCCAGCAGGAATTGCGCGAAAGCGAGCGTCGTCTGAAGGAAGCCGAGCGCATTGCCCATGTCGGCTACTGGGACCGGGATCTGGCGGCCGGCCGCATCAACCTTTCCGATGAGGCCTATCGCATCTTCGGCTTGCCGCCAGAGGCGCGTTTTGTCGATCTGCCGCAGTGGCATGCGCGTTGGGAAGCGTTGATTCATCCGGAGGATCGTCTTGCCACTGCCCAGGCCTACGCCGAAGTGTTGCGCCGCGGCCCGCACTACGAAGCGGAATATCGGATCGTCCGTCCCGACGGCGAAGTGCGCTACATCCATAGCCAGGCCGATTTGACGCGGGATGAAGCCGGCCAGCCGCGCCGCATTCTGGGCACCTTGCAGGACATCACCGAACACAAGCAGGCCATGGCGGAGCTGGAACTACACCGGCATCACCTGGAGGAACTGGTGGCGACGCGCACGCAGGAACTAGCCCTGGCGCGCGATACGGCCGAATCGGCCAACCGGATGAAATCCGCCTTCCTGGCCAACATGAGCCACGAACTGCGCACGCCGCTCAACGCCATCCTCGGTTTCGCCCAGATCATGGAGCGCGATGAGCGCATCCCGGTCGACCGGCACGCCAACCTCGCCACCATCAACCGTAGCGGCAAGCAGTTGCTGGCGCTGATCAACGACGTGCTGGAAATCTCCCGCATCGAGGCCGGCCGCCTGACCCTGCTGCCGACGACCTGCGAACTGCACGATCTGCTCGCCGGCCTGGCTGAAATCGTGGAGTTTCGCGCTCGCAACAAGGGGCTCTACCTGCACATGACGCTGTCGCCCGTGCTGCCTTGTTTTGTCGAAATCGACGCCGGCAAACTGCGCCAGATCCTGCTCAACCTGCTCACCAACGCCGTGAAATACACCGAGCGCGGCGGCATCGAACTGAGCGCCGACGCCGAGATCGCCGGCGAGCGGGCGACCCTGAATTTCCGCGTGCAGGACACCGGCGTCGGCATCGCCGCCGAAGATCTGCAACGCATCTTCCAGCCCTTCTACCAGACTTCGTACGGCATCCGCCTGGGCGAGGGCACCGGCCTCGGCCTGACCATCTGCCATGAGTACACCACGCTGATGGGCGGCAGCATCAGCGTCGAAAGCGAATTGCATGGCGGCGCCTGTTTCCGCCTGAGTCTGCCGGCGCAACTGGCGCGCGCGCCGGAAACCGCCGCGCCCGAACACGGCCGCGTGATCGGCCTGGCACCGGAGCAGCCGCCCTGCCGCGTGCTGGTGGCGGAGGACAATGCCGACAGCCAGCGTCTGCTGGTGGATATCCTGGCGCGCGCCGGTTTCCAGGTAAGGACTGCCGCCAACGGCGCCGAGGCGGTAGACGTCTACCGGGCATGGTCGCCGCAGTTCATCTGGATGGACATGCGCATGCCGGTGCTGGACGGCTACGCGGCCACCCGGCGCATCCGCGCCTTGCCCGGCGGCAAGACGGTCCGCATCGCCGCACTCACCGCCAGCGCCTTCCGGGAAGATCACGCCGAAATTCTGGCGGCGGGCTGCGACAGCGTCCTGTCGAAGCCGCTGGTGGAAGCGCAATTGCTCGACGAGATGGGCCGTCTCCTCGGCCTGAGCTACCGCCATGAACCGCTGACCGCCAAGGGCGATAGCCCGATTCCACCACCGGCCGACCTGCCGGCCGGGTTGCTGGAAGAACTGCGCGACGCGGCGCGACTGCTGGATATCGAAGCGACCAACCGGCATATCACGCGCATCCTGGACAGCCAGCCGGAACTGGCCGCACGTTTGCAACAATGGTCGGACGAGTTCCGCTTCGACAGCATCGTCGCGTTTTGCGAACAGCCGAGCACGCCATGAACGGACGAAGCGTCATTGCGGCGCTCCTGCTCGCAGTCGGCCTGATCGGTTGCGAGCGGGCACCGCTGCCCGCGCCGCCGCCGGAGCGACAGGCCATTACGCTCGCCCTGCCCAACCATCCCACCAGCGCGCTCGTCCTGGTCGCACTGGATCGGCGCCTGTTCGCCAAACACGGGCTGGATGTTCGAGTGCAGCATTATTTCAGCGGCAAACGCGCCCTTGAGGATGGCCTTCTGAGCGGGCGCACCGACCTGGCGGTGGTCACCGACGCCCCGCTCGCGCTGGCCGCGCTCAGTCACCCGGAGTTGCGCGTGCTGGCCGGCATCATGAGCACCGACAGCGTCAGTCGCATCGTGGCCCGGCGCGACATGGGCATTGCCACGCCGGCCGACCTGCGCGGCAAAGCGATGGCCACACAGGTCGCATCGTCGGTCCATTTCTTCCTGCACCAGTTCCTGCTCGAACAAGGTCTGCGCGACACCGATGTGAAGCTGCAATTCCGCAAGATCGAGGACTTGCCCGATGCGCTCGCCGCCGGACGCGTGGCGGCGATCAGCACGCGCGAACCCTATATCAGCCAGTGCCGCCGCAAACTGGGCGAGCGCATCCAGGTGTTCGCGGCGCCCGGCATCTACCAGCAGATCGAGAATCTGGTCGGCAGCGAGCGTTTCCTGGGAGAAAAACCCGACAGCGCCCGCGCCTTTCTCGCCGCGCTGCTGGAAGCGGAAGCCTTTGCCGACGCGCATCCGACGCAAGTCCGCGGCATCGTCGCGCAGCAGCTCGACATCACGCCGGCAGAGGCGGCCGCCATGCTGCCGAGCTACGACTTGCGCGTCTTGCTGTCGCAATCCCTGCTGACGTTGCTGGAAGACGAAACGCGCTGGGCAATCGAGATCGGGCTGGCTTCCGGTCCGGTGCCCGACTTCGGCCGCATTCTGGCGCCGAAAACCCTGTCCGACCTGGCGCCGGAACGCGTCACCTTGATCCACTGACCGCCAGCCGCACTCCTCATGCGCATCCGCCTGCAGACCCGCCTGATCATCGCGCTGCCTCTCCTGCTCGGCGTGGCCGTGTTGTCCCTGCTGCTCTGGTCCGCCCGGCAGGATCGCGAACACCAGGCCCATTTCGAACTGATCCAGGGCCTCGCCATCGAGGCCTTCGACCTGTCCCGCCTCAGCGGCGACATCGCGCTGCATCCGGAAGAACTGCGCCCGCGCCGCCAGTGGCGAGAAGTCCAGCATCGCCTGAGCGAAATCCTGCAGCGTCTGGACGCCATCGAAGCGCCGGAACCGGTCGCCAAATTGCGCCGCGAGGAGGCACTGATGGGCACGCTGTTCCAGCGTCTGGAACGCTTGCCCGAAGTGAACGGGGATGCCGTCATCCAGGAGCGCCAGCGCCGTCTGGCCAGCCAGATGGCCTTGCATACCCAGGTCCTTTCGGCCGAAGCGGGCGAGCTGTTGCACAGCCATCACCGGGATCAGCTCCTGGTGCGAACCCGGGTCGATTTTCTGGCGCTCGGCCTGATCCTGGCGCTCACGTTGTTCCTGGCCGGCTTGTCCGGCCTCGCCGGCATCCGCCTGATCCAGCGGCTGGATCGTCTGCAACAGGATACGGAACACATCGGCGCCGGCAATCTGGAACATCGCATCGACGATACGCATCGCGACGAACTCGGCGATTTCGCGCGTGCCTTCGATGCCATGACCGCGCGCCTCAAACAGGTCACCGCCAGCCGCGACGACCTGGAACGGACGCGGGCCGAGTTGCACCAGGCCAACGCAGAACTGCGCACCTACCGGGACGGCCTTGAGGCGCAGGTGGCCGCGCGCACCGCCGAACTGGAACATGCGCGCAACCGGGCCGAGGCCGCCAACCGGGCGAAGAGCGTGTTTCTCGCCAACATGTCGCATGAATTGCGCACGCCGCTCAACGCCATCCTCGGTTTCGCCCAGCTCTTGCTGCGCGACCCACGCATCCCGGACGACGGCCGCCGCAACCTGGCCACGATAGACCGCAGCGGCCAGCATCTGCTCAGCCTGATCAACGACGTGCTGGAAATCTCCCGCATCGAAGCCGGTCAGCTGTCTGCCACGGCCACCGCTTTCGACCTGCAGGATCTGCTCGCCGGGCTGGTCGATATCATGACGCCGCGCGCGCATGACCGCGGGATCGAACTCACAGCCGAGTTCGATCCCGCACTGCCCCATTCCGTCACCGGCGATCCGGGGAAATTGCGCCAGGTACTGCTCAACCTGCTCGGCAACGCCGTGAAGTACACCGAACACGGCGGCATTGCGCTGCATGTCCGCTGCTTGGCCGCAACGCCCGCGGCAGACGCGAAGATCAGGCTGTCTTTCCAGGTGCGCGATAGCGGCCACGGCATCGCCCGCGACGAACTGGAACGCATCTTCCACCCGTTCTATCAAACCGAATACGGCATCCAGCTGGGCGAAGGCACCGGCCTCGGCTTGGCCATCAGTCGGGAATACGTCCGCCTGCTGGGCGGCGAATTGCGTGCCGAGAGCACGCCTGGCCGCGGTTCGGTGTTCTCATTCGAGCTCGACCTGGCCTTGGCCGACGAGGCGATCCCGCACGGCGAGGCCTTGCGCGTCATCGGCCTGGCCGCCGGCCAGCCGGTCTGGCGCATCCTGGTGGCGGAAGATCACTCCACCAACCAGACCCTGCTGAATGAGGTGCTGACGCGCGCCGGCTTTCAGGTGCGCATTGCCGAAAACGGCAGCAAGGCGGTCGCCGCCTTCCTCGACTGGCACCCCCATTTCATCTGGATGGACATGCGCATGCCGGTTCTCGACGGTTACCAGGCCACCCGTCAGATCCGCGCCCTGCCGGGTGGCGACCGCATTCCCATCGTCGCCCTCACCGCTTCCGCCTTCGAAGAGGACAGAAGCGCCATCCTGGCCGCCGGTTGCAACGACCTGCTGAAGAAACCGATCGACGAAAACCAGCTCTTCGAGACGATGGCGCGCTATCTCGCCCTCCGTTACGACTATGTAGCCCACGCCCCGCCCGAATCCGTGGCTGACGCGGATTTGCCGACGCTTGCCGCACTGCCGGCAGAGCTACGCACCGCACTTGCCACAGCGGCGGCGATGCTGGATCTGGAAGAAACCCGCGCCGTTCTCGCCCGCATCGGCATGCACGATGCCATGCTGGCGCGGCAACTGGAGGCCCTGCTGGAGCGTTTCGATTTCGAGCGCATCGTCGATTTGTGCCGAAATGGGGCAGCGCCGGCTACGCTGGCCTGATCCGCAGCATCCCTGCGCGCGACCCGGGTTTTTCTCGTGCATTAGCGGTGCGCAACGCACCTATCCGGTGCACAACGCGCCGGCCATGCTCGCCACCTCCTTGATTCCATACAATTTCCGACATGGCACGACCATTGCTAATGCTCTGACAGGCTTCCTCGCCTAAGCGATCTTGGACAACGGCGTCCGCTCCCTATCAGGGCGGCCGCCGTTTTTTTTCGCCCATAGGATTTGCAAGGAATTGACATGGCACGCATGAAACTGATTTTGGTGGGCAACGGCATGGCCGGCATGCGCACGCTGGAAGAGCTGCTCAAGGCAGCGCCCGACCTCTACGACATCACGGTGTTCGGCGACGAGCCGCACCCCAATTACAACCGCATCATGCTGTCGCCGGTACTGGCCGGCGAGCAGGCGGTGGAACAGATCATCCTCAACACCTGGGAGTGGTACGCGGACAACGGCATCACGCTGCATACCGGCAAGCGGGTGGTGAAGATCGACCGCAAGAACCGCTTCGTCGAGGCCGAGGATGCCCAGGGCGGCACCACGCGTGCCGAGTACGACCGCCTGCTGATCGCTACGGGCTCGAAATCGTTCGTGCTGCCGGTTCCCGGCCACGATCTCCCCGGCGTGGTGGGTTTCCGCGACGTGGCTGACGTGGATGCGATGATCGCCGCGGCGGGTCGTTACAAGAATGCGGTGGTGATCGGCGGCGGCCTGTTGGGCCTCGAAGCCGCCAACGGCCTCAAGCACCGCGGCATGGACGTCACCGTGGTGCATATCGGCGACTGGCTGCTGGAGCGCCAGCTGGACGAACCGGCGGCACGCCTGCTGCAACAGAGCCTGGAAGCCAAGGGCCTGAAGTTCCTGCTGAAGAAGCAGACGGCGGAGCTGGAGCGCGGCAGGTCGGGCCGCGTGAGCACGGTCAGGTTCAAGGACGGCGAGGAAATCCCCGCCGATCTGGTGGTCATGGCCGTGGGCATCCGCCCCAACACCGCGCTGGCCGAATCCGCCGGCCTGCATTGCGAGCGCGGCCTGGTGGTGAACGACACCATGCAGACCTTCGACCCGCGCATCTATGCCGTCGGCGAATGCGTCAGCCATCGCGGCATCGCCTACGGTCTGGTGGCGCCGCTGTTCGAGCAGGCCAAGGTCGCCGCCAACCATCTGGCCGAGCACGGCGTCGCCCGCTACCGGGGCTCGATGACCTCGACCAAGCTGAAGGTCACCGGCATCGACCTGTTCTCCGCCGGTGACTTCATCGGCGGCAAGGGCACCGAAGCGCTGGTCTTCTCCGATGCCGCCGCCGGCACCTACAAGAAGCTGGTGATCAAGGACAACAAGCTGGTCGGCGCCTGCATCTACGGCGACACCATCGACGGCACCTGGTACTTCGACCTGCTGCGCGAGGGCACCGACATCGCCCAGTTCCGCAAGACCATCCTGTTCGGCCAGCAGCATCTGGGCGATTCCGGCCACGGCCCCGCCGAGCGGGTCGCCGCGCTGCCGGACAGCGCCGAGATCTGCGGCTGCAACGGCGTCTGCAAGGGCACCATCGTCGCCACCATCCGCGACCTGAAACTGTTCACGCTGGACGAGGTGCGCGCGCATACCAAGGCTTCCGCCTCCTGCGGCTCCTGCACCGGTCTGGTCGAGGCGGTGCTGGCGCATACCGTGGGCGGCAACTATTCGGCGGCGCCGAGCAAGAAGCCGATCTGCAAATGCACCGAGCACAGCCATGACGACGTCATCGCCGCGATCAAGGAAAGGGAACTGAAGTCGATGGACGCGGTGTTCAAGGCGCTGGAATGGGGCACCCCGGACGGCTGTCCCAGCTGCCGCCCGGCGCTGAACTATTACCTGCTGGCGCGCTGGCCGGCGGACTACCAGGACGACGCCCAGTCGCGCTACATCAACGAGCGCGCGCACGGCAACATCCAGAAGGACGGCAGCTTCTCGGTGGTGCCGCGCATGTGGGGCGGCCTCACCAACCCGAAGGAATTGCGCGCCATCGCCGACGTGGCGGAGAAGTACCAGGTGCCCGAGGTGAAAGTCACCGGCGGCCAGCGCATCGACCTGTTCGGCGTGAAGAAAACCGACCTGCCGGGGATGTGGAAAGACCTGTCCGACGCCGGCTTCGTCTCCGGCCACGCCTACGGCAAGGCGCTACGCACGGTGAAGACCTGCGTCGGTTCCAACTGGTGCCGTTTCGGCACGCAGGATTCGACCGGCCTCGGCGTCAAGCTGGAGCAGATGACCTGGGGTTCCTGGATGCCGCACAAGTTCAAGCTGGCCGTGTCCGGCTGCCCGCGCAACTGCGCCGAGGCGACCATCAAGGACTTCGGCATCGTCTGCGTCGATTCCGGCTACGAGCTGCATGTCGGCGGCAACGGCGGCATCAAGGTACGCGTCACCGACCTGCTCTGCCGGGTGGAAACCGAGGCACAGGTCATGGAGTACTGCGCCGCCTTTACCCAGTTGTACCGGGAAGAGGCGCACTACCTGGAGCGCACCGCGCCCTGGGTCGAGCGGGTCGGCC
>JASJPK010000108.1:0-5423 GCA_031426735.1 Hydrogenophilaceae bacterium | reverse complement strand
CCGCCCGGTCGGCAAGTACAACGAGTGGCACAAGACGCGACTGTCGGAAGGCACCTGCCACTGAGCTACCGCCCCTGGGAGCGCCGGCCTCTGGCCGGCTGGCCGGCGGCGCTCCAGTCGGGCTGAGGCCCGACCCACACCCCCGCCGGTCGGCAAGTACTACGAGTGGCACAAGACGCGGCTGTCGGAAGGCACCAGCCATTGAGCTACCACCCCTGGGAGCGCCGGCCTCTGGCCGGCTGGCCGGCGGGACGCCGGCGCTCCAGTCGGGCTGAGGCCCGACCCACACCCCCGCCCGGTCGGCAAGTACAACGAGTGGCACAAGACGCGACTGTCGGAAGGCACCAGCCACTGAGCTACCACCCTGGGAGCGCCTGCCTCTGGCCGGCGGGACGCCGGCGCTCCAGTCGGGCTGGAAATCGCAGTTGACCGTTATCAAGGCCGCTTTCGGGCGTCGATGCAGAATGACGCCACCGGAAAGCAATTTCCATTAACTCTCCAGGAGCCGTTCAAATGATGCAGAAACTCTTCCAAAGCAGTGAAAACATGGCCGTCGCCTACGGTGTCGCAATCTTCGCCGTGTTCCATTTCGGCGCGCTGTATTTGTTCGGGCTGGTTTGAAGCGCACCATGTCGCCCCGGCGCCAGCCGGAGCGACGCAACGCTCACGCCACGGTCAGCGGCGACTCCTGCCGGTAGAAGCGATAGCCGTTGCGGCCGCCTTCCTTGGCCAGATACATGGCCTGATCGGCGTGTTTCATCAGGCTCTGCGGGTCTTCGCCATGCGCTGGATATAGGGCGATACCGACGCTGACCCCGACATGGGTCAGTTGATCGTTCAGGCTGATCGGTTGATTCACGGTGTCTATCACCTTGCGTGCCACGACCTCCACCTCGCCGGGCTGCTGCACGTCGGTCAACAGCATGACGAACTCATCGCCGCCCATGCGCGCCACGGTGTCCGACTCGCGCAGGCAGGCTTGCAGACGCGCCGCGACGATCTTCAGCAAGATGTCGCCGGCATCGTGGCCGAGACTGTCGTTGACCTGTTTGAACCCGTCCAGATCCAGGAATGCCAGCGCCAGACCCTGGCCGTTGCGGCGCGCATGCGCCAGGGCGCGCTCCAGCCGGTCGGCCAATAGCGTGCGGTTGGGCAGATTGGTCAGCATGTCGTAGTGCGCCATGTATTGGATGCGTTCCTGCGCCGCCTTCAATGCGGTGATGTCCTGGAAGGCAGCCACCGAACCGACGATTTCGCCACTCCGGTGTAATGGCGTCGATACGAAGGAGACCGGAAACAGCCTGCCGTCCCGGCGCGTGAAATAGTCTTCGTGGACGCGGTAGGTCTCGCCCGAATGGATGGAGTGGTACACCGGGCAATCGCACATCGGCACCGGCGTGCCGTCCAGTTTCTGAAAGTGGAACGTCTCGTGCGCGTTCCTGCCCAGCAATTCGGCCTCGCGCCAGCCCAGCATCTGTTCCGCTGCCTTGTTCATGAACGTAAGCCGGCCGGCGCGGTCGAGCACGTAGATGCCGTCGCCCAGTTCGGAGGTGATCTCCTTCAGCCTGGCCTCGTTTTCGCGCAGCGCCTCCTCGGCCAGACGCCGCTCGGAGATGTCGCGGGCGATGGACAGTGCGACCGGCTGCCCACCCAGTTCCACCCGATGGGCGCTGATCTCCACCGGGATTTCGTGGCCATCGCGGGCCAGATGCACCCGCTCGAACAAGGCGTGGCCAGAAGCCTCGATCTGGCGGGCGATCTCGGGTAGGTTCATGTCGGCGCCGCTGCCGTCGATATCGGCGGGGGTGAGCCGCAACATCTCCTCGCGCGAATAGCCCAGCCGCTTGCAGGCCAGATCGTTGACCTCGACGAAACGGCCGGGCATCCCGCCGGGTGCCAGGCTGTGCACCATGATGGCGTCGTAACCACTGTTGAACAGCAGGCGATAGCGTTGTTCGCTTTCATGCACCGCCGCCGCCATGCGACGGGGTTCGGTGACGTCCAGGCCGGTGCCGATGACGAACTCGACCTGGCCGGCCGCATCCAGTAGCACGGTGTTGGTCCAGGCGATCAGGCGTACGGCGCCGGACTTGGTCACCCAGTGGTTCTCGAACTGGTTCGGGAAGGCGCCGGTCAACAGATTCTCGAACACGGCAGCCACCGTCGGACGTTCTTCCGGCGTCAACAGGCAGTCCCAGATCGTACGTCCGGCCACCTCGTCCACCGCGTAGCCGCTGGCCAGTTCGCACTGGCGATTGAAGCGCACGACGCGGCCGTGACGATCCAGCACGATGACCAGGGCGCCGACGGTATCCAGCACCGCCGAGATGAACTGGTGCTCGCGGTCCAGCGCCGCCTCCGCCTGGTGCCGCGCCGTCACGTCGAACACGATGCCGACGATAGCCGGCCGCCCCTGGTAATCGGCGCGGCGGCCATGCACCTCGATGTAAACCGGCGTGCCATCCTTGCGGCGGCAGCGAATGCTGTAGCGCAGGGTGTCGACCTCGCCATCCAGCCGGCGACGGATGTTTTCCCGCACCATGGCGCGATCTTCCGGCACCACCGCCCAGTCGATGAAGGACTCGAAGGAGTCCATGTCCTCGCGGCTGCAGCCGAAGAATTCGAGAAAACGATCGTTGACGTAGCGGAAATTGCCATCCTGGATGACATAAAGCCCGGTCAGCGACTGCTGCACCAGGGCGTGAAAGCTGCATTCGGGCGGCGGCCCCTGGCTGGCCGACGCGTCGGCGACGCTGGCGCAGGCACTGGCGGCCGGCACTCTTTCGCCGCCGGCGGCAGGGGTGTCATCCGCCAGGTTGCAGAGCAGATCGGCATCGGTGTTGAGCGAAGGGATGGAAGAAGGCATGGCGGTGCTCCGCGTTCATGCGCCCACGGCAATGGCGTGGTCGATGTAGTAATGCAGCAACAGGGCGTCGTTCTGTGGCAGGCCGGCGAACTCCACGCCGTAGCGCGTCGCGCCGCCCGCTTGAGCATCGATCCGGTTGCGCACGACGGCGGCCAGCGTGACCTGGCTGCTGGCCTCTTGCAGTTCAACCGGCACGATCAGACTGACCGCTTCGCCATCTTGCCAATCGGCATCGGCCATTTCCAGCAAGGCGCCGGACATGCTCAAGTCGAGCAACAACGCATCGCGCTGGCCAAACGGAGAGGTGACGACAACCGGCAAACGCAGTTTGACCCGATACGCGCTACGCACCTGGCGGGCATCGATGCGTACCGGATAGGAGAAATGCACATAGGGCAGCGGGCTGTTGCGTGCACGCAAAACGACGCCGGTAAACGCGTAGGCGTGCATGCCTTGCACCGTATGAAACACGTACTGTTGGCCCGGCGGCAGCCACATTCCCTTGCCGTTGACCGATGGCAGCGTCACCAACAGGCTCTTGCCGCGCACGGCGCCGATGAATTCGACCCGGTGCCGCGTTGCATCGGCAGTGGCATTGGCCGCACGCATGCTGAGCGAGGCGCCGACTCGCAGTCCCATATTCTCGAAGCGCAACGACTTGGCGGTGTCATTGCCGGGTTGGTCGCCGGCAGGATCGGAATGGGGTTTCTTTGGACTCATGTATGGAAAAACACAAATACACCTAGAACAAATCAATGCTACCGCTGCCGACGTCCTGCGTCTCGACATCGTGCGCGTAGTGGTTGGCCAGGGCATCCAGCAAAGCGATGATGCGCATGCTCTCGTCCTCCATGCGCGACATCACCTCGGCCACGCCAACGCCCTGACGGGCCGCGCTCACGGCCTGCACAGCCAGTTGATGAAAGCGCTGATGCGGCGCTTCCAATTCCCGGAACCCCTGCGTACCGGAAAAATGTTGCTGCCCGTTGCCCTGGTAATACCAGTGCCCCAGCCGGCAGGCGGTGTGATCGGCAAAGTCCTCTTCGGCTTCGTTGGAAATACCCAGCGCTGTGTTGTAGACCCGCGACTTGAAAGCGATGTGATCGATCTTCGCCAACTCGCAAAAGCTGCGCAGGGCCGTGGTCGACAGCGCCTTGTCCATGTTCTCGGAGAGTGACAGCAGGTAGGAAATGACTGTCGCGGTCTGCTGACCTTCGGCGCTGAACTGGCGCGACTGGCTCGACAGCACGCCCATCTGTTCGCAACTCTCGCGGCTGGACAGGCGGATCTTGTCGACCAGAGCGCCAATATCGCCGGTGGCCTGTCGCGTCCGTTCGGACAGCTTGCGCACCTCGTCCGCCACCACGGCAAAACCGCGGCCGTGTTCTCCCGCGCGCGCCGCCTCGATGGCTGCATTCAGCGAGAGCAGATTGGTCTGGCCGGCGACCTCGCGGATCATCTCCAGAATCAGGCCGATTTCCTGCGCATGCCGATCCACTTCGCCGACCTGCAGGGCAGCCGACTGGGAAAGGTTCGCCAGTTCCTCCAGGTTGGTGGTAATCCCCTGCACCGCCGCGCGCATGGTCAGCGAAGCGCCCCTGACCTCCATCGCCGCCACGTTTTCCTTGCTGAGGAAATCGTTGGTGCCGGCAACGCTCTCCTGCACCGATGCCAGCGACTGATGGAACTTGTGCAGGTTGACATGGATGCCGCTGCATTGGTCATTGCGACCGTGTGCCGTCCCCAGCGCCACGCGCAGCTGCCGCAGTTCGCTCTCTTGAGTGGCGACGCTGCGCTCAAGCTCCGCAATTTGGCGATCCCGCCCCGCCAGGGCGGTATGAAGTTCCATGATTTTTTGACGCTTTCCGAATAGCACGCTTGCGCTCTCCTGTTAATACAACAGCTCGCTAGACGCGAGCTTGAAATGATCGATTGCAGCGTGCTGATCCGGCTAACACCCAGGTCGCAGGATGGGCGAAGCCGCAGGCGCGCCTATCGTCTACGCACGAAACGATGGGCGCGCTGCACCAGTGCTGATGTAACTACTAAGCGACGACAAAGCCGCCAAAAGACGGCGGCCAAGTCGCTGCTTATCGGCACGCCGGATGCCTAAGCGGCAAACCCCGCCGCCAAGGCATCCGCTGCGCTTCGCCCATCCTACGGAGTGGTGCTCGTTCTGAATCGCCCACGTAGTGGGTTTGGGTGACAACCGGATAAGCAGGGCCGGGCTCATGTGGGCAATGCGTGTTCTTCGGAAGTCGTAGGATGGGCGAAGCCGCAGGCGCGCCCATCATCTACGCACGAAACGATGGGCGCGCTGCACCAGTGCTCGGCACGCCGGATGCCTAAGCGGCAAACCCCGCCGCCAAGGCATCCGCTGCGCTTCGCCCATCCTACGGAGTGGTGCTCGTTCTGAATCGCCCACGTAGTGGGTTTGGGTGACAACCGGATAAGCAGGGCCGGGCTCATGTGGGCAATGCGTGTTCTTCGGAAGTCGTAGGATGGGCGAAGCCGCAGGCGCGCCCATCATCTACGCACGAAACGATGGGCGCGCTGC
>JASJPK010000107.1:0-82169 GCA_031426735.1 Hydrogenophilaceae bacterium | reverse complement strand
CGATCGGCTGCGCCAGGTCGATCAGGCCGCTGCTCGAAGATAGCCAGGTCTGGCCGCTGGCGTTGACGCCGATCTGGACGAGGTCGTCCGGCAGCGACTGGCTGCTGCCGGCGCGGTCGACGCGATTGACGACGATGCTCTGATTGACGTCCGGAATACGGAGTCCGTCGCTTTCCAGCAAGCTGATGCTGCCCTGGGTCGCCTGCGCGGTCAGCGTGTCGACGCTGATTTCCAGCGGGTTGGCATTGCCGTCGGCACCGATGCCGCTTACCGCAGTAAGACGCAGATGGTTGGCGCTGACATTGACGCTGTCGCCCAGACCGGAGCCGGCGTCCATGATCGCCGTGCCGCTCAAGCTGACGTTGCCGCCGGTGCCGAGTTCGCCCAACTGGATGGTGCCGCTTGCGGCGTAGCGGATGTTGCCGCTGCCGCTGGTGCTGCTGGCGCCCTGCGCCATGGCGATGGCGGCGGCTTCCACGTCGATCGTGCCGGCAGCACTGCTGGCGATGTCGCCCGCTTCGCTTTGCGTCAATGCGCCACTGACCAGGATGTTGATATGGCCGCTGGCGTTGACGCCGGCATTCAGGTCCAGCGTGCCGAACACGTCGAGCAGCAGGTTGCCGCCGCTGCTCATCGCCGCGTCGCCGCGCAGGTTGCCGCTGACCAGGACCAGGACCAGATTGCCGGCGCTGTCGAGACCGCTTTGCATCGCATCGGCGGGATGGCTGCCGATGGCGCCATCGCTGCCGATCCGGTTGACGGCGATGGCCGCGCTATCGCCGACGCTGAGGTCGCCGTTTTGGCTCAGGTAGAGGCTGCCGACCTCGCCGCTGAGCGTGGCGATGCCGGTTTCGATGGCGTTGTTGCTGGTGCCGAAGCCGCCGCTGGCGCGGATCTTGAGCTGGCTTGCAGTGACGTTGACACTGTCGTCCGGCCCCGAACCCGCATCGGTGATCGACGTGCCACTCAGACTGATGTTGCCGGCGGCGCTCAGTTCGCCCAACTGGATCGCGCCGCTGGCGGCCAGACGAATATTGCCGAAACCCGTATCGATGCTGGCGCCGTCAGCCATGCCGATGCTGGCGGCTTGCACGTCGATGGTACCGCTGCCGCTGTCGGTGCTGCCGACGCTGACGATGTCGCCCGCGGCGGATTGGGTCAATGCGCCGCTGGCCAGGAGGCTGATATGGCCGTCGCTGACGCTGACGCCGGCATTGAGGCTTAGCGTGCCGCCGGCATCGAGCAACAGGTTGCCGCCGCTGCTCATCGCCGCGTCGCCGTGCAGGTTGCCACCAGTCAGCACGACCAGGTTGCCCGCGCTGGCGAGACCGCTCTGGCTGGCGTCTTCCGGCTGGCTGGCGACGCTGCCGTCGCGGCCGATGCGGTTGACGGCGATGGCTGCGGTTCCGCCGATGATCAAATCGTCGCTTTCACTCAGATAGAGGCTGCCGACATTGGCGCTGAGCGTGGCGATGCTGCTTTCGATGGCGTTGTCCGCCGCACCGAAGCCGACGTAGGGGACATTCAGCTTGAGCTGGTTGGCGCTGAGGTTGAGGCTGTCGCCAGCATCCGCGTCGATGACCGCCAAGCCACTCAGGCTGATATTGCCGGAGGTGCTCAACGCGCCGAGCTGGATGCCGCTGCTGGCGGCCAGACGGATGTTGCCGCTGCCGGTGCCGGAGCTGGCGCCGTCGGCCATGTCGATAATGAAAGCGGCAATGTCTAGCGTGCCGCTGCCGCTGCTGGCGATGTCGCCCGCTTCGCCTTGAGTCAATACGCCGCTGGCCAGGAGGCTGATATGGCTGCTGGCGCTGACGCCGGCGTTGAGGTCCAGCCTGCCGGCGGCGTCGAGCAACAGGGTGCCGCCGCTGCTGATCGCCGCGTCGCTGGTCAGGTTGCCGCCGCTGACCAGGACCAGGTTGCCGCTGCTGGCGAGGCCGCTCTGGCCTTGCACCGTGGCGACCGTGATGGCGTCGGCTTCGCTCAGATAGAGGCCGCCGTTCGCCGCACTGGCGCTGAGGCTGTCGACGCTGAGTTCGAGGTGGTTGCCGCTCGCGCCGAGGCCGTTGCCGGCCTGCAGTTTGAGGCTGGTTGCGGTGATATCGACGTCGCTGTCGCCGTCGGCGTCCTGGTCGAACAGGCTGCCGGCGAGGCTGATCAGGACGACTTCGCCGCTGCTGACGAGGTCGCTCTGGCTGGCGTCTGCCGGCTGGCTGATGACGCTGCCGTCGCTGCCGATGCGGTTGACGGCGATGGCTGCGGTGTCGCCGATGACGAGGTCGTCGCTTTCGCTCAGATAGAGGCTGCCGAGATTGGCGCTGAGCGTGGCGATGCTGCTTTCGATGGCGTTGTCCACTGCGCCGAAGCCGTTGGCGACATTCAGCTTGAGCTGGTTGGCGCTGAGGTTGAGGCTATCGCTCAATCCGCTACCGGCGTCGCTGATCGCCGTTCCACTCAGGCTGATATTGCCCGAGGTGCTAAGCGCGCCCAGCTGGATGGCGTCGCTGGCGGCCAGGCGGATGTTACCGCTGCCCGTGCCGGTGCTGGCGCCGTCGGCCATGCCGATGCTGGCGGCGGCGATGTCTATCGTGCCGGAACCGCTACTGGCGATGTCGCCCGCCGCGCTTTGCGTCAATGCGCCACTGGCCAGGATGCTGATGTGGCCGCCGGCGTTGACACCGGCATTGAGGTCCAGCGTGCCGGCGGCGTCGAGCAACAGGGTGCCGCCGCTGCTCATCGCCGCGTCGCCCGTCAGGTTGCCGCCGCTGACCAGGACCAGGTTGCCGCTGCTGGCCAGGCCGCTTTGAATTGCATCTGCGGGCTGGCTGGCGACTGCGCCGTCGCTGCCGATGCGGTTGACGGCGATGGCCGCCGTGTCGACGACGCTCAAGCCGTCGCTTTCGCTCAGGTAGAGGCTGCCGACATCGGCACTCAACGCGGCAACCGTCGTTTCGATGGCGTTGTCAGCGCTGCCGAAACCGCCGCTGGCGCTGATCCTGAGTTGGTTGGCGCTGAGGTTGAGGCTGTCGCCGGCATCGGCGTCGCTGATCGCGCTGCCGCTCAGGCTGACGTTGCCGCCGGTGATGAGCGCGCCCAGCACGATGGCGCCGCTGGCGGCCAGGCGGATGTTGCCGCTGTCCGTACCGATGCTGGCGCCATCGGCCATGACGATGCTGGCGGCGGCGATGTCTATCGTGCCGCTGCCGCTGCTGGCGATGTCGCCCGCTGCGCTTTGCGTCAATGCACCGGTCGCCAGGATGCTGACATGGCCGCCGCCGTTGCCGATGGCGGCGTTGGCTGTCAGATCGCCGGACACATCGAGCAGCAGGTTGCCGGTGCCGGTGGCAGCCAGGGCTTCGTCGAGCGTGAGATTGCCCGCTTCCGCTCCCGCCGCATTGACGACGAGCACCAGATTGCCGGAATGAACGGTGAGGCCGCTGGTCGCTGGGGTAGTGCCCGAATCGAGGCTGCCGTCGGTGCCCACTTGCGGCCAGGCAAAGGGCGTATCGACGAGGACCAGGTTGCCGGCATTTTCAACGTAGAAATTGCCTGCCACGCTGATGCTGCCGACGCGGCCCGCAAGACTGTCGACCGCGAGGTCGAGTTGCATGCCGCTTGCGCCGTCGCCGGCATTGCGGCCGGCTTCGACCAGCAAGGCCTTGGCGCTGACATCGATGTCGCTATCGCCGTTGTCGAGCAGATCGCGGCCGGCCTGGAGGTAGACATGGCCGGCGCCGGCTTCAGCCGAATCGGCGGCGATACCGCCGAGCAGGATGTCGCGACCGGCTTGCACGGCGATATTGCCGTTGGCGGCAACGATGTTGGCCGTGTCGGCCATCGCGATATCCGCTGCGGCATCGCTGGCCAGCAGCCAGATACCGCCGCTGGCATTGGCCTGGACCAGGCTGCCGGCGGCCATGTCGATGCCGGTATTACCTTGCAGCGTCAGTGCCCCGCCGTTGCCGATGACGCTGGCATTGAGGTCGAGGTTGCCGCTGGCGGCAAGGCGGATGCTGCCGGCGCCGCTCGCGACGACGGCCTGGGTATCGGCATCGCCATCGTTCAGGGTCAGGTTGCCGCTGACGTTGACATTCAGGTTGCCGGCGCCGGAGGCGATCAGATCGCTCAGGCTGGCGGCATCCGACGTGTCGCTGCTGCCGCCGGCACGGCCGACACGCTGCACGGTCTGAGCCGCGACGCTGTCGAGCAGCAGGGACTGGCTGTTGGACATGTAGAGACCCGCATCCGTGGCGTTGGTGGCAATGCTTGCCGCCAGACGGTTGACGCGGGTTTCCAGCGCGTCGTCGCCCGTACCGAAGTTGCCGGTGCTGATGCGCAGTTCGTCGCCGACGAGGTTGCCGGCAGTGTCGTCGCCCGCATCGACGATGCTGGCGGCGGTCAGGCTGATGTCGCCCGTCGAACCGGCGTCAAGATGCGCCAGGCTGAAGAAGTTGCCTGCTTCGATGCGAATGTTGCCGTTGTCGGTCCGCACGACGGCGCCGTTGTCGCCGGCGGTGTTGACTGGATCGGCCATGCGAATGTCGCCCGCGGCCAGCAGCTCGATCGTCTTGCCCGCGGTGGCGGATTCGATCGCGGCGCTCAGCCAGATATCGCGCGCGGCGAGCAGGCTGATGTGTCCGGCAGTGCTGGTGACATTGGCATTCAGGAACAGATCGGAAACCTGATCCGCAGCCTCCGCATCCGTCTCGCCGGTCTGCAGCAGGATGTTGCCCGCTGCCAGGATGCCGCTGGCATCGGCATCGCCTTCATCGACGCTGATCGCGCCATTGCCGGTAAGCAGAACCAGATGGCCGTCGGAACGCAGATCGGACAGCGCCGCATCTTGCGTGACGGAATCGGTCACGCTGCCGTCGTGTTTGACCCGGTTGACGTTGATCGCGCCGAGCTGGCCGATTTCGATATTGTCGCTCTCGCTCAGGAACAGGCCGCCCGTGCCGGTGCCGGCGACATCCGCTGCCAGCCTGGCGACGTTGATTTCCAGGTGATTGGCACCGGAGCCGGCACCCTGCCCCGCCGTCGTACCGGTGGTGACGATGCGCAAGGCGTTGGTAAAGATGTTGAGGCTGTCATCGGCGTCATCACCGGAACCGGCGTCGACGAGGGTCGCGGCAGCGAGACTGATATCCCCCGCCGTGGCGAGATAGCCCAGTTGCAGGTTGGTCGTGGCCAGGTAGCGGATATTGCCAGTGCCGGCGTGGGTCGTGGCGCCATCGGCCATGCCGATGCTGGCGGCGGCGACATCGATACTGCCGGTGTCACCGCTGGCGATGTCGCCCAGCGCGCTCTGGGTCAATGCGCCACTGGCCAGGAGGCTGATATGACCGCCGGCGTTGACGCCGGCGTTGAGGGCCAGCGAGCCGCCGGCGTCGAGCAACAGGTTGCCGCCGCCGCTCATTGCCGCGTCGCCAGTCAGGTTGCCGCCGCTGACCAGGACCAGGTTGCCGCTGCTGGCGAGGCCGCTCTGGCCTTGCACCGTGGCGACCGTGACGGCGTCGGCTTCGCTCAGGTAGAGGCCGCCGTTCGCCGCACTGGCGGTCAGCGTGGTGACGCTGATTTCCAGGTGGTTGAGGCTGCTGCCAATGGCGTCAGCGACGCTGAGTTTCAGGCTGGTGGCGTTGATATCGACGTCGCTGTCGCCGTCGGCATCCTGGTCGAGCAGGCTGCCGCCGAGCGTCAGCACGACTTCGCCACTGCTGACGAGGTCGCTCTGGCTGGCGTCTTGCGCCTGGCTGGCGACGCTGCCGTCGCGGCCGATGCGGTTGACGGCGATGGCTGTGGTGTCACCGATGCTCAGGTCGTCGCTTTCGCTCAGATAGAGGCTGCCGAGATTGGCGCTGAGCGTGGCGATGCTGCTTTCCATGGCGTTATCCGCCGCGCCGAAGCCATTGCCGACGCTGATCTTGAGTTCATTGGCGCTGAGGTTGACGGTGTCGGTGCCGCTGCCGAACGCGTCGCTGAGCGCCGTGCCGCTCAGGCTGATATTGCCGGAGGTGCCCAGTTCGCCCAGCTGGATGGCGCCGCTCGCGGCGTAGCGGATGTTGCCGCTGCCGCTGGTGCTGCTGGCGCCATGCGCCATGGCGATGGCGGCGGCTTGCACGTCGATTGTGCCGGCGCCGCTGCTGGCGATGTCGCCCGCTTCGCCTTGCGTCAATGCGCCGGTCGCCAAGATGCTGATGTGGCCGCCGGCGTTGACGCCGGCATTCAGGTCCAGCGTGCCGACTGCGTCGAGCAACAGGGTGCCGCCGCTGCTGATCGCCGCGTCGCCCGTCAGGTTGCCGCCGCTGACCAGGACCAGGTTGCCGCTGCTGGCGAGGCCGCTCTGGCCTTGCAGCGTGGCGACCGTGACGGCGTCGGCTTCGCTCAGGTAGAGGCCGCCGTTTGCCGCGCTGGCGCTGAGGCTGTCGACGCTGAGTTCGAGGTGGTTGCCGCTCGCGCCGAGGCCGTTGCCGGCCTGCAGTTTGAGGCTGGTTGCGGTGATATCGACGTCGCTGTCGCCGTCGGCGTCCTGGTCGAACAGGCTGCCGGCGAGGCTGATCAGGACGACTTCGCCGCTGCTGACGAGGTCGCTCTGGCTGGCGTCTGCCGGCTGGCTGATGACGCTGCCGTCGCGGCCGATGCGGTTGACGGCAATGGCTGCGGTGTCGCCGATGATGAGATTGTCGCTTTCGCTCAGGTAGAGACCGCCGCCGAGATTGGCGCTGAGCGTGACAACCGTCGTTTCGATGGCGTTGTCGCTGCCGCCGAAGCCGCTGCTGGCGCTGATCTTGAGCTGGTTGGCGCTGAGATTGACGGTGTCGGTGCCGCTGCTGAACGCATCGCTGATCAGCGTGCCGCTCAGGCTGATATTGCCGCTGGTGCCAAGTTCGCCCAACTGGATGGCGCCGGTCGCGGCGTAGCGGATGTTGCCGCTGCCGCTGGTGCTGCTGGCGCCCTGCGCCATGGCGATGGCGGCGGCTTGCACATCGATTGTGCCGCTGCCGCTACTGGCGATGTCGCCCGCCGCGCTTTGCGTCAATGCGCCGCTGGCCAGGAGGCTGATGTGGCCGCCGGCGCTGACACCGGCATTGAGGTCCAGCGTGCCGGCTGCGTCGAGCAACAGGGTGCCGCCGCTGCTGATCGCCGCGTTGCCAGTCAGGTTGCCGCCACTGACCAGCACAAGGTTGCCGCTGCTGGCGAGGCCGCTCTGGCCTTGCACTGTGGCGACCGTGACGGCGTCGGCTTCGCTCAGGTAGAGGCCGCCGTTTGCCGCGCTGGCGCTGAGGCTGTCGACGCTGAGTTCGAGGTGGTTGCCGCTCGCGCCGAGGCCGTTGCCGGCCTGCAGTTTGAGGCTGGTTGCGGTGATATCGACGTCGCTGTCGCCGTCGGCGTCCTGGTCGAACAGGCTGCCGGCGAGGCTGATCAGGACGACTTCGCCCGTGCTGACGATGTCGCTCTGGGCAAGGTCGGTGATTTGCGAGGCGCTGGCGTCGGGATTGATGACGGTGCCGTTGGCGAGAACGCGATTGACCGTGACCGCGCCGGTGTCGCCGATGACGAGGTCGTCGCTTTCGCTCAGGTAGAGGCTGCCGAGATTGGCGCTGAGCGTGACGACCGTCGTTTCAATGGCGTTACCCGCCACGCCAAATCCGTTGCCGACATTCAGCTTGAGCTGGTTGGCGCTGACGTTGAGGCTGGCGCCGGCATCGGCGTCGCTGATCGCGCTGCCGCTCAGGCTGACGTTGCCGCCGGTGCTCAACGCACCCAACTGGATGGCGCCGGTCGCGGCGTAGCGGATGTTGCCGCTGCCCGTGCTGGCACCGGCACCGTCGGCCATCGCAATGCTGGCGGCCTGCACGTCTATCGTGCCGCTGCCGCTGGTGGCGATGTCGCCCGCTGCGGATTGGGTCATTGCGCCGGTCGCCAGGATGCTGATATGGCCGCCTTCGGCGCTTACACCGGCATTGAGGTCGAGCGTGCCGCTGACGCTGATCAGGATGTTGCCGGTTCCGGTGGCATGCAATGCCTGATTCAGAACGGTGTTGCCGCCCGAGGTGAGCACCAGGGAGGCGCCATTGACGATGTGCATCCCCGCCAGATCGCCCGCATCGCCGCTGGCGCTGGTGTTGCCATCGACGCCGACACGATTGATGGAGACGGCTGCGACAGAGCCGATCGACAGACCATCCTGTTCATTCAGCCAGGCACTGCCGGCGGAAACGCTGATTGCGATGCTGCCGGTCTCGGTTTCGACTTCCGCGCTGGACGTGCCGATGCCATTGACCGCTTCGAGGCGCAGACCGCCAGCCAGGATATTGATAGTCCGGCTCGGACTGAGGTCGTCGCCTTGCACGTCGAGGATCTGATCGCCCGCCTTGATGCTGACGTTGCCGGCGCCGGCGTTGATGACCCCGAGCGAGGTGCTGCCCGCGCTGCTTTCCAGGCGCACATTGCCGCTGTTGGTCAGCAACTGCGCGTTGGCTTCGAAGGTAATCGCGTCGTCGGCGAGCAGATCCAGCGTCTGACCGGTTGCCAGCGTCTGTATCGTGCCGGACTCCGCGCCCAGGTTGTCGATCAGGATGCTGTCCTTGGCCAGGAGGCTGAGGCTGCCGAAACTGGAAGTGATGTCGGAACGGATATCGACGTTGGCCGCCGTGCCTTCCGCCGTTTCTCCCGCCACGAGCAGCAGGTTGCCGCTGTCGCCGGTGCTGCGGATGGCGTCGAGGACGCTGATGCCGCCATTGACGGTGACCACGCTCATGTTGCCGCTGTCGCCGCCCAGGTCGATGGCATGCGCACCCGCCGCCGCCTGAATTTCCAGCGCGGTGGTTTCATGCAGATACAGGCCGCCACTGAGGGCATTGCTGGCGCTGATCGCTTTCACCTGGGTCTGGATCGCCGCCGTGCCGGTGCCGATGCCGGTCGCCGCGTCGAATGCCACGGCAGCACTATCGCCATCGATGTTGAGGCCTTCGCCGAGGCCGCCCGTCACGCTGCGTCCATCGCCGATGCCGCCCATCAGCGCGGTCAGTCCGATCGAGCCGTCTGCCTCGATCAGGCTGAGCGTGATCGACAGGCCGGCGCTCATGCGGACGGCGCCGGTATCGCCCGCATTCAGCGAGGTCAGTTTGACGCCATCGTTCATGACGATGTTGCCCGCCGCCGACAGATCGATCAGCGCGCCGGTCGAGTCCATGTCGCCCGCCTGGACGATGTCGCCAGCGCTGGAAGCGATCTGGATCAGGCCGCCCACAGTGGTCAGCGTACCGTCGTTGCCGGCATCGTCGGTATTGACGATGTCGCCGGTGGCGCTCAGGAAGATCGCGCCGGTCGTGGTTGTCAATGCATCGTTGACCAGGATCTGCTTGTCGCTGCCTGCCGCGATCAGGTCGATATCGCCCTGCCCCGCCGCATCGATGCCGCTGCCTGCGGCCAACACGGTGATCGTGCCGGATGCGGTCGTCAGCACGATATCGCCGGAACCGGCGGCGTTCTGCTGGATCAGCGAGACGATGCCGATATCGCCGCCCGCCGCCGTCTCGTTGATGACGATATCGCCGCTGGCGCCGGTATTCAGCGCGGTCAGCGTGCTCACTTCCGTATAGGCCAGCGTAATGCCGGTCGCCGCGCGCACGTTGAGGTCGGCGGCGCGGATCGCTTCGCCGGTACTGCCGTCGTCCAGACTGTTGGACTGGGTGATCGCGCCGCTTTCCGAATACAGCACGATGTCGTGCATCGTGCCGGCACCGGTACGCGCTTCGATCTTGTTGTAGATGTTGATGTCGTTGACGGCGTCGAGCTTGATGTCGCCGTTGACCAGCAAGGTGTAGTTCGCACTCGCGTAGTCCTCAACGACGACGCTGCCGCCGTAGATTTCCATGCTGTCGCGCAGCATCGGCTGGCCGGCCACGTTCATCGCGCCGACGCGCACCGCGCCGGCATTGCTGACGGCATGGCCGCCGCTTTCGTGGCCGATGACGATCTTGCTGAAGCCTTCCGCAAAGGCCTGGATCTCGTTGATATCGATATTCAACGTCGACGCGGTGTTGCTGAAGGCCGGCGTGCCGATTTCGATGGCCGCGCTCACCGTGGTCGGACGCAGCGTCATGACGCCGCTGCCGACGACGGATTCGCCGCCCCACAGGAAGCTGATCTCGTCGGCTTCGACGAACAGATCGCCGCCGCCGTTGAGTACCACGCCCCGCTCGAACACGACCTGACTGGCGCCGAAGATCTTCAGGTCGCCGCCGTTGTTCAAGGTGACCGCCTGGCGGAAGGTCACCGTACCGGTCGCGGTAATGGTGATATCCCCGTTCAGGATGACTTCACCGTCGAATGTCACGTTATCCGGATTGTTCAACGTACCGCTGACATCCACCCCGCCGATGATCAGGTTTTCCAGCGCATCCACAACACCCAGCGCGCCATACAGGCGCACATTGCCTGGCGCGTACAGCGACAGTGTGTCGGCGTCGGTGTCGCCGTCGCCATCCAGCCAGTGCGCCGAACTGGCGCCCAACTGGATATTGCCGGTGCCATCGCTGCCCGCCGTGATGATGCGGTCGCCGACGATCAGCATCGAATCGTTGACGATGGCGTCGTTGGAGGTCGTGATGTCGGCCGAGATCGTCGTGGTATGGCCGGAGCCGTCGATGACCAGAGAGGAGCCGCCCAGCAGCACGATAGGCCGCTCGATATGGACTTCGCCGCCCAGCGATGGCGTGCGCAAGGTCAGATTGTCGTTCAGCGTGATCGTGGTCGAGGTGGCGCCGGTCTCGCTGATATAGATGTTGTAACTGCCATCCTCGCCGCCGATCACGATCTCGTTGAATCCGTCCTGCAAGTGCGCCAGTTCGGAATTGTTGAGGTACATCGTGTCGCTCAGCGCCGTGCGGCTGGTGCCGTCGAACACCGTTCCGGCGGACAAGGCGTCGCCCAGCACGATATCGGTGGACGGATTCAGCGGTACGAAGGACACCACGGCGCCGGCACTGCGCATGTCGGCGGCGATTTCCACGTCGTTGCCACGGATGGTGATGTCCTTGCCGCTGGCGTCCACCGCACCGCTGATGGTCTGGTCGCCGGACAGGCTGGATGCTTCGGTGGTGCCGCCCTTGCTGCCGGACACCGTGCTGTCCGTTGCCACTTCCACATCGGACGTGGTCAGGACGATCACATCCTGGCGCTCGCTGCTGGCCGCGGTCAGTTCCACGGCATCGACCACGATGGCCAGCGGACTGAACAGGAAACCGTCGACCCGGGTGCCGATCTCGTCCCGCACGACGATGCGCAGGTCGCCATCGGCGGTCTGCAGGAAAGCGCCATTGGCGGCGCGCAGCACGGTGCCGTTGTACAGGTGCGAGGCTTCCAGGTAACTCGGTACGTGCGCGGCGATCACCTCGCCGGTCTGCGCGTCCACCGAGAACATGCCCTGGCGCATCAGCCATTGCAGTTCGGGATTGAAATCGCGCTCGGTGCCTTCATCGGCGCCATCCGCCACGGTCAGCCAGCCGGCGACGCGGGTGTATGCGCCATCGACCACTTCGGTGGTGGCATTGACCAGGCCGCCGCGCGGAATCTTGATCGTGATGTCGCCGGCACCGGCCACGCGCACGCCGGCGTCATCCAGCGTGATATCGCCGTCTTCGGCGGTCAGCGAAACGCCGCCGCCGCTGGTGCTTACGTCGGCGCTGAGCGTGATGATGCCGCCCGCGCCGCCGGCATAGAGGCTGACCGCGCCACTGGTGGCGGTCACACCGGCGCCGCCGGCTGCGGTGACGATGGCGCCGTTGAGGGTCGAGATGCTGACGCTGCCGCCGGCGTTCTGATCGACCATGTCGAGGATGAGGCCATCGACATCCTCGATTGCCACATCGCCGCTGCCGTTGTTGGTGAAATTCAGACGCGCCACTTCGGTCTCGATGGCATTGCCGGCCGAGCCGATGCCGCCGCTGGCGACAATGAACAGGCGCGCATCCCTGGCGATGATGTCGGAACTGCCCTCGCCGCCGTCGACCACACCACCCGAGGTAATGGTGACATCGGCGATATTGGTGGTGCGCAGTTTGCCCAGCGTGATCGCGCCGCCGGCGTCGAGATCGAGCGTGCCGCTGCCGGCATCGACGAAGGTCTCACCGGTCATGGTCATGGCGCCGCTGCCGGCGTCGAGGTCGATGTTGCCGCCGATGCTGACGATATCGCCCTGCTCGGAGAGTGCCATGCCCGCCGCGGCATGCACGGTGACATGACCGGTCGCCGTGGTAATGGCCTGGTTGAGCTCGATCGCCCCCGCCGTGGTCGTCAGGCTGACTGCGTTGCTGCCGGCGGCCGTAATGGCGCCGTTCAGCGTCAGCGTGCCGCCGGCCTGAACGAACACCGCATCGTCATCGCTGCTCTCGATCTGCTCGATGGTGACGGCATCCGCTTCGTAGATGCTGATGCCATCCTTGGCGACGATGTTCAGCGTATCGGCTTCGATGCTATGCGTCGCGTCGCCCAGGTTGACCGCGCCAGCCAGGGCGGACAGCGTGACGCCGCCGGCACCGTTGAGGCTGGTGATGCTGATGTCGCCGCTTCTGGAGGTGATGGTCAGATTGCCGGCGAAGCCTGCAATGCTGCCGATGGAGATGTCGCCGTCGGCGACCAGCGTGATGTTGCGTCCAGTAAAGGCTTCACTGCCCGGCAGCGTGATGCTGCCGATGGTGAGTGCGCCGGTCTGGAATACCGTGAGGTCGCCATCGCCGGTCATGGTCACCTGCATGCTGCCGACTTCGGAGGTGATGGTCAGGTTCTTGCCCGAGCTCACTTCGAGGGTGCCCGCGGTCACCTTGCCGCCCAGCGTGACGCCGCCATCGGCACTGAGAATCACGGTACCCGTGCTGCCGACATCGAGGGCGGAGACCACCACCAGGTCGCCCGTGCCGACGCCGTCGCCGGCGATCAGATTGATCGTTTCTCCCGCGTTGGTCGGCAGATTCACCACGGTCAGGCTACCGGTCACCTTCATGCCGTAACTGCCCGGATCGCGGTCCGGCACGATGACGACCTTGCTGCCATCGAACACTTTCGGATTGGTCGGCGAACCCAGCGCGGTATCGGACGCGGCCCCGCTGACCAGGAAGGAGACGCCATCGGTTTCGCCGGTCAGGCTCAGCGCATCACCGACCACCGCGGCGGTCGCGAAGGTACTGCCGGTCGTTGCATGGTTGATCTTGCCGGCCAAGGCGGTCAGCGCGCTGGCCTTGCTTGCATCGCCGGTCGTCGTGAACGCGACGCCGCCGATGGTGACCGTGTATTTCAGGCTGGCGCTATGCAGCGTCGAGGTGAAATCCAGACTGCTGCTCTGGGCGCCGCCGGTGACCGCGCTTTGCAACGATTTCTGCGACGACGCGCCGACCACTTCGGTGGCCGAAGATTGGCTGACCGTCACCGCATCCACGCTGAATGCGGTGTTGAACGCATCCGCCGTCAACGTCAGCTTGCGGTTGGCCGCGTCGACGCTGGCACCGATTGCTTCGCCGGCATCGATCGCCGTGCCGAGTTTGTCCAGCACGCCCTTGTTGTCGGCCGTATGCCATTGCGCCTGCACATCGGTGCCATCGACCAGCACGGCA
Source organism: Hydrogenophilaceae bacterium (assembly GCA_031426735.1). Taxonomy (GTDB): domain Bacteria; phylum Pseudomonadota; class Gammaproteobacteria; order Burkholderiales; family Thiobacillaceae; genus PFJX01. Next base: position 68,559 of record JASJPK010000107.1, on the reverse strand, counting down.
TAGACGTGCGAATTGACCGTGACGGAATAGGTATAACCATTCGCCGGCGCCGCGGATTCGCTGAACTGGATCGAACTGACCTGCTTGATGCTGGTTCCTGCCGCGGTGGTCGGATTGACCCCATCGTCGATGACGCTGTCGAGCTGGCTGAACGACACCGTGTCGATGCTGAAGTCGGTATCGTTGGCAACACCAGTCAGCGTCAGGGTGCGCAGATTGATGTCTTTCGCCACCGTCACCAGATTGGTTGCCACGAGGGCGGTTTCCATCTCGCCGAGCAACTCGGTCCAGGTCTTGGTCGGAGCGACTGCGGCGAAGGTGACGAGGCCGACCGGAATCGTCAATGTCTGCGCGCTAGCGTCATAGGTCACATCGCCGCCGACGCCGGCTTCGATTGCACTTTCCAGATCGCCCAGCACCTGCGCCCAGGAGGTTCCCGTCGCGGTGGCGTTATAACGCTTGCCGTCGACAATGACCAGGTAACCGCGACCGGCCACCGGGTCGACGCTGTCGGGATAGGTGATCGTACCGCCGGAAACGGCGATGGTGGTCGGCACGCCCGGGAATTGCGGCGCCGCCGCCGACATGGCAATCGGCGTGCCATTGGTCGATACGCTGATCGGCGTGCCGTTGATCACCACGGTCAACTCGGTATCGCCCTGGATGCTCGGGTCGCCGAAGTCGATGATGCTTTGCTGTTTGACGCCGACGGCGGCAAAGGTGGACGGCACCGAGCCATCGCTTTCTATCGCAGCAGTCGGCGTCACGAAGACGCGCTCCATGACGAACGCGGTGTTCGCCGCCTCCGCGACCAGCTTGAGCGAACTCGCGCTGGCGCTGCCATCGGCCTTCTGGCCGACGGTCACGGCGACGGGTTCACCTGCTTCGATCTGCGCTTCGAGTTCGCCCAGCAGCGAAGCCCAGGTCGCGCTCACCGTGTTGTTATGCGCGGTGGCGGATGCGCCGATCGCGGCTTTCAGTCCGTTGGTGATTTCCGTCAGCGTGGCGCTGCCGTCGGCGGTATAGGTATACGGGTTGGCGCCGATATGAACGGTGTAGACCCCGTTGTTGACCGGCGACAGCGAGGACAGATTGAGCACGCGGCCGGCATCGGTGGTGTCGGAGCCGCCGACGCTGATCAGATCTGCGCCGCCGACCGGGCCGGAGCCGGTGAGCGTGATGGCCTTGACGCCGGCGCCGCTGGTGACGGTGATGACGTCGGTCGCGTTGTCGTAGCTGGCGTTGTAGCTCGCGGAAGCATTGATCAGGCTGGCCAACTGGCCGCCGATATCGTCCAGCTTGTCGCCGCGTACAGCCGTGTAGGCAAACGGGTCCGTGCCGAGATTGACGGTATAGACACCGCCGCGCACGGCCGTGACGCCGGTCAGGTCGATGCTGCGGTCATAGTCCGGGTCGGCGATATCGGCGGTGTTGACCGCAATCGCACCGCCACCGGCGGTCTTGCTGATGCTGGCCGTACCGGCGCCGCTGGTGACCGTGATGACGTTGCCGGCCGGCGCGGCGGCGACGAATTCCGCCTTGCCGTCGATCGCGTTGCGCATCCCGGTGACGATTTCAGCCAGCGTGGCGTCGGCGTCCGAAGTGTAGGTGCAGTCGACCGTGCCGATCCGAATCGTGTAGGCGGTGGCGTTAGCGACCGTCAAACCGCTGAGATCGATGCTGCGGTCGTAATCGACGTCGGCGATGTCGGCGGCGTTGATGCCGCTGCTGTTGACCGCGCTGATGCCGCCGATCGCGGCCGAGGTATCCACCCAGATATCCGCCGTGTCCGCTCCGGTGAGGTAGAGCAGATGGTTGCCGCCGACCCGCGCCGTATAGGCATGGTCATTGATCAGCACGGTGTACTGGGTGTTCGCGAGCGGAAGCGCACCGCTGAAAGTGAGATCGGAAACCTGCGTGGCCGTTGTTCCCGCCATTGCGTCCGGCACGCTGCCGTCCGAGCTGACCGCGCCGCTGAGCGGCGAAGTCGGCGTAATCACTTCGACCTTGACCGTGCCCAACGTGAATCCGGAAGCATCGCTGAGCGTCAGTTTCTGCGCGCTGGCGTCGCTTGCGACATCGTCGACATGCGGCTCCAGCAGGGCATCGAGCGCGGCCAGCACCACGCTCCAGTCGGTTGAACTGGTGTCGAGCACGTAATCCTGCGCATCCAGCGTGATGGTGAAGCGCCGATTGGCGCCCAGCACATCGCCGAAAGCGATCTCGTTCTGCTGTGGCGTAGCAATGCCGGCCGGCGTGGTCGAGACACTGGCGTTATAGGCGCCGCTGCCGCTGGCCGCGTCGGTCAACTGGGTGACGGTGGTGTCGCCGACGATCAATCCGCCGCTACCGGCCACGGTGAACTTGACTTCCAGTTCATCGAACACACCGGTGTCGGACATACTGGTCAGCACTTTCGGCGCGACTTTCGCCACCCCGCTGGCCGCCATATTGACGGTCATCGAGTACGAGAACAGATCTGCGGCGGTTTGATCGAACGCGGCGACATAGCCGCTCGCCTCGAACGTTTCGTTGCTCGCTTTCGCGGTCAGCGTCAGGGCGTTGCCGTTGGCACCGGCGTTCACGCTGGAGCGGGTATAGGCCTGAATCTGGTCGGCAATGGCGCTCAGCAACGAAGACTGCGTGGTGTTGTCGACGCTGGCAGTGGCCATGTACTGACGCCCCGCCGCCCAGACGATCACCGATTCGCCCTTGGCGTAGGTGTGGGCGCTGAACTGCAACTGGCTGACCTGCGCCTGGGCGGCGGTCGTGCCGGTGCCGACGACGGCAGCGAGCGGTTGCGCGATATCCAGCGTGATGACCTGGTCGCCGGCACCGCTGACGATCGTGATGACGTTGCCGGCGGCGGTCGCGACATAGCTCGTATGTCCGTCGATGGACGCCTTCAGGCCGCTGACGATTTCCGCCAGCGTGGCGTTGGCATCGGCGGCGTAGTTGATCCTGGCGCCGCCGATGTTGACGGTGTAGGTCGCATTGTTGGCGACCGTCAGGCCAGTCAGATCGAGACTGCGATCCACCTCGGCATTTGCGCCGGCGGCATTGATGCTGGCGCCGCCGCTACCTGCGATGACATCGGTGGTCGCAGCGGTCGCGCTGAACGCGAGGGTCGACGCCAGCGCCAGCGAACGCGCGCCGCTGTTGACGGTGATGACGAAGGCCTCGCCCTGCTCGATCTTGAACTTGAGCGCATTCAGGATGGTCGCCCAGGAGTTGGCGGTGATGCTGTTGACCACTTCGCCATAGGTCACCTGATACTGGAAGTTGCCGGTATCGATACTGAACACGTCGCCGACACCCGGCGTGGTGTTGGCGAAAGTCAATGTCGTGGTCTGCGTCTGCGCCGCTGCTTCGGTGGTATTGCTGACTGCAACCGGCAATCCGTCGACCAGCGCGCCCCATTCGTAGGCCATGGTCTTGGCATCCACCGTGATGGTGCTGCCGGCGGTCTTCTGGGTCCCTTCCGAGGTTCCCGCCTCGATGCGGTCGACATAGATCAGGTCGCCCGCCATGACCACGATGGCATCGCCGCCGGCGATATTGCGGATATCGCGGATATACAGGTCGTCACCGGCCTTGACCGTGATTGCGCCATCGGCCGCAACGATGCGATCCACCACCAGCGTGGTCGCCTCATTGACGCTGATCGCGCCGGCGAGGGTGGATTCAACCGAGAGTCGGTTGATCAGGGTATTCAGTTGCACGCCATTGGTCGCGCGGATGTCCAGCGAATCGGCGATGAAGACGGAGGCGCCATCGGCGGTGATCGAGTTGGCTTCGATAACCAGGTTGCCTCTATTGGCGTCGGCCGCAACGATGCCGCCCAGCACGGTGAGCGTGCCGTGGATATCGAAACTGACGTTCTCGGCCGAAGCGTAGCCTTCGACACCACCGACGAAGCCGGTCAGGGTCAGGCTGCTGCCCAGGTTGAGCGTGATGTCGCGCAGGGCACGCAGTTCGAACGACGACGTCGGCAGCGCTTCTGTCGCACCGCCGGCAGTAGTCAGGGTCAGATTCAGGAAGCCGGTCGGGCGGGCAATACTGCCTTCGACCAGAATGTCATTGAAATCGCCGTCGCCGTTGTAGTCGTTCTGCACATATTCATACAGATCGGGCGAATAGATGCCGTCAAGGTTCTTGTCCAGATGGCGGGTGTACTCGCTGAGTTTATCCAGCTTGTCGCCATCGTTATTCCAGTCGATGTTGTCGAACGACTCGTACACGATGTCGAACTTGTCGCCGTCGCCGTTGTAATCGGCGTTGTAGGTGATCTCGTGATAGACATCGTTCATGTCGCCATCGCCGGTGTAATCGGCGATGCCCTGCGTCTCGTACAGCGTATCGGCGGTGTCGGCATCGTCGTTGAAACGGATTGCCTGCATGGTGTCGCGCCGGCCTTCCGCCTGCAGCAGGACGCTGTCGATCTTGCTGTCGGCATCATCGCCGCCGGCGTAGTAGGCGGACTTGATGCCAATCGTGCCGAGCAGGGTGAGATCCTGCCCGGCGACTAGTTCGAGCCGCTTGTTGGCGGCAATCGAAGCGGCCTGATAGATCGAGATGGCGGAACGCCCGGCATTGGCAGCCAGGGTAATGGTGTTACCGGCAGCGCTGGCTGAATAGCCGGCCAGCGCCACGCTCAGGCCGGAAACGATCTCGGCCAGGGTGGCGGTGCCGTCCGCGGTATAGCTATTGGCGACGCCATCGATATTGACGGTGTAATTACCTCCGTTGACCACGGTCATGTTGGCCAGGTTGAGGGTGCGGTCATGGCCGCTATCCGACACATGCGCCGGATTGATGGCGACGTTGCCGACGCCGGAACCGAAGCTGAGCGAACTGCCGGTATGCAGAATCACCGTATCGGCGGAAATCGTGCTGGGCAGCAGGCGGGTGACGTCGCTGCCGGTACCGAACTGGAAGTAGTCGCCGGCCTTGTACTCGATCAGTTCGGGCGCATTGAAGAAGCGGTAAAGCTGGATCGATTGTGCCGCCTCGAACGCGATGCCGCGGCTGTAGCTGAGCGAGTCGCCGGTGCTGGGCGCATCGACCCGGATGCTGCCGGTCTGGCTGGTCAGGCGGATGGTGTCGCCGGCGATATGGGCGTCGGCGCCGACCCTGATGTCGCCTGCGGCGACGATGCTGACCAGGCTGTTGCTGTTGACGCCGCCGATTGCGGTGACGGCGTTGATGATGTCCAGCCCCTTGGCGCTTTCGATATGGCCGTCGAAATCGGTCAGCTCGATGTTGCCGGAGGTGGTGGTGGCATCCAGGCTGTTGACCGCCATTTCCAGCGCGGTGATGCCGCTGTCGGCCAGCAGCGTGAGCCGATCGGCGACGATGTCGACATGCTCGTCGCTGTAGGTTTCGCCGATGCGGCCGGCCGTCGATTCGAGACGGATGTCGCCTGCGGAACTGGTATTGGAATAGCTGACCGCAGCGCCGTCGGCGCTGTCCTCGGCCTGCACGACGGGTTTGTCGTCATCGCTTTCGGTGTAGACGCCGGCCGAGGCATAACGCACCAGGATGTCGCCCACCGCCTTGATGTCGATATCGGCGTCGGTGTCGTTGAGCGCATCCTTGTTGGACAGGATGCGCACATCGGCGACATCGACCTTGCCGCCGATGCCGTTGACGAAATCGCCCGCTTTCAGATCGAAATCGCCCTCGGCGATCCACACCTTGGTCAGCGTGAGGTTACGGGTCAGCACATCCCCTGCCTCGTTTTCGCTGTTGACCTGGGTGATATCGACATCGCCGCTGCGCGTGGTTTCGACGGTCAGGCTGTTGACATAGGTGGTCAGGGTCAGCGCGCCGGCCACTTTGATGCTGAGGGCATCCGCCATCAGGATCGAGTCGCCGTCGATGTCGATCTGGCCTTCGATGTTGAACGTCAGGTCGCCGCGCGCGCCGTTGCGCAGGTTGATCACGGTAATGTCGGCCGAACTGGTCAGCGTCAAATCATGCGTGGTCAGGATGACGTCGTTGCGATCGCTGCTGCCCAGCGTGCGCACATCGGTCACGATCATGTCGCCGAACACGGTCACTGCAATCGAACCGTCGGCGGTGACCGCATGCGACAGGTCCAGGCTCTGCTGGTTGGTGAGTTCGATATTGCCGGCGCCGGCCAGATCGAGATCGACAAACAACACGTTGGCGTTCAGGGTCATGCCGTTGTCGGCATCGGCCTCCAGCCAGTCGGCCGTGATGCGGCCGGATGCCTGGGTGGCGGTCACGCTGTTGCCGCTGAGGGTCTGATCGACTTGCTGGATATAGCCGCCGGCGGCGTTCAGGTCGACCTTGTGGCCGCTGGCCGCCGCCTCCAGCGTCGAGCCGTTAAGAATGATGTTGCCGCCATAGAGACCGGCGGTCAGCGAAAGATCGCCGCTGGTCGCTTTCAGGAAAGCATCGGCGTCGCCGGCGATGCCGCCGTCCTGGCTGACGCCATCGCCGGCATCCAGCGTGATGACCCCGGCCGTGATGCGGCCGCTCAGCACGATATTGCGGTCGGCATTGATGTCGATGCCGGCGCCGTCGGCGGCCAGCACTTCGCCGCCCAAGGTCATGTCGCGGCTGGAATCGAGGACGATGGAATTTCCACTGGTGGCGCTGGCGGATAGCCGAGCCGTGCCATCGAGCATCAGATTCTCGCCGGCATGCAGGTCGATGCTGGCCGCGCTCAGCCTGGCTTCAATCGGGTTGCTGCCGCCGCTGGCCGGGATGTTGCCCTTGATCTGCAACAACGTATCGGCATCGATATCGAGCGTGGTATCCGCCGCCAGCTTGCCGGACAGGCGCGTCGCGCCGCCGGCGTCGATGGTGATGCTGGCGCCGTGGATCGATTCGCCGCTGAAGTCGCCGCCGCGCGCAAGCGAACTTTCCAGCGTCACGCTGGTGCGCAACACGGTCTGCTGCTCGATGATCGGCACCGTCTTCCAGACCGTGACGTCCTTCATGTTGACCACCATCACGTCCTGCGTGCTGGTCTCGTAGATCGGCCGGTAGTCGACGATCTCGGTGGGCATGGTGACCACCTGGAACTGGAACTGGTCGCGTCGATCGTAAACGTCGTGCCACTGCGAGGCCCAGTTGTAGACGTAATCGTCGTAGGTCTCGGTATGCGCAACGTTGACGGATTCGCGCCAGCGCATCTGCAGGTTCAGGTTGTTGCGTTCCCAGGCGCCCTCGTCCGATTCCCAGGCCTGGCTCTGCACGTTGCTGTTGCCATAGGTATTGGCGTAGCTCTGGATGAAATTGCGGTCGCCCCAGCCATGGTCGTAACTGACGTTGCCGGCATGGTTCGGCCACTGTTCCCAGCCCCACTCGGTGAAATCGTAGTCGTTGACATACCCCATATCGACCACCGTCCAGCCGGTCGTGTAGGAGTAGGTCATGCCGAACATGCCGGCGCGGTGCGATTCCGAACCGGCGGCATAGACGACAGCAGCGCCGCCGCCCGCGCCGAAACTGTCCAGCGCGGTAAAGGCGACGGTATAGCCGTTCTTGCTCAGGAAACTGGTATCGGTGTTGTTTTCGAGCACGCTGTACCAGGTATCGGCGGCAAGAATATTGTTGGAATTGGTGTAGTTGTCGCCGCTGTAAACCTTGTAATCGCCGCGCTGGTTCAGGTCGACGCCGCTGCTGATGGTGTAGTCGCCGCTGCTGGTCGCCTGCCAGACCCAGGTCGGTGCGCGATCCATCACCGATTCGGCGGTGGATCGGTCGCTGACATCGAACACCCGGTCGCCGGAACCGGTGACGTATTTCACCGACCAGCGCCCTACGTAACCGTCGTTGTTGGTGCTGTTCAGGGTCCAGCTCGCATTCCAGTTGTCATCCGGGTTGGTGGTGACGTTGCTGTACTCCATCACCGACTTGTCCTGGGTGTAGGTCACCTTGGCGGTATCGATGTAGCGGCCGACCTTTTCACCGGTGGGCGCGTTGTTTTGGTCCAACGTCACCCAGCTGGCGTCGTTCTCGCCATTGATCGTCGTGTCGCCGGTCAGGTATTTCGCCTCGCCCTGACTGATGATGTTGAGGATGTTTTCCTTCGCTCCTTGCGGCATGCGGATATACATGTCGCGCCAGCCGTCGACATCGACGTAATCGACCACCTGCGCATTGCTCGCCCATTTCGGCGTCCAGGGGGTATCGCTGGCGGTGCCGTTCTGTACCCGATGCGTGACCGGGTCGGTGTAGACGAACTGATACAGCGGCTTGTAACCGGTGGCGTTGAGCACCGCCTGGCGCTGAGCGTCGGAAAGCTGGGTGAACTCCTTGTAGCTGTTCTGGTTGGTCTTGTTGACCTGATCGTAATTAAGCGTGACAGCACTTGCCGAGCGGCCGGGCAACTCGGAGTTGCCGGCATTCGTCCAGTTGACGACCGGGACGCCGTCGGCGGATGAGCCGGTGTTGTGGTAATCCAGCCCTTCGATCAGCACTTCGCGGAACTTCTCGCCTGTGGGCGCGTTCGGGTTGTAGTAACCGATCTGCGACAAGCTCACGTTCATCGTGTTGTATTCGCTGCCGGTGACGACCTTCTCGGTGTCGACCAGCTCGGTGATCATCGTCGTGGTCCAGGAAGTCTCCTCCACCTGGATCTGGCCATCCGCGATCTGGCGATAGCCGGTCACCACATCCACGGTCTCCGCGACGGTGGTGTAGACCGGCACCAGGACGCTACGCGGACCGGCCAGCGTGGCGTCGGCGTCGAGCACCACGTCGCCGCCGGCCTGGATCTTCACCGCGCCGCCGGCATCGAGCAGGCCCTGCCCGGAAATGGTGATGCTGCCGCCCTGCAGTTGCGTCTGCAGGATGTCGCCTTCCAGCAGCGCGCGCGTCCAGGACATATCCACGCCGGCGTTGAGATCGATGCGACCGTTGGAAGCGACATAACCGTCGCTGATCTTCAGCGTGCTGCCGGCGTTCATCAGGACGCGACCGTCCTCGCCGATGTTGATGGCTTTGGTCCCCGCGCCGGAGGTGATATCGATGATGGCGCCGTTGACGCTCGCCGCGAAGCTGGCATGGGCGTCGATCTGCGCCGCCAGGTTGGCGGCTATCGTGAGTACGCTGTCATTCGCCTGTGCCACGTAGGCGAAACCGACGTCGCCGATGGAGACCCGATAGACCACGTTCGCGACGACCGAGGTCGCGGAAAAATCGATGCTGCGATCCGCGTCGACATCGGTGGCATGCTTGTCATTCACTACCGCGCTGGTGATGCCGGCCTGCACGATGCCGCTGACCTGGACAGTCGGCGCAGCCAGATGCACCAGACGGTCGGCCTTGACGATGGCGTCGTTGTCGAGCAACGCCAGCGTGGCCGTACCGGCGCCCTCGCTGATGCTGATCACCGTGCCGGAAGCGGTCGCGGCATAGCTGTCATGTTCGTTGATGCGCGCGGCGAAGTAGCTCGCCATATCGGCCAGCGTGCTGCCGGCCAGCGCGGTATAGGAGAACAGGTTGATCGTGTCGTCCAGCGTAACGGTCAGGTTGTAAGTGCCCACCGACAGGGTGCCCGACAGCGCGATGCTGCGGTCGTCGCCCAGTTCGTCGCCGACGGCATTGATCACCGAGGTGACCTTGCCCGGCTTGACCGAGCCGCTCACCGCGTTGCCGGCGATCAGCAACTGGGTGCGGGCCTGGATGAACACATCCGAGTCGTCACCGGTGGCATAGACGTGGCTACCCGCCAGGATGCTGATATTGCCGCCGGTCATCACGACATGGTCGCGCGCATCGACGTCGCGCAGCACGGTGACATCGCCACCGGTCGAAGCCAGACTGACCAGGCCGACCTTGCGCGCACCGAGGGCGCCCGGAGCGGTGTCGATCTGTCCGACCACGCCCTGAATCTGGATCGCATCGGTGGAGACCACGCTGATGCTACCGCCGGCAGCGGTGTCCAGCGTGCCGCCGGACAGGTAATTGCCATTGCCGTCGAGCGTCAGGGTATCGACCAGCACGCCGATGCGGCTGGTATCGGTGCCGCCGGTGATGCTCAGGGCATCGTCGGCGCTGACCAGGCCGCTGACCCAGACCTGCGAACGCGACAGGATGGAAATGTCGCTGCCGACATCCAGCCCTGCGAAATTGCCGCGCAACTGCACATCGCCATCGGCGCGCAGATTGATCGCGCCGTCGCCGCCGGCGTTGGCTTCGCCCCAGTTCGCGGCGACGCCGTAATTGCCGTCGAACACGCCGGTGGCATCGACCACGACCGCACTGGCCTGGCTCATGCCGAAGCCGAGCCCGGTGGTGCCGGAGCCGGCCTGAATCTTGATCGCGCCGGTGGCGAGCAGGTTGCCGCCCAGGCTGCTGTCGCCCAGCACGATGTCATGCGTCGTGCGGATGTCGAGAACAGCCGTTTTTCCGCTCCAGGCTGTACTCACGGTCGTCCCGGAAATACTGTAGTCCTGACCTGCCCGGATACTGCCCAACACGGTCAGGCGATCCGCCTGGATGCTGATCTTGCTGTTGTCCGCCTCGGAATAGAGTTGCGAACCTTGCGCCAGGGTAACCAGACCGCCGGCCTCGATTTCCAGCAGCGTGTCGGCTTCCAGCACGGCGCCGCCGCCGGCGCCGATCTTGGCCACCAGCGCTGCCGCCACATCGGCCATGCTGTTGCCGCTGACAGCGGTGTAACTGAACGGGGTGCCATCGATGCCGAGGCGGTAGGTCGCGCCGACAACAGCCGTCACGCCGGACAGGTCGATGCTCCGATCCGCCGCCGCGTCGGTTGCGCTGGCATTGTTGATGGCCGCTTCGCCGATAGCGGTAAAGAAGGACACATCGGCACTATCGAGTCCCGCGCTGAGTTTGATCTGGTCGCTGCTCGCGCCGACACTGGCGCTCAGATCGGCATGCGCGTCGATCAGCGCCACCAACCTGGCGACCAGCATGGCGCGAGTATCGCCGGCCAGTGCCGTGGTGCTGAAGGTGCTGCCGTTGACGTTGACGCTGTAGCCGGCACCGGTCACCACGCGCACCGCTGCGAGGTCGACACTGGTGTAGGTGGCCTCGTCGCTGGTATCGGGCTCGCCGATGCTCGCCTGGCCGATATCGACACTGAATTCGAGCGCGGCCATTCCGGCGCCGGCGTCGATTCCGATCAGGCTGCCATTGGCGCTGACGCTGTAGCCGCGCGCGACATTGACCGCGTCGCCGGCCGCGATGCGCAGCTTCTGGCCGGCCGACTGCACCAGCAGCCCGGTGTCGTAAATCGCGATGTCGCCGCCCGCCTCGACCCGCATCGAGCCTTCCAGCGTGAAGTCGCCATGCAGGCCGATGTCTCCGCTGGCGGTGACGGAAACTTCATAGTCGTAGGTTGCAGGCGTGGCGGAGAAGCTCTTGACGACCCCGGCCAGATCGACGTTCTTGCCGGACAACTCCAGCAGCGCGCCGGTTTCCAGCCAGCCCGATTCACGCTCGACCGACAAGGTGCCTTCGCTGGAAGCGATCTTGAGCAGCGCCAGTTCGGCATTGTCCTGGCCGATGGTGCTGTTGATGACCACATCGTTGAGGCCGGTCAGGATGATGCGGCCGCGCGCATCCTGCGAGGTGAAGTGGCTGGTGCCGTAGGTTTCCAGGCTGACTTCGTTCTCGATGACGCCGTCGGTGCCGGCATTGATGATGATGTCGCGCTGCGCGGTGAGATCGCCCTTGAGCAGAATGGTGTCGCGCGCGTTGATGATGATGTCGGCATAGCGTCCGACCGCCTTCAGGTCGCCCTCGATCACGGCATGGCCGGTCGGGTTCAAGGTCATGCCGCCGGACAGGGTTTCCAGCAGGCTGGTGCTGGTCAATCTGACATCCTGGCTGCCGCTGGCACTGGTGCCGGCATACATGTTGATCGCGCTGTAGGCGCGGATCCAGCCCGAGATGGTGATCTCGCCGCTGGGCGCATCGGCCTTGCCGATGTTGACCACGGAACCGCGCGCGCTGGCGTCGAGCGCATAGCCGCGGTCGGAAACGGTGGCGCCGCCGGTGGCGCCGCTGGCGGCGATCTGGCTCAGGCCGAGCAGTTCGGCGTTGCCGTCGCTGATCGCGGCAATGCTGAACTCGAAATTGCTGGTGAACATGATCTTGCCGTCGTTCAGGCGCACCTTGACCCGATACGGGTCGGTGTTGGCGCTGGTCACGGTCTGCGTGCCGACCAGCGTGCTGCCGTCGTACTTGTCGAAGACGCCATCGATGGCGGCTTGCAGGTCGTCGCGCAGATCGGCCAGGCCGGTTTTGTCGCCCTGGTTGCTGGCGGCGACGGTAACGACTTTTTCCAGATACTGGTTGGTGCCGAGGACGATGCGCAGCGTGAAGCTGGCATCCTGGCTGATATCGCCATCGGCGAACTCGGCAAAGCTGTCCGCGGTCAGTTCTTCGGTCCAGGCCGGCGCCAGCACCGACATATCGCCGGCAGACGACAACGTGATGCTGCTGTATTCCTGCAGGGTCCTGAGGTGGACGTTGCCGCCGACCACGATGCCTTCGTCGGCCCACGGGTTGCTTTGCGTGGGCGTGCCTGTGCCTACGCCGCCGCGCACATCGATGGTCTTGCCGGCGATCAGGTCGCGGCCCAGGCGGATTTGCCCGCCCGCCTCGATGCCGATGCTGGAGTCGCCGTCGAAGGTGCGCGTGCTGCTGCCCAGGGTCAGGCCGCGGCTGTCGAAGTGGTCGAGCACTTCGCCGCCGGCCACCAGCTGGCCATAGACCTCGGCGTCCTGCGCCGAAATCAGCACGATGCGGCCATCGGCATTGGCAGTGGCGATGCGCGTGCCGCCGGGCATCTTGATGCCGATGCCGTCGCTGTTGGAACCGCCTTGTAGCTTGATCAGGTCGTTGGCGCGGAAGGTGCCGCCGATCTCGACCAGACCGCCCGCTTCGGTTTCCGCCATGCCGCCGAGCCAGAGCTGGCCGGCGGCCTTCAGATCGATGGTGGAATCCTTCGCCGACCAGGCGATGGTTTCCGACAACAGCACATCCTGATTCGTGCCGCCGAAAGTCTGCGTCACGGTGCCGCCGGACAGGACCATGCCGCTGATCGTGACATTACCCTTCGCATCGATCTTGACCAGGCCGCCGCTGGCGTCCGACGTGATGCCCGCCGCGCTGAGGCCGGCCGCGCTGCCGACGATGACGGCATAGCCGTCGTCGCCCGCGCCGGGGGTCGTGGTGGTGGTCAGGGTGACCGATTTGGCCGCTGACAGTGCAGTGTTGACCAGAATCTGCTGGCCCGCCGTGACCGACACGGTGGAGTCCGCGCCCAGCCAGGTGACGCCGGAACTGCCGATCTCGCCGCCGGCAATCACGCGGCCGTGGATTTCCACATCCTGGCCGCCGGCCAGCACGATGTCGGTGCCGGCGGTGGTGGTGTTCAGCGTCGTGGCGCCATGGATATACAGACTGATGCCATCAGCATTGGCGCCGCCGTTCGGTTTTCCGGTCGGATTGCTCCCATCGAGTTCGACGCCGCCCTTCAGCGTGATGTCGCCGCTGACGTTGGCGCCGCCTTCCCAATAGGTCCACTTGTCGGACTGGATAACCAGATCGGAACCGGCGCCGAGCAGGTTGATGTTGCCGCGCACGATGGCGTCGTCGGTGCCGGTGACGATGAAGTCGGCATTGTCCTGCAACGTGGTGATGGTGCCACCCGCCAGCAGGAAGCCGAAGCCGCGCTGACCGAGCAGTTGATGCGGTTCGAGAATCCGGATTTCGTCGATATCGCCGGTGCCGTCGCTGATGTCGTCGTAGGCGTAGATGACGTAACGGTTGTCGCCGTCATCGACGATCCAGCGCGTGCTCTGCTGCGTGCCGGTGGTGCCCCAGTCCATCGCGGCATTGGTGTAATCGACGCCCTCGGTAAAGGCGGTGACCACCCGCTGGTGCGGGTCGCTCGCGCCGGTGTCGACATACGTGGTCTGGCTGTACTGCACGAAGCCGGTCTGGTCGAGCACATGGAATTGCTGCGTCGCGGTCAGCGCCTGGAACGGCAGATCGCGCAGTTCGATTGCGCCTACCGCGCCGACTGTGGTGGTGACTTCCGCCTTGCCGCCGAGATCGCCGTCGTTGAGTTGAATCTGATTGCCCACCGCGATGGCGCCAAACAGGCCGCTGCCGTTGATCGCGTCGACCAGCCCGGCGACCAGATCCGCCGTGGTGGTGTCCGCCGGCGTGCTGCCCTCGGCGGCGCGCGCGGTATAGCTGATGACTGTGCCGTCGATATCGATGCTGTAGGTCTGCCCCGCGACCGGCACGGCGCTCACGTCGACCGTGTGGCTCAGCAACGGCGTGGCGACCGCGCTCCAGACGACAGCGCCGTTCTCGTAGTCCTTGTTTTCACCTTGCGCGAAAGTCAGCCGGTATTGCTGGTCGGCCGTCGCATCGGCGTCGAAATACACCGCGCCATCCCAGCGGTCGTAACCCAGCTGCGCCAGCACCTTGTTCTGCTGGTCATAGGTCAGGTCGGCAAAAGCGGTACTGTCGGCCGGCTTGGCGACATCGCCCCAGGCGACATCCTTGTTTTCGTAATCTTCGCCGACCCCCTGAACAAAACCGGTTTTGATCTGCTCGCCGGCATCGGCGGCGGCGTTGTAGAACACCTGACGGTCGACCTGGGCATAGCCCATGTGGGCCACCACAACGGCGCGCTGGGCGGCGTTGAGCTGTTCGAAACTGGCCGCGTCGTCCGGTGCAGCCGGGCCGCCCCAGTCGATCTTGTCGAGATCGAAATTGGCTGCCTGACCCGAGGCAAAGGACGTCATCACGCGCAGTTCTGCGCTGGCGCCGGCGTTGTACCAGGCACCGTTTTCAAATACTTCATAACCCAGCGCGGCAGCCACCAACTGCTTCTGCGCGGCACTCAGGCTGGCGAAGCTGGCGTCGGCGGCGGGCGCACCGACATCGCCCCAGTAGATATCGGCGTTGCTGTAATCGGTCACCGGTCCCTGGCTGAGCGTCTTCACCTGCTTCATGCCCGGTTCGGCGTTGTAGTTGAAGAAGTTCTTCGCCAGGGTTGCGTCGCTGCTGTTCAGATGCGCGACCACCACGGCCTGCTGGTCGGCGGTCAGCTCGGTCCAGGTCGCGTCGATGGCGGGACGCACGTATTCCATCACCACGGCCTGCTGATCCGGGGTGAGGTCGGCGAATGCCGTTCCCGCTGCCGGAGCGAAGTCCAGGTTGATGTCGACCACCGCTTTTTGCGCGGCGGTCAGATCGGCATAGGCAGTGCCGGCGCCCGGCCGCAAGGCGTTGGCCACCACCGTCTTCTGCGCGTCGCTGAGTTCCGCGTACGGCGTATCGGCATCCGGCATGCCGTAATCGGCCGGATCGGCAGCGGCATCGACCAGCGCCTTCTGGCCCGTGCTCAGATCGGCATAGTCGGTTCCCGCCGGCGGACGATAGAAATTCGCCACCGCCATTTTCTGGGCGGAAGTCAGATCGGCAAATACGGTCGCCGCCTCGGGCGCGGTCGTGTCAGCCCAGTGGCCGGTCATCTCGGCAAACGTGTACAGCGTGCCCAGATCGTTGACCGACAACGCGCCAAAGACGCTGTCGTAATCGAGTTGCCAGGCACTGGCCGCGATGCTGCTGTAATCGAGCGGCACGTAGTACTTGGCAATGATCGCCTTCTGTTCGACGCTCAGGCTGGCGTAGGCGGTGCCGTTCGCCGGTTGCGCGAAATTGTCGGCGTAGCCATCCACCACGGACTTTTGTGCCGTGCTCAGGCTGGCATACGAGGTGCCTTCGGCGGGACGATGGAAATCCGCCACCTTGGCCTGCTGCGCGTCGGTCAGATCGGCAAATGCCGTGGTCGACGCCGGCGGCGCAACCTTGCCCCAGTCCGCCGCATCCATCGCGGCAAAGCTGTACAGCGCGCCCCAGGCTTCGGTCGGCACGGCAAGATAGATCTCGTCGTAGTTCGACCAGGCCGCGTCCGGCACCTGGCTGTAGTCGCTGGTGATGCTGCCCCAGGCATCGTCCGGGATGGCGGTGTAGTTGATGCGCGCGTCAGCAACCCATTTTTCGGTCGGAATCAGGGCGTAACTGGACGCACCGGTGAAGCCGGCAGCCCAGGTTGCACTGGAAATGCCGTTGTAATCGAAGCTGTAGCCGATCGAATTGGCCGCCACCACTTTTTGCGCGGCGGTCAGTTGCTCGAACGTGGCATTCGCCGCCGGCGCGGACACGCCGGCCCCCGCCCAATCGACCAGGGCGTTGCTGTAATCGCTCGATTCGCCTTGCGTGAAGACGGTCATGAAAGCGCTGCCGGCGGCGGCATCGGCGTTGTAGAACACCATGCCGGAATAGAACGTGTAGCCGGCGCTGCTGCTCAGCGTCGGACCTTCGCTCAGGCTGGTACGGAAAGTGTTGGTATCCGCGTTGTAGAAACCGCCGTCGGCGTAAACGGTATAGCCCAGGGTTTCCGCGACCAGGGTCTTGGCCTCGTCGCTCAAGGCCGAGAACGGGTTGTAGTTGGTCACCGAAGTGGCGCCGACAGTCGCGCCGAGATCCAGCGTCGCGCTGACGAACAAGGCGCGCAGGTCGCTGCTGACCGCACCGTTGTTGAGCGCTGCGACGATTGCATCGATCTTGCTCGCATCGGCGATGGAGGCCAGTTTCTCGCCCGGCAGTGTGTCGAAATAGTCGGCGAAGCTGTTGCTGCTGGAGCCGGACTGGATGTTCATCTGGCCGGCCGCGGTCACCGAACCGGAAATCTTCAGTTCACCCGTGGTGACGATGCTCAGCGTGGCGTTGTCGCCGGTCTTGATCGGCGTGAAACCGTCATCGGCAAAGCGCGCGCCGGAAACGATGGCGCTGCCGGTGTTGAGGTGGATGTATTCGCCCGCCTTGAGCAGGATGCTGGCGTTGTTGTCACGCGCAGCGACGGTGCCGCCGGACAGGATGATCATGCCGGTGCCGGCTTCCATGCTCACCGAGGAGCCCGCGCCCTGGGCGAAGATGCCGGTGGCGCTGATGATGGAATGCGAGGTCAGCACATTCACCACGCTGCCCGCGTTCAGACTCTGGATGCTGCTGCCGCGGTCGGCGGTAAGGCTGTTCTTGTCGGCGCCATAGGTGACGAAGGCGTCGCCGGGAATGCTGTCGTTGCCGCTCAGGATGCGGATATCGACGCGGTCGTCGCCCAGAATCCAGCCGCTGTTGAGCAGTTGTTCGGTCAGGACGATATGGGTTGCGTCGGCATGCAGGCCGGAATCGGCGGCGCCGAGCGGATCCTGGATGTTCTGCCGCTGCACTTCCATCATCCGGGCGGTGATTTCCAGACGCTCGGAGGACTGCACATCGCCCTGCACGATGACGGTGTCGGCAAGGAAGTTGGCGCTATCGTTCAGCTTGGCGCTGAAGTTGAAGGCACCCACCAGCTTGTCTTCCACGTCGCCGAAGATCATGCGGTTCGCCACCGTGGCGCCGGCCTGATGGCCAATAGTGATCTGACTGAAGCCGTTGGCGAGCGCGGACAGGTCGCGCATGCCCAGTTCCATGAAACCGGTCTCGGCATTCTGCGAATAGTCGTAACCGAAGGTGGACTGACCCGCCGCACCGATGCGATAGCCCTGCTCGTTCCACATCGACTTGAGGGTCAGGCTGCCGGTGCCGCTGACCTTGCCGTCGCCGGAGGCGAAGTCGATATCGTCGGCGACGATGATGATGTCATTGCCGCTGTTGCCGGTGGTCAGGACACCCGAAGTCAACGAGAAGAAGGCTTCGCGCCCGGCCAGTTCGACATCGATCAGGCCGTTCGGCGCATACAGGCCGCCGTTGACGCGACCGTCGGCGATGATGCTGAGGCTGTCCGCCTCGCGCACGACGATGTCATGCGTCGTCGCATCGGCATGGGTGCCGTAGTTGACCACGGTGAGTTCGGCCACACGCGTGTTCAGGATGCCTTTGACGCCGGTGCCTTGCAGGCTGACCAGCGCTTCCGGCGCGATCAGCACGGCATTGCGCAGATCGATCAGGCCGGCCGAGGTCAGCGAGAAATCGGTCGCACCCCAGCTGGCGTTGCTGCCGCTGACCAGGGCCGTGGTTGCCGCGTTGTCGGTGACCTCGATGCGATCCAGGCTGTCGACGAAGTCGATGGTGCGCTGGGCATGATTGAACTGGTGGTCGTTGAACAGCAACGAAGTGGTGGAACTGATCGGCGCCAGCGTCAGCACGTCGAAACCGCTGCCGCCCTTGACCTTGACGTAACCGCTGCCGCTGACCCGGATCTGGTTGTCGCCATCACCCGTGTCGATGGTGTCGGTGCCCGTGGTGACGGTGATGACGTCGTTGCCGCCGCCGCCGAAAATGGTGTTGGTGCCCGCCCCCATGTCGATGGATTCGGCGCCGTCGCCGCCGACGAAACGGTCGTTGCCGTCGCCGCCGAGATAACTGATGCCGTTGCTGGCGCCGCCGACGAATTCGTCCTTGCCCTTGCCGCCCTGGATGACGCTGCCGGCGCCGCCACTGATGATGGTGAACACATCGTTGCCGTCGCCGCCGTCGAAATCGAGGCGCGCCGCGATGCCCTCACCGACATAGATCATGTCGTTGCCCTTGCCGCCGCGCGCATAGATGGTGTTGATACTGCTGGCGGCATAGCGGTGCGTCACGCCCATCGAAACGACGACGATTTCGTCGTCAGCCGCATTGATGTTGCTCTTGTCGTCGAGCGTGATCGACGCGGTCTCGTTGGTGGTGTCGTCGTAGATATCGCCACTGCCATAGCGGCCGGAGGTATCCCCCATGTTGAGGTAGAGCGTGCTGGCGATCTGGTGCGTGATGATCGGCGGCTCGGCCCAGCTCCAGAAGTAATCACCCGACGCGGTGATGCCCATGATGGTGACGCTGGCCTGCAGATAGGCGGAAGCCGGGGTCAGATCGATGCTGCCGCTGAAACCGGCCAGCGTTTCATGCAGCTCGAAGATGCCCATATCGATGTCGATATCGAGCGAACCGTAAACACTGGCGGCAATGCGCTTGTTGCCGATGGTGAGCGACATGCCGGCGTTGAGTTCGAGAATGGCCATGTCGACATGGAGGTCGACCGAGCCATGGATCTCGAAGTCGCCGTCCGATTCGATGTAGCCGCCGACATCGATCTGGATGAAACCGAAAAAGTCGATGCTGGATTCGATTTCGAGACGGAACACGTCGTCTTGCAACTCCATGCCGCCATGGAATTTCAGATCGAAGGCGAGGACATGGATGTTGCCGTCGAGGTCGAGGTTGAACAGCGTGTTGGCGGCGATGACGTGGTCGCCGATCAGCGTCGTGTAATCCTCGTCGCCGGTATTGATTTCCAGAATGGCATGCGCCTTGATGCCGATGATGCTCATGCCCAGCTCGATATCGGCTTCCATGCGCAACGCGAACATCAGATCGCCATCGGCTTCGGTCATGAAGGCAATGGCGCCGTTGATGTCGATGCTGCCCAGCACGCCCAGTTCGAGCACCAGCTCGGCCGCAGCCTGTACCCCGGAATTGTCGATTTTCAGCGCCATCGAGCCGGTCATCGAAACTGCGTCGAGCAGGTTGATGCTGGCCGTACCGGCGATGTAAAGCGAGTTCGGATCCAGCGTGACGTCGACGAAGTAGTTGTCGTTGCCGGCGTTGGCAGCGGTATTGATGGCGCGCACCTGCCTCGCCGTTCCGGTGGTATTCAGTTGCAGCAGGAAGTGGCCGTTGACCTTGAAGATGCCGCCATCGATCAGCGTCGATTCGGGACCGATGCCGCCGACATCGAGCGCACCGTAGACGCCGACTTCGTTCGCCTGGGCGACGATGCCGAGTGTGCCGGTGACGGCGAGCGGTTCGAGGACCGGCAAGTCGAGCGCGGCTTCCATGGTGATTTCCGCGCGCACGCCGGCCGTGTCCGGATCGGTGCTGATGCCGAGAATGACGCTGAAGCGACCTTCCAGTGCAAGCGCTCCATCCAACAGGTCGAGGTTGCCCTGGCCCATCAATTGCGCGTACATGTTCACATCGCTCCAGTCGGAGCGCAGATTGCCCTGGTAATCGACCGGACCGGCGCTGATGACGTACTGCCAATCGGGGAATTTGGCCGGTGCGGTTTCCGGATTGTCGTCGTCGTCCAGCACATCCTTGAAGCTGTCCGGGATGTCGTAGACCACTTCCTGGCCGAAGCTGTTCAACAGCAGCGTGAATTCGACATCGAAGTGCACCATGTCGCCGATGTCGATGTTGCTACCGATTTCCAGGCGAGCCGCCACGCCGAAGGTGTCGTTGCGCTTGCCGATGACGATCAGGCCGGTGGCATGCGAGGAGATGTTGAAGTCTTCTGGCCCGATGCGCACGTCGGCATCGGCAAACATCGTGAGGCCCTCTTCCTCATTGAAGCGAACGTCGATGACGCCATGGGCGACGACGATGTCATACAGGTCCAGCTCGGCCTCGCCGTAGATACGCAGGTACTGTCCCGTGTAGGTGAGCACGATCGGCTCGTTCGGGTTGCCGGTGGCAATTGCATAGCCGGGAAGGGTCTCATCGTCCGCGGTGGTCGAAGCATCGTTGGGTTTGACCCAGGTGCTGCGCGAGAAATCGATGGTGGTGAAGCTGAATTCCGGAATCAATCCTTCCGTGGTGAAGGAAACGGCGCCGGTTGCGTCGTCCACCTCGAAACCGGTGTTGATGCTGGCGCGCAAGCCGGTATTGAGATCCAGGCGAAGATCTTCCGCGCGTAGAACCACATCCTCGGGAACGCCGACCAGGCCGATGTAGTCCACGTCCGCCTGCACGGCGACGTACATGCCGATGTCCAGCCCTTCCAGGTCGACCACGAGTTCCTTCGCCAGCAGGATGCCCAGATCCAGGTCGCGGATGGCCAGACCGATGGCGTCGGGATTCACTTCATCGTTTTCGTCGATGTAGTCGTCGCCGTTGCTGTCCCAGAAGTAGCCGCGCGGCACGCCGTTGTCGAACGAGGGCATGCCGATGAAACCGTTGGCATCGTTGATGCCGAGCGCCAGCGAAGTGATGATCGTGCTGTCGCCATTGTTGAGATCGACCTGTTCGCTGCCCTTCTTGGTCAGCGCCATGGAGCCCGACATTTGCAGGAAACCGGCCAGATTGATCTCGGCATAGCCAATCTTGGCCTGGATGATTTCCGTGTCGAAATCGAGGAACACACCATTGTTGCCGCCGGCGGGGAGCATGAATCCGGCGGTATCGATCTTGCCGTTGGTGTTCTTGTCCTCGCTCTCCTGCAACAGGCCGTCGCCATTGAGGTCTTCGCCGGTGTCCAGCACGCCGTTGCGGTTGAAATCCTCGCCGAGATCGAGCACGCCATTGCCGTTCTCGTCTTCGGTGTAGTCCTCCCACTCCGGGCTTTCCTTGAAGTTGATGGAAGGCGGCCCGAACAATTGCAGCGCCGCGTTCAGAATCGCGGTGGCCGTCGGCTCGCCGACGTACCAGACCATGGTGTTGATATTGACTTCAACATCCTTCATTTCGGCGGACAGGATGTTGTCGTCGACGCCGACCAGCCCTGCCTGACCGACATAGGCCTTGGCTGAGACGAATTTGGGCGTATAGGCGGCGCTGTTCGGAATCAGATCGAGCAAGGTCGATTGCATCACGGCAACGCCGAAATCGACGTTGTCGAGCACCAGGCCGATGGCGTTTTCGTTGATCTTGTCCGGCAAACCGTCCGGCATCGGCTGACCATCCTCGGTAAAGGCGCCGATCAAATCGTCGCCAAAACGATAAGGACCGCCGACACCGACGAAGCCGGTCAGGTTGGCGCCACCGATGGTGATGGCCTCCATCTGCAACGGGAACGGATTCAGCGTGAAATCGAGATTCGGATTCGCCACCGATCCCAATGCCGCGCTGACCTGATCGACGATGGGACTGAGTCCGCCCAGGTCGATGGCCGCGTTGTAGACATCGCCCATGCGGAACGACAGGGAACCTTGCAGGTGCAGGAATTCGGATATCTGGATGACGGCCTTGCCGATATCCACATTGATCAGATCGTTGCCTTCCAGGTCGAGATAGACCGGCTCGCCGCCGGTATCGATCTTGAGACCGGCGGGAACGGCGGCACCGCCGTTGCTGGCGGGCACCGCCGGGAAGGATGACTTGTAATCGGCGGTGGCGCGCATGACGCCGCCGAACAACTGGCCGCCCTGCTGGATTTGCAGCGTGACGTCGCTGGCGCGTAACTTCAGCACGTCGCCCAGGCCATAGAGACCGACCTGATCCAGATGCGCGCCGATGGAGTAGAACTGCTCGGTCTGGATCGGCTGACCGAACAGGTTCAGGTTGGCCTTCATGATGGCGATGCCCAGATCCAGATTTTCCAGACCGAAGCCGATCACATCCTGATCGTCGAAGGGCCGATCGAGGTCAAGGTTTTCGCCCATGCCGATGAAGCCGGAGACGTTCGCCGCGCCGATGGTGACGCCCTGGAAGCCGACACCGCCCATGCGCGACCAGTCTGGCGTCACCTGGAATTCGGTTTCGATCAGTTCGAACAGGCTATCCACCAGCTTGCCGGGATCGCTCATGTCGAGACCGGGAATATTGGTAGGCAGACCGAGGAGTTCCAGGATGTCTTCCACCGGAATCTGCCCGACCAGATTCCTGATCAGGCTCTTGGCCGTGGTGACATCGCCCGGGATGCCGGTGTACATGCTGCCGACAAAGGATTGGCCGATATTCAGGCTGAAGTCGCCCTTGAAATGGACGTAATCGCCCATGTGCAGCTCCATGCCCGGCATCTTCAGGCTGCCGGTCAGCATGAGACCGATGTTGGGGTCGAACCCGACGGAGATGTCGAGATCCTTGACGAACTCGGCGGCGCTTTGCAGCCACTCCGGCGCGGAGGAGAAATCGGGCAGCAAATCGCCCAGCGCGGAAAGATTGAGGCTGGGGAACAGGCTGCCGGTATCCGGCAATTCCAGGTAAAGATCCATCACGCCGGTATCGATCTCGAACAGATCGAAGATGCCGATGTGCGCGCCCATGCCCACGCGCAGGTGCATGGAGTCGGAGTCGAACGTATATTCGCGTCCGCCGGAACCCAGCGGCACCGTCAGGCCGCCGCCGTCCATCTGGCTGAAGTCGATGTAGCCGACCGGCACCGGGTAATTGCCGACCTTGGCCAGGCCGACGTTGAAACCCAGCTTGATGTCATAGGCTTCCAGCGTGACGAACGGATCGGTTCCGACCAGCCCGGCGCTTTCCGCCGAGGCTTCGACACTGAAGAAGTAGATGGGCGGGCCAGAACGGCCGGGGATGACCGTGGGCTGCACCATGGCCAGCGCCAGATCCAGGTCGTTGATGGCCAGGCCGATGGCGTCTTCATTGGCCGGATCGAGGTCGTCGATGACGCCATCGCCATTGACGTCGGTACGGTACGGACCATTGATGCCGGCAAAACCGTAGACATCCTGCGCGACGATGACCAGCGCCTCGCCGGGCATGGTGATGTCGGTCAGGCCCGGCACCACATAGGTCACCGCGGGCAGGTAGCGTTTCTGGAATGCCACCGCGCCTTGCAGGGAAAGGATGCCGGCGATGTCGGCGGTGAGATGCCCCACCGAAGCCTCGATGATGCTGCTTTCGTAATCCAGATAGATCAGCTCGCCGCCGGTTTCGACGGCATATCCGTCCCAGGCATTGCCCTCGCCATCCACGGACAGGTCCGCGACCAGACCTTGCTGGTTGCTCTGGTTGATGCCGACGCGCACGTCTTGCAGCGTGAAGTCGAAGAAATCCTCGAAGCCGACAAAACCGATATCGGCCGCTTCCGCCTTCATGGCGATGAAACGGGTCTTTGAATTGATGACTGAGGCCAGGGGATTATTGACGAGATCCTGCGTGGTGCCGCTGAACACGCTCATGCCGAAGTCGAAATCGGCAATCTGGAAGCCGATGGCGTCGTCCGCCAGATCGGCCGTGTCGATGCGGCCATCCGCGTTGAGATCGGAGGTCGGTCCGCCCAAGCCGACAAAGGCGTGAACGTCATTGGCGCCGAACTCGATGCTGTTGAACTTGGCCCGGTTGATTTCCAGATTGAGCGGCCCGCGCACCGTCAGTTCGACCGCGCCGCCCATGCGGAAGGCGAAGTCGCCGGACAGATGGACGAACTCGGACACCATGACCAGCGCGTCATGCAGTTGCGCTTCGATGAACGCGCCCTCGGAAAAGTCGAGCAGGACCGGATCGGCGCCGGTGGGCACTTCCAGTCCGCCGGTAGCGGCAAAGCTCTTCTGGAAGTCGACCACCGGACGCAGGCCGGGGCTGCCCAACCAGCCCGCGCTCCAGTTGGCGCGGATGTCGATGTTCTGGCCCAGGACTTCGAAGATGCCTTCGCCGCCGGCCACCAGGAACTCGTCGGCATGGGCGGAAATCGCCGTCATGGTCGGCAGCTTCAGGTTCTTGTTGGTGGCCTTCATGATGGCCAGCCCCATGTCGACATCACTGACCGCCAGGCCAAAGATGTCGTCCTGCTCGCTGACCGGCGTGGCGGAATCGAAATCGGGATCGCCGTAACCGACGAAGATGTTGACGTCCCGCATGCCGATGGTCAGGGCTTCCACTTCCACATTGGAGACTTCCGACCAGTCCGCCGAGACATCCGCCCCGGCCGCGGTGAGCTGCGCGTTGGTGACGGCCCACTGCGGGTCGCCGAAACTGACGCCGGTATCGATGGTGACGCGGTGGCGCGCGCCCTTTTCAAAGGCGAACGCGCCCGAGACATGGATGAAACCTTCTATCGAGAGCTCGGCATGGGCGACCGATACGCCCAGCTTGCTGCTGCTGAACAGCATCGCCACCGGGTCGTTGCCGGTCGCCACTTCCATCCCGCCGGCGCCATAGGTCGAGACAAAGTCGACATAGGGACGCACGGTGCTGTTGGCCCAGACTTTGCCCTGATTGGCTTCAACCTGAATTCCGGTCGCATCCAGCGTCAGGTAAGGCACGCCGACGAAGGCGACTTGATCGGCGCTGGCGGAAAGCGCCCACAGCGTATCGATCTTGCGGGTCGGGTCCTTGAACATGGCCAGACCCAGATCCAGGTTTTCCACGACCAGGCCAATGGCGTCGGGATCGCGTTCGCCGTTTTCATCGATGTCGCCATCGCCATCATTGTCGAGGCCATCCGTCTCCACGAAATACGGGCCGGAACCGGCGAACAGGTTCACGTTCGACAGGCCGAGGGAGAAGCTGTTCATCGCATAGCTGTTGATGCGGGAATGGTCGGTCGAACTGACATTTCCGCTGGCGATGAGCGCGCCCAGGCTGGCATTGGACTGGGCTGTGGGCGTGACGCCGAAGCCGGTGCGAATGTCCACGGCGACGCCGGATGCCACTTCCAGGCCGAAACCGCCCTCGATGAAGAAGAAGTCGTCGATCTTGATCAGGGCATGGCCGACTTCCACGCCGAACAGGGCATGATTGAAGTCGACCTTGACCGGATCGCCCCCAGTCGATATTTCATATCCGCCACCGTCCGCCACGGAACCGAAACTGGAGCGGAAATCGATGTAAGGACTGATTTCGGTGCCACGCCAGTCGCTGCCCTGGTTCATCTGCACCGTGATGTCGGAGACTTCCAGTTGCATGAATCCCCAGTCGACATCGACCAGCGAGCCCGGCAACGTGGCCTTCAGCGTGTACATCTTGGGAATCACCGCCTTCGGATCCACCGCCTTGGTGGCGCTCAGGATGGCGAAGCCGAGATCGATATCCTCCAGTACGAAGAACGGATCCTCAGGATCGCCGATGGTGATCTTGACATCAGACGCGCCGAACGACAGCGCGTCGACCGGCAGATCCTCGAAGCGGCTGTTATCGGCGGATAAAACGCCGTCGAGCTTGAGTTTCTGCAGATCGGCGGCAATCGCCGCGGCGCCGGCCGGCAGCGTGGCCGGCAGACCGGTGAGCACATCGACTCGCATGCCGGACGACTTCTCGAAGGCGAAGTTGCCCTCGATCTGGAAGAAATCGCCGACGTTGAGCAGCGTGTCGGTCAGGCTGACCCCGATCATGCCGCGGTCGTAATCGAACCGCATCGGCGTGCCGGTGACGGTGGGCACACTGAGGCCGTCTGCGCCGAAGCTGGAGATGAAATCGATGTAGGGATTGCCCAGCTTGCCGCCTCTCCAGGCACTGGCCAGGTTGGCCTCGACCGACAGGCTGCCGACCTCGAACTTGAAGAAGTCCCAATCGATGCTGATCGGGTTGTCCCATTGCACCTGAATCGCAAACAACTTGGGCACGATGGAATCCGGATCGGCCAGCAAGGTCGAGTCCATCATCACCAGACCGAAGTCGATGTTGTCCAGCGTGATACCGAAGGCATCCGGATTGGTGGTTTCACCCAGATCTTCGTCAAACAGACCGTTTTCGTTGGTGTCGATGAAATACGGGCCGAGACCGACGAAGACATCGATATCGCTGGCAGTCAGCAATAGCGTATCGACTGGCAAATCCTCGATGCGGCTGTTGTCGGCGCTGAGTCCGTCGACCTTGTCCAGGCTGGTCTGCAAACCCGCCAGGCTGGTCGCGCCGCGTGCCGGCAAGCCGGTGGCGACATCGATTTCACGACCGGAGGACTGTTCGAAGTAAATGCCGCCGCTGACGTAGATGTAATCGGAAATAGCCAGCGTGGCGCGACCGATGGCAACGGTGGTCAGGCTGCCGCGGGCGCCGTCCATATCCAGATCGATGCTGGCCCCGTTCGGACCGGTGGCGACGCTCATCGCATTGGCGTCGGCGAAATCGACCACTGAAAGCTGGGTCGTGCCCACCTTGCCGGCACGGTTGATCTCGACCGAAATATCTTGCGCGACCACGGTGATGGCATCGATGCCGACAAACGAGACGGAACCGACCTCGGCCTTCAACGCGGTCCACTTCTGCGCCGGCACGGCCTGGTTGGTCATCAGCGCGAGGCCGAACTCGACATCTTCCAGCTTCAGGCCCAACTCGTCGTCAGTGCCGCCATTGACGCCGGCGAAAGCGTCGACCCCGGAAGCGCCGATTGTCAGCAAGTCAACGGTGACTGCGTCGCCATTGGCCAGCACGATGCTGTCGGTGCTCTTCTCGATGGCGAAATCGCCGGCAATCTGGACGAAACCGAACAAGTCGATATCGAGATAACCGCGCACCTGCAGCAAAGTGCCTCTGGCACCGTCCATGCTGAGATCGAAGCTGCTGTCGGGTCCGGTAGTGACTGTCAGCGCGGTCTTGCCGGTGCTGTAATCGACCACCACGGTTTCTGCAGGCTTGGCCGGCGTGGTCACGGTCGAGCCTTCCTGCTCGACGACCAGGCTGGCGTCGACCGCACCGGCGTTGGCGCTGACCACCAGGTCGGCGACATCGACGCCTGCCAGACCGCCGCCGAAGCGAACGGTCAAATCCTGACCATTCCAGAAGGTGGCGGTGATCTGAGCGTCGGCGAGTCCGGCAAAAGCAACATCCAGCGCAGCTTGCACATCGGCCAGCGTGGCATCCAGCGCAATATCCGTCGTCGTGTAGGTCTGCCCGCCGTGCGTCAGGCTCAAGCTGAAATCGCCCGCCTTGGCATCGGTAACCAGCGCAATGCGTTGCTCTTCGCCGACGGCATCGGCGCCGGCGCTGATTTCCCACGGTTTGACCGTAGCCAGATCGAGATCGCCGTAATGGCTGGTGAAATTGGCGATGTTCTGCGCCGCCAGTTCCCCCTGGAACTGCACTTTGTAGCTGGCAATCTGGCCGGCGCTGTTGGCGGCGTCGAAGCTGACCACGACATTGCCGGCGCCGATGGCGCTCATCGCTTCCAATGCGGCCTGGATGTTCGCCGCCATTTCGCCGCTGTCGGCGCTGTACTGAATATCGCCGCTCATCGCGCCGGCGTATTCGATCTGGAAGCTGCCGGACGGCTCGGTGGCGTCGGGGTTGAGACCGACTTTGAGGTCGGCCAGGCTCTTGCCGGCCAGGTTGCCGCCGAAGGCGATCCGGTAGGCGGCGTCGCTGCCCAGTGTGACCGTGGCGCTGCCGATGCCGGCCAGCGCGCTGTTCAGCGCGGTCTGCACTTGCGCGGCGCTGGCGCCGAAGGTGAGTTCGGCCGTGGTGTAGGTCTGGTTGTTGTAGGTCAGGCTGAGCGTGAAGCCGCCGGTCGCGACAGTGTCGATCAGGACGCGCTGGGTTTCGCCGGCGCCGCCGCCACCCTGGGTGACGTTGAAGGGCAGCACTTCGCCCGACATGCTTTCGCTGATGCTGATGTCGGCAATATTGGTGTTGGCGAGGCTGCCGAGGAATTCGATGAGGTAGCGGTGGCCGCTGCTGTTGCCGTTGTCGAAGGTGACGACGACGCCGGAGGTGACGTTGAGCAGCGCTTCGAACGCTTCGCGGATGTAGCGTTTGTTGTTGGTGATGTCGTTCTGGGCGAAGCGCACCGTTTCCGTGTCGCTGCCCAGCGTGATGTTGTAGGTGCCGCTGGAGCTGTACGGGGTGGTGAAGACGATGGCTTTGGTTTCGTTGCCGCCGGTCGTGGCAGCGGCGATCTGGCTGACTTCGACGTCGATCGCCGGCGGTGCGCTGCGTAGCGTTTCGATGCTGATGCGTTTCTCTTCATCGCTGCCGGCTTGCGCCGTTTGCGTGGTGCTGATGCTGCTGTTGATCGTCGCCGCGGCGGTGCTCAGCGTGATGCCGCTGACGTTGTCGCCGGCCAGGGTGCCGACGAATTCGACCTGATAGCCGGCAATACGGTTGCCCGTCACCAGCACATTGCCGGCGCCGATGCCGTCCAGGCTCTCCAGCGCAGTTTTCAGCTCGGCAATCACCTGCGCGTTGGTTTCATGTCCGTCGATATCGAGCAGCGCGCTGTCGCTGCCCATGCTCAGAGTCAAGACGCCGACGCTGTCGGGACTGAGGTTAAGCCGCATCAGCGTGTTCTCGCTGACGCTGCTGGCGGCCTGCGCCGCCAGGGTAATGCCCTGGTTGACATTCACTTCCAGGTTTTCGACCGCCATGGTCAGGCCGTCGACACCGACAAAAGCGGCCAGGCCGGCGGTAGCCTGCAGGCTGGTGAACTTGTGCGCCGGATTTTTCCGGTCGGTCATCAGGGCCAGCGCAAAGTTGCTCTCGCCGAGCGCGATGCCGAGTGCGTCGGCGTTCGGGGTGTCGTCGTCGTCGATGACGCCGTCGTCGTTGCTATCGACCAGATAGGGGCCGTTGATGCCGGCAAATGCATTGATATTGCTGCCGCCCAATGTAACCAGATCGACATCGATCTCGTCGCCATTCGACAACACGACCGTGCTGGTCGATTTTTCGAAGGCAAACCCGCCCTCGACGCTGAAGAAGCCGAACACATCCAGGTGCAGATTGGCCGCCAGCTTGATCACGGCGCCCTCGGCGCCAGCCATGTTCAGATCGAGCGTGCTGGACGGACCGGTCGCCACTGCCAGATTGTTGTTGGCGTAATCGACCAGGGCGCCATCGACACTGGCCTGGTTGATGGCCACCTGAATATCGGTCGCCGCCACCGTCAGACCGTCAACCCCGACAAACGCGGCGCCGCCCGCCGTCGCCTGCAAACTGGTCCATTTCCGCGTCGGCGTCGTCTTGTCGGTGAGTAGCGCGAGGCCGAAATCGACCTCGCTCAATTCGAGCCCGAGTTGATCCGCCTGGCCGCCATTGAGACCGGCGAAGGCATTCAGATCGTTACCGCCGATGGTCAACAGATCGACCGAAACCGCCTCGCCGGTGGACAAGGTGACATCCGCGCTGGACTTCTCGAAAGCCAGATCGCCTTCGAGCTGGAAGAAGCCGAACAGATCGAGTTCCAGATGACCGGCGGCGCGGATCATCGCGCCACGCGCGCCATCCATGCTCAAGTCGAGACTGGCATCCGGCCCGGTCGCCACGCTCAGCGGCGCCGCGAGGAAATCGACCACAGTACCGTTCACATCGGCCTGATTGATCTGCACCAACAGATCGGTGGCGGAGACGCCAATGCCGTCGAGGCCGACGAATCCGACCGAACCGGCGCTGGCCTGCAGCGCCGTCCACTTGCGCGCCGGATCGACGCTGCCGACGGCAACCTTTTCTGTCATCAAGGCCAGGCCGAAATTGACATCGGTCAGCGCCAGGCCGAGCGCATCGGCGCTACCGCCGTTGACACCGGCAAAAGCGTCCAGATTACTGGCGCCGATGGTGAGCAGATCGACATCCACCGTCTCGGCGGGCGTCGCCGGGTTGCCGTCGGTATCGGCCAAGGTAACCGTGGCGGACTTCTTCTCCAACGCGAAACCGCCATCAGCCTGGAAGAAACCGAACACGTCGAGTTCCAGATTGCCGCTGGCTTTCAGCAAGGAGCCGTCGGCGCCATCCATGTCGAGCGTGAGACTGCTGCTCGGACCGGTGGTGATGGCCAGATCGTCGCTGCTGTAATCGATGACCGCGTAAGCACCGCCGGCGTTGTTGATCGACACCGAAATATCGTTCGCCGCCAGGGTCAGTCCATCGACACCGATCAGCGCGGCCGAATCGACTTCAGCTTGCAGGCTGGTCCATTGGCGCATTGCGCCGCCCCGCTCTTTCACCGCCGCCATGGCAAAACTGGCGCCGACCAATTGCAGGCCGAGCGCGTCTTCCGTGCCGCCATTGAGGCCGGCGAAGGCATAAACGTCGTTGGCGCCGATGGTCAGCAGATCGACCGTCACTGCTTCCGCCGGCGTCGCCGGGTTGTCATCGGTATCGGCCAGCGTGACCTGCCCGGCCTTCTTCTCGAAGGCGAAGTCGCCCTCGACCTGGAAGAAGCCGAACACATCGAGATCGAGATGGCCGCTGGCCTTCAGCACCTTGCCTTCAGCGCCGTCCATGTCCAGCGTCATGTCCAGACCCGGACCGGTCGGCACGACCATCGGCATGGCACTGAAATCGACGACGGTGCCATCGAGTGCAGCGTCGGTGACCACCACGGAAATGGTGTCCGCCGCCAGAGTCAGGCCATCGATGCCGACCAGGCCGACCTCACCCGCCTCGGCCTTCAAACCCATCCACTTGCGTGCCGGCGTGGTACTGCCGGCGGCCATCTGTTCGCTCATCAACGCCAGAGCGAAACTGGTATCGCTCAATTCCAGGCCCATGGCGTCATCCGTACCGCCGTTGATGCCGGCGAAGGCGCTGATGCCGGCGCCGCCGATGGTGAGCAGGTCGACGTCGATTTCCGTGCCGCCGGCGTCGTTGAGCAGCAGGGCGGTGCTGGATTTCTCGAACGCGAAGCCGCCGCTGACCTGGAAGAAGCCGTACACGTCGAGCGTGAGGTTGCCGCTGGCGCGCAGCAGTTCGCCGACGCTGCCATCCATTGCCAGCGTCTGGCTGCTGCTCGGGCCGGTGGCGACTGCCAGCGGCATGGCGAGCCAGTCGATCAGGCTGGCGTCGCTGGCGGCCTGGTTGATTTCCAGGCTCAGCGTGTCGGCGGTGACTTCCAGGCCGTCCAGGCCGACCAGATCAATCGTGCCCGCCGTGGCGGAGAGCGCGGTCCATTTGCGCGCGATGTTCTGCTGGTCGCTGGCAATCGCCAGCGCGAAGTTCACTTCCTGCAGTTCGAGACCGATCGCACCCGCTGTGCCGCCGCCGACACCGGCAAACGCGTCGACGCCGCTGGCGCCGATGCTCAGCAGGTCGACCTTGACCACGTCCGCCGGGACGGCGTCGCTCGGGTCGCTGTCCGCCAGGGTCACCGTCTCGGTGCTCTTCTCGATGGCGAAGCCGCCTTCCAGTTGCACGAAGCCGAACAGGTCCACCGTCAGGTTGCCCGAGGCTTGTAGCAACTCGCCTTTGGCGCCGTCCATGCTGAGGTCAAGGCTGGCGCCGTTGGGGCCGGTGGCGACGGCCAGTTCGGTCGCGCCCGCGCTGTAGTCGACCACCAGGGTCTGCGCCGGTTTGGCCGGCGTGATTTCAGTCTGCCCGATTTGCGCTTGCGTCAGTTCCGCCGTACCCGCTTCGGCGCTGGCAGTCACTTGCATCGCCGCGACGTTGACGCCGGCCAGGTTGCCGCCAAATTGGACTTTGAGCGTTTCGCCGGTCCAGAGCGTGGCGTTGACTTCGGCGCCGGTCAGGCCGGCAAAGGCGGCGTCGAGCGCGGCTTGTACGTCGGCCAGCGTGGCGTCGAGCGCGAGGTTTTCTGTCGTGTAGGTCTGGCCGCCGTGCGTGAGGCTGAGGCTGAATTGGCCGGCGCTGGCGTCGCTGGTCAGGGTGATCTGTTGTTCTTCGGCGACGGCTGCGGCGCCGGCGCTGATTTCCCACGGTTTGACCGTGGCCAGCGCCAGACTGCCGTAGTGGCTGGTGAAGTTGGCGATGTTCTGGTCGCCCAGGGTGCCCTGGAATTGCACTTTGTAGCTGGCGACTTTGTCGGTGCTGGCGGCTGCGTCATAGCTGACCACGACGTTGCCGGCGCCGATGCCGGCGTGCGCTTGCAGCGCGGCCTGAATGTTGGCGGCCTGCGTGGCGGTGTTGGCGCTGTACTGGATGGCGCCGGTCTTGATGCCCTGGTATTCGATCTGGAAGCTGCCGGACGGCTCGGTGGCGTCGGGGTTGAGGCCGACTTTGAGGTCGGCCAGGCTCTTGCCGGCGAGGTTGCCGCCGAAGGCAATCTGGTAGGCGGCGTCGCCGCCCAGCGTGACCGTGGCGCTGCCGATGCTGGCGATTGCCGTGTTGAGCGCGGTCTGCACTTGCGCGGCGCTGGCGCCGAAGGCGAGTTCGGCCGTGGTGTAGGTCTGGTTGTTGTAGGTCAGGCTGAGCGTGAAGCCGCCGGTCGCGACAGTGTCGATCAGGACGCGCTGGGTTTCGCCGGCGCCGCCGCCACCCTGGGTGACGTTGAAGGGCAGCACTTCGCCCGACATGCTTTCGCTGATGCTGATGTCGGCAATATTGGTGTTGGCGAGGCTGCCGAGGAATTCGATGAGGTAGCGGTGGCCGCTGCTGTTGCCGTTGTCGAAGGTGACGACGACGCCGGAGGTGACGTTGAGCAGCGCTTCGAACGCTTCGCGGATGTAGCGTTTGTTGTTGGTGATGTCGTTCTGGGCGAAGCGCACCGTTTCCGTGTCGCTGCCCAGCGTGATGTTGTAGGTGCCGCTGGAGCTGTACGGGGTGGTGAAGACGATGGCTTTGGTTTCGTTGCCGCCGGTCGTGGCGGCAGTCAGTTGGCTGACTTCGACGTCGATCGCCGGCGGTGCGCTGCGTTGCGTTTCGATGCTGAGGCGCTTTTCTTCGTCAATGCCGGCTTGCGCGGTTTGCGTGGTGCTGACGCTGGTGCTGATGGCGGCGGCGCTGCTGGCGACCGTGAGGCCGGCGACGTCGGTGCCGGCCAGGCTGCCGATGAATTCGATGCTGTAGCCTTCGAAGCGGCTGCCGGTGATGGCGACGTTGCCGGCGCCGATGCCGGTGAGGCTTTCCAGGCCGGCGGTAAGTTTCTGGATGACTTCGAGGTTGCTCTCAGTGCCGCTCAGGCTGACCGCGGCGCTGTCGCCGTTGTAGCCGAAGTCGAGCCTGCCGGCGCTGCCGGGGGTGAGGCTGAGGCTCCATTGGGCGTTCTGGCTGTCGCTGATTTCGGCTTCGGCGGCGAGCGTGATGCCTTGGTTGACGTTGACGGCGAGCGTGTCGGCGCTGAGCGTGAGGCCGTCGATGCCGATGAATTCGGCCAGGCCTGCGGTGGCTTGCAGGCTGGTGTATTGGTGCGTGGCGTCGGCCTTGTCGGTCATCAAGGCGAGGGCGAAGTCGGCTTCGCCCAGGCTTAAGCCGAGGGCGTCGGCGCTGCCGCCGTTCATGCCGGCGAAGGCGCTGATGTTCTGGCCGCCCAGGGTCATCAGTTCGACGTCGATTTGTTCGCCGTTGCTGAGGGTGACGCTCTGGTTGGCGATCTTCTGGAAGGCGAGGTCGCCTTCGACGCTGAAGAAGTTGAAGACGTTGAGGCTGAGGTGGCCGGCGGCCTTGATGATTTCGCCTTCGCTGCCGTCGAGGTCGAGCGTGAGGGCGCTGGCGGGGCCGGTGCGCACTTCCAGGTCGGTGGCGCCCGTGCCGTAGTCGATGACCTGGTCGCCGATCTTGCCGGCTTGGTTGAGGGCGACTTCGAGGCTGGTGGCTTCGACGGTGAGGCCGTCGATGCCGACCAGGCTGATGCCGCCGGCGCTGCCTTGCAGGCTGGTCCAGTTGCGGTCGACTTCGGTTTTGCTGGCGGCCAGTACGAGGGCGAAGTCGAGGTCGTCGAGCTTGAGGCCGAGTTCGTTTTCGGTGCCGCCGTTGAGGCCGGCGAAGGCGTTGAGGTTCTGGCCGCCGACCGTGAGCAGGTCGACCTGGATGGTTTCGGCCGGGGTGGCGGGATTGTCGTCGCTGTCGGCGAGGGTGACTTCGCCGTCGCGCTTTTCAAAGGCGAGGTCGCCGCTGATCTGGACGAAGCCGAACAGGTCGAGCTGGAGGTTGCCGGCGGCGCGCAGCAGTTGGCCGTCACTGCCGGCCATGTCGAGGTCGAGTGTGCTGCTGGGGCCAGTCTGGATGCTGAGGCCTTGCGCGGCGAAGTCGGCCACCGGCATCGTGACGGGGTCGTTGGAGCGGTTGATTTCGACGCTGAGGTCGTTGGCGGACAGGCTGAGGCCGTCGACGCCGATGAAGCCGACGCTGTCGGCGCTGGCTTTGAGGGCGGTCCAGCCGCGTGCGGTGGCGCTGCTGCCGGCCGGCAGTTGTTCGCTCATCAGGGCGAGACCGAAGTCGACGCCGGACAGGGCGAGGCCCAAGGCGTTGTCCTGGCCGCCATTGAGGCCGGCGAAGGCGTCGATGCCGCTGCCGCCGATGGCGAGCAGGTCGATGCTGACTTGTTCGGCCGGGGTGCCGGCGTCGTTGTCGGTGTCGGCCAGGGTGATCTGGCTGGTTTTCTGTTCGATGGCGAAGCCGCCGTCGGCCTGGAAGAAGCCGAAGACGTCGAGGTGCAGGTTGCCGCTGGCTTTGAGCAGTTTGCCTTCGCTGCCGTCCATGCCGAGCGTGAGCGTGCTGGACGGGCCGGTGGCGATTGCGAGGCCGTTCGTGCTGTGGTCGAGCAGGCTGCCGTCGGCTTCCGCTGCGGCGTTGCCGGCCTGGTTGATTTCGATGTGCAGGTCGCTGCCGCCCAGCGTGAGGCCGTCGATGCCGATCAGGCCGGCGCTGCCGGCGTTGGCTTCGAGGCTGAGCCATTTGCGGGCGTTGACGACGTTGGGTTTTTCCGAGGCGAGCGCGAGGGCGAACTGGACGCCGGCCAGTTGCAGGCCGAGGGCTTCTTCCGTGCCGCCGTTCATTCCGGCGAAGGCGTCGATGCCGTCGCCGCCCACGGTGAGCAGGTCGACCGTGACCTGGCTGGCGGCGGTGGTGTCGGTGGCGTCGTTGAGGGTGACCGTGTCGGTGGTCTTTTCGAAGGCGAAGTCGCCTTCGAGTTGCAGGAAGCCGAACACGTCGAGTTCGAGGTGGCCGGCGGCTTTGAGTTGTGCGCCGTCGGCGCCGTCGAGGGCGAGCGTCTGGCTTTGGCCGGGACCGGTGGCGACGTCGAGGTTGCGCGCGGCGAAGTCGATCACCGTGCCGTCGGTGGCAGCCTGGTTGATCTGGACGCTGAGGCTGTCGGCGGCGACGGTGAGGCCGTCGATGCCGGTCAGGCTGACGCCGTCGGCGTCGGCTTGCAGGGCGCTCCATTTGCGTGCAACGCTGCCGACGTCCACCTGTTCGCTCATCAGGGCGAGGGCGAAGTTGACGCCGCTGAGGTTGAGACCCATGGCGTTGGCAGTGCCGCCGCCCACGCCGGCGAAGGCGTTGATGCCGGCGCCGCCGATGGTGAGCAGGTCGACGTCGATTTCCGTGCCGCCGGCGTCGTTGAGCAGCAGGGCGGTGCTGGATTTCTCGAACGCGAAGCCGCCGCTGACCTGGAAGAAGCCGTACACGTCGAGCGTGAGGTTGCCGCTGGCGCGCAGCAGTTCGCCGACGCTGCCATCCATTGCCAGCGTCTGGCTGCTGCTCGGGCCGGTGGCGACTGCCAGCGGCATGGCGAGCCAGTCGATCAGGCTGGCGTCGCTGGCGGCCTGGTTGATTTCCAGGCTCAGCGTGTCGGCGGTGACTTCCAGGCCGTCCAGGCCGACCAGATCAATCGTGCCCGCCGTGGCGGAGAGCGCGGTCCATTTGCGCGCGATGTTCTGCTGGTCGCTGGCAATCGCCAGCGCGAAGTTCACTTCCTGCAGTTCGAGACCGATCGCACCCGCTGTGCCGCCGCCGACACCGGCAAACGCGTCGACGCCGCTGGCGCCGATGCTCAGCAGGTCGACCTTGACCACGTCCGCCGGGACGGCGTCGCTCGGGTCGCTGTCCGCCAGGGTCACCGTCTCGGTGCTCTTCTCGATGGCGAAGCCGCCTTCCAGTTGCACGAAGCCGAACAGGTCCACCGTCAGGTTGCCCGAGGCTTGTAGCAACTCGCCTTTGGCGCCGTCCATGTCCAGCGTGATGTATTGGCTCGGCGCTATGAGCACATCCAATGCGTGCGCGCCGGAAAAATCGACGACGGAAAGGCCAACGCTGGCCGCGTTGTATTCGATGGCCAGGCTGTCGGCGGAAAGGGTCAAGCCGTCGATACCGGCAAGGGAAACGGCGCCGACACTGCCTTTCAGCGCCTGCCATTGATGCGATACATCGCCGGTATCGGCGAACAGGGCCAGGGCCAGATCGATGTCCTGGATATCGAAGCCGACGAACTCCGTGCTGCCGGTATTCAGTCCGAGTTGAGCGGTCAGCCCGCTACCGCCGAGGGTGAGCTGATCGACCGTTACCATGCTGCCGTCGGCCAGCGTCAGGGTCGATTCGACGCCTCGCCGCACCGCCAGACTGCCGCTGGCCATCAGGAATCCGCCCAGTTGCAGGCTGGCGCCGCCGATGCTGACTTCCTGCAGCGACGCGGTCAGGCCGGGATCAAAGGTGTAGCCGAGATCGGCGGCTTGCAGATTGACGTTGCTGTAATCGGTGGACGTTTCATTCCAGCGTACGGCGACGGTATTGGCGGAAAGACTGATCAGATCGCCCAGGTCGGCGCTGAGCCCACCTTGGGCTTCGAGCACACGTCCATCGGCACTGATGAATAGGCCCAGTGAAGCGTTTTCGACACCCACGGCAAAATTGCCGACAGCCACTTTGGCATAGGCGTTGCCCGCGATGACCGTCATCGAACTGCCATCGGCGCTCGCTTCGAAGGCAAAGTCGCCGCCGATGTTGAGGCTGTCGCCCAGATTCGCGGCCAAGCCGACGACGCTGGCGGCTTGCAGGCTGGTCGATGCGGCCAGACTGCCGAAAACGTACTGGAAATCGCCGGCGAACTGGAACGACTGGCCGCTGTAATCCTGGTTGGTTTGATTGAACCGCAAGCTGGCCGATTCGGCGCTGAGGTTGGCAAAACCGCCACCGCTCAATGCCAGCGAACCGCTGCCTTCGAAGGCAATCTTGCCGGCAGCATCGATGATCAGGCCGAACTCGCCATTGGCAATCCCCGCCGAGACGCCGCCCGCGGCCAGACTGGCGCTGACGTTGTGCCCGGCAACGAGGATCTGGCCACTGCCCAGGGAAATGCCGAGATCGCCGGAAAGTGAAATGTCGCCCACGCCGAGACTGATGCCGCCGGACAGCAGCAGATATTCGCCACGGCTGCCGTCGTCATTCAGGACGAAGCCACCCAACGTGAACGGCGTGGCGGAAAAGTCGACCACGCTGGCGTTGGCGCTGTTATCGGCAAGCGTACCCAGGCCCAGATTGAACGCAAACGCCAGATTGCTGCCGCTGGCGGTCAGGGCGGAGATGCCGACGACGTCGATGGCACCGACCGAACCCTCGCCGATGATCCAACCGTAATCCGCGCTCAAGGCTTCGGGGTCGACGAAGACCAGGCCGAAATCGGCATTGCTGAAGCCGATGCCCTTGGCGCCCGGGTTGTCGGCCGGGCCACCGAGTCCGATAAAGCCTGCTCCGTCGACCAGGCCCAGCTGCCAATAGGCGACGTCGATCGCCTGCCCGTCGAGCGGGTTGAGCAGCGACTCGTGGGCGTCATAACCGAGCGTGAAATTGCCGCTCAGGAAAAAGCCGTTGTCCAGATCCAGCGAACCGCTGAACGATACCGGGGCGACGTCCTGGAAATAATCGAAGTTGAGCCACTTGCCAACCGCATTCTCCGATTCACCCACCAAGGCGTTCAGAACGAAACTGGAGTACTCGTCCAGTTCATGCGCGACCAGGGTCAAGCCATTGGCGTCCTGCGCAACCTCGAAGTAGATGCCATCGCCGGCATAAAGCAGACCGCTGCCGGAGTCGAAACGGCCGCTGACCGATCCGAAGGTCATGATGTCGAAACTATCGCCTTCGCTCGGCTTGTAGCCATTGATCAGCGAAACGGCCAGGGCGCCGTCGAGCGTGGCGAGACCGCTTACGTTGATCTGGTCGTACTGCGTACCGGCGGCAAGGCCGCCGATCTCGATATTGAGTGTGCCGACCTCGGTCTGGGTGTAACTGGCAACGTTCTGCATGCCGGGGGAATAGCCCGGACTGATGGTGCCGGTGTTGAGAATGCTGACGTTGAGCGTTCCGCTACCGGCCAGCGTCTCATTGGCCGCCACCACGAAAACGCTGTCCATGTAGCCCTGGCCTTCGGACAAACGCGCCATGTCGAAGGTGATCTTGTCGACCGGGAAATCGTAGCTTGCCGGCTGATATTGGCGTTCGAACAGCGCGTGTTCGATCCGGAAAGGCTGCGCTTCGTCGAAGGAATCCTGCTGGGCGAGGATGTCATACGCACCCAGCTGATCCTGTTCCCGGTCATCCGGCAGGATGGCCTGAACGGCCCCCATGACAGGGTCCGCCGAGAGCAGCACTCTGGGTTCAAGCGGTTCGACGCGAAAAGCATCACGTAACGAACGGACCAATTGCTTCCTGCACGGAAGTCGGTTTTTACTTTTTCGCATGAACATCTTGTCCCCTTATGGTCACCCAAGACGCACGAAAAAATCCGACGCCGACTGGCAACGAACCAAGCCGGAAGCGTACGAATTGGGCAGTAATACGTCTGGAGCAACACCCCAATATTAGGGGTGCAAATTTAGCAAAATTAAGTCCATGAATAGCGTTGTTCTGAATCAAAATTTTCCTGGTACGTTTTACCTAAGCCATGCGCTCAATACATGTCCCAAGCGATTTCAGACAATTACCTTTTCAGCCGGCATCGGGATGATTGAGATTGCTGCTGAATGATGCCCGGGTTAACTTCGTCGTTTCCTGCCTGGTCCGGTTCGAAATACCTATCCAATCACTGCTGGTCAACAAATTGCGTCAGTCCGAGACATTGCCTTAACCGCCACGTTGGCCACCCCGCATGCCAGTTTTCCGCCCCCCGACAAATGCCACTGAGCGCGAAATGAAACCGCGCCATGCGATCCCACTTTCGGAACTCGACACGGAACTGGAACAGGCCAGACTGCTTGCCTTGAGCAATCGCACGGCGGAGGCGATAGCGCGCTATCGACGCGTGCTGGCGCGTGATCCCGACAACCTCGCGGCGGCGATAGGTGTGCATTTGACGCTGCCCTTGGTATATGACTCATCGGCAGCGGTTCAGGCGGCGCGCGAGCGAGTCGAATCCGGACTCCACGTCTTGCTGGACGAACGGCCCCGATTTCTGCGCATGGCATCGCAACGCTGTCTTGATGACCTGTTGCAGGTGAATTTTTTCCTGGCGTATCAGGGCCGCAACGACCTGTTTTTTCAAAGTCGCTACGGCGATTTCGTCGCGAGCCTGATTGACGCACACCTCCCCGCGCTGACCCGGCCGCTGCCGCGACAGGATGTGCAGGGCCGGCGCATCCGGGTCGGTTTCGCATCCGGCTATTTCCGCCAATGCACGGTCGGCGGCTATTTTCGACGCTGGATCAGCCAACTCGACCGGACACGTTTCGAAACTTTCGTTTTCCATAACAGCCCGCGGCGGGATGCGGTGACACGCGACATCGCCGCGCAAGCCGATCATTTCATCGATCTCGCCGCCCCCGGTTTCGGCTCGCTCGATGCCTGCGGCCAACGCATCCAGGCGGAACAACTGGATATCCTGATTTACCCGGAGCTCGGCATGGATGCGCATTCCTTCCTGCTCGCCTCGCTACGCCTGGCGCCGGTGCAGTGCGCCGGCTGGGGACATCCGGTGACTACCGGCCTGGCCAGCATCGACTATTTCCTGTCCAGTGGCGCCGCCGAGCCTGTCGCTGCCGACCGGCATTACCGTGAAAACCTGGTCTTGCTGGATGGACTCGGCGTGTCGTACCCGCGTCCGGTCTGCCCGAATTCGAAAAGTCGCCGCGATTTCGGCCTACCCGAATCGAAGACGCTTTACCTGTGTCCGCAATCGCTGTTCAAACTGCATCCCGACTTCGATCCGCTGCTGGCCGGCGTACTCGCCCATGACGCCGACGGCGTTCTGGTGCTGTTCGAAGCGGATAGCCCGGCGTTGACCCGATGTTTTCTTGAGCGGGTGGCAAGCGTGTTCGCGCGTTTTGCGCTGGATATTCGCCAAAGAGTCGTCGTGCTGCCTTATCTGCGCCACCCCGATTACCTGGAGGTCAACCGGCTTTGCGACGTCATGCTCGATCCGCCGCACTGGTCGGGTGGCAATACCGCGCTCGATGCACTGGCGTGCGGACTGCCGCTGGTCACCTTCGAGGGCGGCTTCATGCGCGGCAGGCAAAGCGCCGCGATGTTGAAACAGCTGGGTCTTGCACAACTCATCGCCCGCGATGCCGACGACTACCTACGCATTGCGCATGCCCTGGCGCATGACAGTGTCTGGCGCGACGAAGTGCGCGCGCAATTGCGCGCTCGGGTGGACGAACTGTTCGATCAGGATGCCGCTATCGCATCGCTGGAAAACTTTCTGGTAAAGGTCGTGCATGGCTGAAACCGCCGGAACCGATCAGGTATTGTTCCAACAGGACGCGCCCGGACGGGCACGGCGTTTTCAGATCGAAACCCGCATCGTCGTCGGCACCGATGGCCAGAAGCGCGTGCACAAGCGCGCCCTGCATGCGGAAGGCATCGCGCATTTGCGTCGCATGGCGGCGAATCATCAAATTATGCGCATGCAACAGACTCCGGTTTGCGCCTGCGCCTGCGCAATGCAGGGCGACCAACTCGAATGGGCGTTTGTCGAAGGCAGCAGCCTCAAACAGCAGCTGGTCCAGGCGCTTCGCCGCAACAATCAGTCAGGCCTTGAATCCTTGCTCGACAGCTATCGCCGCCTCATCACCGCATTCGACCCGTTGGCGGCAGACCTGCGCGGGCCGGGACAGCGCGCAGACATTTTCGCCGACCTTTGCCTTGAGGCCGAGATCACGGTGAAGTGCGGCAATATCGACCAAGGCTTCGATCACCTGATCCTGCACGACACGCGCTGGCATCTGATCGATTACGAATGGGTGCTTGGCTTTGCCGTGCCGCTTAAATACGTGCTGTACCGCGCGGCGCAGCTGTTTTTTCAGGATGTCCCGCCGCAACTCTCGCCCCGTTTCAGATTGCGCGATATGTGCGCGTTTTATGGCATCGGTCCGGCGGAGCGAACGCTCTACGACCAGATGGAAGCCCGCTTCCAGCATTTTGTTCGGACGGAAACGCCATGAATGTTGAGCCCCATTGCGGACTCGCCGCGCCCATCCTCGACTGGTTCCGCGAACATGCCATCGTGCATACGGCGGAACCTTCTTTCAAACTCAGCCAGGGCCAACTCAGCGCGGATCGCGGACTGTTCGGCTTCAACAAACGCCAGTTGGGTGCGGAGCCCGATGCGGCTTTGCTGGATTTCAGCGCCCGCCTGGGCATACCGGCGGAACTGATGGCGCATTACCGGCAGGCGCTGGGTCAGACCGGGTATGTCGGTTTCGGTTTCGAATGCGACGGGGAGACCAGGCGCTACAAGGCCTATCTCGATTTTTCCAGCCAGATGGCGCTGACGGCCAAACAACTGCTCAGCGCAAACGACTCGCAGATTCTGTTTCTCGGCTTCAAGTGGAGCATCGCCGGAAGCGGACGCCCGGTGCTGACCGAATATCGCGCGTACCCGCTGCTGTCGCGTCGCGGCATGCGCCGCCGCAGCCTCGAACTGCTGGGAACGCTCAGCCCGGCGCTGCAAGTGGTAGAAGCGGCATTCGCGATTTGCGCGCGCGATTGGGCGAATCGCCCACTCGATTACATGGAGGCGCGCGAACACGGCAATGCGCGCGTCTCCTTCGACATCAAGTTCTATTCGACCAGCATGACGCTGTCGGACATCCGCCCCGAATTGCTCAATCTGGGCAACCGACTCGGCATCGCTCAACCCCTGCAAGACCTGCTGCAGGTCCATGCAAATTCGCGCCTGGGCCATCTGGCCGGCGGGCTGGACCGATCGGGAACGCCCTTTTTGATGGTGTACCATGGCGTGCAAAGACGCGTCACCCCGGCGCCCGCCGCCGACTGATTGCAGCAAGCCTCCGCGCAACAGCTACTCGCCGCCATGACTACATCTCCACCACCCAGCACGAAATCCGCCATCCGCTTCGACCCCGAGCAGGGCGTCTGGTCGGCCATGTCCACGCCGAACCCCATTGCATCGATGCCGCAAGATCTGGACGGCACACTGAGCACCGAAGCCGCCGCGCTTGAGGCGGTGGCCGACGATTACGGCCATATCGTGCATTGCCTGCCACTCGCCGTGCTGCGCCCCGGTTCGGTCGCAGATGTCGTCAAGATCATGACTTACGCTTACCGGCACGGCATTCGCATCGCCTGCCGCGGCAATGCCTTCAACACCTTCGGCCAAAGCCAGGCGGAAGCGGGCATCGTCATCGACATGAGCACGCTTGACCGCATCCACGCCATTACCCCCGAGCACGCCATCGTCGATGCCGGCATCACTTGGCGCAAACTGTTGCTGGCCAGCCTGGAACACGGACTCGCGCCGGTTGTGCTGACCGACTTTCTCGGCACTACGGTCGGCGGCACGCTTTCCGTCGGCGGCTTCGGCGGCACGACTTACCTTTATGGCGGGCAGATCGACCATGCCATAGAGCTACAGGTCGTCACCGGCAAAGGCGAATTGATCACCTGCTCGGAAACCGAAAACCGCAGCCTGTTCGATGCCGTCCTGGGCGGACTTGGACTGTGCGGCATCATCGTTCGCGCCACGCTGCGCCTGCAACCGGCCAAGCAACAGGCCCGCACGCATCGACTGCACTATCCCGATCTGCACACCATGCTGCACGATCTGCGCTTGCTCATTCATGCCGAGCGTTTCACCCATCTGCGCGGCCACTGCGAAGCGATACGCGGCGCTTTCGCCTATTTCATCGAAGCCACCTCGTTCTATTCCCGTCCCGAAGAATTGCCCGCCGACCCCTATCAAGGTTTGCAGCATCGGAAGGGAGAAGAAGTCGTGCACGACCGCACCTTCTTCGGCTATGCCGACCTCGTCGTCCAGGCCGTCGCCGCGCTGGATGCCGCCGGCTTTGGCGCCTATCCGCACCCCTGGCTGGACCTGATCGTGCCGGATGCACGCATCGACAGCCTGGCCGAGCAAGTCATCGCCACACTCGACCCGGTACGCACCCTGCCCGGCTCACCCATCCTGTTTTATCCCATGCGGCGCGCGAAGCTGACCCGCCAATTGCCGCCGATGCCGGACGATGCGTTGTTCTACGGTTTCGACGTTCTTCGCACCGTACCGCCACATCCCGGTCTGGTGATGAACGCGATGCAGCAAAACCGCCAGTTTCATGAACAAAACCGCGCCATGGGCGGCCGTCTTTATCCGATCAGCGCCGTCAAACAAAGCCGCAAGGACTGGAAAAAACACTTCGCGCCACACTGGGATGCGCTCGCATCCGAACGCATCAAGCACGATCCCGGCAATCTGTTCGGGCATGCAGTGGGTTTATGAATACCGCCAGTTCAGCCCGAATCGGACCAGCGCCGAACAAACCCACCGCCTATGTTCTGGTCGGCCTGCCCGGTAGCGGCAAAAGCACCTGGGCGGCGGCGCACCCGGAACGCCTACCGATTGCATCGACTGACGCATTCGTCGAAGCCTATGCAGCAGAGAAGCAACTCAGCTTCGCCGAAGCCTTCCGCCAATTCAACGCGCAAGCCAAATTTTTGCTCAAGCAACGCCTGAGTGAGTTGATTGCCAGCAAAACCTCATTCATCTGGGACCAGGCCAATATCTCCGCCAGGAAAAGACGCGCGGTCTACAACAAACTCAGCCCGACGCATCGGGTGATCTTCGTGTGTTTCTGCGTACCTGTCGAAATCTGTATCGCCCGCGTCGAAGCACGTGAGCGTCAGGCTGGCGAGATCGTGAATCGCACACTGATCAAGCACTGGTCAGCCATGCTCACCTTCCCGGAACCGGGTGAACCCGCGGACGGC
Source organism: Hydrogenophilaceae bacterium (assembly GCA_031426735.1). Lineage (GTDB taxonomy): Bacteria > Pseudomonadota > Gammaproteobacteria > Burkholderiales > Thiobacillaceae > PFJX01. The sequence goes on along the minus strand of JASJPK010000107.1, from coordinate 24,099 downwards.
ATCATCCCCATCATCCATTCATCTTTTGCACACCGTTCGGCTACGTGACTGAATTTCAGCTTAACTATTGAGCTTGATCACGGCGTGCGCCGATGAAGACGCGGTGAACGACAGCCAGCACGACAGCTCGATCGAGCTGTATTTCAAGCTTCAAGCAAGAATTTCGGTTACCCGGAATGCCGCGCCGCCTGGCGCATCTTGAGCAGCAATCCAGCGTAACCGCTTGCCGCTACGGTAGCGGCTTCATGCAGCCCTTCCTTTATGGCACCGCAGCGATTAACGGGCTTTCTATCAGGCACGTCCAGCCGCGTTACAGTTTTGAAACCGGATCGCGCCCCGAGAACAATGCATAGCAATCCTGTTTAACATTAATAATCAAACAGTTAAGCGCGAATAACAGGGGTTGGCACGAATGCTGCTTTGTCATGTCTGTCTGGTAAAACTCATGCGCCCGACAGCAAAAGTTTCAACCCACGTTATCAATTTTTATTAGAGGTGAATCAACATGAAACACGCGAAACTGAAGCCCCTGTTTGTCGCCATCGGCTTGACCCTGGCGCTTGGCAGCAGCGCAGCCAATGCCGCCATTACGTTGTTCTCGAACACATTGATCGAGGACGACGACATCGATCATCTGACCCTCGATGCTGGTCCCTCCGTAGCCTGCCCCACCTGCGCAATCGGCAAACTGGACATCGGCGATAAGCTGGAGGCCATCCTGGATTTTGCCAATATCGCTTCCATCCCGCCGGGGTCCGCCTATGACCCGACTGAACTGACCGGCTACACCGAGATCGAGGTGACCAGCAAGGTGCTGTTGTTCGGCACCACCTACAGAATCGGTTTTGGTCCGACCGCAAGCTTTACCGCCACATACGGCGCCGGCGCGATGATCGCGCTGTTCGACGACTCGGGCGACGACCTTAATCTCGTGGCCAGTTGCACCAGTGTCGCCGGTTGCCTTGCTGCAGCGACCGATTCGGATAGCGGCGACGTCTGGGCGACACTAGGCATCGTCGATGCGGACGATGAATGGTTCTCCATCGGTTCGGACGACATTGGCGGCGCCTCGTTATTGGGTGCGGCAACCAAAGTAGCCACCGTCAACTTTGCGTTGGGCTTCGTCGAGGACAACACCGGCTACGTATTTGCCGACCAGAGCGTGCCTTGCATCATCGGCTTCGCCTGTGCTGGAGACAGCAAAACCAAAGTGATCGGTTCCGCCGACATTCTGGGCGGAGCTGGTCTTGCCCCCGGTCATGTTCGTAGCGACACCGACGCGACCCTGGCGACCGTACCCGAGCCTGCCACCCTGGGACTGCTGGGTCTGGGCCTGCTGGGCATGGGTGCCGCACTGCGTCGCCGCAAGGTCTGAGCATCCGGTTGACGAATTGCAAGCCCTGCCTGGCTAGCCAGGCAGGGCTTGTTTGTATTCATTTCCAGCATCGGTTGCCCGCGTTACCACAATAAATCGCTGATACGCGCAACTTGATGAACTGCCGGCGTAGCTCACCTTAAGCGTTGCGATGCCAACGCCCTCTTTGAAAGTGGGGACTGGCGGGCGATTTCTGAGACATCCGGGTGGCCACCGCCATCACCCCCCCTCAATCGCCCTTTTCCAAAGGGGGAGGTTGGTTCAGTCGATGCAGCCCGCTGCGATTAAGGTAGTTCCCTTGGATCTGGATGGACCGAACTTGGCCGAACGTAGCTGGATGGTGCGAATGAATTCGCACCTGCGCTTCATGCCAACTGCGGCATATTTGGTTCGATCGGAACCGTAACCCGGATGCAGCGCAGCGGAATCCGGGAGCGTAGTGCCATTGCATCCGGATCGAATCGCTACAAACTTGCTGCAAGCTTGCGTGCCGCTTCAGCCTCGGGGAAGCCGCTGCCCGACTTGAGCGAAGCGTCCAGTTCCCGCTTGGCTTCAGCCTTGAGCCCTGTCCTGGCCAGTGCCGCAGCCAGGTGATAGCGCACCACGGCAGAGTTGGGCAATTTGCTCGCGGCCTGTTTCAGCAGATCGACCGAGCGGGTCGTCTCGCCCTGAGCCAGCAGGATCCAGCCCAGGGTATCCATGATCGTGGGATCGTTCGGTGCCAGTTTGAATGCCTGTTCCGCGACCGACAGCGCGCGCGCATCCTGCATACGTTGATACAGCACCGCCATGTTGTTCAGCAGCGTCGCATTGGGCTGCGACTGCCGCAGGTTTTCATAAATTCGCAGGGCTTCCGCATTGCTGCCGACGCTTTGGTAATAGTCGGCGGCGTAGGCTTGAACGCGAACGTCCTTGGGATGTCGCGACAGCAATTCCACCAGTTTCTGGTCGGCCAGTTTTTTGTTGCCGGCGCGAACCAGGGCGGCTTGCATCTTGGCGAAGAGTTGCACATTCTGTTCGCCACTCCGGCTCAACCCCTGCTCATAAGCTTTGGCAGCCTGGGCGTACTGTTTTTGCTTGATCAGGATGTCGCCCTCTCGCACGAAACCGGCGGGCGCCTTGGAATTCCTGGCCTGAAAGGCACGGGCGCGTTGCAAAGCGGTATCAAACTTATTGTCGGCCACATCGAGCGCCAGCAAGGCGCCTAGCGCCGCCTCATGTCCGGGTTGGAGTGCAAGCGCCTTCTCGAAGGAAGCGCGTCCTGCCTCGAATCGTTTGGATGCTGCCTGTGCCGCGCCCAGTTGATACATGGCTTCTGCCGACTTGGGCGCCTTTTCAGCCAGCTTGATATAACTGGACAGGGCGCTGGGTTTGTCCCCACTCTGCATCTGGACGGAAGCCAGCAGGCCGAGTGCTTCCGGGCTGTCCGGATTGGCGCTGACCGCTTCGCGCGCGAAAGTCAGCGCCCGCTCCGGCGCGTGCTTGGCCAAGTGATAGCGCACCAGTCCGGCCCGCGGCGGAATCGCCTTCTGGTCAACTTTGGCAGCCCGTTCCATCCAGTCCAGCGCTTCCTTTTCCGCCTTCTTGGAAATGGCCAACTCTGCCAAGGCCATCATGGCCTGGGTATTCTTTGCATCCGCCTTCAGAATCGATTCGAAGCGCTGGCGTGCCGCATCCGGCCGGTTCTCGGCTATGTCCATGCGCGCCAGATTCGCCGCTGCCGGGAAATAGTCTGGACGCAAGGCGATGGATCGTTCAAACGCCCGTCTTGCACCGGCGCGATCGTTTTTCCCCAACAAGGCAATTCCTTTTAGCTTGCCAACAAGAGGATTGTCGGGCGACTCCTTTTCCACAGCGGCGATGGCCTGCAAAGCTTTGTCGAATTCATTTCGGACCATGTACAGCGAAATCAGAGAGAAATCCGCCGAGCCGACTTTGTGATGCTGACTGGTCACTTGCTCCAGTTGCTGCAAGGCCAGGTCGGTACGACCTTGTTCGTAGTAACCGCGCGCCAGGTCTTGCTTGATCTTCGCATTCTCCGGTTGCAGAACTACCGCGCGATCCAGTGAAGCCATGGCCTTGTCGTACTGTTTGGTCTGCAGGTATGCCTCGCCCAACATCGAGAGCAATTCGACTTCCTGCGGATTGGCCTGGGACAAAGGTTGCAACAGATCCAACGCAACCTTGGCATTGCCGCGACGCAATTCATTGGCGGCGACGAGCTTGGTCGCATAAGGATGTCCCGGCGCACGGCCGAGAACCTTTTGCGCGCTGCTCAGACTCCGTTCGTAATTGCCAAGGCCAAAGCTCACTACCGCGTCCAGCATGAGTGCGGGCAAATGGTTCGGCAGGACACGGAGAACCTGTTGCAGAACCTCGTTGGATCTCTTCAAGTCGCCCTTGAGCATGGACAACTTGGCGCGGGCGTATTTGACCAGGAGCGAGTTGGCGTCGATCTTCTCGGCGGCCAGAAGTGATTTTTCCGCTGCGGCAAGTTCATTGTTCTGCAACTTGAGTTCCACGATGCCCAGGTGGGCGAGAACTTCGTTCGGCTTGGCGGCGATGATCCTTTCGTAGGTCTTCAGCGTTTCCTGCGTCTTGCGCTCGGCAAGTTGCAGTTGGGCTTGCAGGTAGAGCGCCGGGATGAACTTCGGATCTCGCTGCAACGCCACGTCCAGCAAGGCCGCGGCCTGGGGCGGCTGATTCCTGAACATTGCGAGTCGCGCCTTGGCCAACTGCAAGTCATTGGAGAATGCATTGGCATCGATCAGGGCCAATGTTTTTTCGCCCCGAGCAATGGCCGCCTCCGCTTCGGCCGACTTGTTCAGGGCCATGAGCGCGCTGGCTTTCTCGGCCTGCAGCGAAGCCAGGGCATCGGCGGTGAGTCCGGCCTGAGGAATCGCCAAGTCCACCGCTTCCTGGTTTTTGCCCATCTCGACCAGCGTCCTTGCCAGCAAAGGCAGCACCCGATCGGCCTGCATTCCCAACTCCAGGGCCTTGCGGAGTTCCTTTTCACTGTTCGCCCACTGGCCGACCGAATGGAACGTCTGCCCCAGCAAGAGACGCGCCTCGGCATTGTCGGACGCGATCTGCAATGCACTTTTCAGTTCGATGATGGCGGTTTTGAAGTCGGATTTCTGTATGGCCAGCCTGGCTTCCTGAATATGGCTTGCCGGGTTTTTGTCCCAACACCCAGCCAGCGGCAAGGTGAACGCGAGAGCGAGTACAGCAGAGCGCAGGCAGGCGGTGCTAGTCATGAAATCACCTTTCAAGAGGGGCGAAGAATTCGCGAAGTGTCGGGAGCAATCTGGATTGATTCCGGGGCAGCGGACGCTACCTGCCATCCGGAGAAATGCCGTACTTCTGCATCAGCCTGTACAGCTTGGGACGCGATACGTCGAGCATCCGCGATGCCACGGAAATGTTGTAGCGGGCGGTTTGCAGGCTTTGCAAAATAACCTTGCGTTCAACTTCCTCGCGCACGGCATCCATCGACTTACCCCCCCGCTCCTCCTGGTCCAGGCCGAGGTCGGCGGGGGTGATATATCTGCGGTCGCACATGACCACGGCGCGACGAACCCGGTTGATCAGTTCGCGCACATTCCCGGGCCAGTGATAGGTCCGCAGCAGACGCAACGCCAACTGGCTGAAGCCGATGACCTTCTTGTTCTGTTCGCGGGCAAACCGGTCGAGCAAGGCGCGCGCGATGAGTTCCGCATCGCTGTCCCGCTCCCGCAATGGCGGCAAATGCAGGTTGAGAACATTGAGGCGGTAGTAAAGATCCTGGCGAAAACGGCCCTCGGCGACGGCCTTTTCGAGCGCCACGTTGGTTGCCGCGATGATGCGCACATCGACGCGGACATCCTCCCGCCCACCGACGCGCTGGATGACCTTTTCCTGTAGCGCGCGCAGCAGGTTGACCTGCATGTCGAGCGGCAACTCGGCGATCTCGTCGAGAAACAGCGTGCCGCGGTTGGCTCGCTCGAAGCGACCGATGTGGCGGTCGTGCGCACCGGTGAAGGCCCCCTTCTCATGGCCGAACAATTCGGACTGGATGAGGCCGGCCGGAATCGCGCCGCAATTGACGACGATGAAGGGCCCCTCGGCGAGCAAGGAATTCTCGTGGATGGCCTTCGCAGAGAGTTCCTTGCCGGTGCCGCTTTCGCCAGTGATGAGCACAGGGGCATCCGTAGCCGCCATTTTTCGAATGTCGCGGAACAGCCGCAGCATCGCCGGGCTTTCCGCCAGCATCGGATTGTCCGAGGTCTCTGCCGTCTGCTCGACCTTGCTATCCAGTATCGCCATGCCCAGGGCGTGGCCCAGCGTGAATGACAGGCGCTGCGGGCTGATCGGCAGCGTGTGATAGTCGTAAAAATTATGTCGTATGAGTTGCCTTACCTCATCCAGCTTGCTGATTTCCGGATCAAGCACGGCGATCCATTCCAGCTTGTCCAACTTGCGCAGATGCAGTGCCTGCACCAATTCGTTGGCCAGGCCGATGGACTCGCCATCGAATTGCACCACCCCCACACCGACTCCATCCTGTCCCATCCGGGCGATGGCCTGCTCGACTGTGTGGGTGGTCTCGATATGCCAGTCGCTGAAAGCGTCGTGCGGCTGAAAAACATCGGGGTATGGCCCGGGTTTGAGGTAGATCAGTCGCTTATCCAGGCAATACATACTCACTCCGGTGTTGTCGATTATTTACGTTGGACGCTACTGCCGGAACCGTAGGGCCGATCACCCCGAGCGCCAATCGAGAATTGATTTAGCCGAGTAAAGGAAACTGAAATGGACTCTGAAATAGCCTTCACCTCCGCCCTGCTGCGTGAACGAAGAGGGGGTGTAGTCATGCGGGTTGCAGCGGGCTTGCCGGTGCGGCGGCATGCTTCGAACCACTTGCCACGGCCGCATGGGCTACCGGAATTCCGTGGCCTGAAGCGGTATTACCCTGTAGGGAAACGGAGCTGAAAACAGGTACGGCCGGCTGCGGAACTCACCTGCACGCTGCCGCCATGCGCCGTGACGATGGATTTGACGATGGCCAGGCCAAGACCGGCGCCCTCCTCGCCGCCGCGTTGGCGTGACGCATCGACGCGATAGAAACGGTCGAACAAGCGCGGCAGGTGTTCGGGCGGAATCTCGACGCCGGGATTTTCGACGTCGATACGGATTTCGCCGAGTTCTGCGCTTAGCCGCACCCAGACCGAATTTCCCTTCGCGGTATGGCGGATGGCGTTGGCAAGCAGATTGCTCAACGCCCGCCGCAACATCAGCCGGTCACCCGCCAGTGGCGGCGCCTTCCCTTCCAGGGCCAGCGTGACGCCGCGTTCTTCCGCCCAGGCGTCGAAGTAATCGAACAGCGCGCGCACTTCGACAACCGGATCGATCTCGTCGCGACCGGGCTTCAGCAACCCGTTATCGGCCTGGGCCAGGAACAGCATGTCGCCGATCATCTGCGCCATGCGTTCGAACTCCTCCAGGTTCGAATACAGGATCTCGCGGAATTGCTCGCGCTTGCCCTCGTCATCGCCCGCACCCGCTAGCGCCACCTGGGTCTGCGTCATCAGATTGCTGACCGGCGTGCGTAGTTCGTGCGCGATGTCGGAAGAAAACTCGGACAAGCGTCTGAAGCTGTCTTCCAGCCGCGCCAGCATGGCGTTGAACGCCGCCGCCAGTGCTTCGATCTCGGCCGGCACATGCGCTGCCGGCAGACGTTCGCCGAGACGGCTGGCTTCGATGCGTGCCGCCAGCGCCGCCACCCGCCGCAACGGCCGCAAGCCGGCGCGGGTGGCGGCCCAGCCCAGAGCGGCGCTGAGCAGCGCCGCGAGGGCGGAGACGACAGCCAGCGTACGGCGAAAGTCGCGCATGAAAACTTCATGATGGCTGACGTCCTGCACGATGGCGACGCTGAATGGCGGCGCGAACTCGCTTGTCGCCTGGGCAAACAACCCGCGATAGTCAAGTTCGCGTCCAGCCTCGCTCGCGCTCCATTCCAGCCAACGTTCGTCGTCGGTCCCATTCAGCCGAATGGAAGGAAGGCGAGCCGAACCCGAGCTGAACCAGACCGAGCCATCGCCGGCAAATACCGTCACCTGCAAATGGTGATGCCCGACCAGCGCCAATTCGAGTTGTTGCGGCACCGCGTCCAGCGCAGCGCCTGTCGGCGCGCGCGCCAGCAGATTGCGCACCAGGCTGAGCTTGCCCTCGATCTCGTGCCGATCCATTTCGATGAAATGGTTCTGCACCGCCCGCTCCACCACCCAGCCCAGACCGAGCAATACGAACACCGCGCTGGCGGCGAACAGCAGCGAGAGGCGCGCGGTGAGGGAGAGGGATTTCACGTTAACGGGCATGGATCAACGCTTCGCACCTTCCGGCGCTCATGGCTGCTGTGGCCCTTCCAGTCGATATCCCATGCCGCGCACGGTCTGGATCAGCTTGCTCTCGAAGCCATCGTCGACCTTGGCGCGCAACCGGCGCACGGCGACTTCGACGACGTTGGTGTCGCTGTCGAAATTCATGTCCCACACCTGCGAGGCGATCAGCGCGCGCGGCAGCACTTCGCCCTGGCGGCGCAGCAGCAATTCGAGCAGCGCGAATTCCTTGGCGGTCAGGTCGATGCGCTGACCGGCGCGAACGGCGCGGCGGCGGAGCAGATCGAGTTCCAGATCGGCCACTTTCAACACGGTCGATTCGATGGCGGTCTTGCCCCGGCGCAGCAGGGTGCGCACGCGGGCGAGCAACTCGACGAAGGCGAACGGCTTGACCAGGTAATCGTCGGCGCCCAGTTCCAGGCCCTTGACCCGGTCGTCGACCCGATCGCGCGCGGTCAGGAACAGTACCGGCATGCTCTTGCCGGCGCGGCGGATGCCCTCCAGCACTTGCCAGCCATCCAGCCCCGGCAACATCACATCGAGAATGACCAGGTCGTAGTCGCCGGCGCTGGCCAGATGCAAACCGTCCCAGCCGTCGCGCGCCAGGTCCGCGACCAGGCCGGCCTCGCTGAGGCCCTGCTTGAGATAGTCGCCCGTCTTGGGCTCGTCTTCGACGATCAGTATCTTCATCCTGGAAATCTCAGTGGATCATGTAGGAGCGCCTTCCAAGGCGCGATTGTTGCGGGCTTCGCGCCTTGGAAGGCGCTCCTACGACACCGGCAACAGGTTCATTACAGATTTGTAATCTTGCCGTCAGGCTAAGGTTGGCGTGTGGGCAGCAGGATGGCAGGCATGAAACCTGGTTACAAGCCGATTCTCCTGTTTGCCGGCCTGCTCGTCGCGCTGTTCGCGTCGCAGGCCCATGCCGGCCTGCTCGCCGAGGCGCTGGAACAGGCCTGGCAACTGCACCGCGAAGCCGGTGCTCTGGAGGCGCGCATGGCCGAGGCGAATGCGCGCGCCGAAATTGCCGGCGGTTTGACGCCCGGCCCGGCTGCGCTTTTGCTCGGCCATCTCAACGACGCCCTGGGCAGCGGCCGCGGCAAGCAGGAATGGGAAGTCGAACTGGCAGCACCGCTCTGGCTGCCCAGGCAGAAAGCCGCCCAGGCCGACGAAGCCGCCGGCCTCATCGACGAAATCGCCGCCCGCCGCGCCGCGTTGCGCCTGGAACTGGCCGGCGAACTGCGCGCGGCCTGGTGGGCGCTGGCTACGGTGCGTCAGGCGGAATCCCTCGCGCAACGTCGTCTGAGCACGGCGCGCAATCTCGAAACCGAAGTCCAGCGTCGCTATCGGGCCGGCGATCTGGCGCGGGTGGATGCCAACCAGGCACGCGGCGAAACGCTGGCCGCCCAAGCCGAGCGTCTGCAAGCAGATGCCGCCGCGCGGCAGGCCGAACGCAATTGGCATGCCTTGACCGGCATGGCCGCGCCGCTGCGGCTGGAAGCCGAAACGCCGGTCGAACCGAATCGGCGCAGCGAGGATCATCCGCAACTGGCCGCCCTGGCCAGCGCGCTCCGCGTGGCGAACAGTCGGATCAAGCTGGCGCAAACCCAGCGGCGGGAGGCCCCCGAGATCGCCCTGCGCGTGCTGCGCGAACGCGGCGACAGCACGGAAAGCTTCGACAACGCCATCGGGCTCAAGTTGACCATCCCGTTCGCGTCCGGGCCGCGCCTGCGCCGCGACGATGCCGCCGCCCGCGCCGAAGCGGCAGAGGCAGCGGCCGAACAGAGGCAGGCGACTCGTCGGCTGGCGCTCGACGTGGAACAGACCCGGCTCGAACTCGCCGCGGCGGAACAGCAATGGCAGTACGCGCAGGAACGCCGCACGCTCACCGCCGATACGCTGCAACTGGCCGAAAAGAGTTTCAGCCTGGGCGAATCCGACCTGACCGCGTTGCTGCGCGCACGCGCCGCCGCATACGAAGCTGAAGCGTTGTTCAATCGGCAGGAAACGGCACGCGGGCTGGCGCTGTCGCAACTCAAACAAGCGCTGGGAGAAATGCCTTGAAGCGAATCTGCACTCTGCTCACAACCGCGCTGCTCTGCTCCGGGCTGGCCGCCTCTTCAGCCTGGGCGCACGGCGGCGAGGAGCATAGCCACCCGGAAGATGCGGTAAAAACGGCCGCTCCGAGCACCCCGCAAGGGCCCCGCGCCGGCGCGCAGAGCGAGGAGTTCGAACTGGTCGCCGTGCTGGCGGACAAGCAATTGACCGTTTACTTGGACCATTACGCCAGCAATGCGCCGGTGGCCGATGCCCAGATCGAACTGGACAGCGGCGCACTAAAACACGTCGCGAAGCAGACCCAACCCGGCGTCTACGTGCTGCCCGGCGCGGCCTTCGCCAAGCCCGGCAAATATCCGCTGGTGTTCTCGATCCAGACCGCCGACAGCGCCGATTTGCTGAGCGCGACACTGGAAGTCGCGCAACCTGCAGCCGCAGCCGCCAAACCCGTCGCCAAAACGACGGACCGGCGCATCGTCTGGGGCGCTGCCGGCGCGCTGCTGTTGACCGGAATCGGCGTTGTTCTGCTGCGGAGGCGGAAATGAACCCCCTATTGATCCAGCCCGACCCGGTTTCGATACGCCCCTCTCCCGCGCTGCCGCGCACCCCTCCCCCGCTTGCGGGGGAGGGGCTGGGGGAGAGGGGCCGTTCAAGAGTTGAAATTCGCGCATTTCCATCCTACTTGTTGTTGCTAGCCTTGTTCACCGGCCAGGCCATCGCGCACGGCGACGAGGATCACAGCAAGGACGCCCCCCCGGCCGCCACGGTGAGCCAGCCGGCCAACGCTCAGGCTAATGCCCAGCGCCTCGCCGACGGCAGCGTCTTCGTCCCGAAACCGGTGCAGCGCAAACTCGGCCTGCGCACCCAGCTAGCAAGCATGGAAGCGCTGGCGGTGACGCTGAGTTTCAACGGCAGGGTCATCGCCGATCCCAACGCCAGCGGGCGCGTGCAGGCAATCCAGTCCGGCCGCATCGAAGCTGGCCGGAACGGCTTGCCGGTGCTCGGCCAGAAAGTGCGCAAGGGCGAGGTGCTGGCCTGGCTGAAACCCGTGGCGAGCAGCCTGGAACGCGGCAATCAGCAGGCTTTGCTGGCCGAACTGGAAGCCCAGTCCGCCATCGCCGAACGCCGCGTGCGCCGGCTCGATCAGCTCGAAGGCGCGGTGCCGCAAAAGGAGATCGAAGCCGCCCGCTTCGAACTGGCCGCGCTGAAAAAACGCCGCGCCGCCATCGGTGCCAGTCTGGCCGCGCCGGAGCCGCTGTACGCACCGGTAACGGGTGCGATCAGCGCTGCGCATGTGGCCGCCGGCCAGGTGGTGGAAGCGCGCGAGCTGTTGTTCGAGGTCGTCGACCCGGCCCGGCTGGCGGTCGAAGCGTTGTCCTATGAAGCGTCGCCGATCGAACTGTTGACCGACCCCGTCGCGCAATTTCCCGGCGGCAGCGTGCCGCTGCGCTTCGTCGGCGCCAGCCGGCAACTGCGCGAACAGGCCATGCCGCTGCTGTTCCGCGTCCAGTCGAATGCGTTGCGACTCGCCATCGGCCAGCCGGTGAAAGTCATCGCCAAGACCGCGAGCCGGATCGACGGCATCGCCGTGCCGCAAACCGCGCTGGTCAAGAACGCCGCCGGCGACGACGTGGTCTGGCTGCATAGCGGCCCCGAGCGCTACACGCCGCGCGTGGTGAAGTGGTCACCGCTGGATGCCGAGCGTGTCGCGGTCGGCAGCGGCCTGAAGGACGGCGACCGCATCGTCGTCGCAGGCGCCAGTCTGCTGGCGCAGGTGCGCTGAATGACGACGACCCCAAGCGTAGGGTGCACTCGCAAGGAGCACGCCGGATTCGTAAGCGCTAAAGCGCAACGTCTCCGCTGCGCCGCGCGCAGCACGCCCCGTCGGTCGGTGCGCACGACGCACCCTACGGCAGCATAAAACCATGTTCGACCACATCATCCACGCCAGCCTGCGGCAACGCCTGATCGTCCTCGGCCTCGCCCTGGGCCTGGTGATTTACGGTCTGTTGAGCGTGCGGCAGATGCCGGTGGACGTGTTCCCCGACCTGAACAAACCCACCGTAACGCTGATGACCGAGGCCGGCGGCATGGCGCCGGAGGAAGTCGAGCAGTTGATCAGCTTCCCGCTCGAAGCCGGCATGAACGGCATGCCCGGCGTGACGCGGGTGCGTTCGGTGTCCGGCGTCGGGCTGTCCATCGTCTATGTCGAGTTCGAGTGGGGCAGCGACATCTGGCGCAACCGCCAGCAAATCGCCGAACGCCTGAATCTGCTGCGCGAGCAGATGCCGCCGGGCATCGCGCCACAGCTCGGGCCGATTGCGTCGATCATGGGCGAAATCCTGCTGATCGCGCTGCCGATCGGCGCCGGCGCCGAGCCGATGGCGGTGCGCGAATATGCCGACTGGGTCATCCGGCCGCGCCTGCTCACCATTCCCGGCGTCGCCCAGGTGATTGCCATCGGCGGCGAGGTGCGCCAATACCGGGTCGAAATCGATCCGGCGCAGTTGCAGGCGCTGGGCATCGCGCGCGAACGCCTGGAAGCCGCGCTGAAGGACTTCGGCGCCAACACCAGCGGCGGTTTCCTGGCCGCCGGCGGGCGCGAATATCTGATCCGCCAGATCGGCCGCACGGCGCGCATCGAGGATCTGCGCAATCTGGTCGTCGCTGTGCACGATGGCCAGCCGATCCTGCTCAAACAGGTGGCTGCGGTGAAAATCGCCGCCGCCGTCAAACGCGGCGATGCCGGCCATGCGGGCAAGCCGGCGGTGATTCTGTCGGTGCAGAAGCAGCCCGGCACCGATAGCGTGACGCTGACCCGCGCTGTGGAAAAGGCGCTGGCCGAACTGAACAAGTCGCTGCCTGCCGGCATCGCCAAGCCGCAATTCCTGTTCAAGCAGGCCGACTTCATCGAAGCCTCGATCGGCAACGTCGAGGAAGCGCTGCGCGACGGCGCGATCCTGGTCGCCGTGGTGCTGTTCCTGTTCCTGCTCAACGTGCGCACCACGCTGATTTCGCTGCTGGCGATTCCGTTGTCGCTGCTGGTGACGGCGCTGGTGTTCCGCTGGTTCGGCCTGTCGATCAACACGATGACACTGGGCGGGCTGGCCATCGCCATCGGCGAACTGGTCGACGACGCCGTGGTCGGCGTCGAAAACGTGTTGCGCCGGCTAAAGAACAACCGCGCTCTGGCCGAGCCGAAGCCGGTCGCCGAGGTTATCGCCGCGGCGACGCTGGAAGTACGTTCCGCCATCGTCTACGCCACCTTGATCATCGTGCTGGTGTTCGTGCCGCTGTTCGCGCTGCCGGGCATCGAAGGGCGGCTGTTCACGCCACTGGGCATTGCCTACATCGTTTCCATCCTCGGCAGCATGATCGTTTCGGTGACGGTGACGCCGGTGCTGGCGTATTACCTGCTGGCAAAAGTAAAACTGCTGGAACACGGCGACAGCCCGCTGGTAAGGCGGCTGAAAGCCTGGGACACGCATCTGCTTGCCGTCTCGTTCACACATGCCCGTCCGCTGCTGATCGCGGCGGCCATCGCGGTGCTGGCCGCCGCCGCCAGCATCCCGTTCTTCCCGCGCACCTTTCTGCCGCCGTTCAACGAAGGCACGCTGACCATCAACGTCCTGCTCAATCCGGGCACCTCGCTGGCCGAATCGAACCGGGTCGGCCAGTTGGCGGAACAGCTTGTCGCCGGCGTGCCTGAAGTGATCCAGGTCGGCCGCCGCACCGGCCGCGCCGAACTGGACGAGCATGCCGAGGGCGTCCACTACACGGAAATGGATGTCGATCTGAAGCCGTCCGACGAGGCTTCGTCGCGAAGTCGCGAGGCAGTCATCGCCGACATCCGCGCGCGCCTGGCCCAACTGCCGGCCAACATCAGCATCGGCCAACCCATCTCGCACCGCCTCGACCATCTGCTGTCCGGTGTGCGCGCCCAGATCGCGCTGAAAATCTATGGCGACGATCTCGACACATTGCGCGGCCTCGCCGCCGACCTGCGCGGACGCCTGGCGAAAATCCCCGGCATCGCCGATCTGCAGATCGAAAAACAGGTGCGCATTCCGCAGATCAAGATCCGCGTCGATTACGAACAGGCCGGCCGCTACGGCGTCGCCCCCGGCGAGTTGTTGCGCAGCCTGCAACAGATGATCGAAGGCGAGCACATCGGCCAGATCGTCGAAGGCGGCGAGAGCGGCTCCCGCCGTTTCGATCTGGTCGTGCGCCTGCCCGAAAGCGGCCGCGGCCTGGCCGTATTGCCCGACCTGCTGATCGAAACGCCGCTCGGCGCGGTGCCGCTGTCGCGCCTGGCAAGCATCGAGGACAGCGACGGGCCGAACCAGATCAGCCGCGAGAATGCGCGCCGACGCATCGTCATTTCGGCCAATACGGAGGGCGGCGACATGAGCGCGGTGATCGCGGCAATCCGCGCCGAAATCGCCGCCAAGCCCTTGCCCGAAGGCTATTTCACCGCGCTGGAGGGCCAGTTCCAGGCGCAGGAGGAAGCCGCCCGCTTGATCGCCCTGCTCGCGCTGGTGTCGCTGACGCTGATCTTCCTGGTGCTGTTCGGCCGCTACCGCTCGGTCGTGCTGACCCTGATCGTGATGGGCAACATCCCGCTGGCGCTGGTCGGCAGCGTCGTCGCGCTATGGATTTCCGGGCAGCCGCTTTCGGTCGCCGCGCTGGTCGGCTTCATCACGCTGACCGGCATCGCCACCCGCAACGGCATCCTGAAGATCAGCCACTACATCAACCTGTGCGCGTTCGAGGGCGAATCGTTCGGCCAGCCGATGATCGTGCGCGGCTCGCTCGAACGCCTGACGCCGGTGCTGATGACCGCGCTGGTCGCCGCCTTCGCCCTGCTGCCGCTGCTGCTGTCGGCGGATGCACCGGGCAAGGAAATCCTGCATCCGGTCGCGGTGGTCATCTTCGGCGGCCTGATCAGTTCGACGCTGCTGGATACCGTGCTGACGCCGGTGATGTTCTGGCTGTTCGGCGAAAAACCGCTGAAGCGGCTGCTGCTGGAGAAGTCACGTGAAAGTTATTAGCCATGGCGGGAATCAACTCCCCCCTTTGCAAAGGGGGGCCGGGGGGATTTAGCAACCTCGGTAAGCACGCAACCCGCGCAGAACCCCCCCTCGATCCCCCTTTTTCAAAGGGGGAAGCAAGCCACCGATTCCAACCACCTCATCCACCAAGGAGCCACACCATGAAAACCATCACCCTCCCCTTCGCACTCAGCCTGATGCTCGCCAGCGGCCAGGTCTGGGCGCATTCAGATCACCTGAAGCCGCAGTTCGGCGGCATCACCGCCGATGCCGAAGTGTTCCAGGTCGAACTGGTGGTCAAGGGTCCGCAACTCTCGTTCTACCTGAGCGAACACGGCGCCCCGGTCGAATCCACTGGTGCCAGCGGCAAGCTGATCGTGCTGTCCGGCAAGGACAAGGAAGAAGTGGCGCTGACGCCGAACGGTTATCAAAGCCTGGGCGCGAAACTGAAAGCCAAACCGGCCAAGGGCGCCAAAGTGGTGGCCAGCATCACCGCCCCCGGACGAGATCCCGGCACGGTCCGCTTCACGCTGAAATAAGGCGATTACGGGAAAATCCCGCCGCGGCTGCTCCGGTAGGGTGCGCCATGCGCACCTGATCCTTACCTTTCAGAAATGCAGATCGTCGAAGTCATCGTCCCGCTCCGCGCGCCGCCGCATCCCCTTGAGCCAGGCCTTGAATCGCTTGAGGTCATCGAACATGCGGAGGTCTTTGCCAAGATCCTTGATCGCGAATTGCGCATCGCGGATGTCGTCTTTGAGATGGCCCATGAGGTTGCCGGGCGACAGCCGCAATGAGGGATCGAGACCGAAACGCGCCTTGAACTCGGCTTCGACATGACGGATTTCCAGAGTCAGTTCGCTCTGCTGGCCTTTCAGGATCAGGTTGTAGTGCTTCAACCGAGCTTCGCTGATCTGGCCGATGCCGACCTGATCAATGTGCTCCACTTCGAGTTGCAGTTCCAGTAGTTGCAGCAGATCCTTCTTGGCATAAGCCAGGTTGGCGCGTTTCATCAAACCGGTTTTTCGGTCGCGCTCCTGCGGGTCGGATTCGCGGTCGGGGTGCAGGACGCTGGCCAGTTTGCGGTAGACCTCGCGGATCGATTGGCTGATCTGCTGCGCTTCGGCCTGCTGCCGCGATTCATTGGCGAGTTGCTTGGCCGACTTCTTCCGCGTCGCCGCCTTGCGTGCTTCCCGCGCTTGCCGCTCGGCCTCTTCCCGCTCTTGCATTGCATCGATCTGCGCTCGGGCGCGCTGCATGACTTCCTCGGGTGTGCCGGTGTCGAAATCGGCATCCAGTTCGACCCCGAGCGCATCCTCCAGCATCGCTTTCATGCCCTGCATGCGCGCGGCTTCCGCGCGGTCGTAGTCGATTCGGCTGTGCTTGTTGTAGATGGCTTTCAGCGCCGCATCGCCGCGCACGGCGATCAGTTCGCGCACCAACTCGACGATCAGATCGTCGATCACGCCGCGTTCAGCCTTGCTCAGGCCGGATTCGCAACTGGCCCGGTCAAGCCGCTGCACGAACTCGACCTGCAACGCCTGCAAGGTTTCGACCAGCGGCACCATCGCGCGCGAATATTTATCCAGGTAAGCCTGGCTGGCAGACTCCCACGCCAGCAGTTGCGCGCGGGATTCCTCGATTTGCTTGATCAGCGTGTTGAACGCCTTTTGCTGCTTGCTCAGCACGCCGGGTTCCTGGCTGGCGGCGATGCTGACGGTCTTGATGTGGGTGCGGGTCATGGGCTGGCTGAATTCGAAATGCCTGGATCAGGCCGAACGGTAACCGATCGATTCCAGACATGGGGAGCGTGGCGACGACAACCCTGCCAATTCGCGGAGAATACGCCCTCGGCCCCGACATCCCGGTCGGGATGCTTTCCGCCAACCTACCCGCGACTTGAACACGCCATGAATCCGAATCTGCAACAAGCCATTCAGCGCCAGCGCCGCATCCTCGAAGGCTGGCTCGCTTCCTCCTTGTCCATCCTGGCGGAAGGTTGCCGGGAGGTCTGGCCGGATCGGTCGAAGCTGGAGGCGCGACTGGTGCAGGGCATGGAAGAGCTGCCGTATTGCAAATACCTCTACGCATTGGATGCGCAGGCGCGGCAACTGACCGCAAACGTGACACGGACGGGGTTGCTGGCGACGCAATTCGGCCGTGACCGCAGCGAGCGCCCCTACCTTGCCGATGCGCTGGCCGGGATACCGTTTTCGCTGTCCGAGTCGTATATCAGCCGCAACGCACAGCGGCCTTCGCTGACCGCCGTGCGCCGCATCGAGCGGGAATCCGGGGAGTTGTTGGGTTTTCTGGGCGCCGACTTCGATCTGCGCGAGTTGCCCGCCACGCAGGCGCTCTATCAACAGCCGGAACAGTGGCTGCAGATGAAAGGCGATCCGGCCATCCGCGCCGGGCTGTTCCATCAGGAACGGGCGAACAGCCCGCTCGACGAACGCATCGACGAAGTGTTGGCGCTGGTCCATGAACTGGTCACGGTGCACGGTGTGTTCCACGCCAAGCTGCACTTTTCCAGCTCCCGCGCGACGTTGTGGGTGACGGACGATCCGTTCCGTTACCGCCTGCACGGCATCGCCGACCTGTCCGATCCGAACCTGTGCCTGGCTTATCCGCGCCAACCGTATCCGACCGACGCCAGCCTGCCGGCGGACAAGGTGCGCGCGGTGCTGAACTGTTTCCGCGATTTGCGCTTCATGGACGAGACCCTTTACCTGCGCTCCGGGTCGTTGAACATCTTCAACGGCATGGTGGGGCTGACCTTCTCGTGCGACGGCTCGCATTACATGCCGTGGGACGAGTTTCTCGACAAGAGCCTGGGCTTCTGGGTGGGCAGTTCTGGCGGCTGAGGGAAATCAGGGTCAGGGCACCAGCAACTGGAATACCGCACCCTGATCGTTGCGCAGGCGAAGCTCACCTTTACGGCCGCGATTTTCGTGGGTTTGCACGATCAGCTTGGCGAATTGCAGGCCGAGACCGGTGCCGGTGGAACGGTAAGACTCGTCGGCGGCGAGGCTGTGCAGGACATGTTCGGGGAAACCTGGCGAGTCGTCGCGCACGGTGAGGAGCAGCGCGCCGGATTCCATCTCCGCTTCGATGGCGATTGAAGAGCGCGCATACGCCAGCGAGTTATGGATGGCGTTGACCATGGCCATCCCGATCAATGTACGGTCGAAAAACCAGATCGCCGGTACGGCCGCGTCGATGCGGGTTTCCACCTGGAACCGGCCGTGCGACATCGAGGCGGCGGTATCGCGCAGTTCGTGCAGGAAATCTTCGGTCGAATAGGCGTCGATTGACGGCTGGATCTGGCCGTTGGCGGCCTTGTAGATCAGCAGCGCCTGTTGCAGCCGGTCGATGACGCCCTGGCAGAGCAATCTGGCGTCGTCGACGACCTTGTCATGCGCCGGCTCGCCGCGTAGCGGGATGCCATCGATGGTCATCGCGAGCAGGCCGAGGTTGTTCTTGAGTTCGTGCATCAGGGTGGCGTAGAGGTCGACATCGTTGAATTTCATGGCGCATTCCGTTTGCGGATGCCGAACCGGCTTTCGACTTCTTTCATGTGCAGGCGTAGCCCCTTGATCCGGATATGGCCGGGGGTCTGGCGTTCGGCTTCGTCCAGGCGCCGTCGTGCTTCCTCCAGCATTTCCTCATCCATGCCGGTCTGGTCGAGATATTTCAGGATCACCCAGACGGCATTCATGATGATGCGCGGGTTGTGCGGCGCCTCGCGGCAAGCGGTGAGCAGCTTGTCCACCGCCTGGCGATACTCGCCCTTTTGCGCCAGCATGACGCCCTCGTTGTTGAGCTTGCGTACATCGGCGGTTGCCTGGGCAAGCACCGATGCGCCGGCATCTTCCCGCCCGGCCGCCAGGTAGATCTGTCTGGCCTTGTCGAGCAGGAGTTCGCTGTCGTGTGCGTTGCGCGCGACGTCGCTGACGATGACGTCGGCCTCTTCGGTGCGGCCGTTGGCCATGCAGGCTTCCGCCATTTTCAGCATCAATTGCGCCCCTGCCCGGACTCCGCTGGCGCGCAGGACGGCAGCTTCATCGAGCGCTTTCCGGGCCTCTACCCGGTTGCCGGTCTGGGTATGCATCGCGCTTTGCACCACCGCAGTCACCATCAGCCCTTCCGGCGTCGCCTGCAACGCGGTCTTGGCCGATTTCAGGGTAGCCGCCACGGACTTGAGATCGCCCTGTTCCAGCTGAACCTGGCACAGGTTGCCGAAGTCAGCGGGGGTAATGAAGATGGAATGGCGGCCCTTTTCGAGGGCGTTGGAAAAGGCGTTGCGGGCGATGTCCAGATCACCGTTGGCATGTGCGATCTCGCCCAGTTTCTGCTGCCGGCGCACGGTCTTGGCGGAAATGCCGACGGCTTGTTGCAGCACGGCCTGGGCGCCGGCACTGTCCTTGTTGGCCAGACAGACATCCGAGAGCAGATCGTAGGCCGCCACCATTTCCGGCGCCTTCTCCAACACATCGCGCAGTTCGGTTTCGGCTTCCTCGTTCTTCTTCTGCATGTGCAGCGCCTTGGCCAGACCAAGGCGAGCCCAGGGGATGGCACGCATCTCGATGATCTTCTTGTACAACGCCTCGGCCTCTTCGAAACGGCCCATCGCATTGAGCACTTCGCCTTTGAAACGAAGCGCGTCGACCAGGTATTTCGGCTTGCCGGCGATCAATTTGTCGCACCCGGTCAGGGCAGCTTCCAGATCGTGGTCGGCAAAGTTGCGGTAGATCTCCCGGAACGCAAGTTTGCGCAGCAGGATGGCTTCGAGGCGGCTGCGCAGAACTTCCGCGCTGAAAGGTTTGATCATGTAATCGTCCGGCGCCAACTCGGCCGTGGCGACCACCTTTTCGTAGACCGACTCCGCCGTCACCATGATGAACACCGTCTCCAGGTCGATCAAACCGCAGTGGCGCAACTCCTCAAGCAATTGCTGCCCATCGCGGCCTTCACCCAGATTGAAGTCGCACAGAATGAAGTCGTAATGATTGTTCTTGATGCGGGTGATCGCTTCCGGCGCGGAACCGGCCATCTGGATCTTGGACAGGCCGAAATTGGCCAGCGTCAGTTTCAGTGCGCTGCGCATGCCCGGGTAATCGTCCACCACCAGCGCGCGCAACGATGCGTAGTCGACCGTCTCCTCGCTTACCCACTTGGTCTTCAGCGTCGCGAGCAGCGCAGTTTGATCGACGTTATTCGGTTGAGCCAATCTTGTGTCTCCCCCAGGCTGTATTGATTGAAGTGATCTGAAACTTCCGGTTATGTAATACCTTATTCCATATATGGCTGTAGAGCAGCAAGCAGTTTCAAACCGTAACAATGCCCGGCGACAATTTACCGGCGCCAAGCAGCGTCTTCGCGTCGGCGCTGCAACCGCATTCGCCAAACCTGGGTTTATCCTCATGCCGTTACGCTAAAGACTTACAGTCTTGGACCGATAGAGCGGCCACAACTACAGCAGAGATGGATGTGTCATGTCGCTCCCCCTGGACCGAGAAGAAATCCAGCACCTGACAGAAGATATCGAAGTCATCATCGCGGCCCATCTGGCCTGGTTCAAACAGATCAATCGCACGCTGGTCTGCGCCAACCATGTCAACAAGGCGGATCTGGCGGAAGACGCACATCTGCGTTCGCCATTCGGCCAGTGGTACTACGGCCACGATCCACATCCGCTGCGGGAAAACCTGGATTTCCAGGAACTCGGCGCGACCCAACAAGCCATGCATAACGTGACCCGTCTGGCGTTGCTGGAAGTACTCGACAAACGTCGGCCCGAACCGGAGTTGTACGACGAGTGCATCGATCTGGCCTTGCGCCTCAACACCAAGTTGCGGCGCGTGCAACTGGAAATCATCGGTGAACTGCTCACCACCGACAGCCTCACCGGCTGCGCCAGCCGACGCGGCATGCTGACCCGGTTGCGCGAGGAGCAGGAGCGCGCCTTGCGCATTCAACGTCCGTGCTGCCTGTGCCTGCTTGATTTCGACCGCTTCAAGCTGGTCAACGACGAACGCGGCCACCCGGCCGGCGATGCGGTCCTGCGTCAGGGCCTCCGCTTCGTCACCGGCGTGCTGCGCAAATACGACTCCATCTACCGCTACGGCGGCGAGGAATTCCTGATCTGCCTGCCCGGCAGCCCGATTAAAGATGCGGCACAGGTCATCGAACGCATCCGCAGCGGCCTGGAGCGACTGCCGATCCGCCTGCCCAGCGGCGAAACGATGTATGTCACCGCCTCCTTCGGCCTGGCCGAAATGCACCCGCGCCGCCAAGTCGAAGAAGCCATCGCCGATGCCGACATGGCGCTGATTCGGGCGAAGGAAAACGGGCGCAACCGCGTCGAGTTGTGGACGTTCGGATAGCCCAACAAACGGGTTTCGAGTGGTTTGCGGTTCGGTAGCTTAGGTCGGGTGTAGCGCAGCGTGCCCAATCCACGCGCTTAAAATCGGCTCAGACTGCTCGATATAGACGATCAGTCGATAAACAATAATCGAATTTTATTGATTCTTCATTGCCCGTATCCTGCCTACCGTTTGCAGCATGGGCTTGATCCGGCACTCGCCGAATCAAGCCGCCAGTCAACGCTTATCAAGGAGATTCCATGAAACGCATCGTTCTGTTCCTCGCCACCAACCTGGCCATTGTGCTGGTGCTTTCGCTCACCATGCGTTTGCTGGGGGTGGAACCCTATCTGAACGAAAACGGCCTCAATCTCGGCGCGCTGCTGATTTTCGCCGCCGTCATGGGCTTTGGCGGTTCGCTGATTTCGCTGGCCATGTCGAAATGGATGGCCAAGAAATCGGTCGGCGCCCAGGTCATCACCGACCCGCGTTCGCAAGAAGAACTCTGGCTGGTGCAGACCGTGGCGCGGCAAGCCCAGGCCGCCGGCATCAAGATGCCGGAAGTGGCGATCTGGGATTCGCCCGAGGTCAATGCCTTCGCCACCGGCATGAACAAGAACGCCGCGCTGGTCGCGGTGTCCACCGGCCTGTTGCGCGGCATGACCAAGCAGGAAGCCGAAGCGGTGATGGCGCACGAAATATCGCACGTCGCCAATGGCGACATGGTGACGCTGGCGCTGATCCAGGGCGTGGTGAATACCTTCGTGATGTTCTTCTCGCGCGTCATCGGCCATCTGGTTGACAAGATCGTGTTCAAGACCGAACGCGGCCAGGGGCCGGCCTTCTACGTCACCATGATCGTGGCCGAACTGGTGCTGGGCATCCTCGCCTCGATCATCGTCATGTGGTTTTCGCGCCAGCGCGAATTCCGCGCCGATGCAGGCGGTGCCAGCCTGGCCGGTCGCCAGTCCATGATCAATGCGCTGGAACGCCTGAAGCAGGCCCACACCGGCCCGTTGCCCGAGAAGATGGCCGCATTCGGCATCAGCGGCGGCGACGGCAGCAGCTTCAAGCGCCTGTTCATGACGCACCCGCCGCTGGAAGAGCGCATCGAGGCGTTGAAACGAGCGCTGTGAAGATTTGAACTTGCCGGGTAGACCCCATTCCCAGCCCCCCGGCGCAGGCCGGGGTCCAGTGCAGCGAGATCAATTTCCCTACAAATTCTCAAGATCCTTCTTGGCGGTCTTGATGAATTTTCCAAAGTCACGATCCTTCTTTCTCTTCTCCACATCGGACATTTGGTAGAACTCGGATTCTTCCCTGAGCTTGAGGTAATTTTCATAGTGCTCTTGACCAAGAGCGCCTGAATTTACCGCCTCAAGAACCGCACAGCCAGGCTCGCCGGTATGGCTGCAATTCCTGTAGCGGCAAGCGGAGGCAAACCCGATGATGTCGGAAAAGCGATCGCCTATCCCGCTTTCGGCCCCCAGGATTCCGAACTCGCGCATACCCGGGTTATCGATGACCAAGGCCCCTCCGTCGAGGACGATCAATTCCCGGCGGACGGTCGTATGCCTGCCCTCACCCGTTCCGCTGACGCCCTTTGTTTGAAGTCTTTCCCGGCCGATCAGCTGGTTGATGAGCGTGCTCTTGCCCACCCCCGAGGAACCGACAAAGCAATATGTCTTTGCGGGCTGCAGCATCCTTTCGAGATCGTCGATGCCGTCTCGCGTGACGTTGCTCAAGGTCAGCACCGGCGCCGTAATGCCCGCAGCGCGAATCTCCGCCAACTGGGACGTCAGGACTTCCGGCGCAACCAAATCCGACTTGGTCAGCAGGATGCAGGGCTCTGCCCCACCCTGCCTCACCATGACGAGATAACGCTCCAGTCGCTTGAGGTTGAAGTCATAGTGGCAGGACTGAACGATGATCACGGTGTCCACGTTGGCCGCGATCATCTGAGACACGACGGAGGCTCCCGCCGACTTTCTGCGCAGCGCGGTCCTTCGCTCCAGAAGCATGTGGACCAAGCCAAAATCGTCAGTCGGGGGTTTTTCCACACACACCCAGTCCCCGACACACGGGAGTTCCTGCGACTGCTGGGAGCGGTACAGATAACTGCCTGCCAACTTTGCCCGAAAGGATCCGGTTTGATCCATGAGCAGCAATAGGTCGCGATCGACCGCTACCACCCGGGCAATAGCATCCGCAGGCCCGCATATTTCTCTTTCTTCGAACCACTCACTCCAACCCAATCGAGCCAGATCGCTATGTCGGCTTGTCATTCGTCACCTATTGTCTGGAAAGCATCTTGCTCTGCGCATGACTTGGAAGCGAGGGGCGGCCGGGGTGCAGCACGGCGACCCGAGTAAGTATGCAGGCTTGAATGCGAAGCTTCCGATTGTTGGCTCAAACAATGGCCGTGAATAGCGGAAAGCGGGCAGCCGGACAAGACGTTAAGATTCTCCGCAGCTTGGCCGCACGTTTGCCCCCCAGGCCATCTTGTTACCGCTTATTCCTGCTTGAAATGGAGCCTTACATCATGTGGATTGCCGTTGTTGTTGCCCTGGCGTTGCTGCTGGTCGGGGTCGGTTTGATTTATTGGCTGCTGCGCTCCATGGGTGAGAGTGGCATCGAAGCCGCAGCCCCGGGTAGCTGTCGCAGCGGGCGCTGTGGGGTGACGTCACCGGACCGGCCCGGCGGTGGCTGCGCTGCCTCGCCTACGGCAGTGGCATTGGATGACGTGTTGAGTAACGAAATCACCCGTAAAGACGCGCTTTCGCCCAAACAAACGCTGTAAGTCGGCTACGCAGGCCTGATTGAACCGCCCCGTCTTTCGTGGAGGCCATTTGGTTTAAGTTAAAGCCACCGAA
>JASJPK010000106.1:0-3514 GCA_031426735.1 Hydrogenophilaceae bacterium | reverse complement strand
AGGCGGCGCATCTGGTCGGCCTGATCTTCAGCCTGTGCGGCAAGGCGCAGCGGGTCGCGGCCGAGGCTGCCTGTGAAGCGGCGCTGGGTACATTTGCCGACGAATCCGACGCACCCCTTGTCGATGATCGCGCGGCCGCCGTGATGCTGGAACTGGCGCAGGAACATGCCTGGCGGTTGCTGCTGAACTGGCCGGAACAGGCTGGCGCGCCGCTCGGCATCGCGCCCGACATGGCCAGCCTGATCCTGCTGCGCCAGAGTGCCGGCGACCCGGAGCGCTTTGCCGGGACGCTCGCTGATTTGCTGCGCACTACCTTGCTGGGCGAGCCGGCCGATGTCTGGCTGGCGCGCGACCTCGCCGGTTTCGATGCCTGGCGGCGTGCCGGCGAAACGCCGGTCGCGCGCCTGTTCGCCGCGCTTGGTGACGGCGCTGATGTCGGCATCGCGCGGGTAACTCTGTTACCGCCGCTGCTCCGCCTGCAGGACGCTGCAGCGCACGAGCTGGCGCGGCACGCGCTGGATGTGCCGGCGTTCTGCGCGCAGCCGTTGTGGCACGACGCGCCGGCGGAAACCGGCGCCGTCGCGCGGCTGCGCGAGCACGCCTTGCTGGCGGCCTGGATCGCGCGGCGCGGTCGTGGCGCCGGTGCGCGTCTGCTCGCGCGTTTGCTGGAACTGGCCATGTTGCCGTCCTTATTGGCAGGGCAGATGTCCGGCGCCGTTCCGGCGCTGGTTCGCGCCTGGTCACTGGGCGACAATGGCGGCCTGGCCGGGGTGGAAACTTCGCGCGGTTTGTTGCTGCATGCGGTGCGTTTGCAGGCAGGCAAGGTCGCGGAATACCGCATCATCGCCCCCACCGAATGGAACTTCCATCCCGCCGGGCCGCTCGCTGAAGCCTTGGCTGACCTGGATTCCGGCAGCGACCTGGCCGCTTCCGCGCGACTGGTGGCGCAATCGCTGGACCCGTGTGTGGCTTTTGGAATCGACGTAAGCGAATGAGGTAAGCAATGCATGAAATGTCTTTGGCCGAAGGCATCTTCCAGATCGTCGAGGATGCCGCCCGCCAGCAGGGCTTCAAACGGGTGACCGAAGTGCGCCTGGAAATCGGCGCGTTGTCCGGCGTCGAAGTCGAGGCGCTGAGTTTTTGTCTGGATGTGGTGCTGAAGGGCGGCGTCGCCGATGGCGCCCGCGTTGAGTTGGAAAAGATTCCGGGCCGGGGCTATTGCCTCGGTTGCGGCGAGACGGTGCCTGTGAATGCGCTTTACGATGCCTGTCCGCTTTGCGGCAGTTATCAGGTGCAGGCTACCGGCGGCACGGAAATGCGGGTCAAGGATTTGTTGGTCGAGTAATTTCAGGAGTCTGACTATGTGTACAGTTTGCGGCTGCGGCCAGGGCGAAACCAAGATCGAGGGCCACGATCACGAACATCCCCACGATCATGCGCATGAGCACAGCCATGCCGACGGCGGCACGCACAGCCACCCGCATGCGCACGAACACAGCCATGACCACAGCGGCCATGACCACGCGCACGAGCATCTGCACGAAACCAACGCGCCGCATTACCACGAACACAAGGGTGAGCTGCACTACGGCCTCGGTCCCGCCCACGCGCATGCGCCGGGCATGAGCCAGGCGCGCATGGTGCAGATCGAACAGGACATCCTGGGCAAGAACAACGGCTATGCCGCCGAGAACCGGCAGTATTTTTCCGAGCACGGCCTGTTCGCGATCAACCTGGTTTCCAGCCCCGGTTCCGGCAAGACCACGCTGCTGGTGAAAACCATCGAGGCGCTTGCCGGCAGCCTGTCGGTGGCGGTGGTGGAAGGCGATCAGCAGACCAGCAACGACGCGGACCGCATCCGCGCCACCGGAGCGGCGGCGATCCAGGTCAATACCGGCAAGGGCTGCCATCTCGATGCGCACATGGTTGGCCACGCGCTGGAACGGCTCAATCTGCCGGACGACAGCCTGTTGATGATCGAGAACGTCGGCAATCTGGTCTGCCCGGCCGCGTTCGATCTGGGCGAGGCGCACAAGGTGGTGATCCTGTCGGTGACCGAGGGCGAGGACAAGCCGCTGAAATATCCGGACATGTTCCATGCCGCCGACCTGATGATTCTGAACAAGGTCGATCTGTTGCCGTATCTGAGTTTCGATGTCGACAAGTGCATCGAATACGCGCACCGGATCAATCCCAAGCTGGAAGTGCTGAAGGTTTCCGCGACCACCGGCGAGGGCATGCAGCGCTGGCTGGCCTGGTTGACCGAGGGCGTCGATGTCGCCGTCTCCGCGCGCCAGCAGAACGTGAATCTGCTGCGCAAGCGGATCGCCGATCTGGAAGCGCAACTGGCAGCGAAGTAATTCGCACGCCACTCGTAGGAGCGCCTTCCAAGGCGCGATCGTTGCGGACATCGCGCCTTGGAAGGCGCTCCTACGACCCCTGGCCTGTACGTCACCCCGGAATGGGGTATCCGGGGTCGAGATGCATCCCGGAAATGGGGTATTGCCGTGCTAAAATCGCCCGGCTTTTTTCAGTAAAAGCGCCTGCAAAAACAAAACGCTAGCCAGCGCAAAAAACTCGAGACGCCCCGCAATGGAAAACCAGTTCGCCAAAGAGACCCTGCCCGTCAGCCTGGAAGAGGAAATGCGCCGTTCCTACCTCGATTACGCGATGAGCGTGATCGTCGGACGGGCGCTGCCGGATGTGCGGGATGGCCTGAAGCCGGTGCATCGCCGCGTGTTGTTCGCGATGCACGAGCTGAACAACGACTGGAACAAGGCGTACAAGAAGTCGGCGCGCGTGGTCGGCGACGTGATCGGTAAGTACCACCCGCACGGCGACACCGCGGTGTACGACACCATCGTGCGCATGGCGCAGGATTTCTCGCTGCGCTATCCGCTGGTCGACGGCCAGGGCAACTTCGGTTCGGTCGATGGCGACAACGCGGCGGCGATGCGTTACACCGAAATCCGCATGGCCAAGATCGCGCACGAGTTGCTCGCCGACATCGACAAGGAAACCGTCGACTTCGGCCCCAACTACGACGGTTCCGAGCACGAGCCGCTGATCCTGCCGGCCAAGTTCCCGAATCTGCTGGTCAACGGTTCCTCCGGCATCGCGGTCGGCATGGCGACCAACATCCCGCCGCACAACCTGAACGAAATCGTCGATGCCTGTCTGGCCGTGCTGCGCGATCCGATGATCGGCATCGAAGACCTGATCGACATTGTGCCCGCGCCCGACTTCCCCACCGCCGGCATCATCTACGGCACCGCAGGGGTCAAGGAAGGCTACCGCACCGGCCGCGGCCGCGTCGTGATGCGCGCCAAGGTGCATTTCGAGGAGATCGAGAAATCGGTCGGCCGTCAGGCGATCATCGTCGACGAACTGCCCTATCAGGTGAACAAGGCGCACCTGTGCATCAAGATCGGCGAGCTGGTGCGCGAGAAGCGCATCGAGGGCATCAGCGAAATCCGCGACGAGTCGGACAAGTCCGGCATGCGCATGGTGATCG
>JASJPK010000105.1:29311-31693 GCA_031426735.1 Hydrogenophilaceae bacterium | reverse complement strand
CGCCTTGGAAGGCGCTCCTACGACACCGGCAACTGCGCGAAATAGGTTCATGCTTTGCGGCCTCCCTCTATTGATACTGATATTCCGGCAACACCGTCAGCGCCTTGACCAGGCTGCGCAAACGCTGCTCGGCATCCGGCGACCAAGCGTAGTAAGGCTTGCCACCCTCTCCGGTCAGCAACGACATGCCCAACTCCCAATGCCGACGGGTCCAAATCGGTCCCAGAGTCAGGTCCAGCATGCGCCCTACCACCCCTTCGGCGGTCTCCAGGCCATCGGCCCGCATCAGGCCCGTCAAGTTGAACAGCGTGCTGCCACCTCTCGGCACGGCAGCCAAAGCGCGATCCACAAACCGCACCCGGTTCAGCAACATGCTGGTAGAGACCCAGTCCGCCCCCGTTTCGGCATAACCGGTGGGCGCCGGAAACACAAACAAGCCCATGCCCATACGCTGCGTCTCCAACGCCAGATCATCGCCGTTCGTCTCGCCATCCAGGTTACGCACCAGGCCCACCGTCAATTCCAGCGGCGTCTTCAGTTTGCTGCCCCGGTTGGCGGTCCCCAAAAAGGCCTCAGAGGACAGAATCGACCACAACACCTGGGCCATCTGATCCGGCGCATCCACCGTACCGGCAAACACCCCGGCGCACTGCTGGACCAGGCTGTTCACCGGCACATCGCTGACCAACAGGGTCACCAGCTTGCCGCACACAAAACGGGCCGTGGAAGGATGTCGCGCCGCCAAATCCAGCACCGCCTCGCCATCGGCCAGGCCGCCATTGGCCGGCAGCGTAGCCCCCAGCAGCACCTTCTCCGCGTTGTCGTGCAAGTTGGCGTTAAACGCAAACTGGTCGTCGATCACCGTCCAGCCGGTAAAAGCCCGCGCCGCCGCCACCACATCCTGCTGGGTATAGCCGCCGGAGATCCCCAGGGTATGCAACTCCAGCAACTCGCGGGCGAAATTCTCGTTGGGCCGTTTCTTCATGTTGGCCACACCATCCAGGCTATTCAACATGGCCGGGCTCTTCGCGCTCACCGCCAGCAGATCGCGGAAGCGGCCCAGCGCATGGGCGCGGAAACCCGCCATCTCCTGCCGCTCGTAATCCGGCTTCAGATGCTTGTAATAGTTGGTATTGAAATGGTTTTCCCAGAACCAGGTCATCACTTCCTGCAACTGCCGGCGGCTATATACCGCATGGCGCAGATAGTCCGTAGACAGATACCCGCCCAAGTCCACCCAGCCCTGTTGGCGTTGAACGAACTCGCCATCGTCGACGGCATCCGGATGCAATTGCTGCCACAGATAATTCATCACACCACTCTCCGCCACCGCCGCCACCTGGCCAGATTCAGCGCCAAAAGCCGTGCGCCGCAGCACATGCCAGGCCTGGCCGAAAGCATCGCTCGGCTGCAACAGCAACGTTTTCACTGTCGTATTCCCGGCCCCATCGCGGGCTGTCAGCGTCAAATCAATCGGCGCAGTGGTAAAGCCGGACTCGGGCGCCAGCCGCACCGCCCAGTTCCCCGAAGCCGGCGCAACTTCCACAGCCCTCACCTCGACCGCCGCCAACCCGCCCCCCGACACCCGCACCGACAAGCTCGGCGACAACGTGTCATCCGACACCTTCCCGGTCACCACAAAGCCCCCCTGCGGCACGGCAGCTCCATTCGCATGAGAAAGCACCGACAGCACGGGCGCCGTCCGATCATCCAGCAAGGACAAATCCACCCGCGCCTCCGCCTCGTTCAAGCTCGAATCCAGCGCCACCACCCGAACACCCAGGGTACCGGTTAAAACCTCGCCATCGGCTGCAAGCGCGCCCGAATCCACATGCCAGGATGCCGTATCGGCCCGATAGGTCGCGTCCCGTTCCAGTACTGTCCCGGACGGCAGCGTCAGATAAACACGCACCGACTTGATCGCCACATCGTCCGAAGCCGAGCCATACAGTTCGAATCCACCGCGCGACACCGAAGCCGCCTGCATGGGGAAGGCCAGACTCACCAGGGGCGGCACCCGGTCCGGCGCATTGATATCCGCTGGATCGATAGCGAAGCCATACACGCCTTGCCCGCGCACCAGATCACTGTAGTAATCCTTGCCGTCGCCGAAGGGATTGACCGCGCGGAACAGGTAAATCGCCCCTTTGCCGAGTCCAGTCAGGTCGAATTTGATCTGACCCTGACCGTCGGTTACCGCCTGACGTTCCAAACGCAGACTTCCATTTGGGAGCTTTTCCAGCGCGGCAACATTTTGGTTAGGCAAGGGAGAGGCATTGGCCGCATTGGTCAAGGTGAAAGCGGTTGTTCCAACCCGGAAGCCGTACCCGCCCGTCGTGCTGATCTCGCCGCTCTTCACCCAGTAGCCGTAAGGTTTCGCTT
>JASJPK010000105.1:0-29211 GCA_031426735.1 Hydrogenophilaceae bacterium | reverse complement strand
CTCGCCAGATCAGCGTCCCGTCCGCGCCCTTCTCGTAGACATTCAATTCCTGCCCGGACAGCCAGCCGTTGCTGACATGGTCGATCAGGCGTGCCGACAACCCCACTCCCCCTACTCTGAACTGGTAGCCCCCTCCGTCTGCGTACTCCATGCTTTCCTTCTGGCTGCCGTCCATCCGGCTCGCTGTTCTTAGTAGGTAAGGCCGGGTACCTAATTGCGCCGGGTCCAGTTTGAGTTGGCCGGCTCCATCCGTCCGGAATGCTCCCATTCCCTTCAGGCTGCCATCCACTTGCCTTTCCAGCAGCGTCACATCGCTCCAGGCATATGCGTTCCCGTTACTTCCATCCACGACCTGAACTTGTAATTTCCCCGCTTTGAGTTCGTACCGGCCCGATGCACTCAGGTTCGCGCTGATCACGGGTTGAAGATAGGGCTGGCTCTTCAGAATGTAGCTCCGCCCGGCTCCGAGGCCGTCAAGGTCAAACTTGGCTATGCCATCCACACCGCTCTTACGCTTCCCGCGCAACGCCTGTCCACCTCCAGGCAGATTCTCCCAGGCCTCTATCCAATGCCCCGACAGATTCGCTCCACTCACGCCGTCTCGTAGCTGCGCTTCAAGTGCCGCGTTCCCCAGCACCAGCTGGTTCAGGCCGCCCCAGAGCTGTCCACTGACCTTCTCTTGCCCATCCGTCGGACTCGTCGCCGTCAGCACGTACGCCACTCTTCCCGCATCAGCCGGGTCCAGCTTCACCCAACCCTGCGCATCCGTCGTCGCCGCCATTGCCCAGATATGGCTGCCGTCCGCTTGCCAGCGCTTGAGCGTGACCGCCTGACCAGCTTT
Source organism: Hydrogenophilaceae bacterium (assembly GCA_031426735.1). GTDB lineage: Bacteria > Pseudomonadota > Gammaproteobacteria > Burkholderiales > Thiobacillaceae > PFJX01. Next base: position 28,370 of record JASJPK010000105.1, on the reverse strand, counting down.
GCCCACACCCGTTTGACCATCCAACACCTGAACTTGCAGGCGACCAACCCGGAAGCCGTAGCCGCCCGTCGTGCTGATCTCGCCGCTCTTCACCCAGTAGCCGTAAGGTTTCGCTTGCAGCACATACACTTTGCCGCTGCCCAATCCTTCCAGATCGAACTTCGCCAAGCCGTCCGCGTCCGTCGTCCGCTTCGCTCGCCAGATCAGCGTCCCGTCCGCGCCCTTCTCGTAGACATTCAATTCCTGCCCAGACAGCCAGCCGTTGCTGACATGGTCGATCAGGCGTGCCGTCAAATTTACAGCTTGACTCTGTGCAAAAGCGGAATTTGACAGGAGGAAACAAAATGAAGAGATAAACAAGAACGCCCTGGCTAGCCAAGCTAACCGGACAAAATGAATTGCGCCCGTCATGACATTGATGCCCCCCGTGTTGGTTGCCGCCGCAGATTTCAGCAAACGACAACTAATCCCGAATCCCTCTCCGGTCATAGGCCGGCTATTTGTATATTTGATAACACTTCAGAATTAATCCTGCAATCCAGATGGCTTACAGCTAATGCCCCCTGTATCCGCAAAATCTCCAAACAAAGCGAAATTTGACTAGCCATACAAGCTTCGGTTCGCTGTTTCGACGACTTGCGTCGAAAAATCGAGACGCGCTGGATTGAAGCACAGGGAAGGAGGCTCAGCGCGCGGGCTTCTTGCGTGCAACGACTTTGCGATAAACCGCAAGCGTCCGCTGTGCGATATCGCGCCAATCAAAACGTTCCGACACCCATGCGCGACGCGATTCTCGCGCCTGCGGCGTCAGTGGCTGGGCCGCAAATTCTTTCAAGCGCGCGGCAAGCGCATTCACATCGCCCAGGGAAAAATAATGTTCATCGGGAAGCCCCACTTCCAGATTCGCTGGGATATTGCTGGCCACTACAGGCAATCCATAGGACAACGCTTCGAGCATGGCAATGGGCAACCCCTCATGGGATGAAGGCAAAACGAAGATCCCCGCATGTGCATAGAGTTCGCGTAGAGCAAGGCCAGTTTGCAGGCCCGTGCATACAACATCTGGCGTTGCCCCGGCCGTATCCAGCACTTGCCGCACATAAACATCAGGATGATCCGATGCCCCGACGATTGCCAATTTCCACCCTGGCAAGGCCGCACGTTTAAACGCCGCAATCAAATCAAGATGACGTTTTTCCGGCACAAGGCGGCTCACCAACAGCACGTATTTGCCCGACTCCAACCCAAACACAGTCAACGCACCCACCGACTCTGGCATAGCCGGCAACACAACCCCATTGGGTATCAAAGTGCTTTCGCAACCATGCTTTCCCTTGACCAGACCACGTATCACCTCGGAAATCACAATACGCCCGTGCGTCCAACGCATACCAAAACGCTCTCCCGACTGCAGCGCAAGCTTGGCGAATCGCCCCCACTTCTGGCGGTCGTAATCCGGTCCATGGTGCGTCACTACCACTCGCAACCCCAATAATCTGGCCAACGGAGCCATCAACGCCGGGCCAATAGCCTGGATGTGCAGCACATCCGGCCGCAGCACAAAACCCGCATACAGCACGCCCAACAAAGTATGAAGAATGGCTTCCAACCCCTTGGACCTGGGCGACCAGAGACGATGAAAGCGGATGCCCTTCCACGCGTTGCCTATCGCTTCCGACTGATACGACGCGCGAACAATGACATCCACCTCGCAACCCAGCTCTACCAATAACGGGCAAAGATGCTCGGCGTGGGTTTCCACGCCACCCTGCACATTGGGAAAACCGCGCAAGCCTAAAAACGCGACACGCATGTAAAAGCCCCAGGAAAAAACGCTAAGGAAGCGCTGATTGATTCGCTACTCACTGCATCGCCAGCAAGTTACCTACGAAACAAAGGGGTTGAAGGGACCAGTTGCTGGCGAAAGGTTTATATCAACGCTAAACATGCTGCTGCCAACATCCATAAATCAGTCCGTCCGCAACATATCGGCCAACTCATCCTCAGATAAAACCACTTCCGGCTCACGTGAATGGAAAGTGATCTTCTGAGCTGGCACAACACCATCCCGCAAATTTCCCTGAAGAGGGTCCTGACCAACATCAAAATGTGGGACGTTATCGATACAAATCGGCTTGCCGAGCAAAGATTTGATCTTGTTTTTAGCCACCCACGCAGTCGGATGTTTGATGTACTTCTTCATGACCGGCGCGGCGGTTCCAACCATCCAGCAATTCTTCGGACAGGTGCGAACCAGACCGCGCACTTTTTCCGCCTTCTCGCTGAACCAAAGTTCATCAAAACTGGATACGTCCCGGATGTTCCCCATGGATTCTTTCCAGTAACGATCTTCCAGGCCATTGCACGGATAAACATCACCGTAGGGCTCAATGAAGAAGTTTGCGGTTCCTGCCTCACAGGGCAGCATGCGTGGTTTGCCTCTGATGTAATTGATCAAACCAAGATTAAAGAAAGCGCGATACCAACTCTTCGGGCTATTGTCTTTCAGCAATTCCTCAATCAACTTATGGAAATTACCAATAACCTCGTCCTTATTCGTGATCTCGTTGTCATCTTTATGAAAGTAATAAGAGTTATGGAAGGCCGCCGTAGCGAACTCCATACCCAACTCTCGCGACAACTTATACAACCAGAGCATATCCTCGGAATTCTTGTTGGATACCGTACAGCCGTATCCGATATCTTTAATCCCCATTTCCTTCAACGTCAAAAGCAGCCTCATGGCACGATCAAAGCTACCATCGCGACCACGTAGGTCATCGTTTTTCTGAGAAAGACCCTCAATACTGACGCGAATACCGATATTCGGATGTTTCTCCGCCATTTTGATAATTCGATCGGTATGCCAACCCGATGTGGAAATGACGATGCGATCAGACTTCTTGAACATCACATCGACAATATCTTCCAGATCTCGCCTGACAAAAGGCTCACCCCCAGTGATATTTACAAACTTGAAATTGGGCAGAATTTCCAGTTCTTTGGCCGTGATTTCGCGCTTCTTGTCGGTTGGGTTTTCCCAGATATCGCACATCTTGCAGCGCATCTGGCATCGATACGTGGTGATGATCGATACGTCGGTGGGGTAAGTAGCATTTGCTGACATATCAGCCTCCTATCAGTTTTTTGTAGATATCAATCAAGCAGGTATTGTGCCGGCCAAGGGAAAACTCGCTTTCGACCCGTTGCCTTGCCTGTTCACCCAAGCGCCTGCGCAGGTCGGGTTCGCTCATCAAGCGGTCCAGTTGGGCCTGCAGAGAGTATGTGTCACCCGCATCGAATAACAACCCTGTTTGCCCATCAACAACCAATTCCGGAATGCCCCCCATCCGGCTGCCCACCACGGGCTTGCCATAGGCCATGGCTTCAAGCACCGACATGGGGCAGTTTTCATACCATTCAGAGGGCACCACGACCACGGAAGCGCCATCCATGACCTGTTTGAGTTGCCCCCCGGAGACATGCCCCAGGAAAGTTGCAAGGGGAAATTGCTGTTTAAGAACCTCTTCCAAAGGACCTGTGCCTGCGATGTGCAAAGGCCACTTAGCCTGGGAATTCGCATGGGCCTTGAGTAGGGTGGCAACCCCCTTTTCCGCACTGAGGCGGCCCAAATAGAGCACGTATCCTGCATCGGCGGTACTGGGTTGCAGGGCATCCAGATCAACCCCGTTGTACAACAACCTGGTCCGGGAATCAGGCACACGATGGGCGATGGATTCCGCCATGAAACGGCTGGGGGCAATAAACGCATCCACCTTCTCGTAGTTCCCCATCCACCGTTGCACTACAGCTTCAGCAAACAAGAGGGCACTCTTGCCCAATGAACCACCGGCACATTTATGCCGTAGTACGTTGGAAAACCTGCCATCCAAACAGTCCGAGCAGGGCGCATCCTGGCGGAGGCGGTTATAAACCGGACAGACGGGCTTGTAGTCGTGCAGCGTCAGCACAACCTTGGCACCGCCTTCTTTGGCTGCACCGATGATGGATGGCGTGAGCTGATGGTAGATATTGTGGCAATGCACGATGTCCGGCCGGGTCTTGCGCACCAGGGCGTACATCTTCTCGGCCGCCTCGCCAGAATGGATGAACTGCACCGCTGTACGAATACTGGCCAATTTCCCTTGAGGACCACGGTAGTCCTGGTTGCCGACAAAGTAAGTCTTGTAAGGGCTGTCGAAGTTACGGGAGTCGTCCATCGAAAAATCGATGACTTCATGCCCATTAGAAAGCAGATAGTCCCTCTCCTGAAACATCACGGTTTCAGAGCCGCCGTTCCGGAAAAAGAATTTGTTGGCGAGCAAAACCCTCATCGACCTTCCCTCAAAATTGCGCCGTATTTTTCATAAACATGATCGGCAATCTGGTTGTATGTACGGTTCGCTTTAACCCAGGCCGGCCCCTTGGCGGCCATATCTTCGGCTTGTTCGGGGTGTTCCAGCAGTTGGAACATCGCTTCCGCAAAATCATCCGCACCCCATGAAACACACAGCCCCGCGCCACTTTGACCGATCGCCCAGGACTGTTCCGGATGGTCATTTGCCACAACCGGGCGCCCAAGCGCGAAATACTCATTCAGTTTGGTGGGGGATGTCGACCGCAGCACAAACGTCGGGAAGAAGGGGGAAATGCAAATCTGGGCAGAAGCGGCATAGCGCCAAGCGTCCTCCATGGGAACAAAGCCCGTAAAACTGACTCGGTCCGATATCCCCAGGCGACGAACTTCTTCTTCAAGAAACGCCCGTTCGGAAGGGTGATCCCCATCCCCCACCATGATCAGGATCGCATTGCTTCTCTGCTTGGCAACTTGCGCAAAAGCCTGGATCAGGGTTTCCAGACGCCTAACCTTGGCCAAGGTGCCCACGTAAACAACACGCTCGGCAACCACATCAGTCGGATTGTGTTGCAGCCAATCGAGAAGGGCGGGCGGAACGCCCATGGGTACAGGAGTCAACTTCTCCATTGGCACGCCATAAGAAGCCACATCCCGTGCCATTTGGCCGCTTTGCACGAATACATGATCCGCCCGGTGCATCAGCCATTTGTAAACGAACCAGAATGACACCGTACCTTGCAGCCACCGCACGATGCGAGACAACCCGTGGCTGTCGCGGGACCACTCCAGATAATGTTCTGGAAACGGATAAGAGAGCCAATAAGTGAATTTGGCCCCTGTAAGGCGGGCGGCAAGCCACCCAAGAAAAGCCGCCGCATAACGAACGTCCCGCGCCTGGATCAAATCGTATCTGTGTCGAAACAAATGCCCAGCAAACAGCGGGAATTCGCAGGCCAGATGTGAGACGCGACTCATGATGCGAGCCCACTTGTTAGCCCTGCCTGCCGAAAGCGGCAGCTTCACTGACTGGCCTCGCCACTGCACCGAAGAGCAAGAGCCACGCTCATCACGCCACATGCTCCAGGTTACCCGCATGCCCCGCTGCGGCAACTGCTCGGCAAACAGATGACCGACATCCAGTCGCCAGGGCGGGAAATACTCTGGAACTGCGTAAAAAATCTTAATTTCTGAATGCATTAATCAAACTAGCAAGGCAATTTTAGAGAGGTAACCGGGGTTCAAATGGAAGCCGGCTGACGGCGTTTGACAAGTTGAAGCAGCATGGCACGTTCCTCAGCCTTGATGGGCGGCCACACCGAAAGCAACCCTCCGTAAACCAGCAACGCAATGCCACACCCCAACCAAACGGAGGTGTAAGCCGCCATCTCAAAGCCCAATGCGCCCGACACGACCAAGATCAGCAAAGCCTTGCCCGTCATCCACCAGTCGAATCGGAACCTCAGGTTCAAGCGGTGGAACCAGACCAGTACCACAGCAATGGACAGGGCATTGCCGGCTATAGCGCCCACCACAAACCCCCATAAACCGACATGGGAAAGCAACAGCAGCGCCACAGGCAACGAAAAGGAAAGCGCCAGATTGCTCACCAAAAAGACCTCATTCCGTTCAATGGATTGAACCATCACTTCCAACTGGGACCGTAGACTTTCCATGCCCAGTACAAACAAAAGGCCCAGCAATATCGGTGCGGCCTGCCCGTACTTATCAGCAGTCAACCAATCCAGAAGAGGTACGCCACCGACAAACAGGATCACGCTGGGGAAACCCAACGCCACCACGCTGGCCCGGAAAGTCATATTGGCCAGGCGCCCGATTTCCTCGAAATTGCCGTTGGATGAATAACGAGCAAAAAACAACGGCTGAATCATTCCGTTCAACATTCGAGTTGGCAGATAACGCTGACCATAATCCATGAGGCTGTCCACAAAACCGAACAGGCCAACCATGCCCGCTGGCAACATGGCACTTGCTGCCACACGGTTGGCGGCACCGCCATAAAACATGTTCGCCACGGCCTGGAGATAACCCCAAATCGCGTATCTCCGGATGCGGGAACGGTTGTCGGCCAGCCATCCGGCATTGCCCTCAGACCGATGAGGATCGGCTTTCCAGCGGAAATAAAAACCACGAAGCAGGAAGAGAAGAACCACACTTTCACTGACGATTTCGCTCAGGATGACCGTCTGTAGCGTCAGGGCGTCCTGCCAAATCAAAACAACCACCGCTGCAAAGCGAAGGAATGCGCCGCTGGCAAGGGAGTACTGGGTCACTTTCTGCCAAAGCAGCGATTCCATGGTGCGAAAGACAAACATGTTTGTCAGCCGCAACCACCCTACTGGCAGATAAAGCAACAACCAAGGCAACCAGGCATCCAATTTGAAACTTGGCGCCCACCATTCCCGGGTAAACCAGACCAACGCCAGAGTTGCCGCAATGACAAACATCCGCGTACCCGTGCCAACGAAAATCATGCGGTACATCGGCAGGTTGTTGTTGACGGCCCGAAGCTCAGGCACATACCGGAACATGGTCTGGCCTACGCCGAAACTGGAAACCAAGCCAATTAGCAGAACCAAGCCTTGAAACACCGTGTAGGCCGCAAATGCTTCTATAGGCAACACCCTTGCCGCCAGAAGCATGGCGCCAACCGACAGTACCGCCGTCAAGGCCTTACCGGACAGGAAGTGAATAAGGCTGGCGCGCACTGCCTCCAGGTTGTAGTGGGCCGCCAAATCAATTGCCCAGCGAAATATGGAAGCTTGAAACCGAACTGGCAGGAAGCTCCAGCACTAGAACTCCATCGTTCCCAACCGTCATGCTTTGCGCGGCTTGGTTCAAGTTCACGCTGGGAGCTTGCGAATTCTGGTCGGCGGGAATGGCCGACTGGCCAGCCATGAAATCGTGACGCACGGAAACCTTCTTACCCCTGAAAACGGGTAGCGTGACGGTTACCGGCTGCGTCCGCGAGGCTCTATTGACAACCCATACCCCCAGTTTGGAATAGGTATCGTCTGAAAATGCCACACCCCGCACATCGTAGCCACCGATGTAGGCGCTGAAATTGGGGCTGCCCGTCCAGGTGGTCAGGACATTGGGCAAGCGGTTATTGCTCAGCAGACGCAGGGTCCAGTACATGGGCATGGCGTCGGTACCATCCCCTTTGTTGCTGAAGATATTCCACTGCCCCACAGAATAGAGAAAAGCCCCTTGTATGGCCGGCATCTGGGCCGTAGCAATCCAGAAATCAGCAGCCGATATGGCCCCCGCTAGGCCAGAAGTGAATGTATTGGCAAAGCGTCCCTTGACATCCGGATTGCGAGATCGCCCGTGTTCAGTAACCCACACATTCGGCGTTCGCCCATTGCGAGCTTCGGTTGCATCGCGAATGGCCGCCTGGAACATCTTCAAACGCCAAGGAATAGAGCTGCGAATGTTCTCGTTGCGTGCGTCGTCGTAGTAGTACTGGAAGGAAATGTCATTCACCATGGGCAATGCATCCAATACCGCCTTGTTGAACGGCTTGTAGGGACTACCCCCCGTCGACTTCTTGTATTTGAGGTTGAAGTCCCTCAGAAATGCGACAAATCGGGCGTCTGGATCTACCGCGCTCACCGCTTCGATGGTTTCCTTGGCGCGCTGGATATATTTCTCGGTGGTCCATTCATATTCGCTACGGTCCAGTTCATTCCCCAATTGGTAATAGTGGGGTGCAGGCACGCCACTTTCGTGAATGCGCGCCGCCAATTTTTTATTGCTGGCAGCCAACATGGCTGAAGGCTGTTCAGCCGCCATGCTCGTAGCGCTCCAACCATTCAGGTTGAGGGTGTACCAGAAATGGCCGTTTACCTTATCAAGAAAGGAAAGATATTCGTCCAGACCAAACCGGGCGGCACTAGGAGCAGACCAGCCTGCCATTTTCTGGGGCGCACGCGTAGCCGGCGCTCCAACCGTCCATTCCCAGTTGAAATGATTGGCCATCAAACCGCCGGGGTAGCGATAAGTTAGTTCCGGTAGCGCTTGCAACTGTTTCAGTATGTCTGGCTTGAGCTGACCACTACGCTCGTCAACGGATTCCGCCTCAAATATCTGCGCCTCTTGGTTAAGCCCAAAGAAACGCACGGGTAGCGACCGCACTTTTTCCTTGGTTATCCTTATCTCGGCATGCGACTCAGGGTGTACGTCTATCAAACCATCGTCCCGCAGCGGTGCGGCGCCACAGCCTTGCATTGCACATAGCAATACCGCGCCAAGTAGAAGGTTCGAAGTTGTTGTTCCCATGATTTGCCTGTTTAGTAGTAGCCGTATTCTTTGAGATTAAGTTTGAACTCCGAGTCCAATACCTCATTCTTCCCCTTGAGGGTTCTTAGGAGTTCAGCGGCAGTGGTTGCAATCTCGCCATTGGGGTTAATTTTGCCATTACCAGGCCAGTAATCTTGAATATAGTGCACTGGGCTGCGCATTCCCCACCTAGCACCATCCTTCTCAGGTATTCCTGGCAGAATTCCACCAGGATTTAGATACGACCTGAAGCAGTAGTTTAACAATCTTGAGATTTCAAAACCGAGATCAGCTAACTTTGTGGAATTATTTTTAGGAAGGTCTTGTGGCGGGGTTTTTGTGCCTATAAATTGCGTTAGCTGGGACAAAAATTCACTACTATTTTCCACAAGCAATTCAAACGGGAGTATGAGCACCTTCCCAGGAAAGTCATTATTCAACCTCCTTGCATAGGGAAGGTAATCAAATCTTTCTATTGGCATCAAGGATGAGCCAAACTCATCTTCCAGATCAATGAGTTTTTTTATGGGTTTTGTCCCCCCCCATTTCAGGTATTCTCTGTAAAACGAAATGGCGTATTTATCCTGCCGCCTGATTATTAAAACAATCTTCGCCTCTGGGAACACTGCCTTTATGTTGTGAATAATGTTTGACCTATGATCAAGACCTTTCTCCAGAAGTGCAGTCCACGGCCTTCCAGAAAGCCCTTCTGAAGAAATCAGGTTGATCTTATTACCCGAAAGATGTTTCGAGATTATTTCTTTTGCTTTGCCAGCATCAAAGTAAATTGAATCCCTCTTCGAAATCAACTCCAAAAAGGAACGAACTTCTCTGTTAGCGGCCAACAAAAGATTTACATCTTGGCACCTCGGAAAAAAGAATTCTTGAAGCGTTGTGCTAGCAGTTTTGTGTAGCCCAATATGAATGACTATTTCGTTATTCACTTGCTAACCCTCGAACGAGGTTAATACTGCTTCGCCAAAACTGATTTCCGGGTTTAATAAGGCGGATCGCTCTGCCAAAGCCCGTTGTGAAAGTTGCGCTCTTAATTCCTGATTGCACGTAAGACGCTCCAACGCTGTGGCAATCCCTTGAACGGAATCCTGTTCAAAAAGCAGGCCGTTTTCTCCATGTCGCACCAGATACGGAAACGGTCCCGCATTCGGGGCCACGACAGGCACTCCGATGGCCAATGCTTCCATGGCCGACATGCAGCGCCCTTCCGGGAATTCGCTACGGGTTGGGGTGACCATGGACCAGGCCGATTGGATGAGGGGGCCAATGTCCGCGTGGGGTATTGCCCCTAGAAACCGGGTGTGCGCCTGAACGCCAAGTTCCCTGGCGCGTTGTTCCAAGGCATCCTTGTCGGCGCCGTCTCCCGCGAAGACCAGTTCTGCTTGTTGCCCTGCAGTTATCAGACGGTTAAAGGCATCCAACAGATCGAAGACGCCCTTTTCCCGCACCATGCGCCCCAAATAGAGGATGCGTGGGGGCCAGGCCGGGGACGTTTGGGTGTCGTCTGTTTCGGGGCAGAGGTCTGCACAGCCTGAGTCGAAAATCGTGATTCGTTGCGGGGCCAGTCCAATATCCGCCAATTCCTGGGCGAGATAAGGCCCGTGACAGATGGCCGCATGGCAGTGCCGGATCAACCATGTATCTATCCCGTTGCGCAGCTGGCCTTTGATACCAGTCGCCTGGCCACTGAGTCGGTTGTGGGCGGAGAAGATCACGGGGGCACGCAGCAGCAGGCCAGTCAGGAGGCAGATGGCCAGAGCGTAGCCCTGCCGCCCGCAAAGTATCCTTTGTGGCTTGCTCGACAGAATGTCAGCCGGCAACCGGATGAGCGTTTTCAGCCGCTGCTTGCCACCCACATTGGAATATGTCATTGCGCGGATATTTCCATGCCGGGCTTCTTGATCCCGGTCGAGAAATGCTGCCACAACGACCTCCCCTACCTGTCCCTTTTCCAGAAAATCAGCGATGAAGGCATCCGGCCCACCATCAGGTGGCTGGCCATTGAGTGAGATCACCCTTTGGACTTGAGCTACAACGTCACCATTCTTGAAATAAAAATATCGGTATTGCTTCTTATGAGTCATGCCTTGTTAATTACAGCCTTGCATGCGTATGCGGAATAGCTGCTTTTCCCCCTGGAGTCAGATTTGCGTTCATACACCGTTGCCAATATGCGATATATCCCAAAGTGCCAAATACCAATGTTTGGTATGGCAAGTCAAAAACGAAGAAATTCTTGTGCGCCAAGCTGAGTACGAATACCGGAATGATGGCTTGCAGGGCGCGGAATGTGGCGAACATGCCTTTGTCATACTGGTAGTGCCTGGCGATATTTCCGGTGGTACGCCAAGCCCACCAGAACATGGCCAGGATGACGCCAGTGCCGATCAGTCCGACATCCCACAACAAGGACGACATTGCCGACAAACCTATACCCATGCCTGGATAACGTGTTGTTGCGAGACTCTTGATGGCAATGGCCCCCGCCGCCTCTTTTGATTGGGCAAGGCCATGGCCGATCAAGGTGTGGACCGGGTCCTCCAGACCGTGGCGATCCGCCCAGAACCCATAGACACTGTAACGATTCAGGTAAGAGGACCAGCGGCTGCGCAGATCACCAAAATTCTGGTCGATGGTTTCCTGTACGTAGGCATCCATGGTGATGTTTTTTTGATTTGCATGGATTGCCACGTAAGAAGCCACCAAGGCGAACACCATGAGCGAGGTAGCGATAACGCCTACGATGAACACGTGTGGCCGGCGGACAAGGTCTTCCCGGTATAGCGCCAGAAAGATGATGCCCAGGAAGAGCACGGAGATTTTTGATTCGTTGAGAAATAGCGGAAATAGAAGAAGCGGACTGATCAGGATCATCTGCCAGGTGGAGATTACTTTGAGCTTCCATTTGGACAATGCCCCGGCCCATACCATGATCATGAAAAGTGCCAAGGTTGCGTTTGAGCCGCCACCGGTCTTATCTCCGCCAAATGAACCGGCCACGATATCCACCGGCACGATTCCATACCCTAATCCGGTACGTTGCGGGACGAGAATCAGATATTGGTGCAATACGAGGGGGATTTGCAGCAAAGCAATCCAGAATATCGCCTTGGGAAAGGCGTGCATGGTTCTTTCATCCCATTTCACAAGTGCCATAACAAAGAGTAGTGGCCAGATCTGAAAATACCCCTTCAGACCGGAAATGGTGGTCCCCATCGAACCTTTGTTCGCGAGTGTGGTGAAAATTACCAAAAGGATGAAAAACAGGCCAAGAGGAACGATACCCGGTGTGTCGGCATGTTTCGTGTAGGCACTTTGCCTGCGGAACCTATCGTTCGCAACGTATAGCAGTAACAGAAATGAGGAACCGGCCACCAACCAACTGACGAACTGGAATGGGGGGTAATAAAGGCGAACGGTACCGGCGATGACAATTCCGCCAACAATGGATGACCAAAGTAATAACCTGGGGAAGAACGACACGAAAACCGCAATCAGCACGCCCCCAATGATGCCAATCATGAACAGGTTGCTGGTGGATGACACCAGGCCAATGAAGACGGCAATGGGGAGACCGAACAGCAGCACCAGCAAGGTTCTTGCCCAGGCAGCCTTTGGGGATTGAGGAAATGTGGCCTGCATGTTCAAAGCCAAGCGCTCAGGTCAGCCCCAAGCATGGATTGCAGCTTTGTGGTGTCTTCCCGAAACCTTGCCTTTAGGTTTTCCAGTGTTTCAGGCATGGCCTTGGGGATGACTTGCTGGCTGGGTCTACGATTCATTCTCCGGTAGAGGCGCTGCAACCCCAATTGACCTACACCACGCCAGACTGGCCCCAGGCCAGAGCGGTCTGCAGCACCACGCACGGTGCATATCACTTGGTCAAATGCACGCGAGCGTATCGCATAGCTAGGATTGGATTTTTCGCTCAGGGAACCGGATAAATGTTCTGGATTGATACCGAGAAACTGGTACACCGACCTGGCAACATTTTGCGGCGACTGGAGAATGTCTTCCATGAGCAAAATCATTATTTGTTCTCTCGGAAAGTGTTCTAACCAGCGCGAAAGATGGCGAGCGTATTGGCCTTGCTCAACATAGGACGGATTGCAATGCAATGCATGTTCAAAACTGAAGTCCGGACCGGTAACGTAACCGATCCGGACCAGATGGCGGTGTTGAGAAAGCGCCCTTTCAACCGGGCTTCTTAAAGAAAGGAGTATTTTGGCTTCAGGTGCATATAGTTTGATGCGCTCCGGTACTGAGGCTTCATTGAAATAGGACGGTGATATTTCTCCGACCGCCCGAGCGCCGGGTTTATCCTCAAACTGAGCTTCATACCACTCGTAGCCACGTTCGTACTGGTAGGAAAAAAAGTCGAGTTCCTTCTTCTCGCTGACAACAACTTCCGGGTGATCCGAAAGGATGTCGTACACCCAGGACGAAGCGCATTTTTGAGCGCCGATGCCAATGAAAGTGGGCCGCACGTTCAAATCCCCTCAGGCCCTGCTTTACCGACAATAAACTCGCGCGAGGTCCGCGGGAGACTGAGCAGCAAATCGCGAATAAAGATGTCCTGGTTTTTGTAGGCTTCGGCATCGTTTTGATCTACGGACGAAACCCGGAACAGAATTCCATCCGCAACATCCCCTTTCATGGCCATGCGAATTTGCTCGACTTTGCGGTCAAACATGCCCATTGCGACTTTCTCACCCAATCGAATCCAGTAAGTAATGGGTTCATTTCGATCCCCTCTTGCCGCCACCAAACGCTTGACTGGAATTTCCCCACCTTCGATGGGGAGAGTTGATTTGAGATTTCTTATAATGCCAAAACCTTGCGATGGGTAACAAATGTCCGGCAAATGGACTTGCATGCTGTCCGATTGATTACCGCCGTAAGCCAAGGACAGCATTATCCGGTAGCCATACTGATTTATATAGGTTCGGCTCAGCGTCTGATTGTATATTTTGTCCAGCTTTGCTTGGACATCGGGCGCGACCTTAATTGGTACAACCATTTCGTCCACTTTCCAATCCCCAAACTCTTTTGGAATCAAAGTTCCAAGTTCAATCTTTGGCCCTTGGTCTGCCACCATCGAACGTGGTGTAAGCGCAAACGCCAAGCCAGCGGCTGCCAACATGACTGTACCAATGATGAGATAGCGAAGGTTGATGACTTGCATGGTGGAGCCCTCTTGGACGCGGTTCTGGTTGTTCACCGGCCTGGTTTTATCATTTTTGTATGGCACGGATTATGCCGTGCTTTTTTGACACTTACACTTTGACGGTAGGGTTTTGTGTTCTTTGGCACGTTCGGCAATGAATTTCCGATGGGTTCTTGTGGGGGGTGTCCGGGTTGATCGCGCCTTGGAAGGCGCTCCTACGGAGGGGCAGCTTTTCTGTACGATTTGGCGGTGGTGGTGTTGGCGAAGTCGCTGGGAACGATTGCTCGCTGGGCGGCGTTTGCGTGAATCGGCGGATTTGGCGGGTTGATTTGGTTGTGCCCCGTGGGGGTGTTGTGGGGATGGTGGCCGGGTTGATCGCGCCTTGGAAGGCGCTCCTACGGGGGGCGGGGTCATTCGGCAAGTGCTATTTGGTGGGGGTGCTGCGGTGGCGGGCCTTTCTTGCTGCCAGTAAGAGCAGTCCCGCGCTCAGCATCATCCAGGTTTCCGGTTCCGGCACTGCCAGGATGGGCAGGTTGATGGCGCCGGCGCGCGGGCTGATCTGGCTATCGGCGAAGGTGTAGTCGGAGTAGCTGAGCAGGGCGATGCGGGCAAATTCTTCTGCTGGAGCGCCGCCGGAGTAGTAGCCGGGATAGGCGTTTGAGACGCGTGTGATCGGGGTGGAGTAGCTGTCGGTGTCGACGATGATGCGGGTGCGTTGGGCGGGGTCGATTTCGGCGTCGCAGCAAGGGCCGGTGTAGCCAGTCAGCAAGCGGGTGTCATCCGGGAATTGGATGCCCATGTTGCGGTATTCGATCTGGCTTTGGCCGATTTGGGCATCCGGGTGGACGATGAGGCTGACGTAGGAGAAGTCGAAGGATTCCCCCGGATCGAGCGTGAGGTTGCTGAACTGCGCCAGGAAGAGCGCGGTGTCGTCGATGGCGGTGAATTCCCTGAAGGTGAACGCTTGCGTGCCGGTGTTGGTGAGTCTGGCAGGCAGGTTGACGATGTCGCCGGGCTTGACGTGTATCTCTGCGCTGAGCGTCAGTGTGTAGTTGTAATCCGCCTGGGCGACGTCGGCCATCCCTACGACCATGACAATGACCGTTGCGTATCGACGGATGCGCGAGTTCCAGCTGGCTTGGCGTTGGGTATGCATCGTTCCTCCTACCGCTTGCTCTGTGAGTTGCATTATCCGAAGTCAGTGCGCTTGATTCAATCAGCGTGATATTTCAGTTCTTCGCTGTTACTGATGTACTTGTCACTCAAGTCGAGCGGTAGGCTCTGGGGAACAGCTGCAGCAATTCAAGCCGAGGATATGCGGTTGGCGCCAGAGGCGGCTGCGTTTCAATGGCTTCTGAATACTGTCCTGCGCCGGCACTGTTTTTTTGATTCTTTTTGCGTTTTCAACACGCGTGTAGCGAAGCATTTGGCACGTGTCATTCCCACGTTCGGTGCGCGCGGCGCACCCTACCGATCAATGGGTTTGTTGTCGTAGGGCGGGAATCCCTTCCCGCCGATCCACCGTCTGATTGGTTGTTGCATGAATCGGCGACGTATCCCCCCGGGACTTTGCTTGCTTCCGCTTGCCGCCCTCTGTAGGAACGCCTTCCAAGGCGCGATACGGCTGAATCGCGCCTTGGAAGGCGCTCCTACGAGGGCGGCTTTCAAGTCGATAGGGCGAGTCACTTTCACTTGGATAGAGTGGGTTGCCGACCGACGAGTGCTGGGTCCCGCCTACATGCCGCTCGCCATTGGATCAATACGTTGGAACAGCGCCCTGCACGATATTTCTTATTCCAATGAGTGCCCTTACGCTCCGGTTAAACTCGACCGCCATGGCTTACCTGTCGCATTCCAATCCACTCACCGCGAAGCGGCTCTATCTCGCCTCGCAAAGTCCGCGTCGCCTGGAATTGCTGCGCCAGATCGGACTGGAGCCGACGGTCCTGCCTTTGCGCTCGTCGCCGGGACGGATCGATGTCGACGAGACGCCGGCACTGCAGGAACCCGCCAGCGACTATGTGCTGCGCCTGGCGCGCATCAAGGCCGAAGCCGGGGTGTCCGTGCAGCAGGTGCGCAATCTGCCGCATTGGCCGGTTCTGGCCGCCGATACGACGGTGACGCTGGATGGTCAGATACTCGGCAAGCCGGCCGACCGTGCCGAGGCGGCGGCCATGTTGCGGCTCTATTCCGGGCGTGCCCATACTGTATTGACCGCCGTGGCGGCGGCGTATCTGGGCCGCATGGAACGGGTGCTGAGCGAGAGCGTGGTGACCTTCAAAACGTTGTCGGCGGCGGAAATCGACGCCTATCTGGATAGCCGCGAAGGCTTCGACAAGGCAGGCGGCTATGGCATCCAGGGGCGTGCGGCGCTGTTCATCGAACACCTTGCGGGCAGCTATTCCGGCGTCATGGGGCTACCTTTGTATGAAACCGGGGAATTATTGAAAAACGTGGGATTCGAAATTTTATGACCGAAGAAATCCTCATCAACATCACACCGCAGGAGACGCGCGTCGCCGTCGTCTATCTCGGCGAGGTGCAGGAGTTGCACATTGAGCGCGACAGTCAGCGCGGCCTGGTCGGTAATGTCTATCTCGGCCGCGTCAGTCGGGTGTTGCCGGGCATGCAATCGGCCTTTATCGATATCGGCCTGGATCGCGCCGCATTCCTGCATGTCGGCGATATCGTCGAGGCCCGTTGCGAGAACTGTCCGCGCCCGATCGAGAAGGTATTGCACGAAGGCCAGAGCATCCTGGTGCAGGTGATCAAGGATCCGATCAGCGCAAAAGGCGCGCGGCTGTCGACGCAGATCAGCATGGCAGGCCGTTTTCTGGTCTATCTGCCGCAGGAAACGCGCATCGGCATTTCCCAGAAGATCGAGGATGAAAGCGAGCGCGAGTTGCTGCGCGAACGGTTGACGCGGGTGTTGCCGGTCGACGAGCACGGCGGTTTCATCATCCGCACCATGGCCAACATGGCCGAAGACAGCGAGCTGGCGGCCGACGTGGATTACTTGCGCACCTTGTGGGATGCGATCCAGGCGCGCTCGGAAAATACCTCCGGCCCGAAACTGATCTATCAGGAACTGGATCTGGCGCATCGCGTGTTGCGCGACTTCGCGAACGCCGAAACCAGCCGCATCCTGGTCGATTCTCGCGAAACCTTCCTGCGCATGCAGGCCTTCGCCGAGGAGTTCGCCCGCAACGGCGCCGGCAAGGTCAGTCACTACACGGCGGAACGGCCGTTATTCGACCTGTACGGCGTCGAGGACGAGATCGAAAAAGCACTCGGCCGCCGCGTCGATCTGAAATCGGGCGGCTATCTGGTCGTCGATCAGACCGAAGCGCTGACCACCATCGATGTGAATACCGGCAGTTACACCAGCGGCCGCACCTTCGACGAAACCATCTTCAAGACCAATCTGGAAGCGGCGCAGAGCATCGCGCGGCAACTGCGCTTGCGCAATCTGGGCGGCATCATCATTCTGGATTTCATCGATATGGATAACCCGGAGCACAAGAACGCCGTGCTGGCTGAGTTTTCCAAGTCGCTGGCGCGCGACCGCACGCGCATGACGATCAACGGCTTCACCTCGCTGGGTCTGGTCGAAATGACCCGCAAGCGCACACGCGAAAGCCTGACCCGGGTGTTGTGCGAACCCTGTCCGACCTGCCAGGGTCGCGGCCAGATCAAGACCGCGCAGACCACCTGTTACGAGATTTTGCGCGCCATCATGCGCGAGGCACGCCAGTTCAGCGCGCGCGAATACCGCATCATGGCTTCGCAGACGGTGATCGATCAGTTTCTCGACGAGGAATCGCAGAGTCTGGCGCAGTTGTCCGACTTCATCGCCAAGCCAATTTCGTTGCAGGTGGAGAGCCTGTTCACGCAGGAGCAGTACGACATCATCCTGCTGTGACAAGCCCAGGTTGGGCAAGGCGGGTGCCGCCCAACCTGCGCTCGGTTTTATCTGTAGGTCGGCAATCCTTTGCCGACACCTCAACTGACGAAGCCGGCTGGAAGCCGGCGCTCCAACGACAAGTCGTAGGATGGGCCAAGCGTAGCGGGCCCATCACGCTCGCTGCATCGATGGGCCCGCTACACTTGGCCCATCCTACAGCGTGTATACGTCGGGTGAGAATCCCTTCTCAGCAGGTGGCGCACCCCGCCGCGAGCGGATAGTCGGCAAAGGATTGCCGACCTACTGATAAAAACGCAACCTTATGTCAGCGGAGTGGCCTGTCCAGGCGGGATTTCCAGCGGCCGGAAAGCGACGCCGGTGAGCAGCGAGAATTCCTTGGCAATGGCTTCCATTTTCTCGACCTGCGTCCGGATCTCGACGATTTCCCGGCTCACCACGGCGCTGCGGTCCTGGATCGAGCCCAGGTTGGCGTGCACCTTGTTGAGGTTCTCCAGGCGGTGTTCCAGCTGTGATTTGTGCTCGGTGATGCGCTCGACGATGGGGTCGAGCGTCAGGCGCAACCAGGTTTCCGTTTCGATGCGCACCTGCTGGAACAGGATGCGCGCCTGCGTGACCAGCGCGATGTAGAACTTCTTCACCATGAAGCGCTTCTCCAACATGATGTTGAGCGGGTCGGCGCAGAATTCCTGCGTGCTCACCATCAGTTCGTCGAGACGGGCGCGATAGCGGGACAGATCGAGCATCGGCGGATCGTTCAATTCGAGGCCGTGCACTTCGTGGAAGCGCTGATAGGCCGAGTTGAGCAGTTGCTTGATGCCGCCGCATTGCTGATGGGCGAAATCGAATTCCGCGCCCATGCGGCGGATCAGCAGATGCATGCCGCGGATCAGGCCGGCGGTGGTCCAGCTGTCGTTGATCGCCATCATCGATTCTTCGATGATCTTGTCCATGCGGTCGTCGTCGAGGCGGGCGAGCAGTTCCCAGCCTTGTTGCGCGACGACTTTGCGGGTGACCGTGAAATTGCGCGTGGTTTCGTCGTAAAGCTGCTTGTCGTACAGCATCTTTTCCCGCATCTGGCCGACGATCTGCTGGTTCTTGCCGGACAGGGCCTGCAGGTCGAGCAGATTCTGGCGTGCCGCCTGAATGCGGTTGTGTGCGGTTTCGCGGGTTTCGGTCAGCAGCGGGCCGATTTCGCGCACCATCGATTCGCGCATGATCTTTTCGCGCGACGGGATGATCTCGCGCGCCAGCATCACTTCCAGACCCTGGATGCCGGAACGTTTGAGCAGGTCGGCATCGCCGCGGATCTTGCCGACCAGCGCCTTCTGCGCGGAAATGGCCATCACGCTGGACGCCGCGATGTTGAGCTGGGTGGCGGTGGATTCGATCTGACGCTGAATCGTGCGGCCGATTTCTTCCGGCGTCTTCAGATCGTCCCACAACATGTCGATCTTGTTCAGCACCGCGTAGTGCTGGCCGGCATGGCGCGACACCCATTTATTCCAGATCTCGAAATCGGACTGGGTGACGCCGGTATCGGTCGCCAGCAGGAACAGCAGCGCATGCGCGTTGGGAATCGAGGAAATGGTCAATTCCGGTTCCACGCCCATCGCGTTGAGGCCCGGCGTGTCGAGAATGGCGAGGCCGGATTCGAGCAGCGGGTGCGGGTAATTGATCATGGCGTAACGCCAGGCCGGGATTTCGACGCGGTCCTGGTCTTTCACCATGTAGCCCAGGTTGGGATCGTTTTCGTCCCACAGGCCGAGCGCGCGCGCTTCCACCTTGAATACCACCTTGGTTTCGGCCAGCTTGCGCATCGCGGTGACCATGGCGCTCGGGTCGGCGACTTCGAGCTTGATCGTGCTCCACTCGACCGGATGGCGTTTCAGCGCGGTGATGCTGTCGTCGCGGAAACGGGTTTCGATCGGCAACAGGCGGATGTAAGGCTCGGTGTCGACATCGTAATAAATCTCGGTCGGACACATCGTGGTGCGGCCGGCATCCGAAGGCAGCAAACGCTGTTTGAAATCGGAAAAGAACAGGGCGTTGATCAACTCGGTCTTGCCGCGGCTGAATTCCGCGACGAAGGCCACCATCAGGCGGTCGTGCTTCAGGGTTTCGGTCAAATCGAACAGGCGCAGCAACTGTTCCGGCTCGGGTTCGGCGTAGTGCTCCAGCCACTCCTTGTATGCAGTGACCACTTTCACCAGCCTGTCACGTCGGTTCTTGAACCGGGTGATGCCGCTTTCCAAACCGTAATTCATCCCATATTCCCCATTAGCCGCCGTTCGGCTTCGTCCGCCTGCATTGCCACCCAAACCGATTTTCGGCGGGATTTCTCTCCGCGCAGGATTCTAACCGCCTGGCGCGGAACGCCAAGGCATGTTGCCACGAATTCGGCCAATGCTGTATTTGCCGCACCTTCGATCGGTCTGGCTTTGATTCGAATCTTGATTGCATCGCCATGCAGTCCTGCGATTTCGCTTTTCGAAGCCCCCGGCTGGATGTGCACGCTCAACTCTGCACCACCGTCCGCCGGCTTGATCCAGGGACTCACCAGACCAACCCGTGGGCGTAGCGTTCCAACGCAGCCACCGGCGCGATCAGCAGCAATTGGACCACGATCAGGGCGACCAGCGGCGACAGGTCGATGCCGCCCACCGCCGGCACGATTTTCTGGAACGGACCGACGATCGGGCGGGCCAGCGCGTAGAAGACGGGCGCCAGCGGCGAAAACGGATTGACCCAGCTCAGAATCGCCTGCAGCAGGACAAAGCCGATCAGCACATACAACATCAACCGCAACGAAGACGCCAGAGCGAGCAACAGAAATCCCGGGATGACGGCGCTGCCGGCGGCTGCGAAGGGATAGCCCATGACCCAGTGCACGCCCAGCACCATCAGCAACTCGGCGACAAAAAACGGCAGCAGGCTGGCCCAATCGAGACCGAACAGCCCGGGCAAGACCCGGCGTAGCGGCTTCACCGCGAAGTTGGTGACCTTGACGACAAATTGCGCGAACGGGTTATGAAACGGCACCCGCGCCCATTGCATCCAGAAACGCAGAAAGAACGCGCACGCGATCAGGTCGAACAGCGTACGCAGCAGAAACTGGGCGGCGTCGGTCAGCATCAGACTTTTCCACTCGGGTTATCGCCGTTCTTGCCCAGCAAATCGCCCATTTCAGCGGCGCGTTCGGCGGCGGCGCGTGCCGCCAGGCCAATGGCATAACCGACGCCGCCCTCCTCCAGCGCGAGTATGCCGCGTTCCGTGGTGCCGCCTTTGGAGGTGACGCGGGCGCGCAATGCGGCCGGCGACGATTGATCCTTGATCGCCAACGCGGCGGCGCCGAAGAAGGTTTGCAGCGTCAGCAAGCGCGCGGTGTCGGCCGGCAGGCCGAGGTCGATGCCGGCCCGTTCGAGCGCCTCGATGAAATAGAACACGTAGGCCGGGCCGCTGCCGGAAATGGCGGTAACGGCGTCGATCTGCGCCTCCTCCTGCACCCACACCGCGCGGCCGACCGCTTCCAGGAGACGGCTGGCTTGCGCCTTTTGCGGATCCGACACGCCCGGCAGCGCGAACAGGCCGGCAATGCCGGCGCCGACCAGGGCCGGCGTATTGGGCATGGCGCGGACCACGGCGGGATGGCCGCCCAGCCAGCGCGAAATGTCTTCGGCGCGCACTCCGGCGGCGATGGACAGCACCAGTTGTTCGGGCTTGAGCGGCGGGAAGGCGCGCAGGATGTCGGACAGTTGCTGCGGCTTCACCGCCAATACGATGACCTCCGCCGCGACGACCGCATCGACGTTCGCCTGCGCCGTTACGCCGAATTCATGCAACAGCCAGGCGCAGCGCTCGGGGCTGGTTTCCGCCACGTGGATATCGGCTGCCGCAAAACCCTTCTGCAGCAAGCCGCCGATCATTGCGGCCGCCATGTTGCCGCCGCCAAGGAAACCTAAATTCATCATGCCTGCTCCTGTTGATTGTTTTCGGTGGGTGGCCGGGCGCCGAAGATGGCGCTGCCGACGCGGACCAGCGTCGAGCCCTCACGAATGGCGGCCTCCAGATCGGCCGACATGCCCATCGACAAGGTGTCGAGAGACTGGCCGGCGGGCCCCAGACTTGCACGTGCTTCCTGCAGCAATTCAGCGACGCGATGAAAACGGCTGCGTTGCAATTCGATATTGTCGGTCGGTTCCGGGATCGCCATGAAACCGCGAAGGCACAGATTGGGCAAGGCCGCCGTCACTGCGGCCAATGCCAGTGCCGCGGCGGGCGCGACGCCACTCTTGCTGGCTTCGCCGCTGACATTGACCTGGATACAGACCTGCAACGGCGGCAAGCCGGCAGGTCGTTGTTCGGACAGGCGTTGTGCGATCTTCTCGCGCGCAAGGCTGTGGACCCAAGCGAAGTGGGCGGCTATCTGACGCGTCTTGTTGCTCTGCAACGGGCCGATGAAGTGCCATTCGAGCGGCAGATCGACCAGCTGCGCCAGCTTGGGCAGCGCTTCCTGCAGGTAACTCTCGCCAAAAGTACGCTGGCCGGCGGCGTAAGCAGCGCGAATCGAGGCAACCGGGAAGGTCTTGCTGACGGCGACCAGGCGCGCGCATTTTTCTGCTCTGCCGGCTTCGTTACAGGCTATGGCGATGCGGTCCTGGCAAGCTTGTAAGGCAGCTGCGATTGCGCCCATAATGCCTCGCGCTCCCTCTTAAAAATCACCTAACTCGGGGAATTGTAATGGAAATTTCCGAGCTTCTTGCCTTCTCGGTCAAGAACAAGGCGTCCGACCTTCACCTCTCAGCCGGCCTGCCGCCGATGATTCGAGTGCATGGCGATATCCGTCGCATCAACGTGCCGGCACTCAATAATCAGGAAGTCCGCGCCATGGTGTACGACATCATGAGCGACGCGCAGCGCAAGGCGTATGAGGCGAATCTGGAAGTCGATTTCTCCTTCGAACTGCGCGACGTGGCGCGCTTCCGGGTCAATGCGTTCAATCAGGAACGTGGTGCCGGCGCGGTGTTCCGTACCATTCCCAGCGTAGTGCTGACGCTGGAACAGCTGGAAGCGCCGAAGATCTTCAAGGACATTGCCGATACGCCGCGCGGCATCGTGGTGGTGACCGGGCCGACCGGTTCCGGCAAGTCGACGACGCTGGCGGCGATGGTCGACTACGTCAACGAAAAAGAGTTCGGCCACATCCTCACCATCGAAGACCCGATCGAATTCGTGCACAAGAGCAAGAAGTGCCTAGTCAACCAGCGCGAGGTCGGGCCGCATACGCATGGTTTTTCCGAAGCCTTGCGTTCGGCACTGCGGGAAGATCCGGACGTGATTCTGGTCGGCGAAATGCGCGATCTGGAAACCATCCGGCTGGCGCTGACCGCCGCCGAAACCGGTCACCTGGTGTTCGGCACCTTGCACACTTCCTCGGCCGCCAAGACGGTGGACCGGATCGTCGACGTATTCCCGGCGGCGGAAAAGGAAATGGTGCGCTCGATGTTGTCGGAATCGCTGCGCTCGGTCATTTCGCAAACCCTGCTCAAGCGCAAGGACGGCACCGGCCGCGTCGCGGTGCATGAAATCATGCTGGGGACGCCGGCGATCCGTAACCTGATCCGCGAAAACAAGGTGGCCCAGATGTACTCCTCGATCCAGACCGGCCAGTCGCTCGGCATGCAGACGCTGGATCAGGGCCTGATCGAACTGGTGCGCCGCAATGTGATCGAATCGTCCGTTGCACGCGCGATTGCGGTCAACAAAGACATGTTCCTGAGTTGAATCCGGATTGAGCTAATGGAACACCTGCCGAGAATCTACGAGTGGTTGCGATTCATGGTCGTGCGCAATGCGTCCGACCTGTTCATCACGGCGGGGTTTCCGCCGGCGATCAAGCTGAATGGCAAGGTCAACCCGATCTCCAAGCAGTCGCTGACCGCCGCCGACAGCGAGATGTTCGCCAAGGCCTTGATGAGCGAGAAGCAGCAAGCCGAGTTCGCCGCCACGCATGAGGCCAACTTTGCGATCTATCAGCCTGAAGTCGGCCGTTTCCGCGTCAACGTGTTCCTGCAGCAGGGGCGTACCGGCATCGTGCTGCGCCACATCAATACCACCATCCCGCAACTGGAAGATTTGCACCTGCCGCCCGGCCTGAAAGACATCACCATGATGCCGCGCGGGCTGGTAATCGTCGTCGGTTCCACCGGTTCCGGTAAGTCGACCACGCTGGCCGCCATGGTCGGGCATCGCAACCAGAACGCGCAGGACCACATCATCACGGTGGAAGACCCGATCGAGTTCGTGCATGAGCATGGCAAATGCATCATTACCCAGCGCGAAATCGGCATGGATACGCTGGACTGGGAGGCGGCGCTGAAAAATACGTTGCGCCAGGCGCCCGACGTGATCCTGATCGGCGAAATTCGCGATCAGGACACCATGCACTACGCAATGGCCTATGCCGAGACCGGCCACCTGTGCTTGTCGACCATCCACGCCAACAACGCCAACCAGGCGCTGGACCGCATCCTGAGCTTCTTCCCGCGCGAACGGCGCGAGCAATTGCTGCTCGATCTGTCGCTCAATCTGCGCGCAATCGTGTCGCAACGTCTGCTGCCGAGAATCGACAAGAAAGGCCGCATTCCGGCGGTGGAGATCCTGCTCAACTCGCCGCTGGTCAGCGACTTGATCATGAAGGGCAGTCTGGACGAACTGAAGGACATCATGTCGCGCTCGCGCGATCTGGGCATGCAGACCTTCGATCAGTCGCTTTATGACCTTTACAGCATCGGCATCGTCACGGCCGAAGACGCATTGCGCAATGCCGACTCGTTCAACGACCTGCGTCTGAAGATCAAACTGCACGTCAAAGAAACCAATCACGAAGGGCCGCTTTCCGGCCTCGACCACCTCGATATCGTGTGATGGCGGTGCCGCCCCCATAGGAGCGGCAATCCGTTTACAGCGACTTGTCCAGATAGGTCTTGACCGTTTCCACCAGCAGCGCGTCTTTGCCTTCGAAGAAGTGGTCGGCTTTGGGCACCATGATCTGGGCCGATTTGGCATTGCGCAAGCCTTTGGCGCGGACCTTGCTCGCCTTCAGAACCTGCGGCAGGTCATGTTCGCCATATAGATCGAGCACGGGAAACTTCAGCTTGCCGTAATTCAGCGGCGCCGGCGCACCGATTGCGACCCACGCCGAAATGCCGGCATCAGGATTCCGTTCCAGAAAGCGCGCTGTCATGCGACAGCCCATGCTGTGCGTCACCAGCATGATTTTCTTGTAACCCTTGGCCGCCATGAAATCGACCGCAACCTTGATCCGGTCGGCAGCTTCATCGAACGTCGCCGGGTATTCCCCCTCCTTGGCGTCGGCTTTCAACACCGGCATCTGCACCGACAGCGTGGCGTAACCCTGATCCGGCAACTGCTGGCGCAACGGGCCGATCAGCCCCCAATCCGGATGCACGCCCATGCCGTGCACCACGATCACGCCGGCTTTCGCGTTGGGCGCCTCGGTAAACAGCGTGAGAAATTTGTGGCCGCTGGAAAGCTCCAGCCAGACCGAGTCGCCGGTCAGTACCGAAGGCAGTACCTCATCTGCCCACTTTTTTTCGCGCGCATAGTCGGCAGCACTGGCGGGCAACACAACGAGGCACAACGCCAGCAGCAGGGTCAGAAAACGCATAAATACTCCTCAACGGGTGGGAAAGTAGCGTGATTGTCCAGTCATCCCGACCACAAGCCATAGGCCATTCGTACGGCAATCAGATAGAGCAGCGCGGCAAAAATCCGCTTCAGCCGCAATACCGGCAAGCGGTGCGTGGCGCGGGCGCCGAACGGCGCGGTGAGCCAGGTGCCGCTGGCGATGGCCGCCAGCGCCGGCAAATAAACGAATCCGATGCTGGCCGGCGGCAAGCTCGCAACATCGAGTCCGGCCAGCGCATAGCCGACCGTGCCGGCCACGGCGATCGGCAAACCGATTGCCGACGAAGTGCCGATGGCACGGCGCAGCCCTGCGTTGCACCAGGTCAGAAACGGCACCGACAAGGTGCCGCCGCCGATACCGACCCAGCTCGACACCAGCCCGATCACGCTGCCGGCGAAGGTCATTCCGGCCAGGCCCGGCATCTGGCGCGAAGCCGGCGGTTTGAAGCCGAGCAGCATTTGCGTCGCGGCATAGAACAGGAACACGGTAAAGAAGATTTTCAGGCCGGCATCGGACAACTTTGCCGCCGCCAGACTGCCGGCCAGCGTGCCGAGCAGGATGCCGGGCGCGATGCGGCGCACCGCCTGCCAGTCCACTGCGCCATGCGCATGATGCGCACGCAGGCTGGACAGCGCGGTCGGCACGATCACCGCCAGCGAGGTGGCCAGGGCCAGATGAATGTTGAACTGCGGCGCGAAGCCCTGCTCGGCGAACGCCCAGCTCAGCGCCGGCACCATCAACAATCCGCCGCCCACCCCGAGCAGGCCGGCGACGAAGCCGGTGGCCAGGCCGAGCGCGAGATAGAACGCGAGATAGGCTGCGAGAACGAGATCCACCGGGGCGCCGTTACAGCAGCGGCTGAATGAACTTCCACTCGTCCGGGTCCACCGGCGTGATCGACAGCCGGTTGCCTTTGGCCAGAATCCGCATGGTCGCCAGTTCCGGCGCCTCGCGCAGTTCGGCGAGCGGAATCAGCCGGGTTTTTCTGACGAACTTCACTTCCACGTTGAACCAGCGCGGATGCTCCGGTGTGGCCTTGGGATCGAAATACTTGCCGGCGGCATCGAACTGCGTCGCATCCGGATAGGCCGCCACGCTGACCTCGGCCAGCCCGGCGATGCCCGGCTCGGCGCAGGTGGAGTGATAGAACAACACACCGTCGCCGACCTGCATCTGGTCGCGCATGAAATTGCGCGCCTGGTAATTGCGCACGCCGAACCAGGCCACGCTGCCATCGCGCGCCAGATCGTCGATGCTGTATTCGGAAGGTTCGGATTTCATCAGCCAGTAACGCATGTCGATTCCTAATTTAAAAATGGCGCGCCATAATCCGACTAAATCACTCGGATATAGAAGGAGGGCCGCCATGAATGACCTCAGATTGGGTGCGATTGTCAGCGCCGTGCAGAAAAACTGCCACATCTCCGATGCCCAGTTCGCGGCGGATCTGACCTTGTGCACCTTCCTGCTGAAGATGCGCGAACTGTATCGCTGGGAAAACGAGATTCCGCTGACCGAGGACATGCCGAAGAGCGAGGTGGGCGACTGGATGAACGAACGCGAGCGCTTCTGGGAAGCGGTCGAGACCGCGCCCTACGAACCGTTGCCGCTATCCGGCGGCAGTGTCGATCCGTTCGAGGTGGCCGCGGCCAATCGCGAACTGGCGCCGCATGGCCTGGTTTATTCGGGCGGTTTCGGGCGCGCCTGCAAGCCGCATTTCTTCCTCGGCAACCTGTTGCGCGAGGAGATGCGCGACGGCTTCAAGGTCTACGTCTCCGGCTGCGAATTCGCGCGCGATCTGGATGCGCCGCCGGGCATGATGCTGGACGACACCATTTTCGTGCGCACCGAATCGCTGCAGCGCTGGCTGTGGGAAAAATATGAGGAATGGAACTGGAACCATCGCAACGAGGCGATGACGCGCGCCGTCGCCTGCTACGACTTCCAGACCAGGCCGGTAGCGGCGTTGCAGGCGATGACGGCGACCGAGACCGAATCGGTGATCCTGCACGAACTGGGCGAGGCGCGGGTCGGCGCCGAGTTGGGTGAAGACTGGTCGCAACTGCTCGCGGCCGTCATGCGCACGCCGGCGGAAATCATGGCGCGCGCCGTGCGCGATCTCTACGCCGATTGCCTGTCGACGCTGCCGGGCTTGCTGGCACGCGAGAACCCGGCCGCGATCCACTTCTATTTCGCCAATTTCACCGGCATGCGCCGCAAGCTGTTTCCCGAACTGGCAGCGGCCTATACGGTCTGGCTGGACACCGGCGACAGCGGCGAACTGCAGCGCGTCGGCATTGCCGGCAAGGCGCGCTGGCAAGCCATGGCTTGGCGCATGATCGAGTTGTATCACCAGCACGGCGATGCAGTCGGCCCGCACATCGAACGTTTGATCGAGGCCGCGTAGGAGGATTGTCGACCGACTCCTGTAAACGGAAGCCTTTGCGGGATTCCCACCCCACGACCCGTAGGAGCGCCTTCCAAGGCGCGATCACCGCAGACACCAAAAGCATCGCGCCTTGGAAGGCGCTCCTACCGAGTTTGGGGGACTGTCGACCGACCAACGTAAACGGAAGCCTTGCGCCCACGGCGAGATTCCCACCCCACGACCCGTAGGAGCGCCTTCCAAGGCGCGATCACAGCAGACATCAAAAGCATCGCGCCTTGGAAGGCGCTCCTACCGGGTTGGGGGATTGTCGACCGACTCCTGTGAACGGAAGCCTTTCTCCCACGGCGGGATTCCAACCCCACGACCCGTAGGAGCGCCTTCCAAGGCGCGATCACAGCAGACATCAAAAGCATCGCGCCTTGGAAGGCGCTCCTACCGGGTTTGAGGGATTGTCGACTGACCAACGTAAACGGAAGCCTTGCGCCCACGGCGAGATTCCCACCCCACGACCCG
>JASJPK010000104.1:0-2398 GCA_031426735.1 Hydrogenophilaceae bacterium | reverse complement strand
GCGCGGAGCGCGGCGACGATCTCGGTCATGATGCCGGGACGGTATTTCAAGGAGACCCAGAGCAGGTTGAGTTTCAGGTTGAAGTCGGCAAACACGACCCAGTTGTCGAACTGGAGCAGTACGCCTTGAATCACCTGCATCAAACATTCGACTTCATGTGCGGGACGCTTCTTCAGGCCGGGAACCAGCATCATGAAATCAATGTACGGGTGGCCTTCGCTATCCCGTTTCGGGGCCAGTTTCCAGAGCGGTTCGCCGCGCGCCCACTGGCCCGGATCGCCGGGCAGGGTTTGGGCGCGAGTGGCCAGTTTCACGCTAACGACCGAGTTCTACGCCCAGTTCGGCGAAGGTGCCGGCGACACCGGTGGTTTCGACATGTGCGCCGAGTTGTCGGCTGATCTGCGAAACCGAGAACATGCCGCGCAGAATCTGGCTGCGATCATGCGTGCGCTCGACCACCAGTGCGTGCTGGCGTCCCTGCGTTTTCAGAGTGGCAACGATATCGCCGACGCGGGCTTTCTGTAGATCTTCCATGCAGAGGACTTCGAGTTTTTCGCGCGGCGTCATGATGTCTTTCACCATCACGTCGGAGTGGCGAATGCCCTGGGTCTGCACCACTTGCATGGGTTTTTCGCTGGTCAGGTCGGAGGTGGTAATCAGGCCCAGAATGTGGTTTTGATCGTCGACCACCAGCAGCATGCGGACGCCGCGATGGATCATTTTGGCGCGGGCGGCTTCGATAGTTTCCAGCGGGAAGATGGTGTACGCGGTGACGACGGTGAAATCGGTCATCACATGGGTGGCCGGTTGCCCGAGCGTGACTTGCTCGGGGAGTTTCTGACAGGGTTTGTGAAATGTGGCGCCCTTTTGCAGCGGGGCGGTGGGGATGACGTTGTAGTTGAAGTTCACGATCACGCTCGCTGGTTAGTTGCCTGGCTGGATTGTCCGAAGCCAGGACGTGACTGATTTGAATGGGTACGTCACTTAGGGCCGGCCGGCGCCATGCGTGCGCATGGCCAGCATGTACGGATGGCAGACCCGCGGGTGTTCGGCGCCGATGCTCAAGTAGCGCTCCAGCTCGCTCAGTGCCGTACGGTAGACCTCGCGCTTGAACTCGACAACATCCTCCGCCGGTGCCCAGTAGTCATGCCAACGCCAGGCATCGAATTCCGGGTGTTCGGAGGCGCGCAACCTGACGTCGCAATCGCGACCGACCAGGCGCAGCAAAAACCAGATTTGCTTCTGGCCGCGGTAATGCCCGCGCCATTCGCGTTTCATCCAGTCGCGCGGCACGTCATAGCGCATCCAGTTGCGCGTCCGTCCAAGAATGCGCACGTGTTCCTGTGCCAGCCCGACTTCTTCCATCAGCTCGCGATACATTGCCTGTTCGGGGCTTTCGCCATGCTTGATGCCGCCCTGAGGGAATTGCCAAGAGTTCTGGCGGATACGTTTGCCCCAGAAAACTTCGTTGCGCGCATTGCAGATAACGATGCCCACATTCGGCCGGTAACCGTCTTTGTCGATCATGGCCGCCTCGAATGAATACTTAACTGATTGGAATTTTCCCACCCTTCATCGGGGATGGAAAGCTTCCTGGTCAATGCCGGAACCTAGGCGATGAACGCGTCGGTCGAGGTGGGGTTCCAGTTGCGCATGCGGGAAACGAATGCTTCGAATTCCAGGCCCAATTCGGCTTCCAGGCGGTGCGCTTCGCGCAGCAAGGGGGTCAGGCCGACTGCTGGCAGCGGTTTGCGGAAGGCGAAAACGATGATGTTCCCCTTCTTTTCGGCCGGCAGTTGCAGCACGTGTTCGCCAAAGGCGCGCGCGAGCCGATCGTAATAGCGCGGGTAGTATTCGTCCGAGCCCCACAGGTTGAACACGGCAACGCCGCCTGGGCGCAGCATATTCTTGCAGGCGCGGTAGAACTCGGGGCTGGCGAGCGCGTCGACGATGCGTTTGGCATCGTAGCCATCGACCAGCAAGACATCCTGGCTGTCCGGGTTTTCGTAAACGAAAGCCGCGCCGTCGCCGGTAATCACGGAAAGCCGCTCGTCATCCTGCGGCAGCATGAAATAAGCGCGCGCGGCGGCGACGACTTCCGGATTGATTTCGAGCGCGGTAAGTCGACTTTCCGGCAGATGGCGGTAGATGTACTTGGCGATGGAGCCGCCACCGAGGCCGATCAGCGCAATATCCTTGGGGCCGCGGTGAAACAGCAGAAAAGCCATCATGGCGCGGGTGTACTCGAGGTCCAGCGCGTAAGGTTCCTTGATGCGCATGGCGCTCTGCACGGCAGGCCCGCCCAGATGCAGAAAACGGGTGTCATTGCGTTCACTGATTTCGACCGGGGCATGACCGGGGCTGCGGCGACGGGAAAAAAAGCTCATGAAAGTTCCGG
>JASJPK010000103.1:0-21521 GCA_031426735.1 Hydrogenophilaceae bacterium | reverse complement strand
ATTCACCTGCTTCGCGACCGCCAAGCGGGATTCTTTCAGGAGTCAGTCATGAAAACCTCTTCGATGTTGAAAACCTTGAGTTTGTGCGCGCTTGTTTCCTTGTCCTTGAATGCCGGCCTGGCGCAGGCCGATAACACTTCCTGCCTGTTGGGTTCGTCCGCGCCCGCCGCGTCGCCGCGCGTCAATGGTCCCGATGCCGGCAACCAGGCGATGCTGAATTCGATCGAGGCGCGTCTGAACCAGCAGATGGAACGGATCGAGCAAGGACTGCGCAGCGGCCAGATTTCGCCGATGCAGGCCGGCAGGATGATGCGCGAGCAATGGGAAGCCGTGCAGTTTCAGCGCGGCTTTCTGGAAGGCAGCAAGTCCGCCGCGCGCTGTGGCGAAACCGGCGGCGCGGGCGCCGGCAGTGGCTGCGGCTTGAGCCAGGAGGCCAAGGAACTGGCGACGAAACTGGCGCCGGTAGTCGGCAACATGGCGGCGGAAGGTATGCAGACCGCGACGACCGTGATGCGCGCGCTGGCGCGTGGCGCCGAGAAGCTGATCCGGGAAGAGGCGCCGATGGATGAGCGCTTCTAGCTTCACGCTTTCTGAAACTAAGCAGGCCCTGCCGGAGGAGCGCCGGCGTCCCGCCGGCTCGTTGATCTGATCGGAATGACGAAGCCGGCGGGACGCCGGCGCTCCAGTTGAAGCTACATACCGCTGATTCAGTTCTTCGCGCCGTTCTTGGCGGCCATCGACTTCAGCATGGCTTCCAGGCGGTTGGCATCGACATAGCCCGGAATGCGTTTGCCGTTCGGGAAGATCAAGGCCGGCGTGCCGTTGACGCCCAGTTTCGCGCCGAGGGCGAGGTTTTCGTCGATCGGGTTGTCGCAGTCGGTTTTGCCCTTCGGTACGACGCCTTTCAGCATCAGATCCTGCCAGGCCTGGGCGCGGTCCTTGCTGCACCAGACCAGTTTGGACTTGCGGCTGGCGTCCGGGTGCATCGGCAGCGGGTAGGCGAAGTTGTAGATGGTGAGGTCGTCCATCTTGGCGAATTCCGCTTCCGCTTTCTTGCAGTAGGGGCAGTCCGGGTCGGAGAACACGGCGATCTTGCGCGAACCGTTGCCCTTGACCACCTTGATGGCGTTGTCCAGTGGCAGGTTGTCCCACTTCACTTCGGTCAGCTTGTCCATGCGTTCGCGCGTCAGGTTGCGCTTGCTCTGCACGTTGAGCAGGTCGCCGATCAGCAGGTACTGGCCCTTGTCGTCGGCATAGACCACCAGCGGGCCTTGCGGGCTCTCGGTAATGACTTCGAACAGGCCGTCGATCGGCGATTTGGCGATGTCCTTGACCTTGGCGCCCGGGAAACTGCCTTCGATGGATTTGCGGATATCGCCTTCGCCTGCGAGGGCGGACGCGGCGAGCGATGTGGACAGCAACGCCAGCAGCAAGGCGGTCAGGGTGTGTTTCATGAATGCTCCCAGGGAATGATTAAAGGACAGCGTGGCGGGTCAGCGCCTGATTGATCGGGTGAATCCGGTTGGCAAGGCTCATGCCCCAATTGCGTAGCGCCCGGGTGAGGCTGTCGTCGCGGGCAAAAAGTTTCTTTAGGCTGCCGGTGGTGTACTGCATCGAGGCGACATCTTCCAGTCGGCGCGCGGCGTAGCCGGTGAGGCGGCCGATTTCGCCGGCATTGCCGCCGCTGGCCAGCACTTCGGCAAGCAGACGCGAATCGCGGAAACCGAGATTGACGCCCTGGCCGGCGAGCGGGTGGACGGTGTGGGCGGCATCGCCGATCAGGGCGAGGCCGGGCCGCACCCATTCATGCGCGCGCCGGCGCTTGAGCGGAAAACCGGCCGCCGGCGTGATGCAGCGCAAGTTGCCCAACGCGCCGGCGCCGGCAGCGGTGGCGCGCCGCGCCAGTTCTTCCGGCGGCAACGCCTGCAATTCGGCGGCGCGTTCCGGCGGTGTCGACCAGACCATCGAGATGCGATTGCCCGGCAGCGGCAGGTAGGCCAGCACGCCATCGGCACGGAACCATTGAAACGCGCTGCCGCGATGCGGTTTTTCGATTTCGAAGTTGGCGACGACGCCGATGTGCTGGTAATCCTCTTCGTCGTAACTGATGCCGGCCTGGCCGCGCAGCCAGGAATGCGCGCCGTCGGCGCCGATCAGCAGGTCGGCGCGCAGTACGCGGCCGTCACTCAGATGCAGCCGGTGTTGCGGCGTGTTGCCCTCGCCCCAGGTCACCGCGCTGGCGGCGGTTGCGACGTGGCTCACATTGGGATGCCCGCGCAGCGTTTGCCATAGCGCGCTTTGCAGGCGGCTGTTCTCGGCGATCCAGGCCAGTTCCGGCAGGCCGGCGTCGATGGCGTCGAAGGTCAGACGGCCACCGGCGTCGCCGTGGATCCGCATCGTGTAAACCGCCTGCGCCCGCACCGGCTCGCCCCAGCCGCCCAGGCTGTGCAACCACTCGACATTGCCGGGACTGTAGGCGTAGATGCGGCTGTCCCAGAGCGCGTCGGCGGCCGCGGCGGCGGGCGGCTGCGGCTCGACCAGCGCAACGCGGTGCGGCCCGTTGCGGAGCGCGCTGGCCAGCGCGGCGCCGTTGAGGCCGCCGCCGAGAATGACGATATCGAAGTGATCGGACACAGTGGGTAATTTGGGCAAGGGGGCTCGCATCCTGACTGAGGTGGCGGATGAGTTCAACCTGAGAAACGGCGTTGTTACCACAGCGCGTTGCGTGCGAGGCGTTGCAGGCTGTCCGGATCAACCTCCGATCGTAGGATGGGCGAAGCGCAGCGGATGCCTTGGCGGCGGGTTTTGCCGCTTAGGCATCCGGCGTGCCGAGCACTGGTGCAGCGCGCCCATCAACCCGCAACGATTGATGGGCGCGCTGCGCTTCGCCCATCCTACGGTTACTTCGCGCCAAGCCGGATCGGACAATCCGAAGCTATGCGAGCGCCTGGCGCGCCAGGCGTTTCAGGCCGTCCAGGTCGGCGTCGGTCTGGCCGTAATGCGCCGCTTCCAGCGCGGCGACGAGTTCGGCAAGCGCCGGCGTGTCGCGCTTGACCGCCATGCGCGCGCGCCAGATGCCGAGCGTGGCGGCGTGGCGTGCGGCGGGCAGCGGGGTGTAGGCCTTGACCGCGGCGACCAGCGCGGGCAGATCGGCTGCCTGCGCGATGCGGGCGAGGCCGCGGCGTCTGGCGCGGAAGCGGGCGAGCCGGCGCAGTATCTGCCAGCCCGCGAGCAGTACTGCCGCCAGTCCGGCCAGGCCGAGGCCGAAGTCGCGCAGTTGCCGCTGCAGCGGGTTGAACACGGTCAGCTTGCGGGCCGGCAATCGCACCGCTTCCAGGCGTTGGCTGGCCGGGTCGAAGTAAGGCAGGGCGAGCGCCGGCAGCATGAATTCGCCGCTGGCTTGCGGCAGCAGGTAGAGCGTGGCGGCCAGTCGGGTCAGCGGCGAGGTGGCATCTTCCGGCGGTAGCGTTTCGACGCTGGGCGGATAGGCGTTGAGCCCGGCGTGGGCGGCAAGCTGCCATTGCAGCAAGGTTTTCAGCGCGGTTTCGCTATAGCCGCCGACGACTTCGATGCGCCAGGCCAGCGGGCGGTTTAGCGGCCAGGTTGCCGGCAACGCCGCAGCGCGCAGTTGCGGCCGGCCGATGGCGGCTTCCGCCGGCAGCCAGGCCGGCGCAGGACTGACTTCGAGCTTTGCCGGCGGCGGCGGAAAACGCAGGCGCTGGCCGAACTTGCCGGCTTCCAGCATTGGCAGTGGCAGTTCGAGCGCGCCGGCGGCGGTCGGAATCAGCGCCCAATGGAAGCGATGCGCAGTCAGGCGCAAGCCATCGCGTTCGACCTCGCTTTGTTCCTCGCCCAGCGCGCGCAGGTGCAGGCCGGCATGCGTCGGCAACAGCGGCCGCTGCCAGGCCAGGCTGCCGTCGTCGACGATTTCCAGGCTCAGGCGCACCGGTTGGCGCTGGATCGGCCGGGCCGGCGCGGTGGTCAGGCTGAATTGCAGCGGCGGCGTATCGGCCGGCGCGGCGGCGACCGTCACGTTCAGCGGCCGGGAGCGGGCCGATGCGGTGTGCAGCGGCGGGATGACGAGACGGCCGCTGCGCAACGGGTAGAGCGTCAGCGCCAGGGATTCGCTGTCGCCGGTGCGATTCAAGGTGCGCGCCTGGACTTCGAAATCGGCCGTGAGCGGCGCGGTGTCGAGCGTCTCCAGGCTGTCGCCGACGGCCGCTTGGGTGAGGGTCAGCAGCAACGGTTCGCCGAGCGCGAGCTCGCGACGATCGAGTTCGACTTTCAGGCCGCTGGCCAGGCTGCCGGTCGCGGTCAGCGCCAGCAGCAGCGCGAGGGCCAGGCGCATCACCATGCCGGCCCCGCATCCGCCGCGCCCGGCACGTGGTCCTGGCGCAGCATGCCCTTGAGCAGTTCGCGCGGCTTGTCGTCGAGCAGTTCCAGTTTCTTGAGGCCGGATTGCAGGCGCGCGGCGGCGATTTCGACCGCGTCGGTATGGTCCTGCGCCGCGCCTTGCCGGCGTGCGCCATCGGCGGCGGTGCCGCCAGTCATCGGGCCGAGCTGCTCGGCGGCAAAATCCTGCACCGCCGCGTCGCTGTCCCAGCCCAGATTGACGACGCCTTCGGCCAGCCGGCCGCGACGGCCGCGCAGATCGGTCTGGAACGGCGCGTCGCTGCGCTGTTTGGCAAGGCGAATGTTCGCCTGTTCCAGGTTTTTCCGGGCGCGCGCGTCGTTGGGCCGCGCCTGCGCCACGCCTGCGAACGCCTCGGCGGAGGCGCGCCAGTGGCCCATGCCGTAGTGCGCGTTGCCCAGGTTGTACAGCGCATCGTCGCGCTCCTGGGCAGTGCGCGCGAGCAGCAAGGCGACGCCGAAGTGGCGCACGGCGGCGCGGTAGTCCTGCAAACGCCAGGCCGCCGCGCCCGCGCCGAAATGGCCCGCGTAGCCGCCCTGGCGGACATAGCCGGCTTCGGCCTGGGCGTATTGGCGATTCTGGTAGGCGCTGGCAGGCGACGGCTCGGCTGCGTGCGCCCCCAGCGGCAGGAGAGCCAGGGCGAGGAGCCGTAGCCTGGGTAAAGCGCAGCGTGCCCAACGAACTACCACAAAGTTCACCTCAAGCTTCATGACGAACCTTTCGCGGCCAGCCGCCTGCCAACAGCAGCAAAACCAGTGCCGGGGCCAGGCACCAGGCGTATAGCTCTTGCCAGGCGCGCACCCGTTCCGGCGCGAGCGGGTCGCCCGGCAACGCGGCGATGCCGCCGTCGTGCAGCGCGGCCCAGTCGCTGTCGCCGTCCTGCACGCGGCTGAAGCGGCCGCCGGCGGCGCGCGCCAGATCGTCGTAGCCGCCGGCGTGGCTGCGGCTGATCACCTGGACGCCGTCCCGCTCGGCGTAACCGCCTTGCGGCAGCGGAATCGGCGCGCCGGCCGCCGTGCCGACGCCGAGCACATAGAGCGGCATGCCGGCGTCGCGCAGGCGTTGCACGGCGGCGCGCGCCGCTACGCCTGCGCTGCCGGCGAGGCTGTCGGCGTCGGCATCGGTGACCAGCAGGATGGCTTTGCCACCACCCTTGCCACCCGCGCCGTGCAGTTGTCGCGCGGCCAGGTCGAGCGCGGCGGCGAGGTTGCTGCCGGGTTGCGCCAGCAAATCGCCGTGTGCCTGTTGCAGGGCGCGCCGTACCAGCGCGACGTCGTCGCTCGGCGGCAGCAGGACGCCGGCGTCGCCGGCATAGACGACGATGCCGACGCGCTCGCCGCGCAGGCGGGCGAGCCAGTCGTTCAACTCCAGATGGGCGCGCTCCAGGCGGGTCGGTGCGATATCGGCGGCCTGCATCGAGGCGGACAGGTCGAGCACGATTTCGACGTTCAGGCGATGACTCGGCGCCGGGTTCTCACCGGCGGCGTCCGGCAGCGGCAGGCGCGGGCCGGCAGCGGCGGCGGCCAGCAACAACCAGGCCAAGGTCTGGGCGATTTGTGGCCACAGCGCCGGCCGGCTTTGCGCCGCGCCGACCACCGCCCAGGGCAGCAGATGCGCATCCGCATAGCCGGCCAGACGTTGCTGCCGCCGCCGCGCGAGCAGCCAGATCAGCGCCGGTTGCAGCGCCAGTAGTCCCCACCAGGGCGCGCGCCAGTCGAGTTGGGCAAGGAACTCGATCATCGCGCGCTCCGGATGTTTGCCAGCGTCAAGCACAGCGCCGCCAGCGCCAGCGGCAGCCAGTACCATTCGCGCGTCTGGCGCTGCTGCGCCGGTTGCGCCAGGGTTTTTTCCAGGCGGCCGATGGCCTGGATGACCTGTTCGGCATCTTCCGTGCCGGCGACCGACCAATGGCGGCCGCCGGTCAGGCGGGCGATGTCGGCCAGATTCGGTTGCGGGTCGGCGGCGGCCATCGGCGTGCGGCCGTCGGCGAACAGGTTGTTGCCGATCTGCACGGTATGCACGGCGACGCCCAGTTGCCGCGCCACCGCCACCGCCTCGGCCGGCGTCAGGTCGCCGCTGTTGGATGGTTCGCCATCGCTGAGCAGGATCAGCGCCGGCCGCAAGCGGGTCTGGCGCACCTGGCGCAAGGCCAGGCCGAGCGCGTCGCCCAGCGCGGTGTTGTCGCCGGCCATGCCGACTTGTAGGCGCTGCAACTGGGCGATGGCGTGGACACGGTCGAACGTGGGCGGGGTCAGGCTGGCGGCGCTGGAGCCGAACGCCAGCACGGCGAAGCGGTCGCCAGCGCGGGCCTCGATGAAACGGCGCAGCACCGCTTTCAGCACGGCCAGACGTTCGGCCTTTTTGCCGTCGAGCTGGAAGTCGTCGATGCTCATGGTCTGCGAGGTGTCGACGATTAGCGCGATGTCGCGCCCTTCCGGCGGCGGCACGATCCAGGCGCCGACCTGACGCGGTTGCGCCAGTGCCAACAGCAGCAGCGCAAAGGCGACGCTGGCGAGCAGCAGCGGCGTCCTGCCGCCGGGCGGGACGCTGCCGGCGGCGTCGCCGGCCAGGCCGGGATGGTTGAGCAGCCAGGCGGCCGGCGCGTCGTGGCGGGCGTGGCGCCAGGCCCAGGCGAACCAGCCCGCGAGCAGGGGCAGCCCGGCGAGCCAGAGCGGATGCGCGAGTTCCAGCATTACTTCAGGCCGGCTTCCGCTTGCCGGCACAGGCGCGCCAGCGTGGCGGCGGCATCGGCGCGAGGCGGGGCGAAGCGCAGGCGGGCGAGCTCCGCTTGCCAGGCTGCATCGGCGGGACCAGGTCGCAGGCGGGCCAGTTCGGCGGCGGCGGCCGCGATGTCGGCGCTGTCGGCCAGGCGGCGCAATCGTCGCCGCATTGCGGTGCGCCGCCAGCGCCAGTAGCCGGCGGCGATCAACAGCGCCGCGAGCAGCAGCGCGCCCAGCGCCAACGCGGCGGGAAAATCGGATTGCGCCGGCGCGACGGCAAACGCCGGTTCGACGATGTCGGCCAGATCTTGGCGTGGATCAGGCATGCGTCGCCAACAGGGCTGGCAGGTCGTCGACTTCGCTGCCGACGATCAGGTGTTGCACACCGGCGCGGGCCAGCAGCGCGGCGCGTTCGGCCTGGCGTGCTTGCCAGGCGGCGGCGTGGGCACTGCGCGTGGCGGCGCGGCCGCTGTCGAGCCAGCGCCGCTCGCCGCCGGCCATGTCGCGAAAACAGGCCAGGCCGATATCGGGCAGGCTGGGTTCGGCCGGGTCGACGATTTGCACGGCGAGCACGTCGATGCGCTCGGCCAGTTGCGCGAGCAGGCCAAGGTGGCTGGCGTCGAGCCAGGCGAAATCGCTGGCCAGCAGCAGGCGCGCGCCGCGCGGCAAGTCGGCGTTCAACCGGGCCAGACGGTCGTGATCGCGCAGCGCCGCGGCGGCGCCGGCGCCGGCAATAGGCGGGCAGGGCGCCGCGACGGCTTGCGCCAGCGCGAGGGCGCCGAGGCGGCCGTGCCGGGGTGGCAGGTCGAGATCGATTTGCTGCCACAACGTGGCACCGACCGTGCTGTTGCGCTGTGCGGCGGCGAACGCGAGCAGACAGGCGACGCGCGCGGCCTGCGCCGCCTTGAGCCGCCGCCGCGTGCCGAAGCGCAGGCTGGTGCCGCGGTCGACGACCAGATGCAGCAAGGGCTGATGCTCTTCGCGATAGATTTTCAGATACGGCCGACCGCTGCGCGCGGTGGTGCGCCAGTCCATGTCGCGGATGTCGTCGCCGGCGGCGTAGGGGCGCGATTCTTCGTAGTCGAGGCCGCGCCCGAGCCAGGCCGAGGGCCAGTCGCCGGCGTGGTGATCGTGGATTTCGCGTTGCGGACTGGCGTCGGCGAGCAGCGCGGCCTGCGCGGCAAGCTGGGCGATGTCGTCGGCGGCGAGCAGCGGCGCGGCGGTGGCCTGGCTGGCGTCGGCGGCGGAATTCGGCGCGCGCAAGGCTGCACCGAACCATCCTGGATTCCGCTGCGCTGCATCCAGGCTACGTTTAATCCAGTTCACGGCGCCGGCACCGCGTCGAGCAGGCCGGCGATCAAGGCGTCGCGACCCAGTTTGTTCAGGCGCGCTTGCAGGCTCAGGATGATGCGATGGCGCAGGCAATCCGGTGCGATTTCGCGCACGTCGTCGGGCGTCACGTAGTCGCGTCCGCGCAGATAGGCCAGCGCGGCGGCGGCGCGCGACAGGGCCAGCGCCGCGCGCGGGCTGGCGCCGACCTCGGCCATGCCGATCCACTCCGGCCGCAAGGCGCCGGGATTGCGCGTGGCGCGCACCAGATCGACGATGTATTGCTCGACCGGCGCGGCCAGATGCACTTGTCCGGCCTCCCGCCGCGCCGCCAGCACGGTGGCGACATCGAGCACGGCGGCCAGCGGCGTGTTGCCGTCGGACAGGTGCAGGCGGCGGTCGCGTCGCATGATTTCCAGTTCTTCGTCGGCGCTCGGGTAGTCCAGCAGCACGTGCAACAGGAAGCGGTCGAGCTGCGCTTCCGGCAGCGGATAGGTGCCGGCCTGTTCGAGCGGGTTCTGCGTCGCCATCACCATGAACAGGTCGGGCAGGCGGCGGGTGGCGTTGCCGACGGTGATCTGGTGTTCCTGCATGGCTTCCAGCAGGGCCGACTGCACCTTGGCCGGGGCGCGGTTGATTTCGTCGGCGAGGACGATTTCGTGGAACAGCGGCCCTTCCGAAAACTGGAAGCTGCCGTCCTGTGGCCGGTAGATGTCGGTGCCGGTGAGGTCACCCGGCAGCAGATCGGGGGTGAACTGGATGCGGCGGAATTCGGCATGAATGCCCGCCGCCAGGGTTTTCACCGCCGTCGTCTTGGCCAGCCCCGGCAGCCCTTCCACCAGCACGTGGCCGCCGGCGAGCAGGCCGATGACCAGCCGGTCGAGCAGCTTGCTCTGGCCGACCACGATGGTCTCCAGCGCCTGGCGGAGTTTCAGTATTTCGGTTTGATGCGACATGGCGATTTGCGGTGGCGACGGGTAAATGGGCGTGGCGAAGGTACGCCGCGGCGCGCGCGGCGGGCAATGGTGAATTGATGCCAGCGGGTATCATCGTTTGTCTCATGGAGGGTGCGATGGACTATCTGATGGCGGCCCTGATCGGCCTGGGCGTGGGTTTGCTGGTGCTGTTCTGGCAACGCGGGCGTTGGCTGGCGGAAGCGGCGCAGTTGCGCGAGCAGGTCGTCGGCCTGGGGGCGCAACTGGACCAGGAACGGCGCGGCGGCGAGGAGCGGCGG
The DNA here is from genome assembly GCA_031426735.1 of Hydrogenophilaceae bacterium. GTDB lineage: Bacteria > Pseudomonadota > Gammaproteobacteria > Burkholderiales > Thiobacillaceae > PFJX01. The sequence goes on along the minus strand of JASJPK010000103.1, from coordinate 11,827 downwards.
CAATTGATGGCGGCGGCGGAGCGGCAGTTGGCGGACGCCTTCAATGCGCTGTCGGCGCAGGCGCTGGCGCGCAACAACCAGGCTTTTCTCGATCTGGCGACGCAGAACCTGGCGCGCTTTCAGGCCAGCGCGCAGGGCGATCTGGCGGCGCGCCAGCAGGCGGTGGCGGGGTTGGTGCAGCCGCTGTCGGAGGAACTGGCCAAGCTGGCCGGGCAGACCCAGGCGCTGGAAAAGGCGCGTGCCGAGAGTTACGGCCAGCTCAGCGAGCAGGTGCGCGCGCTGTTCGGCGCGCAGCAGGAACTGAGGCAGGAGACCGGTCGCCTGGTCTCCGCGTTGCGCCGGCCGGAAGTGCGCGGCCGCTGGGGCGAGGTGCAGTTGAAGCGGGTGGTGGAACTGGCCGGCATGCTGGAACACTGCGATTTCTTCGAGCAGGAGACCAGCGGCGACGGCCGCCGTCCCGACATGCTGGTGCGCCTGCCCGGCGGCAAGACCGTGGTGATCGATTCGAAGGCGCCGCTGGCGGCGTATCTGGAAGCGGTGGAGGCGGCACAGGAGGACGCGCGCAGCCGTGCGCTGGCGCGCTTCGTGCAGCATGTGCGCACGCATATCCAGCAGTTGGCCGCGAAAACCTATTGGGACCAGTTCGAGCAGTCGCCGGAGTTCGTCGTGATGTTCCTGCCTGGCGAGGCGTTTTTCAGCGCCGCGCTGCAACAGGACCCGGAATTGATCGAATACGCCAGCGCGCAGAAGGTGATTCTGGCGACGCCGACCACGCTGCTCGCCTTGCTGAAGGCGGTGTATTACGGCTGGCGGCAGGAGGCGCTGGCCGACAACGCGCACCAGGTCGGCGAGCTCGGCGCGCTGCTGTACGAGCGGCTGGCGAAGCTGGGCGAGCACTGGAACAGCGTCGGCAAGAATCTGGGTCAGGCGGTGAAGGCCTACAACGACGCGACCGGTTCGCTGGAAACGCGGGTGCTGGTCACCGCGCGCAAGTTCGAGGAATTGCAGGTGGTCTCGGCGGACAAATCGCTGCCGGTCGCTTTGGCGGTTGACCAGGCGATCCGCGCGCTGCAGGCGCCGGAACTGGTCGCCGCGCCGGCACCGGTCGAATAGCGTGGGTTCCGCCTGGATGCTGCTCGCCGGGGCGTGTTTCGCGTTGATGGGCGTGTTCGCCAAGATCGGCGTGGTCTGGTTTTCCAGCCATGAACTGGTGTTCTATCGCTCGCTGGTCGGCTTGCTGCTGTTGCTGGGCGGCATTTCGCTGCAGCGGGGCTGGCGTGGCGGTATGGTTTTCTTCGGTCCGCATGCCGGCATGCAGATTCGCCGCGGCCTGATCGGCTTCGTCGCGCTGGCGACGTTCTTCTATGCGCTGGTGCGGCTGCCGCTGTCGGTGGCGGTGACGTTGAATTACGCCTCGCCGTTGTTTCTGGCGTTGCTGATGCCCTGGCAACTGGGCGAACGGCCGAGCCGCGCGCAGTACGCCACGGTGGCGGCCGGGTTCGTCGGCGTGCTGCTGATGTTGCGGCCCTGGCAGAGCGAGGCGGACGATCTGGTCGCCGGCCTGGTCGGCCTGTTTTCCGGCGTGATGGCCGCGTTCGCCTACATCCATGTGCGCAAGCTGGGCCGCTTGCATGAGCCGGAATGGCGCACGGTGTTCTGGTTCGCGCTGGTCTGCGCCCTCGGCGCCGGTGCGCTGGCCGGCGTGGATGGCGGCTGGCACGGCGTGGTCGGCCTGGAGCAGACGGCCGTGTTGCTGGCGCTGGGCGTTTTCGCCACCCTCGGCCAACTCGCCATGACCCGCGCCTACCGCACCGGCCGTACCGTCGTGGTGGCCAGCTTCGCCTACAGCACGGTGGTCTACGCCAGCCTGCTGGATGTTCTTATTTTCGATGTGAAAATGCCGATAATGGCTTGGGTTGGAATCTGCATCACCGTGCTGGCGGGCGTGTTGGCGGCGCGCGGCAGGATTCCCGCCGAAACGAGTTCATAACGAAAGGATCGCGACATGATTGCCATCAATACCCGCAACAACCTGATTTCCGCTGCCGTCATCGGCGAATTCACGCTGGCGGATTATCGGGACTTCGAACAGAACGTCGAGCACAGCATCGAGTTCGAGGGCGGCGTCAATCTGCTCCTGGATCTGCGCGACATGGTGAGCTACACGCTGGATGTGGTGTGGGAAGAGATCCGTTTCGCACGCGAGCATCGCTACGATTTCCGCAAGATCGCGGTGGTGACTTCGGACGAGTGGATGGTCTGGATTTCCTGGCTGAACCGGATGTTCGTCGATGCGGAATTGCGCGTCTTCGACGATCCCTCGATGGCGCAGGAGTGGCTGGACGCGGCTTGACGTCCAGGCTGCGCCGGCCGTTGCGGCCGGCGGGTATCAGCTTGCCGCCGGCGGCTCTTCGATGATTTCGAAGTCGTGCGTCATCTCGGCGGTCTTGCCCAGGATGATGCTGGCGGAACAGTATTTTTCGGCCGACAGCTTGATCGCCCGGTCGACGATTTCGGGCTTCAGATTGCGGCCGCGCACGGTGAAGTGCATGTGGATTTTGGTGAAAACCTTGGGATGATCGGTCGCGCGTTCGGCGCTGACTTCCACCTCGCAGCCGGTGACGTCCTGGCGGCTCTTTTGCATGATCATGACCACGTCGACCGAAGTGCAGCCGCCGGCGCCCATCAGCAGCATTTCCATCGGCCGCGGCCCCATGTTGCGGCCGCCGATGTCCGGCGAGCCGTCCATGATCATGGCATGGCCGCTTTCCGATTCGGCCATGAAGCAGACGTTTTCAACCCATTTGACGCGCGATTTCATCGAATTTTCTCCATTGCGTTAAGTGTTTTCAGTAGCGGATGCGGTACCAGAGCAGACCGATCCATTCGTGCAGGGCCAGCCAGCTGTTGTAAAAGGCTTTGGCGTTGGGTACGAAGTCGAGCAGGCCGGGTTTCTCGGGCAGCGAATAACCGGTGCCGGCGGGAATGACTTTGAAGCCCATCGATTCGAATTCCGGTACCGCGCGCGCCAGGTGCCAGGCATGCGTGACCAGATAAATGCGCTCGATGCCGGCTTCCTTCAACAGACGAGACGACATGCGTGCGTTTTCGCGCGTGTTGCTCGAAGCCGCTTCGACCCAACGCACATTCAGGTCGAATTCCTGTTCCAGGCTGGCGCGCATGATGTCGCCTTCCGCGCTGCCGCCTGCCGGACCGCCACCGGTAACCAGGATCGGCTTGTGCAGCTTTCTCGCCAGCCAGGCACCGTAACGGATGCGTTCCAACGTGAAAGCGCTGACGCTGTCGCCGCCATACTCGATGGAGCCGCGATTGCTGCCGCCGCCGAGAATGACGATGGCATCGGCCTCTTTGCCGGAAAGTTCTACCGGCGGCGGCTTCAGGCTGTCGAGCAGCAATGCGGCGATGTAGTGCGTCGACAATAGCCAGATCGCGATCAGGCTGCCTGCGATCAAGGCGCGGCCAAGGCTGCGCCGGTGTTTGAGCTGGCCGAGTCCGATCATGGCCAGAATGAGAAATGGCGTCGGCGGCAACAACAAAGCCGCGGCGAAGTTGGTAAGTAACCAGGATGTCGACATGCGCGGATTATCGCGGAAACCTGGCGAGCTGCAGCGAAGCGCAAGAACCGAGGTTGGCAAATCGATCCTGAATGCTGTTTGACAGCGCCCGCTTCCCCCCATAAAATCCGCGGCTTTTCTGTAGTCCCCCTTTGGATCGCAACATGAAAACCTTCTCCGCCAAGCCCCACGAGGTCCAGCACGGCTGGTATCTGGTGGACGGCACCGACAAAGTGCTGGGCCGTATGGCCTCCGAGATCGCCCGCCGCTTGCGTGGCAAGCACAAGGCCATCTTTACCCCCCACGTGGATACCGGTGACTACATCGTCGTGGTGAACGTCGACAAGCTCCGCGTTACCGGCAACAAGGGGGAAGACAAAGTTTATTATCGCCACACCGGCTTCCCCGGCGGTATCCGTGAAACCAACTTCTCGAATATGCAAGATCGTTTCCCCGGTCGCGCGTTGGAGAAAGCGGTCAAAGGCATGTTGCCCAAGGGTCCCCTGGGCTACGCCATGATCAAGAAACTGAAGGTTTATGCCGGTAGTGAGCATCCCCACGCCGCGCAACAGCCGCAACCCCTGGAAATCTGAGGAACCCGACCATGATCGGTAACTATTACTACGGCACCGGCCGCCGCAAGAGCTCAGTCGCTCGCGTGTTCCTGAAGGCTGGCTCCGGCAACATCGTCGTCAACGGCAAGCCGGTTGACCTTTACTTCTCGCGCGAAACCGGCCGCATGATCGTGCGTCAGCCCCTGGTGCTGACCGAACGTGTCGCCAACTTCGACATCATGGTGAACGTCAATGGTGGCGGTGAAACCGGTCAAGCCGGCGCGGTCCGTCATGGCATCACGCGTGCGCTGATCGAATATGACGCAGGTCTGAAGGGCAGCTTGAAGAAAGCCGGTCTGGTGACTCGCGATGCCCGCGAAGTGGAACGCAAGAAAGTCGGTTTCCACAAAGCGCGTCGTCGCAAGCAGTTCTCCAAGCGCTAATTCATGTTTTTGCTGTTCAAAAAGCCGCCTGCTCAGGCGGCTTTTTGTTTTCTTGAAGGAGGTTTTGCATGATCAAGGCAGGCATCGTCGGCGGTACGGGTTACACGGGCGTCGAACTTCTCCGGTTGCTCGCCCAGCATCCGGATGTGGAATTGACCGCGATTACTTCCCGCAAAGAGGCGGGAATGCCGGTGGCGGATATGTTCCCTTCGCTGCGCGGCCGGGTTGCCTTGGCGTTTTCTACGCCCGATGAAGCGCCGCTGAAACATTGCGATGTCGTGTTCTTCGCCACACCCAACGGCGTCGCCATGCAGCAGACCCGGGAATTGCTGGATGCAGGCGTCAAGGTGATCGATCTGGCCGCCGATTTTCGTATCCAGGACGTCGCCGAGTGGTCCAAATGGTATGGCATGGAGCATGCCTGTCCCGATCTGGTGGCCGAAGCCGTGTACGGTCTGCCCGAAATCAACCGCGACAAGATCAAGGGCGCGCGTCTGATCGCCAATCCCGGCTGCTATCCGACCGCCGTGCAGCTCGGTTTTCTGCCTTTGGTCGAAGCCGGCGTGATCGAGACGGGCTGGATGGTTGCCGACTGTAAATCCGGCGTGTCCGGTGCCGGGCGCAAGGCCGAGATCGGCGCCTTGTTCGCCGAAACCTCGGATACCTTCAAGGCGTATGCCGTGCCGGGACATCGGCATTTGCCGGAGATTCGTCAGGGCGTTGCGCGTATGGCTGGGCATGACGTCGGCCTGACTTTCGTGCCGCATCTGACTCCGTTGATCCGCGGCATCCATGCGACGCTTTATGCCAAGCTCAGCAAGGACGTGGATGTGCAGGCGCTGTTCGAGGCGCGTTATGCCGACGAGTACTTTGTCGATGTGTTGCCGGCCAAGTCGCACCCGGAAACCCGTTCGGTGCGCGCATCCAACCTGTGCCGCATCGCCGTGCATCGCCCACAAGGCGGCGACACGGTCGTGGTGTTGTCGGTGATCGATAACCTGGTCAAAGGCGCGGCGGGACAGGCAGTGCAGAACATGAATATCCTGTTTGGGTTGCCGGAAAACATGGCATTGACCCAGATTCCCGTAATGCCTTGATTATTTAAAGCTAATCCCCACCTACGCCGTGGTTGACGGTGCCCGGTCAGGCGCCAATAATGTCCCGCATACAGATTAATTTTGAAAGGAAGTTACCCATGAATGCCGTTACCGATATGAGCCCCTTCAACTTCACCGACAGCGCCGCCAACAAGGTGAAGTCGCTGATCGAGGAAGAAGGCAATCCCGAGTTGAAACTGCGCGTTTTTGTTACTGGCGGCGGCTGTTCCGGCTTCCAGTACGGCTTCACCTTCGATGAAGTGACCAACGAAGACGACATGATCTTGGAAAAGAACGGCGTCACCTTGCTGGTCGATCCGATGAGCATGCAGTACATGATGGGCGCTGAAGTCGACTACACCGAGGGGCTGGAAGGCGCTCAGTTCGTCATCAAGAACCCGAACGCTACGTCCACCTGCGGCTGCGGTTCTTCTTTCTCGGCCTGAATCTCGCGATCAGGTCTGCAGGGCGGCGCAAGCCGCCCTTTTCGTTTGGAAGTATCGATGCCAGAAAAAATGACCAAGGTGGCGTGTCCAACCTGCGGCAAGGATGTGGAGTGGCGACCGGAAAATGCATTCCGGCCATTTTGCAGCGAGCGCTGCAAAATGATCGACTTGGGCGAGTGGGCGAACGAATCGTACAAAGTACCGGCCGAAAACGGTACCTTCGAAGAGGATATCGAGCGGCCGGACTAGCTGGGCCGCTCGCGCCGTCAACGTTTGAAAGTCTGCACGCCGTCTTGCGTGCCCATCAGGCAGATATCGGCGCCGCGCCGCGCGAACAGACCGACGGTGACGACGCCGACGATCTGGTTGATCTCGGTTTCCAGCGCGACCGGATCGAGGATGCTCATGCCGTGTACGTCGAGGATGACGTTGCCGTTGTCGGTGGTGAAGCCGCTGCGCAGCACCGGGTTGCCGCCCATCTTGACCAGTTGCCGGGCGACGTAGGAACGCGCCATCGGGATTACTTCCACCGGTAGCGGGAACTTGCCCATGACATCGACCAGTTTGCTCTGGTCGATGATGCAGACAAATTTCTTGGCGCAGGCGGCGACGATTTTTTCCCGCGTCAATGCGCCGCCGCCGCCCTTGATCATGGCCATATGAGGGGTGATTTCATCGGCGCCGTCGACATAGACCTCCATTTCGCCCGCTTCATTCAGGTCGATCACGCGGATGCCGTTTTTCTTCAGGCGCTCGGCGGTGGCAAGCGATGACGCGACGGCGGCGTCGATGCGGCCTTTGATGTCGGCCAGCGCATCGATGAAAAAGTTGGCGGTGGAGCCGGTGCCGACGCCGATGATGCCGGCCGGAACGTATTCGATGGCGGCGCGCGCCGTGGCTTGTTTCATTTCGTCTTGAGTCATCATCTTGCTTTCCCTTTGTCGTCTGCGGTTGAAGTTGCGTGTTTGAAGTTGGCGGATTAGGCCCGAGAATAGCGAGCTTTCCCGGCCCCATCAAACCCCATGTCCATCCCAACAAGAACGGCAGTCAGCATGACCGACTATCTGGAACGCATCCTTCTCGCCCGCGTCTACGACGTGGCGATCGAATCCCCATTGGATACGGCGGTCAACCTGTCGCGCCGGCTCGGCAATACGGTATTGCTCAAGCGCGAAGACATGCAGCCGGTGTTCTCCTTCAAATTGCGCGGCGCCTACAACAAGATGGCCGGTTTGACGCGTGCCCAGCTCAAGCGCGGCGTGGTCGCCGCGAGCGCCGGCAATCACGCGCAGGGCGTGGCGTTGTCGGCGCAGGTGCTGGGGTGCGAGGCCACCATCGTGATGCCGGCCACCACACCCGGCATCAAGGTGGATGCCGTCGCCAAGCGCGGTGCCAAGGTGGTACTGCATGGCGACTCCTACGACGACGCCTACCATCACGCGATGACGATTGCGAAGGCGGAAAAGAAAGTCTTCGTGCATCCGTACGACGACCCGGAAGTGATCGCCGGCCAGGGCACCATCGGCATGGAACTGCTGCGTCAGGCACGCACTCCAATCGATGCGATCTTCGTGCCGGTCGGCGGCGGCGGTTTGATCGCCGGCATCGGCGCTTATATCAAACGGTTACGGCCAGAGATCAAGATCATCGGCGTCGAGCCGGAAGATGCCGATGCGATGGCGCGCAGCCTGTGCAAGAAGGAGCGCATTACTTTGCAACAGGTCGGCATCTTTGCCGATGGCGTGGCGGTGAAACGCGTCGGCGAGGAAACCTTCCGACTATGCCAGCTCTATGTCGATGAAATCATCCGGGTCAGCAACGATGCAATCTGCGCGGCGATCAAGGATGTGTTCGAGGACACTCGTTCGATCCTCGAACCAGCCGGCGCGTTGGGCGTCGCCGGGGCCAAGGTCTGGGCCGAGCGCGAAAAGGCCAAAGGCAAGAATCTGGTGGCCATCGCCAGCGGTGCCAACATGAATTTCGACCGTCTGAAATTTGTCGCCGAGCGGGCCGAACTGGGCGAAAAGCGCGAGGCGGTACTGGCAGTCACGATTCCGGAAAAACCGGGCAGCTTCAAGGCGTTCTGTTCCTTGCTCGGCGCGCGTGCCATTACCGAATTCAACTACCGCTTTGCCGATGCCCAGGTGGCTCACATCTTTGTCGGGGTGCAAGTGCCCGACCGGCGCGAAGTGGACAAATTGCTTGCCGCCTTGAGCAAGCATGAGTTGCCGTTCCTCGATTTGTCCGAAAACGAAATGGCCAAGCTGCACATCCGCCATCTGGTCGGCGGGCGGGCGCCGCAGGCGGAAAACGAAGTGCTGTATCGCTTCGAATTCCCGGAACGGCCCGGTGCACTGATGAAATTTCTCAACAGCATGAGCCATGCCTGGAATATCAGCTTGTTTCACTACCGCAATCATGGCGCCGACTACGGCCGCGTCCTGGCCGGCATTCAGGTATCGCCGGAGCAAAAAGAGGAATTTCAGGAATTCCTCGATGGTCTCGGTTATCGTTATTGGAACGAATCGCGTAATCCGGCTTACGCTTTATTCCTCAAGTAAGGCGTCTTTGCTTTCCCATGCAAAGAATGGGCTTAGTCCAAAAGAATAGGTTGAACCGAATCGCTATATATCGATATTCTTATAGCCATCGCCAGTAACGAACGTTACGACGATGCTAAAAAATTGGGAGCGATACATGGGATTGTTGAATCGGTTGAAAGCGATGTTCGCCAAGGCGCCGGAATTGGTCGAGAGGGCGCCGACAGAAAACGAACCGGTGAATCCCCAGGAAAGGCGCAAGCGACGGCGTGTCGATGCGCGCAAAGGTACCCGGGTTTTGATCATCGACGACTCGCCAACCGTCCTGGTTTTTCTACGGAAGGTCTTCAACTCGGCGGGATACACCACGCTGGAAGCCCTGGATGCCGAAAGCGGCCTGAAAATCGCTCGTGCCGAGCGGCCGGATCTGGTCATTCTCGATGTCATCATGCCTGGCATGAACGGTTTCGCCGCTTTGCGGCATATTCGGCGCGATCCGGACGTGCAGCATGTGCCGGTGATCATGATGAGCGGCAATGAGCAGGCGACCGAGCAGTTCTATGTGATGCGTATCGGCGCCGATGGCTTCATGAAGAAACCGTTTTCCCGCCTCGATATCTTCAGCCGTATCGAGACGATGCTTGACGACAACATGGTGCCGCGTCGAGCCTGAGTCAGGCGGGAAAGAAGGCTACCTCCACTGCGGCGGTAGCCCAAGCCCGCAGACTTTCGGGGCCTTTCCGGTGGCAAGCAGTCTCAGCCCTTTTTTACCGGGCAGGTGCTCAGTCCCAGCAGCGGGTAGAACGGGCAGAACTTGAACAGACCCGTCGCGAGCGGCACGACGCCGATCCAGGCCCAAATGGGGCCGCCAAGCGCCGCAGCCCAGACGACAAGGGCCAGGCCGACAACAATACGCAGAATACGATCGATACCGCCGACGTTTGCATTCATGATGATTCTCCAGGTGAATTGATCAGGATCTTGCTCCGATGGGAACGCGTGCAGAATATCCGGCCGCTCAGGTCGATTCAGTGACTTTAGTTACTTAGCCGTGAAGTTGAACAAGCCGGAAAAAACAAAGGCGCAGCAAGAATCTTGCTGCGCCTTTGCGAGGAGCAGTGCAGCGGATCAGGTGTTCTGGATCACAATACTGGGGAATTTCGAGGAGTGGTCGACGGCGAGATCGCCCACTTTCACCGCCACGCGCCTTGCAATCTGGCGGTAGATTTCAGCGATGCGGGATTCCGGTTCCGCTACCACGGTGGGTTTGCCGGAGTCGGTTTCTTCGCGGATGCGGATGTCCAGGGGCAGCGCGCCGAGGAATTCGTTGCCGTAGTCCTTGCACATGCGCTCGCCGCCGCCTTCGCCGAAGATGCGCTCTTCATGGCCGCACTGGGAACAGATGTGCAGGCTCATGTTCTCGACCACGCCGAGGATCGGCACGCCGACCTTCTCGAACATTTTCAGACCCTTGCGCGCATCGATCAGGGCGATGTCCTGCGGCGTGGTGACGATCACCGCGCCGGTGACGGGAACGCGCTGTGCCAGCGTGAGCTGGATGTCGCCGGTGCCGGGCGGCAGGTCGATGACCAGGTAATCGAGGTCTTTCCACTTGGTGTTGTTGAGCAGTTGTTCCAGCGCCTGGGTGACCATCGGGCCGCGCCAGACCATCGGCGTTTCCACGTCGATCAGGAAACCGATCGACATGGCTTGCAGGCCGTGGCCGAGCATGGGTTCCAGATTCTGTCCGTCCGGCGATTCCGGGCGGCCATGAATGCCCAGCATGGTGGGCTGCGATGGGCCGTAGATGTCGGCGTCGAGCATGCCGACACTGGCGCCTTCGGCGGAAAGCGCCAAAGCCAGGTTGACGGCGGTGGTGGATTTGCCGACGCCGCCCTTGCCGGAAGCGACTGCGATGATGTTCTTGACGCCGGGAATCAGCTTGACCCCCTTCTGCACGCTGTGCGCGACGATTTTCCAGGTCACATTGGTCTGCACGTTCTCAACGCCGGCAATGGTCTTGATCTGGTCGGCGACCATCTTGCCGATATCGTTCATCACCATTTTGGCGGGGTAGGGCAACACCACGTCGAGGCTGACCGTGCCGCCGTCGACCTTGATGTTGCGGGCCGATTTGGTGGTGATGAAATCCTTCTGGGTATTGGGATCGATGAGTTCTTTAAGTGCTGCTTGCACTTGTTCGACGGTAACCGACATGGTCTGACCTCTGCGTTGGAAAAGAGTGAAATGGCTGCGGCCGGGCTGAATATGAAACGTTGCGGCTAGATGAAGGCGAACGGCGCCATTTCAAGACCGGCTATTACTTGATTACTTTACTCGGGATGGCTGTCGCTGAGGCCCTACCCGCAAGGGTAGTTTGCGGGGACGGTCATGGCGCATCGATATGTCTTCATGGGCAGACATCGAGGCGACCATCTTTCCAGCACAGCTTGCGAACTTTTTGCGCCGGTTTTTTGTTGACACGGGGTTTCTTGACGGGGTTTGGCGTTACGGCCGGTATCGCGGTTGATTCGATTGATTTGGCTGCGGGAGCAGGAACCGGTTTGGTCAAGACCGGCTGGATGGCGGGCTCTGCCGGTGATTCGGCTATCTTGTTGTCTGGCACTGCCGCTACCGGGGCCGTTATGCTTGGCTCAGCGGGTAATGGGGTGACTGCAGGGATGACTGCAGGGGGGGGCGCCGGAGTGACTGCCGCGGGGATGGGCAACGCCGCCGGGGTTTTTTCAGTAGGCTGTGGTGCGGGCGCCTCGGCTTTATTCTGGCTTGGCGCCGCTGCCGGGGCAGGCGCGGGGGGGCTTGCGGGTGGAGTGGCCGGCGCGGCGGGAGGATAAGCCCAGGCAGGTATCGGCCAGAGCCAGAACGGCGTTGGAAACGGCATCGCCTGGGCGGGCATCGGTGCGGCTACGGACCAGACTTGCTGCATTGGCCAGAATGGCAGCATGGGCCAGACCGGCTGTTGCGTCGGCCAGGCGGGTTGTTGCGACCATGCGGCCGACGATAACAGGGCCAGTGCGGTAAACATCAGACTGCGAAGCGCGGACATGTCATCCCCGTTGATCAGGATTATGTGCAACCAGTTTCAATTCCGGCGCGTGTGCGCGGAGCGCGGCGACGATCTCGGTCATGATGCCGGGACGGTATTTCAAGGAGA
>JASJPK010000102.1:12370-21767 GCA_031426735.1 Hydrogenophilaceae bacterium | reverse complement strand
GCGTCGAAACCCAGGCCCAGCTCGACTTCCTCAAGGCGCACGGCTGCGACTTCTATCAGGGCTACCTGAAGAGCAAACCGGTGCCGCCGGAAGCGTTCGCCGCCTTGCTGGACTAAGCGGCCGCGGTTGCGAGCGTCATTTCGGTTAAAGTAAATTCCGGCGTTACCGATACACTTTGCTGCGCAAGGGGTATTCGCAGAACCATGAAACCGCAGTCGACCTCGGTGCAAGCGATTGAAACATCGGCACAATGCCAACCGCGGTTTAACAGATAAAACGACAGCACAAGCTGGCGAACGAAGCGGAACAAACCGCGGCAGCAACAACAAGAAATTGCGCATCGCGCAACAAGCGTGCAAGCCGACGTAGCGGGCACAAACACAGGGTGAGTGGTACAGGGAGCGAACATGCATTTTGTCCTCGTCAGCGGGACAAGCTTCGAGCCGGCATCGACGGACCTCCATCTGCCGGGCATGGCGCCTGTCTTCTGGCAGGGCGCCGGACATGGCTTGCGCCTGCCGGCCTGGTATCCGGCCGAGCCGATGGCGGCGCATCTGGCCTATGTCATCGCGCGCGAACCGACCGATCTGACCGCGCATGTGCGGCGCGTCCTGCTCTGCCTGGAACGGCCGCGGCAGGAACTGGTCAGCGGCGCCCTGATGGATCTGTTCATCGTGCTGAACGGACGCGGCGCGGCGCTGGCAAAACGGCTCTACGCGCTGGCGCGGCCGCATCTGAGCGCCTTGCAAGTGGAATTCTTCCAGGATTGGCTGACCCGCGGCGCGGTGCCCGAGCGTCCTGTTCTCGACAATGTCCACGCCGTCCTCGCCCCGCCCTGTCGCGGCGTCCCCCTGACCCGCCCGCAAACTTCCGGAGTCCGACCATGAACGTCCTGCGCGAAGACCTTCACCTTGGCATCACCCCGGCCGGCGCCTACCACGCTGCTGCCGCCCAGCAATCCAGCCCGGACCGGACCCTGCTGTTCGGCCTGTTGCACGCCGCCTGGACGCCGCGCTGCAGCGAGGTGCCGTGGCACGAATGGCTGGGCAGCAGCGAGCCGGCACAGATCGTCGAGGCCGTCGCGCGCCTGGAAGGGCTGGGCTGGATCTGGGGTCTGGCTACGCCGGAACAGGCGCCGACGGAAACTCTGGAACGCCTGCTGCCGACGCTGTTGCCCGACCTCAGCAGCACCGGCCAGGCCTTGCTGGCGGATCAGCAGGGCTTGCAGATCGCCTTCAGCGGTTTCGACGAAAGCCAGGCGCAGGCCATTGCTGCGATCAGCGCGGACGCCATCGCGCTGGCTTTCCGCTGCAGCCGGGTACTGGGCGAAGCGGAGCGGCTCGGCCCTGGCGCCTGGGGCATGATCGACGCCGCCGGCCACAGCCAGCTTGGCGTCTGGCCCTTGTGCATCGGCGCGAAATGGTTCGCCCTGGTCATCGGCGGCCGCCCGCGCCTCAACCATCCTTCTTTTTCGCGGTTGCTCTGGGCGCTGGTTCGGCGTCTGGGCGACGGCATTTCCCCCAGCCCGGCCAGCAACGAAGCAGCGGGCTAACAATTCCCCAATCAGGAGAAATATCCATGCGTGACGATATGTTGAAATCCATCCTCAGCGACTTGAACGGCTCCTCGGCGGACATCGAGGCTGCCGCCGTAATCTCCACCGACGGCCTGATGATGGCCTCCCTGCTGCCGGCCGGACTGGAAGAAGACCGCATCGGTGCGATGGGCGCCGCCATCCTGGCGCTGGGCGGCCGCACTGCGCAGGAACTGTCGCGCGGGCAACTGGAACAAGTGCTGATCAAGGGCCACAACGGTTACGTGCTGCTCACCAACGCCGGCGCCGACGCGGTGCTGGCGGTGATGACCAAGGCCAGCGCCAAACTCGGCCTGATCTTTCTGGACGTGAAGCGCGCGGCGGAAAGCATTTCAAAGATCGTATAAGTCGCCGCCGGACGGCAGGAAATTGCCCTCCGGCAATACCGGAACATAAAAAAGGGAGGCCCGTTTGGCCCATCACAAAATCATCTTCTCCGGCCCCGTCGGCGCCGGCAAAACCACGGCCATCACTGCGCTGAGCGATGTGCCGCCGATCCAAACCGAGGCGACGGCGAGCGACCACACCCGCCAGTCAAAAGGAAAAACCACGGTGGCGATGGATTACGGCGTGCTCAAGCTGGACGGCAGCGAGCGCATCCACCTGTACGGCACGCCAGGCCAGGAGCGCTTCGATTTCATGTGGCAGATCCTGTCGGAAGGCGCCATCGGCCTGGTGCTGCTGATCAGCAACGCGCGCCCGGAACCGCTTGCCGACCTTGATCTTTTCCTCAACGCGTTCCGGCCGTTCATCGACAAAGCCGGGTTCGTGCTCGGCATCACCCGCTCCGATAGCCACAACTCACCCGACCTGCCCACCTACCAGCGACATCTGGCGCGTAGCGGCCTGAAAGCACCGGTGTTCGAGGTGGATGCCCGCCAGCGGCGCGATGTAGCGCTGCTGGTGGAAGCCCTGCTGCTGTCGCTCGATCCCGGCCTGGAAGTTCAAGCGGCGCTATCCGTTACCTGAACTTGAACATGAACTCCCCACTCGAACGACGCGCCCTGCGCCTGGCCGCGGTGGGCATGGACGAACGCCAGCGCAATACCTTGCGTCTGATGTGCCAGGGCCCCTGTCGCAATGCCTGCGTCGTGGTCGACGCCATCGAGGCGGAAGCCAGCGTGATCGACATGGACAGCTTCGATGCCGCAACCCGTCTGGTCGAACTACGCCAAGCTCACCCGGAGCGCCCTGCCCTGCTGCTGTCGCTGCGGCCGTTGAGCGACGAACTGCGCGCCGGCGAGCTGTATCTGGCAAAACCGGTGCGGATCGAGGCGTTCACTCAGGTCCTCTCGGAAATACGTCGGATTGCGCATCCCGCGCCCGCGCCGAAGCCGCTCTCGCCGCCGCCGACACAATCGCTGATGCACCCTCATACGCAAGCGCTGACCCTGGGCAGCAACGGCAGGAACCACGCTGCACGCTTGATGGATGATGGCCTCGACCATGCCTACGTCGGTTCCGCCAAGGACATCGACCCCGGCATGCCGAGCCAACTCGACAAAGCCTATTACGACCCCGAGCGTTACCTGCAGGGCATTGTCATGCGGGCGCGTGAAATGGCGCGCGCGCAGCATTGCAGCGTGCAGATTCGTGGTGCCTGGCCCGCCCTCACGCTGTCCGCCGACGCCATGCTGGTGCAGGTGCCGGAGACGGATAGCCGTTTGCGACCGTATAGCGTCCAGCCCGATGTCGCGCTCGGCGCCAGCCTCGACTACATCGACGCAGCGCCGCTGCAACTCGGCCAACCCGGTGTCGTCAGCCTGGATGCCTTTCTGTGGAAACTGGCCCTGCTGGCGGCGCGCGGTCGCCTGCCGCGCAATACGCCGCTCGACGTGCCGATTTTCTTGCGAAACTGGCCCAACTTCACCCGCCTGACGGTAACCCCGGGCGCCCTCAACATCGCCGCCCTGTGGGTCGCGCGGCCGCACTCACCGCTACGCACCGCGCAACTTCTCGGATTACCGCAACGGCATGTGTTTGCCTTCTACAGCGCCGCGCACGCACTCGACCTGGCCCTCCCCATGCAGCGCGCGGCAGACCGCCTGATCGAGCCGCAAGCGCCACCACCGGTGCCGCAGCAGAATTTGTTGCGCCGCATCCTCGGCAAACTGCGCTTCGGCCAGTAACCCGTCGCCAAAACGAAAATCGACAACTTGATGCAAGGGAGAAGTGACATGCAGGACATGAAACCCGCCGACGGCGCCGACTCCGGCCGCGCGACCATCCTGACCTACCACGATGGGAGTTCACGCCATGTCGTGGTGACCGAAATCGAAACGCCATTTCCGGAAGGCCGCCTGATCGTCTCGCGCACCGACCCGGCCGGCATCATCACCCACTGCAATCCGGCCTTCGTCGAAATGTCCGGCTATCCGATCACAGAACTCATCGGCCAGCCGCACTGCCTGCTACGCCACCCGGACATGCCGGCAGCCGCATTTCACGAGATGTGGCAGACCGTCGGCTGCGGCATGAAATGGCACGGCTACGTCAAGAATCTGCGTAAGGACGGCGGCTATTACTGGGTCTACGCCACGGTGGTTCCCAACATCCGCGCCGGCCGCGTCGTCGGCTACACGTCGGTGCGGCGCAAACCGTCGCGGACGCGCATCGAAGAAGCCGTCGCCCTGTACCGCACGCTTGTTTAAGGAGAACCGCGATGACCCTGCAATTCACCGTAAGCCCCGACTTCCCGCCCGACCAACTGCCCGGCTGGTATGTGTTCAACACCTGGCTGCAACGGACCCTGGGCGAACCGGTCCACCTGGAAACCTATCTCGACTTCCCGACCCAGCGCGCCGCCATCGCTGCCGATCAGGTCGACATCATCTACGCCAACCCGTACGACGCCTCGATGCTGGTGCGCGAGAAAGGCTTCATCGGCGTCGCGCGGCCCGGCAACAAGTCCGACGAAGTCGTGCTGGCGGTTGCCGCCGACCACCCGGCGTACTGCGTGGAAGACCTGCGCCCCGGCCTGCGCGTCGCCGCCACGCATGACCCGGACATCAACATGATGGGCATGATCGTGCTCGAACCCGCCGATCTATGCGACGCCAACGTCATCCACAAACCGCGCGTCAGCAGCTACGCGCTGGTCGCCCGCGACCTGACGAAAGGCGTCGCCGACGCCGGCTTCATTCTGGCCGACGCCTACGATCGCTTCTCCGCCCCGCTGCGGGCCTCGCTCAAGGTGCTGGTGCGCAGCCAGATCCACGATGTGCAACACGTCTTCCTGATCGGCCCGCATCTGGCCGAGAAACGCGAAGCATTGCTGAACGCCCTCCTCGCGCTGAGTTGCGAGGCCCTCGGACGCGACATCCTGCAAGGCCTGCACATCCCGGCCTGGCAAGCCGTCGAGCGGGAAGACATGGAGTTCATGATCGACCTGATCGACACGCTGGCGGAAGCGTAAGGCGTGCGACGCAGCGGCAGTTCAATTCCGGGACGGTGACAGATGGAATGACTCGACGCCTTCGAAGTGCATCATCTCCCGCGACAAGTCCGCCAGTTCCATCCCCTTCCCTTTACCCAACGTCACCGCCACGAAACGCCATTCCAGCTGTCCATGTTCGTGGTTGACCAACAGCGATCCCCAGGCCACTTCGTAGCCCCGCGCCAGCATTTCACGAGTGATGGCGCTCTTTTCCGGGAAAAACGTCGGGCCGAATTTCAGCACGATGCCGATGGCCTGGCGCGAGGGTAGCCAGCCTTCCAGGCGCGACATCCACATCATGCTGGCGGCCGAAAGCACGGACAGAAGCATGGCCGACGCGTAGAACCCCACCCCCACCAACACACCGATGGCGGAGGCGGCCCAGATCGACGCGGCCGTGGTCAGTCCGCTGATGGTCAGCCCCTCTTTCATGATGACCCCGGCGCCGAGGAAGCCCACACCGGTGACGATGCCCTGAATCACCCGCGTCGGGTCAGCCCCCACCAGCGTCGCCGGCGAGCCGCCATACCAGTAGGTGGGCTGGCCCGCCACCACCGTCAACGCGGCGGAGGCCATGCAAACCAGCCCGTAGGTGCGCATCCCGGCCGCCCGGCCGTGATAAGAGCGCTCGTAACCGACCAGCAAGCCCAACAGCAACGCGCCCAACAAATTCATGAAAATGACCAGATTGATCGCCACCGCATCGGCGGACCAATAACTCATCAGAGTTTCCGGTGACAGCACCCCGCTCATCTCGCACCTCGCATCAGGCAATTGGCAGCAGGGCAATTACCACGAACTCGGCTGGATTGACTACTGCCGCACGCTGACACTCAGCCGCGTCCGGCCAGCCGCCCCAACTCCGCCAGCGCCGCTTCCACCCGCGCGTCCCAGGGCAGCGCCGCCGCCAGGCGCAGGCAGTTGCCGTATTTTTCCTGCGGCGAGAACAGCCGGCCTGGCGTGAAGCTGATGCCGGCGGCCAGCGCTTGGTCGTACAACGCCATGCTGTCGCGGCCTTCCGGCAGTTCGAGCCAGAGCACGAAGCCGCCGGTGGGGCGCGAGGTGCGCGTACCGGCCGGGAAATAGCGCTGGATGGCAGCTTGCATGCGGGCCAGGTTATCGGCGGAAACGCGGCGCATACGCACCAGGTGGCGTTCGTAGCGGCTGTCGGCCAGATAGTCGGCCACGGCCAACTGGGTCAACGTGGCGTTGGCCATGGTGCTGACGTATTTCAGGTGTTCGACCTGCTTGCGCCAGCGGCCGGGCACGATCCAGCCGACCCGATAACCGGGCGCGATGGTCTTGGAGAAGGACGAACACAGCAGCACATTGCCGCTGCGGTCGTAGGCCTTGCAGGCGCGCGGGCGTTCGCGGCCATGCGCGAGATCGCCGTAGATGTCGTCCTCGATCAGCGGGATGTCGCGCGCGGCCAGCAGCTTCACCAGTTTCGATTTGTGACTGTCCGGCATCAGGCTGCCGGTGGGATTGCTGAAGTTGCTCACCGTCACCACCGCCTTCACCGGCCAGCGCTCCAGCGCCAGCGTGAGCGCCTCCAGACTGAGGCCGGAATCCGGATCGCTGGGAATTTCCAGCGCCTGCATGCCGAGCGATTCGATGGCCTGCAGCGTACCGAAGAACGCCGGCGTTTCGATGGCGACGATGTCGCCGGCTTTCGCCACCGCGCGCAGGGCGAGGTTGAGCGCCTCCTGACAGCCGTCGGTGACGACGATATCGTCCGCTCCATACAGACAGCCGGACTCCGCCGCGCGGCGGGCAATGCGCAGACGCAGCGCCTCTTCGCCGGGCGGAAAACTGTAGCGGCTGCCGACATCGCCCGCGTTGGCCTCGCCGCGCAGACAGCGATTCAGTGAGGCACGCAGGTCTTTCAGCGGCAGCAAGTCGGCATGCGGCACCGCCGCGCCGAACGACACCAGGTCTTTTCGTTGGGTGTTGCGCGACAGGCGCACCGCCAGTTCGGTGACATTGACCGCACAGGGCCCATCGTTCGCCGCGCTGGTGCGGGCCGGCGGCGGCGCCGCTTCGGGATGCCGCGCGAAGAAGCCGGACTGCGGCCGCGCCTCCAGCCAGCCGTGGCTTTCCAGCAAGCGATAGGCCGCCACCACGGTAGCCTGACTGACCCGATGCTGTTCGGATAGCCGCCGCACCGAAGGCACCCGCTCGCCGGGCGGGTACAGGCCCTGGCGGATGCGGTCCTTCAGTTGCGTGGCGAGATTTTCGTACAGGTTCATGGCGTGCCTCCTTTGCTGCCAGTCTAGGACTGACGTGCCCTGCATCTGCGATACAGCCGCCGCTGGAATCGACCAATACAGTTCATAGGAACGCCAAACTGTAATGCATCAATCTGCACAGCGCTGCATCTGTATCGACCACGGCACCGAACCTAGCATGACGATAACGCATGACCAGGAGCCGAACATGGCGGAACGAACAGATACAAGCAGCGACACCCGACGGCGGGTCCGTCGGGCCGCAGCCCTGCGCAGCCGTCTGCTCAGGCGTTGGCTCGCATGCGGCCTGCGCCGATTGTGGTCGGCCCTCGCGGCCTGTCGGACTTTCCCTGCGAGCGCCGAAGCGGAGTTGCGCGCCCTGGACGCGCGCGAATTGCACGACCTTGGGCTGGATCGAGGCGGAATCGCATACGCGGCGCGCTGCGGGCGAAAAAATTCCTGACGAACGTTTGGCCGAGCCGCGGACTGCGGCATGTTTGATCGATGTCGATTCTGCCGCCTCGAAAACGGTTGCCGACCGCGCGTTTTTCTTCAACTGCGGGGATTCACCCCGCGCAGGCCCGCGGCCAGGCGTTCGCTGCTGAGTGAGCGCAGGAAGGCAGCGATATCGTCGACGTCGGCTTGCGTGAGTTCATGCCGGGCCACCCGATGCAGGCTGCGATCCACCGGCGACCAGTTCACCGCGTTCGCCGTGCCCGACCTGGCGACGAGGGCGCGGCCGAGTTGTGCGCCGGCCATGATGCGCACCGCGTCTTCCAGCTTATCGACCGAGCCGTTGTGGAAATACGGCGCGGTGAGAGCGACGTTGCGTAACGACGGTACCCGCCACAGGCCGCGCCGATCGCCGCCGCGGCCACGCCCCGGATCGTCGCCGAGGCGGTAACGGCGCAGCTCTGCATAGTCGAACGCCGGGAACACCCGATAAGGCGCGCGCGCGTCGAACACGCTGGCGCTGCTGAAGTTGGGACCGAAGTGGCAGACGACGCAGCCGGTCGACTCGAACAGATCCATGCCGCGCAACTGGGCGGCGTTCAGCGCCCGCCGGTCGCCGCGCACGAAGCGGTCGTAAGGCGTATCCGGCGTGATCAGGCCGCGTTCATAGGCGGCGATGGCGGCGACAATGTTGTCGATGTTCAGTGCTCGTTCGCCAGCGAATACACGGGCGAATGCCGCCCGGTACGACGCGGATTCCGCGACCCGAGCTTCCACTTCGGCCAGGCTGTGCAGGCCCATTTCAATCGGATTCAGCGGCGGCCCCTTGGCCTGTTCTTCCAGCGACGGCGCGCGGCCGTCGAGAAACAAGCGGCTCTGGAACGCCGCGTTCCAGACCGTCGGCGCATTGCGTTTGCCGATCTGACCGCCGATGCCTTCCGACGCCGCCAGGCCATCGATGCCGGCGCCACGCAGCACGTCATGGCAGGAAGCGCAGGACACCTGGCGGTCTCGCGACAGATTCTTGTCATGGAACAACTGCTCGCCCAGCGCCACCTTCTCCGCTGTACTCGGGCTATCGGCCGGCGCCGGTGCGACGCTCGGCAGAGCTTCCCAGACGTAATGCGGCTTGACCGGCGGCGACGGCGCTTTGGGGTTGTGGATGGCGAGGGTTTTGGCCGGCGGTTTGCCTTTGTGCATTCCCGCCAGCGGCGTCAGCGTCGCCTCAGGCAGGGAAACCATGACTGCGATGGCCATCACCTTGCTGGCGAAAGCCAGCACGCCCAGCCCCAAAGCGGCGGTCAGCATCCGGCGTCCGTGCCGGCCCAAGCCGCTTTCCCGTCCCAGTTCCCGATACACCAGCGTCAACAGCCCCCCAGCGCCGATCACGGCCAACGCCGTGAATAGGCCTATCGCATCGAACCACTGCGCATTCATCTCGCACCTCCAGTCTTGCCAGCCCCGATTCCCGCGCGGCGAAAACAACGCGGGGCCATGTTGGCAAGGTAGCGAGGCGGGGATGCGGGGTCAGTAGCAAAAGCTACAGAGCCAGGGAGGGGGTTCAACTCATCTGCACCATATAACCGCAATTGGACATGCTGAAGAGATTGGGAAACCGCATGAATACAAGCAGTAGGAGGTCCGCTTGCGGGCCGAACCGCACCGAGCAGGATTCGGCCCGCAAGC
>JASJPK010000102.1:0-12360 GCA_031426735.1 Hydrogenophilaceae bacterium | reverse complement strand
CACCTCCTACCGGGGATGAATGGGGCGAAGCAGCGTACCGCCCGAACTTCAAGCACTCACTGGCGAAATCAAACTGCGCAACGCGAACAGATCCTTGATCGCGATGGCGCCGCGCCGGGTGTCGACCAGGCCGAGTCCGACGAACTCCTGCATCAGGCGGGCGATAACTTCACGCGTGGTGCCCAGATGTTGGGCGAGTTGTTGCTGGGTCATGTGCAGAACACCGTCGGAGGCGGCCTGCATCAGGATGAAGTTGGCCAGGCGCTGTTTGTGGTGGCTGGAATGCACCAACTCCAGTTCCGACATCAGGCGGAACACCAGGGTCGACAAGGTGTGCACGGTGAGGTTCTGGATCGCGGTTTCCCGCTCAAACAGCTTGCGGTACACCGCGCCGGGAATCAGCGCGATGCTGCTGGCCGTCTCGGCCTGCACCCAGGCCGGGTAGAGCAGATCGTTGAACAGGCAGTTCAGCGCCAGCACGCAGGTCTCGCCGGGATCGATGAAATACAGCGTGGCCTCGGTGCCGTTGGGCGACAGCGAGAACACGCGCAGCCGTCCTGCCAGCACCACATAGGCGCCGGACACCGGTTGGCCCTTGTGCAGGGCCATGTCGGTGCCGGCGCAACGCCTGCTGACCAGGCCCTGGGCGAGCAGCGCCCTGCTCTCTTCGCCCAAGGCGCGGAAAGGCTCGAAACGTTGCAGTTCGTCCAGGGGGTTCATGGCGCCGACTCCCTCAGCTTTGTCGTTTGAAGAACATGTCGCCGGGCGTTGCGGTGGTCACTTCGGTAATCGAATCGAACGGCAGGCCGACCTTCGCGTGGACCCGCCGCACCGCCTCGGCATCGGGCGCCATGTTGAAGCAGAAGGCGCGCCCGTCATCGTAGCCGACATGGGTACGCAGCGGGATGACGCCTTCCTCGTAACAGGCGGCTTCGTAGCTGGCATAGAAACCGGCGAACTCCTCCGGAGTCAGCTGAGCCGGAAAGGTTTGCTTGGCGCGGTCGTGGGTGTCGATGAAAAAACGCATGGCTTGCATGGCAATCTCCGGGTTGAGGAAACAGTTGACGCTACGAAACGGTAGCGTCATTCAGGTTAATCACGGCCAGGCGGCTGCTCTGTAGCAATTGCTACAGAGCAGCCGCCTCCGCCACCACGCGCAGCCGCCGGTAGTCCGCCTGCCAGGCGCCGTCGCGCCAGAGCGCCGGGCGCAAGGCGGCTTCCATTTCGGCCAGCACGGCTTCGTGCATCGCCGCATCGAGTCCGTCCAGTTGCTGCGGCAGGAACTGCAACACCCATTGGCGCAAGCCGTCGTCGCCGTATAGCGGCGTCGGCAGGTCGAAATGCCAGGCGGCACGGACGCTGAAGCCGTTCGCCTCCAGCCGCATCGCGTAGTCGGCCAGACTCGGGTAGAACCAGGGGCTGCGGTATTCGCGTCCGGCCTGACGCCGCAGCGATTCCGCGAAAGCGGCTTCCAGCGCCGCGCAATTTCGCCAACCGCCGAATTCGGCGACCAGTCGCCCGCCCGGTTTGAGCGCGCGCCGCATGCCGCGAATGGCGTCGTCGGCGCGCGTCACCCAATGCAACACGGCATGCGAGAACACCGCGTCGAATTCGGCCTCGAACGGCAAAGCGGCGGCGTCCTCGACACGGAAATCCAGCGCCGGGAAGCGGCTGCGCGCGGCCGCGATCATGTCGACCGAGGCATCCACGCCGACCACGCGCGCACCGCGTTCCGCGATGCTCTGGGCGATGTCGCCGGTGCCGCAGCCCAGATCCAGAATGCGCTCGCCGGTTTGCGGCGCGAGCAGATCGAGCAAGGCGCGGCCGCGTTCGATGATGAAACCGTGGCGGTTCAAATAGCGTTCGCTGTCCCATTTCATGACGCGTCTCCTTGGCCGGCCTGCCAGTGGCGCATCTCTTCCGCGATGAAGTAGGCGACCAGATCGCGATACATCTTTTCGATCACCTCCGCGCTCAAGCCCTGTTGTTCCGCCCAGACGCGACGCTGTGCCAGCATCGCCGCGAAACGTTCCGGCGCGCGCACGGCGGCGGCATCGGTCTTGAACGGCGCCGCCGCGCGGACATAGAGGAAGCGCCTGCCGAGCAAGGCGATGACGGCCTGATCGATGCGGTCGATCTCGGCGCGGATGTCGGCCATGCCGGCGCACTGTTCCGGCTCTTTCTCGTGAATGAATGGCATGACTTACTCCTGTGTCGAATTCAACGCACCGCTCCAGGCGGATTTCTGGTGCAACGCCAGCCCCAGCCCGATGCATGCCGCGCCCAGCCAGACGCGCAGCGGGACGACTTCGCCGTTCAGCCAGGCGCCGAGCAGCAGGGCGAATACCGGCGTGGTCAGCGTGATCAGCGCCACCTTGCCGGCTTCGACATGCTTGACGATGTAGTAATACAGCGCGAAACCAAGCACCGAGCCGAACACGCCGAGATAGACGATGGCCGCCTCGGTGCGCAGCGGCATGTTGGTCGGCACGTCGCCATCGGCCAGCCACCAGGCGGCGATGAACAGCGGCAGGGCAACGATCAGCGAGCCGGTGGTGGTCGCCAGCGGCGGGCTGTCGTCGCCGATGCGCTTCATCCAGACCAGGCCGGCGGAATAGATCAGCACCGCCAGCACCAATGACGCCACGCCATAGGCGGCATGGTTGGCGTCGCTGCTCAGTTGCGCGCCGAACACCACGATCAGCCCGACCAGGCCGAGGCCGATGCCGGCCAACTTGAATGGCTCCAGCGCCCGCTCGCCCAGCCAGAACGCGGCCAGCATGCTGGTCACCAAAGGCGCCAGCCCGAACAGCACGGAAACCAGCCCGGAGGAGATGTACTGCGCGCCCCAATAGGTGCACAGCATCGCGCCAAACATGCCCAGGCCGCTGGCCAGATAGCTCATGCGCGCGCGGCGATGCAACGGCAGACCGACACGCCAGACCGCCAGCAGCAGCCCCGCCAACACCAGACCGATCACCATGCGGGCCATGACCGCAAAGCTGAAGCCCGCGCCCAGGCTGCTCCACTGGATAGCCAGTGGCGTGGTGGACCAGATCAGGATGACGGCGATGTAAGCGGCCGGGATGGACATGGCAAAACTCCCTTTTGGGGTGAAAAAAACGAAAACCGTGAAACAAACAAAAAGGCCGCGGACCTTTTGGGTCGGCGGCCTTGGCAGAATCTTTTCAACTTCTGCGGCGATGAACTATCGCTGCATCATTCTCCCGGACCGGACCCGGCGCACATGCGCCATGCCCGCAGTCGCATGACGACTCGCGTGCGGCGGCAAAACTTGGCGGGGTTCTGGTGGAGGGAAGACATGGCTGGATTGTTGAAGGACGGAGGAAGGGCTGTCAACCGAAAACCAGCGGACTTGCGGCGAGACAAGCGTTCGAACCAGCGTTACTGCGGCCCCAGAATGCGCAGCACTTCGGCGGCGGTGGTGATGCCCTGGCGGATTTTCTCGGCGCCATCGTCCAGAACGCCGCGCACGTCGATCTCGTGCAGATGCTTGCGGATCTCGACCACGCTGGCGCCGCTGGCGATCAGGTCGCGCAGCCGGTCGTCCATCACCAGCACCTCGAACAGACCGATGCGGCCCAGGTAGCCGGTGCCGTGGCAGTGGACGCAGCCGCGCCCGTGCCAGCCCTGGCCGAAGCCGGCCGGGTCCAGGCCGAGGGCGCGGAAGGCGTCCGGGTCGGGATCGCTCTCCTCGCGGCAGTGCGGGCAGATGCAGCGGGCCAGGCGCTGGGCGACGATGCCTTCCAGGGCGGTGGCGACGATCAGGGGTTTCAGGCCCATGTCGAACAGGCGCGTGAGGGTGGCGGCGGCGGAGTTGGTGTGCAGGGTGGAGAACACCAGATGGCCGGTCAGCGCCGCGTGGAAGGCCACTTCGGCGGACTCCAGATCGCGGATCTCGCCCAGCAGGATGACGTCCGGGTCCTGGCGCAGCATGGAGCGCAGCACGCTGGAAAAGGTCAGGCCGATCTTTTCCCGGATCAGCACCTGGCTGGCGGCATCCAGGTAGTACTCGACCGGGTCCTCCACCGTTAGGTAGTTGCGGCCGCTGTCCATGTCGTGCTGCAACAGGCTGTACAGCGTGGTGGTCTTGCCGCTGCCGGTGGGGCCGGTGGCCAGGATGATGCCCTGCGGCTTCTTCACGATGTGCTCAATCTGGGCCAGCACGCCGGGGAAGAAGCCCAGGTTTTCCAGGCGCTCGACCGGGGCGCTGCGTTCCAGCAGACGCATGACCACCTTTTCGCCATTGATGGTGGGCAGGGTGGAGATGCGCAGGTCCACCATGCGCAACGCAGTCTTGACCGTGATGCGCCCGTCCTGCGGGCGCCGCCGTTCGCTGATGTCCAGCTCGGCCATGACCTTGAGGCGCGAGACCAGGGACTGCTGCAGGGCATGCGGAATCTGGATCTTGTCGAGCAGGATGCCATCGATGCGGTAGCGCACCATCACCGACTTGGCGCGCGGATGGATGTGGATGTCGCTGGCGCGCAGGCGGATGGCCTCGACGATGATGGCGTTGACCAGGCGGATCGCCGGCGGCTCCTCGGTGGCGCGCAGCAGATCCTCGATCGGGGCGGCGTCCTCGTCCTCGTCGATGACGATCTGGATACCCTCGTAGGGGTCTTCGTCCATCATCAGTTCGTTCATATCGCCGACGTCGTCCCCCTCGGCGCCGAATATCTCGTTCAGCTTGGCGGTGATCTCCGCCACGCGCGCGCAGACCGGGCGGATCTCCATGCCGGTGAGGAAGCGCAGGTCGGCGAGCAGGCCGTCGTCGAGAGGGTCGGCGGTGGCCAGCATGAGCCGGCGCGCCTCCACGCGCAGGGGCACCACCCATTGCCGGCGGCAGATCTGTTTGGGGACCAGGGCCGCCACGGCGGGGTCCACCTGGAATTCCGCCAGAGCGACTTCCTCAAACAGCAGCTCCTTGACCATGATGGCGTGGATCTTCTCCGCCGCCACCCAATCCCGGTCGTGCAGCAAGCGGATGACCGGCTCCTTGTGCGCCTGTTGCAGGCGGAACAGTTCCTGGACCTGCTGCGGATTGAGCAGGCCGCGCTTGCCCAGCATGATCGCCAGTTGGCTGTGGTTGTTGACGGACAGCTTGGCGAGCTGGCCGATCTCGCGGGTGCGGTCGGCATTTTCCCGTTGCAGGCTCCGGTTCTTGTCGCGCAATTCGGACTGTTCCAGGGCAAGGGACACCGACAGGCGCAGGTCGTCGTCGTTCCAGGGCTTGAGGATGAAGCGATACACCGCCCCGGATTTGACCGCCTCCAGCACCGCGTTCATGTCGGCGTGGCCGGTAAGCATGAAGCGCATGGTGTCCGGCTGCAGCGCGCGCACCCGTTGCAGCAGTTCACCGCCCTTGATGCCCGGCATCATGTAGTCGCTGACGATCAGCTGGACGGTTTCCTTCTCCAGCAGGGCCAGCGCTTCCTCCCCGCTGGCGGCGGTGAGCACCTCGTAGTTTTCCCGGTGGAACACGCGTTTCAGGGCGTTGAGCACATTCGGTTCGTCGTCCACGAACAGGAGGCGATAGCGCTTCGCCGCTACGGCCGCTGGCGGGTTGGCGGCGGACGGCGGCGCCGCCCCGGTAAACAGATCGGCGTAGTCGTTCATGGTCGCTGCGTTGCCAACGGCAGGAACACCGAAAAGGTGCTACCCGCGCCGGGGCTGGAGCGCACCTCGATGCGGCCGCCATGGGCGCCGACGATGTCGCGCGCCACGGACAGGCCCAGGCCGGTGCCTTGGCCCACCTCGTGGGTGGTGAAGAAGGGATCGAAGATGTGCGGCAGAACCTCGGCCGCGATGCCGCGCCCCTGATCGGCGAAATCGATGCGCGCGAAGGCGCCCTCGACGCTGCTGGCGATGCGGATCGCGCCGCGCCGATCCATGGCCTCGGCGGCGTTGAGCAAGAGGTTGAGGAAGACCTGGTTGAGTCGCGCGGCATCCGCCTGGAGCGGCGGCACCGGCCCCGCTTCCAGATGCACCTCGGCGCGCGGCGAGACCTGGCTGGCGGCCAATTCGCATACCGTGCGCAGGGCATCGTTGATCTGCACGCTGGCCAGGCCGGCGGCATCCACCCGCGAGAAATCGCGCAGGCAGGCGACGATGCGCGCCACCCGTTCCACGCCCTGGATGGACTCCTCCAGCAGCGTCGGGAAATCCTCCAGGACATAACCCAGGTCGGCCTGGCGCCAGAGAGCCGCCAGGCCGGCCGCGTCCGCCTGTTCGGCGCAAGGCCGCAACGGGCCCAGGCGCTGCACGTAGCCGCGGGCCTGCTCCAGGTTGCTGCGCACGAAGGCCAGCGGATTGTTGATCTCGTGCGCCACCCCGGCCGCCAGATGGCCCACCGAAGCGAGCTTTTCCGCCTGGTAGAGCTGGCGCTGCGTCGCCTCGATGGACGCCACCTGTGCCTGCACCCGTTGCTCCAGGGTCGCCGCCAGCTCCCGGTACTTCCGCTCCGACACCTGCAGCGCGGCGTGCTGCTCGCGCAGCTCGCGATAGCTGTCGTCCACGGTCTGGTGGTGCAGGGAGGCGGCCAGGAGATACCGCGCCGAGCCGTACATGAGGGCATTGAGCAGGCGGGCGGCGTTGGCCAGCCGGTCTGGCGCGGCCACCGCCTCCACCTGACCCACCGTTTCCAGGTCATAGACCAGGGGCGCGCGCGCGCCGGCCGGCAGCGGCTCGGGCGGGCCGTAACGGGTCTGGCCATCCGCCGTCAGGATGCGCACCGCGCCGCCCAGCAAGCCCGCCAGCGCCGGCCCGGCCTGGGCCAGCAGACGCGCCGGCAGCAGCTCGTCGAAGCCCAGTTCCCGCTCGAAACCGGCCTCCAGCCGGGGCATCTCCTGGCTCCGGTCGTGACTCATGGCTTGGCGGCGGCGCCCATCGCGGCGGCGATGAAGGCGGCTTGATCGGTGGCGTGGCGGGTAGCCAGGTCGAGCTCCTGGTCCAGGTTCCGGTACAGGGCGCCGAGCAGGATCTGGAAGGTTTCCAGCACGCCGTCGCCGCGCAGGGCGCTGGCGAAGGCGAGCGGCCAGGGGGCGGCAGCCCAGCGCGCCCGCGCCGCCTCCTCGGAGATGATGAGAGGCAGGTCGCGCTTGTTGAACTGAATCACCATGGGCAGGCGTTCCAGGTCCAGGCCGACATGGCGGGTGTTCTCCATCAGATTGCGGAACGAGGCGGCGTTGTTTTCGCCCTGGTTGTCCTGGGAGTCGGCGACGAACACCACGCCGTCGGCGCGAGACAGCACCGCCTTGCGCGTGGCGTCGTGCGCCACCTGGCCAGGCACGGTGTAGAGCTTGAACTTCACCAGCCAGCCGGACGGCAGGGTAAAGCCCACCGGGAACAGGTCGAAGAACAGGGTGCGGTCGCCCTGAGTTTCCAGGGCCATGATCTCGCCCTTGAGGTCGGGCGCCAGCAGGTCGTGCAAGCGGGTCAGATTGGTGGTCTTGCCGCTCAGGGCCGGCCCGTAATACACCAACTTGCCGCTGATGCGGCGGCGGGTTTCATCGATATCGGCCATGGATGGGTAGAGTCGGCTTCACGGGGCGTCTAGTGCGTTTCGGGCCTGGGGCGACCCGTCGAAGACAGCCCGCATCATCCCCTAAACCGCGCCGGCTCACCACACTCCCCCGCAGGCCGCCACGGCCCCCTGTTCAAAATTCAGCCCACACGCCGGAACGCCTTGTCGCCACCCCTACAAAGCCCAGGGATTTGTGTTGTAAGACACGCGACATGGATGTCCTCTTATCCTGGTTGTATTCATAACAATCAATGGGTTAGCTAGATAAACGTAGTCTGGCACAGGCCTTGCGATAGAGAAGGTGCGAGCGAGTTTTTTCAATCGCACTTTGTTTTCGAGACCTGAGAGGAGAAAGATCATGGCTCTGCGTCAATGCGCGATTTACGGTAAGGGCGGCATCGGCAAGTCCACCACCACGCAAAACCTGGTGGCTGGCCTGGCTGAGCTGGGTAAGAAGGTAATGATTGTTGGCTGCGACCCGAAGGCGGATTCGACCCGTCTGATCCTGCACGCCAAGGCCCAGAACTCGATCATGGAAATGGCTGCAAATGCCGGCTCCGTGGAAGATCTGGAACTGGAAGACGTCATGAAAGTGGGTTACCGCGACATCAAGTGCGTTGAGTCGGGTGGCCCGGAGCCGGGAGTTGGTTGTGCCGGCCGCGGCGTTATCACCGCCATCAACTTCCTGGAAGAAGAAGGCGCGTACGAAGAAGACCTCGACTTCGTGTTCTACGACGTGCTCGGCGACGTGGTGTGCGGCGGTTTCGCCATGCCCATCCGCGAGAACAAGGCGCAGGAAATCTACATCGTCTGTTCCGGCGAAATGATGGCCATGTACGCCGCCAACAACATCGCCAAGGGCATCGTGAAGTACGCGAACTCCGGCGGTGTACGTCTGGCTGGTCTGATCTGCAACAGCCGCAACACGGCGCGTGAAGACGAACTGATCATGGAACTGGCCCGCCAACTCGGCACCACCATGATCCACTTCGTCCCCCGCGACAACGTGGTGCAGCGCGCCGAGATCCGCCGCATGACCGTGATCGAGTATGAGCCGGGCGCCAAGCAGGCTCAGGAATACCGCGATCTGGCCAACAAGATCATCAACAACAAGAACTTCGTGATCCCCACCCCGATCACGATGGACGAGTTGGAAGAGTTGCTGATGGGCTTCGGCATCATGGAAGCGGAAGACGAATCCATCGTCGGCAAGACGGCGGCGGAAGAAGCGGTAGCGGTCGCTGCGTAATACCGGAACGTCATTCCTCTCACGAGGAATGACGGACTCAAACCTCAACACGGTGTCCACAGATTGGTGGCGACGTGCAAGGAGCATGAAATGTCGAATCTGACTCGCGAAGAAACCGAAGCCCTCATTGCCGAGGTGCTTGAGGTATATCCCGAAAAGGCCCAGAAAGACCGGGCCAAGCATCTGGCCGTCAACGACCAGAGCGTTGAACAATCCAAGAAGTGCATCACTTCCAACCGCAAATCGCTGCCCGGTGTGATGACCATCCGCGGCTGCGCCTACGCCGGTTCCAAGGGTGTGGTCTGGGGTCCGATCAAGGACATGATCCACATCTCGCACGGCCCCGTCGGCTGCGGCCAGTATTCCCGCGCCGGACGCCGCAACTACTACGTCGGCATGACCGGCGTGAACACCTTCGGCACGATGAACTTCACCTCCGACTTCCAGGAGAAGGACATCGTCTTCGGCGGCGACAAGAAGCTGGCCAAGCTGATCGGTGAGATCGAAGGCCTGTTCCCGCTGCACAAAGGCATCTCGGTGCAGTCCGAGTGCCCGATCGGCCTGATCGGCGACGACATCGAAGCCGTCTCCAAGAAAGCCGCCGCAGAACTCGACAAGCCGGTCGTGCCGGTGCGTTGCGAAGGTTTCCGCGGCGTGTCGCAGTCCCTCGGCCACCACATCGCCAACGACGCGATCCGCGACTGGGTGTTCGGCCGCGACGGCAAGGACGTCAAGCAAGAGTTCGTGCCCACCCCGTATGACGTCTCCATCATCGGCGACTACAACATCGGCGGCGACGCCTGGTCTTCCCGCATCCTGCTGGAAGAAATGGGTCTGCGCGTGGTGGCGCAGTGGTCCGGCGACGGCACCCTGGCCGAAATCGAGCTGACCCCCAAGGTCAAGCTGAACCTGATCCATTGCTACCGTTCGATGAACTACATCGCGCGGCACATGGAAGAGAAGTACAACATCCCCTGGATCGAATACAACTTCTTCGGCCCGACCAAGATCGCCGAGTCGCTGCGTGCCATCGCCGCGCACTTCGACGACAAGATCAAGGCCGGCGCTGAAGCGGTCATCGCCAAGTACCAGCCGATGGTCGACGCGATCATCGCCAAGTACAAGGCCCGCCTGGATGGCAAGCGCGTGATGTTGTACGTCGGCGGTCTGCGCCCGCGCCACGTGATCGGTTCGTATGAGGACCTGGGCATGGAAGTGGTCGGCACCGGCTACGAATTCGGCCACGGCGACGACTACGACCGCACCATCAAAGAGATGGGCAACGCCACGCTGCTGTACGACGACGTCACCGGCTTCGAGTTCGAAGAGTTCGTCAAACGCGTCAAGCCCGACCTGATCGGCTCCGGCATCAAGGAAAAGTACATCTTCCAGAAGATGGGCGTTCCCTTCCGCCAGATGCACTCCTGGGACTACTCCGGCCCGTACCACGGCTACGACGGTTTCGCCATCTTCGCTCGCGATATGGACATGACCATCAACAACCCGTGCTGGAAGAAGCTGCAGGCGCCCTGGCTGAAGAAGCCGGAAGCCGAAGCGGAAATGGCGAAAGCCGCGTAAGCGTTAGCAGTAGCCCGGATGGCGCGAAAGCGAAATCCGGGGAACCTGGATTCCGCTGCGCTGTATCCAGGCTACGCAAGACACCAATCAACCTTTCTCCCGTGTCCGCAGATTGGCGGCTCGGGTAAGGAGATGAACATGCAAGTCGTTGAAGACATCAAGCCGTCCTACCCCTTGTTCCGCGATGACTACTACAAGGACATGCTGCACAACAAGCAGCAAGCCTTCGAAGAGCGCATCGACGAGACCAAACTGGCGGAAACCTTTCAGTGGACCACCTCGGTGGAATACCAGGAACTCAACTTCAAGCGCGAAGCGCTGACCATCAACCCGGCCAAGGCCTGCCAGCCGCTCGGCGCTGTGCTGTGCGCCCTCGGCTTCGAGAAGACCCTGCCCTACGTGCACGGTTCGCAAGGTTGCGTGGCCTACTTCCGCACCTACTTCAACCGCCACTTCAAAGAGCCGGTCGCCTGCGTGTCCGACTCGATGACCGAAGACGCAGCCGTGTTCGGTGGCCAGAAGAACATGTACGACGGCCTGGAAAACGCCCTCGCGCTGTACAAGCCCGACATGATCGCGGTGTCCACCACCTGTATGGCCGAAGTCATCGGCGACGACCTGAATGCCTTCATCAACAACACGAAGAAGGAAGGTCACATCGCCCAGGACTACCCGGTCCCCTACGCCCACACGCCGTCTTTCGTCGGCAGCCATGTCACCGGCTGGGACAACATGTTCGAAGGCATCGCCCGCTACTTCACGCTGAACTACATGGCGGACAAGAAGGTCGGCAGCAACGGCAAGATCAACGTCGTGCCCGGCTTCGAGACCTACCTCGGCAACTTCCGCGTGATCCATCGCATGCTGGACGAAATGGGCGTCGCCCACACGCTGATGTCCGACCCGACCGAAGTGCTCGACACCCCGGCCGACGGCGAATTCCGCATGTACGCGGGCGGCACCAGCATGGCCGAAGTGAAGGATGCGCCGAACGCCATCACCACCTTCCTGCTGCAGCCGATGCAACTGGAAAAGACCAAGAAACTGGTCGAAACCACCTGGACCCATGAAGTGCCCAAGCTGAATATTCCGATGGGCCTGGAATGGACCGACGAGTGGCTGATGAAGGTGTCCGAAGTCACCGGCAAGCCGATCCCCGCCAGCCTGGCGAAGGAACGCGGCCGCCTGGTCGACATGATGACCGACAGCCACACCTGGCTGCACGGCAAGAAGTTCGCCCTCTACGGCGACCCGGACTTCGTCATGGGCATGAGCAAGTTCCTGATGGAACTGGGTGCCGAGCCGATCCACGTGCTGTGCAACAACGGCAGCAAGAAGTGGAACAAGTCGATGCAGAAGGTGCTGGCCGACTCGCCCTACGGCGTCAACTGCAAGACCTACCCCGGCGCCGACCTGTGGCACATGCGCAGCCTGTGCTTCACCGAGAAGCCCGACTTCCTGATCGGCAACAGCTACGGCAAGTTCATCCAGCGCGACACCCTGCACAAGGGCAAGGCGTTCGAAGTGCCGCTGATCCGCCTGGGCTTCCCGATCTTCGACCGTCATCACCTGCATCGCATGACCACCCTCGGTTACGAAGGCGCCATGTACATGCTGACCACCCTGGTGAATGCGGTCCTGGAGCGGCTGGACGAAGAGACCCGCGGCATGGGGACGACGGACTACAACTACGATCTGGTCCGGTAAACGGCGGGTTACAGCCTGCGGCTTAACCCACCCTACATCCGAGATCCGGCGTAGGGTGGGTTAGCGAAGCGTAACCCACCACCATTCCGAAGGAGCCTCCCATGGCCAACATCATGATTCGGCGCAGCGACAAGGGCGATTACGTGTTCTACCTGCCGAAGCGCGATCTCGAAGACACCATCGTTTCGATGGAGTTCGACACCCCGGAAAAATGGGGCGGCGAGATCAAGCTGAACAACGGTGGCGCGTATTTCATCGAGCCCCAGACTGCCCCGGAACG
>JASJPK010000101.1:0-42173 GCA_031426735.1 Hydrogenophilaceae bacterium | reverse complement strand
CGTTCGCTGACGAAAGTGACGACATCCCGTTCTGATCCCTGATCCTGTAGTACCCGACCCCGCCTGGTCTCTGACCGGCGGGGTTTTTTGTCTAAACACCGCCTCGGAAGTCGCATATAATCTAGCCGTACCCAATCTATTTTGTTTAGACAAATATCGTCTAACTTATTGATTATTAACCATTGC
The DNA here is from genome assembly GCA_031426735.1 of Hydrogenophilaceae bacterium. GTDB lineage: Bacteria > Pseudomonadota > Gammaproteobacteria > Burkholderiales > Thiobacillaceae > PFJX01. Next base: position 41,987 of record JASJPK010000101.1, on the reverse strand, counting down.
AAATGTGCATGGGGTGCAGGGGGTCGGAAGTTCGAGTCTTCTCGCCCCGACCATTAGAATTGATGAAAAATGCCAATCTTTTGATTGGCATTTTTCATTTGTGCGTGCGCAATGGCCCAGCGAACCTTGCTGCGGCAAGGTTCGCTTCAGCTCACTTGGCCGGGCGCTTGTCGACCCTCGATCATGCTCCGGAAATTCGCCACTTGCCGTTGCGGTCCGATGATCACCAGCACATCGTCGTGATCCAGGTTGTGGTCGATGCCGCGTGTGCTGAAGATCAGGTCGCGGCCGTGTTCCAGATCGACCACGCCGAGCAGGATGACGTTCTGAGTCATGTGGCGGCGCAGTTCGCTGAGACGAACGCCGTGCAGCCAGGAGCCCTGCGGGATGACGATTTCGGCGACGTTTAGGTCTTGCATGCCGAACACGGTCTGCTCCATCAGTTCCACCACTTCCGGTCGTTCAATCAGTTCGTGCACGCGCGCGCCGCTGATCTCGTACGGATCGACCACCTTGTCGGCGCCCGCTGCGAGCAGCTTCGGCGCGGCTTCCGGCGCCTGGCAGACCGCGACGATGCGCAGTGACGGGGCGATGGCGCGCGCGGATATCGCCAGGAACACGTTTTCGGAATCTTCCTTCAGCAGGCAGAATACGCCTTCGATCTCGCTGCCGCCGATGCCGACCGCGCGCAGGGCGTCGTCGTCGGTGTAGTCGATGTGTTCGGCCACCAGGCCTTCCAGGCGGGCCAGTTCGACCACCCTGGCATCGCGGTCGAGCATGATGAAAGGTGTGTTCACCATGGTCAGGCGCCAGGCGACTTCGATGGCGAGCGGGTTGCAGCCGAACAGCGCGAGTTTTGCGGTCATTTCTTGTCCGATCTGCTGTGCCTGCGGCCGCGGCTGGCCAGTTCGCGGAATTGGGCCAGACTGGCCTGATAGCCGATCAGCATCAGGATATCGCCGCCGCGCAGCATCAGATTCGGGCCGGGGTTGAAATAGAAATGCCGGTGGCTCAATTCGTAGCGGGTGTGCTCGTCGTCGGGCGGCGAAAGATTCGGGCGGATGACGCCGAACAGCAGCAAATGCTGGGCGCCGAAGTCGATTTCGCCGATGCGCTGTTTTTCCAGCCAGTCGCCGGCGTGAACGCTCATCGGGTCGAGGTGGATGCCGGCGGCGCGGGTGACCACATCGTAGAGTGCGTCGAATGCCACCGGCTGGCCGATGAATTCGGCCGCCATGCGGGCCACTACTTCATACGGTCGCACGACATGGCTGGCGCCGGCCTGGGTCAGTTTGCGCACCGTCTCGGCCTTGTTGGCGCGCGAGACGATCAGGATATCGGGCGACGCCTGGCGGGCGGTGAGGGTGATGTAGACATTGCTGACGTCGTCGTGGGTCAGGCACAGGATGCGGCTGGCATGTCGACCCAGGCCCAGATCGGCCAGCAAGGCGCCGTCGGTGGCATCGCCGGCCAGCGCCAGATAGCCCAGCCTGCGCGCCTCCTCGACGCTGGCAGTTTCCTTGTCGACGATTACGAACGGTTCGCCGGCCGCGGCCAGACGCTGCGCCACGACCTGGCCGATGCGGCCGAAGCCGCACACGATGGTGAGGTCGTTCTGGCGCTCCACCTCGGCATAGACGCGATGATCATGCAGTTCGCGCATCTTCTCGTGGAAGGCCATGACGACGATGGACGTGGCGAACGAAATCACGCCGATGCCGGCGAACACCAGCACCATCGCGACCACCCGGCCTTCCGTGGTGACGGGGACGATATCGCCGTAACCGACCGTGGTCAGCGTGATGACCGACCAGTACAGCGCATCCATCAGCGTTTGCACGTGGCTGTGCGGCGCCTCTGCCTCGAACAGATAGATAGCGACCGTGGAAATCAGCAGCACCGAGCCGATGAAGATCGACAACGTGTACAGCTCGAAGCGCTTTTCGATCAGCACCTGCCCGAACGGGCTCAGCTTGCGCGTGTAGCGGAACAGTTTGAGCAGGCGGAACAAGAGGAACAGGCGCAGAAAACGCAGCGGCCGATAGCTGGGCAGGATCGCCAGCAGATCGATGATGGCCATCGGCGTGCTCATGTAGGCAAGCTTGCGTTTGATCACGGCCCAGAGCGCCCCCGCCGCGCTGAACGGCTGGCCCATCAATTCGGCGCGCTCCCAGTGATCGATCACGATCTTGTGGCTGTCGTTGAACAACCACATGCGCAGCAGATACTCGGAGATGAATACGCTGACCACGCACAGTTCGAATGCATCGGCCCAGGCGCCCAGCGGATGGCGTACTTCGTAGATCAACAACATCACGCTGGACATGACCAGAACGATCATGCAGGCGTCGAACAGCGCGCGTCGGCGCGAGCGCGGGTCGATCAGCAGCAACTGGAAAAAGCCCTTCAGCCGGGCATGGCGCTCGGAGGCTTGCAGCCGGTAGGCAAGGCGAACCAACAACTCGGCAAGGGGCATCGGGGTAGGGAGGGCTGAGCGTGGCGCGAATTATCGCGAAAAGAAAAGTGCGTTGAGCAAAGCGCATGGACCCATGCGTTACCCGTGCAGGTTGGGCATGCAGCGTTTTGCCCAACCTACGGCGTCTGCCGAACTATTTCACTTCTTCCCAGCCCGTGATCATCGCCTTGATGTGCGCGGTGACCGTGTGGCCGGTGGTGGTGAGGTAGATGTGGACGATGAAGAAGGCCAGGATCATGAATGCGCCTACGGTGTGGAAGAAGGCAACCCATTCCAGCGACAGGTATTGGTCGACGCCCCAGGCGGCCCAGTCGGCATAGAACAGATAGAACCAGCCGGAGAACCAGATCATCGGCGAGATGAACACCCAGAAGCCTAGGTAAGCCAGCCGTTGCAGCGGGTTGTGCTTCTTCAGGACGGTGGTCTTCACCGGATGCGGCGCGTTGGTGAAGATGCCGATCAGGTAGTACTTGAGCATCGCGTCGACCTTGTCCAGCGTCGGGATATATTGCTTCCACTCGCCGGTGGTGAAGTGCCAGAAGATGGCGAATACCCACAAGGTCACCAGCGACCAGGCGGCGACGGTGTGGATGCCGACCGCCTGGCCGAAGCCGAGCAGGTGGTAACTGCCGTGGATTTCGAAGCCGGTCAGCATCAGCGTGATGATCAGCGCAGCCTGCGACCAGTGCCAGAAGCGTTCGAAGCGCTTGAAGACGTAGATGCGTTCGCTCATTTGCGGACTCCCTGGATAACGGCTGAGATGGCAAAGGGGTTTCCCCCCTTTGTGAAGGGGGGCAGGGGGGATTTGAATGTCGGCATCCTTGGCCAACACCGATAAATCCCCCTCGATCCCCCTTTTTCAAAGGGGGAAGAAGAACACGCGGAACGGGTCATCTCAATCCTCCTTGGAGCGACGAGCCATGACGATGCGCAAACCGCCATGCGCGAGGATGCCGAGCAAGGTCAGCAGCGCGATGCTCCAGCCGATCTTGTCCAGCCAGGGGTTGGCGTCGCGGCCGGGCATGTAGAGGCCGGGCACCTTGTCGAGGCGGCCGTTGGCGCCGTGGCATTGCTGGCAGGTCAGGGCGTCGCCCTTGGGCGCGACCATGTGGGTGATCGGCCACGACATCTCCGTGCTGACGAAGCCGTATTGACCGCTGAAACTGCCGCCTGCCGCCTGCATGCCTGCGGTCAGCGCCTTCTGCCAGTCGAAATTGGACCAGTAGGCGCTGTCGTCATCGCCGAAGGTGTGCGGGATCAGCAGGGTGTTGCTGACTTTGTCGAAGGGTTGCTTGCCGGTGAAGCGCTTGATCGGCCAGATCTTCGATTTGCCGTCGTCGGCGCTGCCCTCGAACTGATTGATGCGGATGATCCGGCTCGGATCGAGTTTGGTCTCGCGCAGCGTGTAGTTCACCTTGCCGTTGAACCAGAGGTATTCCGGGATGACGTTGTCTTCGTATTTGAAGTCGCCTTTCTTGCTGTCGTAAGCGTCGTGGCCGCCGCTGTCCTTCAGCTTGAACGGCTTGCCGTCCTTGTCCAGCTTGCCGGCGGTGGACCAGTCCCAGCTCATCTTGGTCGGGATGCCGCCGCGCGCGAATTCCGGGATGTGGCAGGTCTGGCAAGCGATCTTGTCGGTGTGGTCGTTCAGCTTGGCGAGTGTCGTCGGGTGCGGCCGCGTGCCGTGGCAGGCCTGGCAGGTGGCCGGATTGGTGTCCTTCTTGCCGCGCATGTGGGCGCCCTGCTTCTCGTCCGTCGCGGTCGGCGTGTAGCGGCTGCCCGGCACGTCGTGGCCGGAAGTGGCGTGACAGGTGCCGCAGGTGAAGTTGAGGCCGTCCTTGGCCATGTGGACGTCGAGATACTTGCTCGGATTCCGCATCGAGCTGTCCAGATCGCCGTGCTTCACCGCATCGCCGCCGCCGCCGTAGAAGTGGCAGGCGCCGCAGTTGGCGCGGCTGGTCTTGCCGACGCCGCGCGCCACCGCGCCCAGGTCCGGCGCCTTGACGATCTTGCCGGAGTGCGGCGGGAATTCCACGTCCTGGTAGGGCGGATGGCCGGCCAGTCCGGGCAGCTTGCGATAAGTGCCGGTGGTGTCGTGGCAGACCAGACAATCGACGTTTTCCTGCGCGCTGAAGTCGAACTTCTCGTCCTTCCAGCCGTAGCCGACATGGCAGGCGGTGCAGAACGCGTAGTTGGACGGAATCGCGGTGCAGAAGTTGTTGACGATGTGCTTCTTGCCGAGTCGCTGTTTGGTGTCCGGGTTGAGGAATTCCCAAGTCCAGTGCTTGGTCTTCTGCACCTGTTTCGCCGCTTCGGTGTGGCAGGAAAGACAAGCTTTGGTGACTTCCGGGCCGCTGGCGAAGGGTTTTTTCAGCGCCTCGAACTTGGCGTGGTCGGCGGTGGAGTTGGTGGCCGCCTTCGGCGCGGACTGGATCGGGGCGGCAACCGGCGGGGTGTTGGCCTGAGCGCTTGTCGACAGCAACAAGGTCAGCGCCAGAAATCGCAGGAAATTGGGCAGCGACATGGTGGCTCCTTGATTCGCGTCCGACGTCATCAGCAACCGCCGCCGCTGCTCTGGCCGCTACCGCCGCCGGCACTGGGCGCGGCGGGCAGGATCATTTTCGGCGCCGGGGTGTTGGGGTCGAATTGGATGAATCTCTTCTGATCCTCGGCCACATGGCCCATCACCTCGCCCACCATCGGGCCGAACATCTTGCCCATCAGGCCGGCGTTCATCATGCCGATGTACACCTTGCCGTCGTTCTTCTTGTAGATCGAAATCTTGCACGGCATCAGGATCGACAGGAAACGCACCGTGTCTTCCTTCAGGATCGGCTTCGAGTAGTTCGTGCTGCAGGCTTCGATCATCAGCACGGGCAGCACGTTGCCGCCGTCGCTCTGCACCGCCTTGGCCGGATTACGCAGGCCCGACAGCGACCAGCCGTTGCCGGTTTTCTGGATGTTGTGCTGGATGCGGGCAACGGTCTCTTCCATGCCGAAGGGACTGACTCTCTCGCTGAACATCAGATGCGGCATCATCATCCAGCCGGTCAGGCCGAGCACGACGATACCGATGACAAACCCTGCTATGGCCTTGATCATTTCTCTCTCCTCGATAGTGGTGCGGGCAAAGCCATCGTCGAACGTCTCGTGATTCAGGCTCGATCGGTGTATCGCCATGCGAACAATAGGTTTTTTGGCGCGCGCGCACAATTGCCGGCGCGAACTGGATCAACTTTGGATCGAATCCCGCCGGCCTTTCAGTGCCGCCGCCCGCGCCCGCAACTGGCCGCAGCCGCCGTCGATGTCCTGTCCGGCCGAGTTGCGCAGCCGGGTCAGGATGCCGCATTGATGCAGGCGGCCGGCCATCTCGGAAGCGCGTTCCCATGAGGGGCGATTGAAACCGAGCCCCTCGTTGGCGTTGTACGGGATGAAATTCATCATCGCGTATTTGCCCTTGAGCAGTCTGACGATGCCGTCCAGTTCTTCGTCGCTGTCGTTGATGCCTTCCAGCAGCGTCCATTGATACTGGATCGGATAACCGGTCGCGCGGGCATAACGTTCGCCGAGCTCGACCAGTTCGTCCGGCGCGATGCGTTGCGCTTTCGGCAGCAGCTGTGCGCGCAGATCGGCCCGTGTCGTGTGCAGCGACAGCGCCAGTGCCGGCTTGACGACGCCGCCGGGCAGACGTTCGAACACGCGGGTGTCGCCGACTGTGGAAAAGACCAGATTCTTGTGGCCGATGGCGCCGCTGGTGCCGAGCAGATCGATGGCTTCGAGCACGTTGTCCAGGTTGTGCGCCGGCTCGCCCATGCCCATGAACACGACGCGGCCGACCTTGCGCCGCGTCCGCGCCAGCACGACCTGCGCGACGATCTCGGCGCTGCCGAGCTGGCGGATCAGGCCGCTCTGGCCGGTCATGCAGAACAGGCAGCCCACCGCGCAGCCGACCTGGGTCGATACGCACAGGCCGTCGCGCGGCAGCAGCACGCTCTCCACCGTCTGGCCATCCGCCAGCTCGATCAGCAGTCGCGCCGAACCGTCCTCGCCGGCATGTTCGGACTGCAGTCGTGCCAGTGCACTCAGTTCGGCGGTCAGCCCGGGCAGCGCGTTGCGGAGTTCCTGCGGCAGAAAATCCTTGGCCGGACGGTGCCGCGTATCCATGGAACGCACCTGCGTCCAGGCACGCAACACGCGCTGTTCGTGACAAGGTTTGGCGCCCAGGCTGCGCAGGCGCTGTCGAATCTGTTCAATACGCATAAGAGGGGCGGATGCTAGCAGCCTGGCGGCCTTTCGCGTTGCGTGAACTCAACTCGGGTTTCTCACTCCAACCGCGGGTCCGCTTGCATTGGCGGCCTCGCATCGCGATATTCCCCATCCCAACCCCAGGAGCAACACATGAATATTTCCCGTAAATCCGGTCTGACCCTCGCGCTTGCCTTCGCTTTCTCGCTGCCATTCGCGGCCTCCGCCGAAGAAGCATCCGGGCACGCAGGCCATTCCTCTGCACCGGCTGCCGCCGCCGAGCAACCTGCCCCGCTGCCGGGCATGGGCATGGGCATGAAAGGGATGATGGGCATGGGCTCCGGCAAGGGCGGCATGCATGGCGAAAACTGCAAGACCGGCGGCGGCATGCCGGCGCAGGACAAACCGTGTATGCAGGGTCAGGATAAATCCTGCATGCAGGGCCAGCACATGAACTGCCGCATGCGTGGAAATGCGGACGACTCGCGTCTGGACACGCTGGAAAAGCGCATGGACATGATGCAAATGATGATGGAAATGATGATGCGTTCCGGCGGCAAGCACTGATTTTCGTCTGACGGCAGTGGCTGTAGAACCCTTCGGATGGTTCTACAGAGCAGCGCCATATATGCTTGGTGACAAAAGGCACACGGCGGTCGAATCCGGCGGGCTGCTGGATATCCTGGCGCACCCGAATCAAGCGAAATACCCGAGACAGCGCGTTCTGGTCGTTGCATGCGACAACTATGTCTACTTGGTGCCCTTTGTTGAGGAGGATGACTATTTCTTCCTGAAAACTGTGATTCCAAGTCGAAAGGCGACGAGGGATTACTTGAATCAAGGTGAAACAGATGCCGAAAATTGATGACTACGAAACCGAGATACTCAACGCCTATGAGAAAGGCCAGCTCAAGTCTGTTGCCACCAAGGCCGAGCTTGCGATGTTCAAGGCAGCGGCACGCGCTACCGCCATCAAAGATCGTCGCATCAACATCCGCCTTTCCTCGGGCGATCTGAGCGACATTCAGGTCAAGGCGCTTGAGGAAGGAGTGCCCTACCAAACACTCATCGCCAGCGTGCTTCACAAGTACGTCACGGGTCGCCTGTGCGAGCAGCCAAAGCGCGTCGCCACGCAAGCTGGCAGCCGAGCAACAAAGCGGCGAACGACGCAATCCAGTTGACACCATTGATGAACATCAATGCCGCCCGGCCGCGTCTGAGTAGTATTGCCGCCCCTGCCTAGCCGGCCTCTCCCATGCCTCGTATCTGGTCCGTTTACACCGCCGCGCCGCACCGCGTGCTGTTTCTGCCTGGCGCCCTCCAGGGCGTCATTGCCATGCTGTGGTGGCTGCTCGATCTGGAAATCCGCATGGCCGGCGGCGACGGGCTGGTGTCTGCGGGTTTGCCGGCGCCGCTGCTGCACGGCTGGCTGATGCTGTTCGGCTTCTTCCCGTTTTTCGTATTCGGCTTCCTGTTTACTGCCGTACCCAACTGGGTGAGCGGACCGGGCATCGCACGACCGATCTATCTGGCGGCCGTGCTCGGCTTGAGCGCCGGCACGGTGTTGCTCTACTTCGGCCAGAGCAGTCTCGGGCTGCTGCTGCATCTGCTCGGCTGGAGCGCCGCGATGCAGGGTTTGTTGGCGTCATTGCGCGGCGGCAAAGACCCCGACAAACGCCATGCCTGGGCGACCTGGGTGGCGTTGTTGCTGGGCGCGGCGGCCGAATTACTGATGCTGGCCGGGTTGGTCTTCGAGCATGGCGAATGGTTGCAACCAGCGCTCGAATTGGGCATCTGGGGCTGTCTGGTGCCGCTGTTCGTGAGCGTGTGCCATCGCATGATTCCTTATTTCACCAGTCGGGTGGTCAGCAATTACGTGATGATCCGGCCTTATGCGTTGCTCTGGGCGATGTGGGCGGCAAGCCTGCTGCACGTCGCTCTGGCAGCGGCGGGGCAGGGCAGTCTGACCTGGCTGGCTGATCTGCCGTTGGCCGCGGTTGCCTTCTGGTTTTCCCTGCGCTGGGGTTTCCTGCGCGGTTTCCAGGTGCGTTTGCTGGCCATGCTGCATGTCGCCTTCATGTGGGCTGGCGTCGCGTTTGCGTTGTACGGCCTCGACAGCCTGGCCGGATTCCTCGGCCTGGCCTGGTCCGCCGGAAACGCGCCGCTGCATGCCTTGGGCATCGGCTTCTTCGGCGCCATGCTGATCGGCATGGCGTCGCGCGTCAGCCTCGGCCACTCCGGCCGCGCCTTGCAGACGGATGCCGCGACCTGGTGGCTATTCTGGCTGATGCAGGGTGTGGCGCTGCTGCGCATGCTGCCGGACATGTCGGCCGGATTGTTGCCGGACAGAATGGTTACGGCGGCTGGGCTGGCCTGGTTGCTGGTGTTCGGCGCCTGGGCCTGGAAATATGCGCCGATGACCTGGCAGCCGAGAGTGGATGGCAAAACGGGGTAGCCCGCAACCGTAGGGTGCGCCATGCGCACCATTTGGACGACAATCGGTGCGCATGGCGCGCCTTACTGAATCGACATGGCATGGCAACGGATGGCTACTTGCTGCTCTCCTGAGCCTGCTCGCTTTCGCACTGCTGGCGGGATCGGCCAGCGCCGCCTGTCCGCCCATACCCTCCGGCTTCACGCTGCCGCCGCCTGTTCGCCAGCAGGTCGATCTGGCGCGAGAACTCGACGCGCCCTGGCAGGCCGGCGGCGAAATCGTGCTGGCCTGCGCGCCGGATGGCTCGCCCAGAGCCGGGCGTTTGCACAAGCCGCCGCAAGATGCGGCCGAGGAAATGGTGCGCCGCGCCGAACAACTTGCGTTGACGAAGCGCATCAATCTGGCGCGCAAGGCAGAGGCGCATCCGCTCGGCTTGCCGCTGGCCGCGCCGCAACTGGCCCTGCTGGAACGCTTTGCGCTGAGCGATGCCGGCGCGGTGTGGCTGCGCGAAATCGCCGACGACACCTTGCGTCTGTTCAACCAGGGCTATCTGGAATACGACGCGGCCGCATGGCAGCGCGCGGTCAAGCGCGGCCACCTGCCGCCGCTGTCGAAACTGCTCACCGGACGGCTCACCGAAGCTGCCCAATTCGCCGGCGACGCGCAGGTGTTCAAATTCTCCGGCTATGCCGGCCCCGGCGCGATGGCGCATCCCGGCGCAATCGGATTGGGCGATGCCGGCCTGCGCTGCCAGTTTCCGTCCAGCAACGAACTGGTCGACCCGTTCGCGATCATCTCGCACGAGCTTGGCCATACCCGCTACGGCGACCCGGCCAGCGCCGGCACCCTGCTCGGTGAGGCGCGCACGGTGGAGATGTACGAGAACCCGGTGCGCAGCCGCAACGGCTACGAACCGCGAGCGTTGTATTTCGAGCGCACCAATCAGGGCGCGCTGGAAGCGAAGAAAGGCAGCCTGGTGGATCGCCTGTTGAACCTGGAACGGGAGAAAGGTATCGCCGTCAAGGAGATGGCGACGGTGGACCGCTACCACTGCGACTGCCCCGGCCCGCTGCCGATCATCCTCGATTGCGAAGTGCGCGAACGGCCAGCCGGGCAGCAAGCCGAACTGACCGATCCGCTGTTCAATCAGGACTGCAAGGTGAACTGGAAGCCGGAGACCTTTCGACTGCCTGAGTTGCCGTCGATGGCGCCGAAAAAACGCGAATAAGTTCATCACAAGGAAGCATAGCGATGCGCACTCCAAGATTGGCGCTGTGTTTGATCCTCTGCCTGATGCCGAGCTTCAGCGCGACTGCGGCGCTACCTGGAGCGGCGGAGGAAACGCCGGAAGCGAGTTTCGTGCTTGGCCGCTATCAACTCATCGGCCGCTTTCCCGACAGCCCGCGAACCTACACCGGCACCGCACGCATCGAGCGGGAGGGTGAGCGGCTTCTGCTCAGGCGCGAGATCTCCGGCAAGACGACTCGGGTGTATGGCGTCGTGCGCCGCGCCGACCCAGGCGAAGCACTGGTATTGGCATTCGCATGGGGCAACAAGCCTGCAATGGACATGGTCTGCCTGATCGGCAGCGACCTCGATAACTATGCGCGCCTGACCTGTCATTGGGGGCGGCGCGGCAATCCCCACAAACAGCCCGGTATGGAAGCCTACTTCGCGCAGGAACCGTGGGATCCGATCGATTTCTGAGCTGAACCGGCTCAGGTGCATCGCGGTATTACATCCATTAACCTTGCTGCCTTCGTTGATTTCTCGATGCCACCATGACCCGTTTGCTCTCCCGACTCCTGCTTGGCGCGGCCATCGCGTGCGTTCCCCTGGTTTCTTCCATGCCGGCGGCGGCAGCGCCCGCTCCGGTGAAAACCGGCTTCGAGTCGCTGGCCTTGCCGGATGGGTTCCGCAAGAACGGCGGTTTCCTCAACCGGCTTGCGGCAAAGACCGCGATGGAGATGACCGCCAAAGAGGTGGGTGCCAGCCTCGGTTCCAATTTCGAACTGTGGCGTCATGCGCCGGACGATGGCGGCCCGACTTCGTTTGTCGATGTGCGCGCGGCGGTGGAACGGCAGGGATGGTCCGTCACGCAACCCGCGCCGGATGAGAAGTGGTTCTGGATCGAAAAGGGCGCGGCCAGGCTCATGCTGTACTACGAGGCCGGAAAGGACGGGTCGTGGGTCTATCTGTGCGAGGCCAAGGCCGTGCCGTCGACCGCGACAGACCGCACCCCGCGCACCCTTGCTGTGTCACCCCGAGACGAAGAGCAAGCGATTGCCGGCGGCGAATTCGCTGGCCCGCGACTGCCGACGGGCAACACGCCTGACCTCTATCCAGGTTCGCCGGGATGGTTGCCGAGCGGGCGCGGTGTGCCGTATCCCGCCCCGGCGTTGGTCGGCGGCCGTCCGTTGGGGCTCTGGTACTACACGCAGCTGCGCCCTAACGGAAAACTCGCCGCCGTCCCCGTCGTGTTCCTGCCCGACGGCACCTTCGCCAGCAATCCTCGTCCCGGCGCCGGCGATCTGGTGGATATCGCCGGGCAGCGCGCATTGCCCGGCGTCACGGGCGTCGGCACGTTTGCCGTAAACGGCGGGCAGATCAGCCAGTCCCGCGATGGTTTCAATTCCAGCGATGCGTTCAGTTCAGGCAGGGATGGCGACGGCCCCTGGTTCAACACCGGCGCTCGCCGTTACCGGCCGCTCACGCCGCTTTCCGCGCGGGAACTGGTCGGGACGTGGAAATCGGCGGGTACCCAGTATCTGTTTCGTGGCGACGGCACCTATGAGTCCGGCCATGTCGATGCGAACAGCGTTTACAGCATGGCCGTCGGCGGACGCGGACGTTGGCAACTGGACGGCTATCTCGTCGCGATTCGACCGGACGGCGCGCCGTCCTGGATCAACAGCATCGGCGCCGCAGCACCCGGCTTCATGGTGATGGGATCGTCGTTGTACGGGCGCAAGTGAGGACTTTTCCAGCGGGTGGAATCCCGCTTGCGCCCTTCAATTCTTCGGCGTGACCAGCCGCCGCAGCCAGTCCTCGATCCCGCCTGTGTTGAGCCGCTTCGCGGCCAGTTCACGCCAGCTCGGCGCCAGCACATCGAGTTCGGCCAGTTCGGCCAGCGCATTGCGATCCGCCTTGCCGTGGTAGATCACCCCGATCAGGCGGGCCAGCGTCCAGTTCGGGTGCGGCCGTTCGACCAGCGTGAAGGCGTCGTCCTGGCCGATGTCGCCCTCGACCAGAACCCGGTAGTACCAGCCGGTGCGGCCGCTGTCCTGCACGCGCCGCGCCATGTCGGCGATTCCGAAGCGATGGTTCAGTTTCCAGCACGGTTTCCTGCCCTGGGAAACCTGGATCGTCGCGCTGCCGATCCGGAATACGTCGCCGAGGCAGACGTTGCTTTCGTCGAGACCGAGTGTGGACAGGTTCTCGCCGAAGCCGCCGGCATTGAACAGTGCGGCCTGTTCGGGCAGTTCCGCTGCCCAGGTCGCATAGTGTTCGCACGGATAGTGATGCAGCGCCTTGTCGATGCCGCCGTGATGCAGGCTGTCGGCTTGTTCGTCGCCGGCCAGACCGAGTTTGCCGACTGCGACTCGCACATCGACGGCTTGCTTGGCGATGGCGCTGGCCTGTCCGGCTGGGCCGAAGGTCTCGATTCGACCGATGCGAAGCGAGAGCAGGTGGGGCATCGTTGCGTCCTAAGCCTTGCGCACAATCAGCAGGGTCGGGTCGTCGGCATGTTGCAGCAGAATGCGACGCACCCGGTCCTGCCAGAGATGGGCGAACTGCGCCCGTTCATCCGCAGCTGCGACGCCGCCGACGACGCGTGCCATCAGTTGCGGCATGTCCGGCGACGCGGCGACGACTTCCGGGTGGTAATCGATCAACACCGACGCGCCGGTATCGAGCCGGGAAATGCGCACGTCGCCGCCGATGCCGACGCCGAACCGGAGCAGGTCGCGGCGCACATGCTGACCGCCGAGCCCTTTGAAGCCGCCGTCGCCGGCGGCGCCGGTGATCAGCCCCAACACGGCACCGACCACACCCGAGGTGCCGACATCCAGCGGCGCACGCAGGTCGACGCGAAAATTGCCGCGTTCCGGCAACCCCTCCGGATACAGCGCGGTCAGCGCGTGGCGCGCCATCAGCCAGGCGCCGGCAACGGTCGGGCAGGAATGTCCGGCCAGTCTTACCGCATCGGCGTAGCGGTATTCGATGACGCCGTCTGTCGGTGCGCCGAGCGCAGCAGCCAATGCATCGTGCATCGTCAGGGCGGGGATTTGCTCGAAGAATTCGGGGAAGGACATGTCGGTTCCGCTCGGCTGTTGAGTTCGGATTAAGCCGCCTATTGCAGTGGGTCGCCTTGACTTCGCGCATGGCAATGTCACGTGGAAATGAAATACCCACATGCAATAGCCTGAAAACCACGTGCATATAGTGGATATACCTAGGAAAACCCCTACGCAGCCAGCGTGGGGGCATGTCAGTTATATTACAAAAGTAGTAATACATCGGTATGACCGTTCAACCTTGACCAATAGGATCCTGCATGTTTTTTAATAATTCGAAGCTGGAAGAACAGACTCGACGTATCGAGGAACTCGAACAAACAATCGCCGCGCAGAGTCGCCAGATCGATGATCGGAACGCGCAATTTGTCGAGGCCAGCTCAGAGAACGAGGCGTTAAAGCTGGAATTGCAGCATTTGCAGGGACTGATCGAGCAGTTGCAGACTTTCGGCCACTCAATGAGCGATGTGCAGGGCAGTCTGGGCAAGCTGGCCAGTGTCATGCGCGATGAAAAGAACCGTGCCGTCGAAGCGCAGGAAGTCTCCATCAACAGTCGGGCGGCGATCGAGTCGATCGCCAGCAATCTGGCCGATCTGGCGAAAAAATCCGAACAGACCGCAGCCCAGGTCGCCGAACTGGATGCGAGCGCGCAACAGATCAGCGGCATCGTCAAACTGATCAAGGAGATCGCCGACCAGACCAATCTGCTCGCGCTCAACGCTGCCATCGAGGCGGCACGCGCCGGCGAACAGGGGCGCGGATTCGCGGTGGTGGCGGACGAAGTGCGCAAACTGGCGGAACGAACTTCTAGTGCCACCAGCGAAATTTCCGCGCTGGTCGATCGGATTCACGTCGATAGCGCAGCCAGCCACGCGCAGATGAGCATGCTGGCGGAACAGTCGGGAAAATTCAGCAATGACGGCCAGACCGCCGCCGACACGATGCGGCATTTGCTCGATATGTCCGCCTGCATGGAGAAGAGCATCGCCACCTCTGCGCTGCGCGGCTTCTGCGAAGTCGCCAAGGTGGATCACTTGATCTACAAGTTCAAGACTTACAGCGTGTTGTTCGGTTTGAACGCAGAGGACCGGAGCCTGCAAACCACGCATACCGAGTGTCGTCTGGGGCAGTGGTATTACAACGGCGAGGGGCAGGCCTGTTTCTCGAAACTGCCCGGCTTCCGCGAAATCGATGCGCCCCACGCGGAAGTGCACCGTTACGCCATCGAGGCCCTACGCGCCAACAACGAAAACGATGCGGTCAGCGTGCTCAAGAATATCGCCGGCATGGAGGCGGCCAGTCTCAAGGTAATCAAGGGGCTGGAAATGATGGTGAGCAGCGGCGAGGAAGACACCGGCCTGCTGTGCAGCCACTGAGCGCGCACCCCGGATTCCGCTACGCTGCATCCGGGCTACGTGGATGGCATGTAGCCCGGATGCAATGCAATGGAACCCGAGGAGCTACCTGTCGAGTCAGTTGAGGTGGCCGCCGAAGCGTAGGAACAATCGCCGGGCGTTGAGCAGATTCAGCCATTGCCGGATAGCGCCGGCGGCCAGCAGCAACAGGCCGGCGGACAGGGCGAGGCGGGTTGCCGGCAGTGGCAGAAACGGCGCAATCGACAACATGACCAGCGCGGCCAGATGCAGCCGCAAGTGCAGCCGCGCCAGTTTGTCCGGGATCATTTCCTTCATGTTCGGGATGGCGCCGACCTTGGCGCCGGTCTGCGTCTTCAGGTGAAACCAGGCCAGGAAGGGCACGATCTTGTACAGCATGCCGCTCACCACCGAAGCCGCAAAACCGAGCAGGAAGACGATGCCCAGACTGATTTGCGCGGGCTCCAGCCAGGTTTCCGGCAGCCATGGCAGCAGCAGGTAAAGCAGCGGCGCAACCATCAGGCTGGCCATGCCCAGCCGCCAGAACGCCAGCGTCACATCGGGCACCTTGCGGCGTCGGCGCGACTGAATGTGCAGTGTCGCCAGCGCGAAGCCGATGCCGCCGGCGCAGAGCGCCAGTGCGCCCAGTTGGCTTGCCGCGCCCCAGTCGGCCGGCACGGAATACAGCAGCAGGCCGGCCAGCATGATCCAGGTCAGCCAGCGACTCAGCCAGAGCGGGTAAGGCGGCGTGATCTGCAGCATCGGCACGACTTGATAGGCGACGCCGACGACCAGCAGCAGCACCCAGCCGATCAGGCCCCAGGCCACATGCAGCGGCGTCAGGTCGGTGGTTATCGCCGGCCAGAGTCCATACAAGCCGCCGGCCAGCGCCATGCCGAGCGTCAGCGTGACGACCAGAGCGAACGCGGCCTGGCGGATCGGCCAGGCGACATGCGGCGCGACGGTGCGTACCAGACTGAAGGCAATGGCGACGATGACCGGCAGCAGGCCGGCGGCGAGAATCAGCATGCCGGCGTACAACCAGTCCGCTTCGGACAGCAGGAAGCCCAGCGCCAGGCTGGGTGTGCCGCATACCAAAGCGAACAGGCCGATGGCAGCGACCAGCCGCACTGCCGGCACCGGCGCGCCGAGCACGACCGGCAACATCTGCAACAACGCGCCGAGCATGACCATGGCGAGGTAGCCGAGGGTGATCAGATGGGTCAGCGCCAGCGTGACAGGCGACCAACGATTGGTTTGCCAATCGGGCACGAACAGGCCGAGCAGCGCCGCGAGCAACAGGAACACCGGGGCGGCCAGAAAGAAGCGCAGCGGCGCCGCAAAGGGCGGCGCCTGTTCGTAGGACAGGCCGGCGTCAGTCATGACTGCCCGCCAGCCTCGATCCGCACCTCGTAGCAGCCGTCTGCCAATGGGTGCGTCTCGTGGCGAAAACCCAGGCGGGGAAGGATGCCGTAGAGCGGCAGCGGTTCGCGATGTATCAGGAAGCGGATGCCCTGGCCGGGGTGCAATTCGTCGAGCGCGGCCAGCACTTGTTCCATCGGCTCCGGCGGTTCCAGCCAACGCGCGTCGACCAGAATGAATGTGTTCACGCCGGCAGCGTTGCCATCTCGCGGAGCACTGCGTCCGCTGTATCCGCCAGCGCCTGATCGGCCATCGGGTAGAGGATCTGTTCTTCCTTCATGTTGTGCTGCCGCATCAGCATCAGCAACGTTTCCGCCAGGCCCAGATAAGCGTCCGCGTCGCGTTTGGCCAACGCCTGGCGCATGCCTTGCAGTGTTTCGCGCATCTCCACATGTTCGCCGCGCATGACTTCCGTGGGGCCGTGGCTCATGCCGGTACGTGCTTCGAAGGCGGGAAACAGCACCGCTTCCTCGCGCGCGAAGTGGTGCAGCGTGGCGGCTTCGAAGGCCTGGAAGCCGGTCTGGCCGGCG
Organism: Hydrogenophilaceae bacterium; assembly: GCA_031426735.1. Classification (GTDB taxonomy): domain Bacteria; phylum Pseudomonadota; class Gammaproteobacteria; order Burkholderiales; family Thiobacillaceae; genus PFJX01. Next base: position 25,212 of record JASJPK010000101.1, on the reverse strand, counting down.
CTCCAGTCGGCGCTGGCGACGGCATTTTCCGCATCGGCGAACAGGTCGTCGCAATGCGTGTGGTCTGCCGTCATGTAGTGTGTGATTCCGGTCATGCCATGTCTCCTGCGTTGTTCAGCTCTGCGCCGCCAGTCGACGCAGGTTCAGCACGATGCGGCCGAAGCCGGCCGGCATGCTGGCTGCGGCGGTTTCCAGTTCCACTGCATCGAGCATGTTCTTCACGGTGAGGCCGAGGTCGGTATCGCCTTCGATCAGCAGGCGGCGGTTGAAGAACAAGGTGTCAGGGTCTTCCAGGCGCAGGGCGAGGCGCGCGAAATCCGCCGCCGTCGCGGTAAAAGTGACGTCGGAGAGGCCATTTCGCTCGGCACGGAAGCCGTCGGCATGCAGCGAGAAATACAGCTTCAGGCCGGCATCGCGGACATGCACGCAAAAGCGGCGGCCATGCACGTGCGACCAGTCCAGTTCGCGCAGCGACGGCCAGGCGGCCCGGTTGGCGGCGAAGGCGAAGGCGCGCGAGGCTGGCCAGGTGGGCAGGGTGGCGATGACGCGGGCGAGCGGTTTCGGGAAAGTCCTGGGTAGTGAAAGCGGGAAGGCGGGAAGTTTCATGCGGGGACTCCTACGGGGTGAAAGGCCATGCCGGCTTCGCCCAGCCAATAGCCGTCGCAGGGCGGCGCCGGCATGAAGCGGTCGAGTTGGGCGGGGGCTTGGGCGGGCGTGATGTCGCCGGCGGCGAGGGCGCGGAAGATGGCGACGACGCGCTCCATCTGGCGCGCTTGCGGCGACAGGCGCAACACGTCGATGCCGGCCGGCTGCAATTCGTCGAACCGGTGCGCCAGACTCATGACCTTGGAAGACTGGGTCTGGATGCCGTTGATGGCGAGGAAATCCTCGCCCTCGCGCGAGGCCAGGACGAGTCCGTCGGGATGGTCCAGACAGCGGAACTGGCAGTCGTCTTTCTGCAGGTTGTAATGCCGCGCCGTGAAGCAACGCGCCGAGAAGGCCAGCGGCAGGCGGCCGTAGCCGAACAGTTCGGTTTCGATGCTGACCGTCTCGGGTAAGGCCGCCTGCATGTCCCGGATCATCTCGCGCGGCATTTCCACCGGCGGCACCCAGCGTGCCGCCCCCATTTCCGCCAGCATCGCCAGCGTGTCCGGGTTGTAGGCGTTCAGCGTCGGGCCGGCGACGAAGGGGTGTCCGGCTTCGGCCAGCAAGCGCACCGCGCCCCATTCGTTGGCTTCGACTTTGAAACGGCCATCGGCGATCAGTTTGCGCAGCGCCTTCAGGTCGGATTCCGATTCGATCAGGGTCTGGCTGGACAGCACGACTTCCTTGCCGGCGGCGCTGAGTTTTTCCGCCAGTTCCAGCCAGTCCGGCAGACGCAGCAGGTGACGTTTCGAGCAAACCGTTTCGCCCAGATAGACGATGTCGAGCGGCCATGCGGCGGCTTGTTCGTAAAACGCGAAGGTGTCCTCGCGTGACCAATAGTAGAGGAGGGGGCCGAGGGCGAGTTTCATGGGCTTCACGGGTTTGCTCACTTCCATGGCCGGTAGTACGCGCCGAGCGTATTCATGCTGCCTTCGGACACCTTGGCCAGCGCCGCCGACCAGGCCGCCTGGGTCTTGAAGGCCAGACGATCTTTCTTCACCGCATCGATCGCGGCGCGCCACACCTTGGTGACCTCGGCAACGTAGGCCGGACTGCGCTGACGGCCTTCGATCTTGATCGCGGCGATGCCCAGCCGCGCCATTTCCGGCAGCATTTCCATCGAATTCAGGCTGGTCGGTTCTTCCAGCGCGTAGTAGGTCTCACCCTGTACCTCGAAGCGGCCCTTGCACAAGGTCGGATAGCCGGCTTTTTCGTTGTCGGCATAGCGGTCGATCAGCACGCCGTTGAGGCGGGTTTCCATGCCTTTCGGGGTCTGTTCCCAACGCACCGCATGGCCGGGCGAACAGGCGCCGAAGGTGTTGGGCGAGTCGCCGCAGGCGTAGGACGACAACAAACAGCGGCCCTCGACCATGACGCAGAGGCCGCCGAAGCCGAACAACTCGATTTCGGCGTCGGTGTTGGCGATCACGTTTTCCACCTGCGCCAGCGACAGCACGCGCGGCAACACGGCGCGCTGGATGCCGAAACGCTCGCGATAGAAATTGACCGCTTCGTAACTGGTCGCGGAGCCCTGCACGGACAGGTGCAAACGTAGTTGCGGATGGGTTTTGCGCGCATACGCCATGAGGCCGGGGTCGGCCAGAATGATCGCATCGACGCCGAGGCTGGCGGCGGTGTCCACCGCTTTATGCCAGCGCGCCAGCGTGGCCGGTTGCGGGTAGGTGTTCAGCGCCATCAACACCTTGCGACGCCTGGCCTGAGCGTAGCGGATGCCGTCCGCGAGCGATTTTTCGTCGAAGTTCAGCCCGGAGAAATTGCGCGCGTTGGTGTTGTCCTTCAGGCCCAGGTAGACGCCGTCGGCACCATGGTCGACGGCGGCTTTCAATGCCGGCAGGCTGCCGGCGGGGCAAATCAGTTCAAGCAGGGGTGGGTTCGACATGTATGGAGACTGTTTTATTCCAGGGGCTAAACATACCTTCTTGTCTTTAATGTTGTCCAAGAAAAATCGTCAGCCCGGTTTGCATCGCGGGTTTCAATATCCTCCGTATGCGTGGGTTTGGAATTGATAAAAGCTAAGGTGACGTCGGGGCTTGTAGGAGGTCCGCTTGCGGGTCGAATCCCTCTCGGTGTGTGGTTCGGCCCGCAAGCGGGCCTCCTACGGCCGAACCGTATCGCGAGGGATTCGGCCCGCAAGCGGACCTCCTACAGATCAGTGCTCGCCCTTGGTCTTGCGCACGCCGGCGACGCGGTTGCCCTGTTTTTGCGGGCCGCCCATCGGGAAGATGTCATGCAGATAGCGGCTGTTGCCTTTTTCCGGGCCCCAGATTTCGCGGAAGTGCATGACCATGTCGCGCACTTGCGCCTGCACGCCGCGCTCTTCGTAGTAAGCGCGGATGAAGCGGATCACCTGCCAATGCTCATCGGTCAGGACGAGGCCTTCCTTTTCGGCCTGGGCGCGGGCGAAAGCTTCGCTCCAGGCGTCCATGTCGAGAATGTAGCCTTCGGGGTCGGTCAGGATTTCCTGGCCATCCACCAGCAGTTTGCAGGTGTAGATGGCGTAGGGACTGGTGGTGCCGAGGGCATCTTCCCGGTAGTTGATCTTCGGCATGTGCGATGTGGATGTCATGGCGGCTCCCGTTTCGACGATTCGACATTCAGTAATAAAAAACCGCTGCGGCCTTTCTCCCGCGCTTGAGCAGGCGGAGGAGGAGGGGTCGCGGGAGGCTATCTTGGCCGCAGCGGAGGCAAAGCGGTTTGACCAAAGTCAGGTCGTGCCGGATTCAGGCTGTGCGTTTCGCGCGCACGATCTGATACGTGCGGAACAGGTAGCCGAACGGGGCGCTCCAGATATGTACCAGCCGCGTGAACGGGAAGAACAGGAACACCGACAGGCCGAGGAAGATGTGCAGCTTGTAGACCGTGTCGATGCCACGCAGCAGTTCCGGATTCGGCTGCAATACGACGACGCTCTGCACATATTCGGCCAGGCGCAGCATCACCGTCGCATCCCCATGTTCGGCGTGGCCGATGGACCAGAAGATGGTCGAGAAGCCGACCGTCGCGGTCAGGATCAGCCAGCCCAGGATGTTGATGTCCATCCAGCGGCTGGCGGCGCGCACGCGCTTGTTGAACATGCGGCGCAGCCACAGCATGACGCCGCCCAGGATCACCATCAGGCCGAACACGCCGCCGGCGAAGATGGCAATGCCCTGGTGCGCCATGTCGGAGATGCCCATCGCCTGGAACACCGAGTGCGGCATCAGCAGACCGACGAAATGGCCGCCGAAGATGCCGAGCATGCCGATGTGGAACACGTTGCTGGCGAAGCGCAGGTTGTGTTTGGAGAGCAACTGGCTGGAATCGCTTTTCCAGGTGTATTGCTCGTGATCGAAACGGATCCAGCTACCCAGGACGAAGGTAACCAGGCAGAGATAGGGGTAAACCCCGAAAACGATTTGATGCAGGTCGAAGTTCATTGCGGTCTCCTGATTAAGCTGCGGCCCGAACCAGCTGGCCGCGTTGTTCGACGAGGCGGATGAGCGGCGCGTACGGGCTCTGCGCTTCTTCCAGATTGCTGGCGAGCTGGTTGAGCACCTTGCTCCACTGCGACAGGAACATGCGGGCTTCCTCCGTTTCGAGCATGGCGGCGAACTCCAGCACCAGCGGCAGGTAATCCGGCAGTTCGTTGGATTTGCCGTCGTCGACGAGCTCGTCATTGGCCGCCAGCGTTGCCGCGGCAGTGCGCATTTCGACGCCGTATTCCTTGTAGAACTCGGTCAGGTCGATCAGCGCCGGGCCGCGGTTCTTGTCGTCGCCGAACAGATGATGGGTCAGATGCAGCGCGTGTTCCGGCGTCAGGTCGAAGGTCTGCACGTAGGCAGCTTGTACTTCGGTCGGATCGAGGCTGGACAGATGGCTGAGGAAGCGGTCCAGCACCACCCATTCGGCGGCCTCGAAACCTTGTTTGATTGCACCGCGCAATTCCGGCACTGCGGCGATCAGTTCCGCGTCCGGGTAGTCGAGCAACTTGGATATCAGTTTGTAGAACATGGGTTCTCCAGGATTCGGTCAACGTGTTGTAGGAGGCCCGCTTGCGGGCCGAATTGCTAGGTCCGCACTCGCTGTTCGGCCCGCAAGCGGAGCCTCCTACGTGTCATGGGTTTTGCCGATCAGCGTTCGTCCGCCGCCGGTGCCGGATCGCGCGGTTCCACGGTTTCCTTGCGGCGTTCCGGGAACAGCGAGTTTGCCGAGATGCCGGGCGACGAGTCGTTGCCGAACGAGAAGCCGTTCTGACCCTGATGGCCGTAGAAGTCGTCCAGCGTGACTTCCTGATGCCCGGTCGGGATCACGAAACGATCTTCGTAGTTGGCGATGGCGAGATAGCGGTACATCTCCAGCGCCATTTCAACGCTCATGCCGATCTCGTCCAGCGCGCGCGTGTCCGCCTTGCCTTCGACGTGGATCGAACGCTGGTAGGAGCGCATCGCGATCATCCGTTTCAGCGCCGAGACGATTGGGGCTTCCTTGCCGGCGGTGAGCAGGTTGGCCAGGTATTTCACCGGCAGGCGAAGGTTTTCCACCGGCGGAATCACGCTGCCCGGATCGGACGACAGGCCGCCCTGGTCGATGTGCGATTGCACCGGCGACAGCGGCGGCACGTACCAGACCATCGGCAGCGTGCGGAATTCCGGGTGCATCGGGAAGGCGATCTTCCATTCCACCGCCATCTTGTAGATCGGCGATTTGCGCGCGGCTTCCATCCAGTCGTCGGGGATACCGTCGATGCGGGCCTGCTTGATCACTTCCGGATCGTTCGGATCGAGGAAGATGTCGAGCTGGGCCTGATACAGGTCCTGCTCGTTCGGCACCGAAGCCAGCGCTTCGATCTTGTCGGCGTCGTACAGCATGATGCCGTTGTAGCGGATGCGGCCGACGCAGGATTCGGAGCACACCGTCGGCATGCCGGATTCGACACGCGGATAGCAGCCGATGCACTTCTCGGCCTTGCCGGATTCCCAGTTGTAGAACACCTTCTTGTACGGGCATGAGCTGATGCACATGCGCCAGCCGCGGCACTTGTCCTGGTCGACCAGCACGATGCCGTCTTCCTCGCGCTTGTACAGAGAGCCGGACGGGCAGGAAGCCACACACGCAGGGTTGATGCAGTGGTTGCAGATGCGCGGCAGATACATGTGGAAGGTGTTCTCGAACTGCTTGTAGATCTCCTTCTCCAGGTTGTGCATGTTGCTGTCTTTCGACCGCTTCTCGAACTCGCCGGCGAGGTCGTCTTCCCAGTTCGGACCCCAGGTGATCTTGTCCATCTTCTCGCCGGTGATCTGCGACACCGGGCGCGCGGTCGGCGCGGCCTCGGACAGCGGCGCGTTCTGCAGCCGGGCGTAATCGAACGTGAACGGCTCGTAGTAATCGTCGATTTCCGGCATGTCCGGGTTGGCGAAGATGTTGAGCAGCCGGTCCAGCTTGGAACCGGATTTCAGTTGCAGCTTGCCGCCCTTCAGTTCCCAGCCGCCGCGCCAGATTTCCTGGTTTTCCCACTGCTTCGGATAACCGATGCCGGGTTTCGATTCGACGTTGTTGAACCAGGCGTACTCGACGCCCTTGCGGTTGGTCCAGACGTTCTTGCAGGTCACCGAACAGGTGTGGCAACCGATGCACTTGTCCAGGTTGAAGACGAAGGCGAATTGCGCTCTGACTTTCATTTCACGCTCCTTGTAGGGTGCGTCCTACGCACCATTTCAAGCGGTGCGCATGGCGCACCCTACTAATTTGTTAACCACCGAGGCCCTTGGGATGCAGCACCCAGCCATGAGACCCGTAACCTTTGAACCTCGGCGGTTAAACCCTGTACTCCCCTCTCCCGCTTACGGGAGAGGGAGAAATTCATTACTTCGGACCGATGCCGACCGGGTTGCGCTGCATTTCCCGTTCCGGCGTCAGCGGACGCTCCAGCCAGTCGATGCTCTGGTCCTCGAGCTTGCGCACCACCACGACCTCGTCGCGGTTGCTGCCGACCGGGCCGTAGTAGTTGAAGCTGTAGGCCAGCTGGACGTAGCCGCCGATCATGTGGGTGGGCTTCACCACGACACGGGTGACCGAGTTCAGGATGCCGCCGCGCTTGCCGGTAGTCGGGCTGCCAGGCACGTTCACGTTCTTTTCCTGAGCGTGATACATCATCGCCATGCCGCGCGGCACACGCTGCGAGACCACTGCCCGGGCCACCGTGGCGCCGTTGGCGTTGACCGCTTCGACCCAGTCGTTGTCCTGGATGCCGACACTCTTGGCATCGTCTTCGGCGATCCAGAAGTAAGGGCCGCCGCGGAACAGGTTCAACATGCGCAGGTTGTCCTGGTAGGTGGAGTGGATGCCCCACTTGGAGTGCGGCGTGATCCAGCTCAACGTGAGGTGCGGACCATTGGTGACGTGGGCCGGTACCTTCTTGTGCTCCTGCATGTCGACCGGCGGCTTGAAGCAGCAGAAGCCTTCGCCGAAGTCCAGCATCCACTCGTGATCCTGATAGAAGTGGGCGCGGCCGGTCAGCGTGCGGAACGGGATGTGCTCGTGGATGTTGGTGTAGCCGGCGGTGTAGGACACGGTCTCCGACTCGATACCGGACCAGGTCGGCGCGGTGATGATCTTGCGCGGCTGGGCCTGGATATCGCGGAAGGTGATTTTTTCCTCGTGGCGGCCGGCATACAGGTGATGGTGGTCGATGCCGGTTTTCTTGGACAGGGCAGTCCAGGACTTGTGCGCCACTTCGCCGTTGGTTTCCGGTGCCATGCGCAGCACCGAGTCGCAAACGTAGATGTCTTCCTCGAGGGAAGGCATGCCGAAGGAAATGCCCGGCTCCTTCACCGTGTAGTTGCACTTCTTGAGCTCTTCGTATTCCTGTTCGGTATTCCAGTCGATGCCCTTGATGTTGTTGCCCAGCTTGACCATCAACGGACCCAGCGCGATGAACTTCTTGTAGGTGTTGGCAAAGTCGCGCTCGACCACCTTGAGTATCGGCATGGTCTTGCCGGGGATCGGTTCGAGGCCGTCCTTCTTCCAGTCCGTTACCTGGCCGAATGGCTGCGCCAGTTCCGCCGCCGAATCGTGCTGCATCGGCAGGGCAACGATGTCCTTGCGCGTGCCGAGATGCTTCTCGGCCAGCGTCGAGAAGGCCTTGGCGATGGACTTGAAGATCTGCCAGTCGGACTTGGATTCCCAGCCCGGTGACACCGCTTCCGACAGCGGGTGGACGAAGGGGTGCATGTCGGTGGTGTTGAGGTCGTTCTTCTCGTACCAGGTTGCGGTCGGCAGAATGATGTCGGAGTACGCACCGGTGGAATTCAGGCGGAAGTTGATGTCCACCATCAGGTCCAGCTTGCCGATGGGGGCTTCTTCGTGCCACTTGACTTCCTTGTTGTCGCGTCCCGCACCGCTTTCCTGCAGCACGCCGTTCTGGGCGCCGAGCAGGTGCTTGAGGAAGTATTCGTGACCCTTGGCGGAGGAACCGATCAGGTTGGCGCGCCAGACGATCAGGTTGCGCGGCCAGTTGACCGGGTTGTCCGGGTCGGCGAAGGCGACGTCCAGCGCGCCGGACTTCAATTGTTCGGCCACGTACTTGGCGGCGCTGGCCTCATCGGTGGCGCCGGCCTTGGCTGCATCCGCCGCCAGTTCGATCGGGTTCTTGTTGAAGTGGGGCGCGGAAGGCAGCCAGCCGAGACGGGTGGAGACCACGTTGTAGTCGGCCAGGCTGTAACCCTTGTTGCGGTTCTTGCCGGCGGGGGAAAGCATTTCGTCCGGCTTCAGCGTCTCGTAACGCCACTGGTCGGTGTGGAAATACCAGTACGAGGTGGAGTTCATGTGACGTGGCGGACGATGCCAGTCCAGACCGAAGGCGATGGGCGCCCAGCCGGCTTGCGGCCGCAGTTTCTCCTGGCCGACGTAGTGTGCCCAGCCGCCGCCGCTCTGGCCGACGCAGCCGCACAGGTGCAGCAGGTTCATGATGGCGCGGTAGGACTGGTCGTGGTGGTACCAGTGGTTGATCGCGGCACCCATGATGACCATGGACTTGCCTTTGGTCTTGGCGGCGTTGTCGGCGAACTCGCGGCCGGTCCGCTCGATGTCGGCGGCCTTCACACCGGTAACCTTTTCGGCCCAGGCCGGGGTGTAGGCGACGTTGGCATCCTTGTAGGAAGCAGCCACGTTGGCACCACCGAGACCGCGATCGACGCCGTACTGGGACACCAGCAGGTCGAATACCGAGGTCACCAGCGCGACGCTGCCGTCAGCCAGTGTCACGCGGCGTGCGGGCACGTTGCGATAGAGCAGTTCCGGCTCGCCGGGGGTGTAGTGCGGGAATCCGACCGAGACGATCTCGCTGTCGGCCTTGCCCTGGCAAGTCAGTTCCAGGCTGGTATCGCCGCCGGCGGCCTTCTCCAGCAGGTTCCACTTGCCTTCCTCGCCCCAGCGGAAACCGATGGTGCCGTTGGGCGCGACAAAGGTGCCGCTGGTCTCGTCCCAGCCGATGGTCTTCCAGTCCGGGTTGTTGACTTCGTTCAGGTTGCCGGCGAAGTCGGAGGCGCGCAGGTTGCGGTCGCTGACATAGCCGTTCTCGTGCTGGCGCAGCATGACCTGCATCGGCAGGTCGGTGTACTTGCGGGCGTATTCCTGGAAGTACGGGATCTGCAGGTTGATGTAGAACTCTTTCAGCGCGACGTGGCCCATGGCCATGAAGGCGGCGGAGTCGGTGCCTTGCTTGACCGGCATCCACAGGTCGGCGAACTTGACGTATTCGGCGTAGTCCGGCGCCATGGAGACGATCTTGGTGCCCTTGTAGCGGGTCTCGATGGCGAAGTGAGCGTCCGGCGTGCGCGTCATCGGCAGGTTGGCGCCGGTGATGATCAGGTAGGTCGAGTTGTACCAGTCGGCGGCCTCGGGCACGTCGGTCTGCTCGCCCCAGGTCTGCGGGGAGGCGATCGGCAGGTCGCAGTACCAGTCGTAGAACGAGCCACAGGCGGCACCGATCAGCGACAGGTAACGGCTACCTGCGGCATAGGAAATCATCGACATGGCCGGAATCGGCGAGAAACCGTAGATCCGGTCCGGGCCCCACTTGTCGATGGTGTGGATGTTGGCGGCGGCGGTGATTTCCAGCACCTCGTCCCAGGTGGTGCGCACGAAGCCGCCGAGGCCGCGCACCTTCACATACTTGTCGCGCTTGCTCGAATCCGCCTGGATCGCTGCCCAGGCCTCGACCGGGTCTTTGCCGGTGGCGCGCTCGGCGCGGTACAGGTCGAGCAGACGGCCGCGAATCATCGGGTACTTGATCCGGTGCGGGCTGTACAGATACCAGGAGAACGAGGCGCCGCGCTGGCAGCCGCGCGGCTCATGGTTGGGCATGTCTTCGCGGGTGCGCGGGTAGTCGGTCTGCTGCATCTCGAAGGAGACGAGACCGTTCTTGACGAAGATCTTCCAGGAACAGCCGCCGGTGCAGTTGACGCCGTGGGTGGAACGCACCACCTTGTCGTGGCGCCAGCGGTTGCGGTAGGCGTCTTCCCATTTGCGGTCTTCGATGGTCATCGTGCCGTGGCCGTTCGAGAACGACTCACGCGGATGGGTGAAGTAGGTCAGGCGGTCGAGAAAGTGACTCATGAGTCTCTCCTGTAGGGTGCGCCGTGCGCACCGGTTTGAAGGTTGAGCGGGGAAGGTGCGCGCGGCGCACCCTACGGGTCAGGGGTTGCGAATTTCCGAGTCCTTGCGCAGGTAGAAGCCCCAGTTCAGCAGCAGGCACAGCGCATAGAAGATGGCGAAGCCGTACATCGCGTTTTCCGGGGTGCCGGCCTTGATCTGGGCGCCGATCACCACCGGGGCGATGAACGAGCCGTAGGCGGCGACTGCCGAGGTCCAGCCCAGCACCGGCCCGGCCTGGACGCGGTCGAAGATGACGCCGACAGTGCGGAAGGTGGAGCCGTTGCCGATGCCGGTGGCGGCGAACAACACGACGAAGGTGACGATGAACTGGGTGAAGTAGATTTCCGGTGTGGCCGACTGGTAGGCCTGCATCATCAGATAGCCGGCGTAGGCGGAAGCCGCGACCATGGCCACCGAGATGATCTGGGTGACGATGGAGCCACCGACTTTGTCGGAGATCCAGCCGCCGACCGGGCGGATCAGGGCGCCGACGAAGGGGCCGATCCAGGCGTATTGCAGCGCCGACGGGGCGTTCGGGTTCTTCGTGTGGACCCAGGCCTGGGTGGCGGCGTCGAACACGTGGGTGTCGCCGAAGATCACCGTGATCGACAGCGGCAGCGCCATCGAGAAGCCGATGAAGGAACCGAAGGTCAGCAGGTAGAGCACGGTCATCGACCAGGTGTGCTTGTTACCGAAGATGGCGAACTGCTTGGCGATGTTGCCTTTCATCTCGCCGAACGCGGCCAACTTCATCACCAGCAGCGTGGCGACCATGATCAGCGGCAGCGCCACCCACATGTTGAGCAGGCCAAGACCGGTGGGGGCGGGCAGGTAGAGATAGAGGCCGACGCCGGCGGTCAGGAAGGCCAGGCTGTACAGCCACAACACTTTGATCATCGCACCGATGGAACCGCCCAGGCCGGGGGTGATCGGCATCAGGTTGTTCATGCCGAACCAGCCCAGCACGCCGAGCGGAACCAGCGCCAGCAGCCAGACATAGCCGGCGTTCTGCACGAAGGTCTGGGTGCCGGCGACGATCTTGCCGAGAATCCAGCCGCTGTCTTTCACCAGTTCCATCGAGCCGCCCGCGAAGGCGCCGAAGATGCCGGCGGTCATCACCAGCGGAATCAGGATCTGCATCGTGGTGACGCCGAAGTTGCCCAGGCCCGCATTCAAGCCGAGCGCCGTACCTTGCAGGCGCTTCGGAAAGAAGGTGCTGATGTTGGACATGGAACAGGCGAAGTTGCCGCCGCCGATGCCGGACAGCAGTGCCAGCAACTGGAACACGATCAGCGGCGTCTCCTTGCTTTGCAGCGCGACGCCGGTGCCGAAGGCGGGAATCATCAACAGCGCCGTGGTCAGGAAGATGGTGTTGCGGCCGCCGGCGATGCGGATGAAGAAGGAGGAGGGGATGCGCAGCGTGGCGCCGGACAGGCCGGCGATGGCGGTCAATGTGAACAGTTCGTCCTTGCTGAACGGGAAGCCCAGATTGGACATCTGCACCGTGATGATTCCCCACATCAGCCAGATGGCGAAGCCTAGCAGCAGGCTCGGGATCGAGATCCACAGGTTGCGGTAGGCGATGGACTTGCCGGTGGATTCCCAGAACTGCGGGTCTTCGACGTCCCAGTGCTTGATGTTGGTGCTCATGGTTGGCTCCGTGGGGTGGTGGTTAAATTCGGCCCGCAAGCGGGCCTCCTACCTGGCATCGATCGGCTGGTGCGTTGGGTAGGAGGTCCGCTTGCGGGCCGAAAAATGCGTTCATTCCAGGATGTCCGCCGCGATGGCGGGCTTCTTGATCAGGTCCAGCTTGCGGACCTCGGTGGTGTACATCCAGATCAGCGACACCCAGACCACGCCGTACATCAGCATGAAGGCCGAGGAGCGCACGCCGGTGAGGTCGACCAGGGCGCCGAACATGATCGGCAGCAGGAAGCCGCCCAAGCCGCCGACCAGGCCGACGATGCCGGAGATGACGCCGATGTTGTGCGGGTACTCGTCGGAGATGTACTTGAACACGCTGGCCTTGCCGAAGGCGAAGGCGACGCCGACCGTGAACAGCAGCGCGGTGAATACTTCCGGGCCGAGATGCAGGTGGTAGGTCTGCGGGCCGGTTACCGTCTTCACGGTGAATTCGGAATCCGGGTAGGACATGATGAACAGGCAGATCCAGGACACCCACAACACCCACCAGGTCACCCGGTGCGCGCCCCATTTGTCCGACATCCAGCCGCCCACCGCGCGCAGCACGCCGCCCGGCAGCGAGAACGCCGCCGCCAGCAGCGCCGCGGTTTTCAGGTCGAAGCCGTATTCGGTGACGTAGTACTTGGTCATCCACAGCGCCAGGCCGACGTAGCCGCCGAACACGATGGAGTAGTACTGGCAGTACTTCCACACGACCGGGTCTTTCAGTGCCTTGAGTTGTTCGCGCACGGTGACGTGGGCCGGCACCTTGTGCGCCGGGTCGTCGTAGGTGAAGAACCAGAACAGGATCGCGGTGACCAGCATGGCGGCGGCGTAGACCTGCGGCACCATGGTCCAGCCGTAGGCCATGACGATGGCCGGGGCGATCAGCTTGGTGACCGCCGCGCCCGAGTTGCCGGCGCCGAACACGCCCATCGCCATGCCCTGGCGCTCCTTCTCGTACCAGCGCGCGCAGTAGGCGATGCCGACCGAGAAGGAGCCGCCGGCAAGGCCGACGAACAGGCCGATGGTCAGGAAGTGCCAGAACTCGGTGGCGTATTCCATCAGCCAGATCGGCCCGACGGTGGACAACATCAGGAAGAAGAACACGATGCGGCCGCCGAACTTGTCGGTCCACATGCCGAGCGGCAGGCGGATCAGCGAGCCGGTCAGCACCGGTGTGGCGATCAAAATGCCGAACTGGGTTTCGTTGAGACCGAGCTGAGCTTTGATCGGGATACCGATGACCGCAAACATCATCCACACGGCAAAACATACCGTGAAGGCCAGCGTGCTCATCACGAGAACGGAGAGTTGCTGTTGCGAACGAGGCGTCATTTTCTATCCCCCACCGGATCAAAAAACCAAGATGTCTGAAATCGATGGGACGCAGTTTCCGCGTCATAAAACTGACTTGAAAGAGGGGGTAGAAGCCTCGAAAACGTCGCGAATACCTCTTAATGGGTAGCGGGGTAATTAGCTAACCAATTGATATTCAAGTGGAAGATTCATGAACTGCGAGTGCGGTCTTTCCTGGCTGCACTTAGTGGGTATTTCATTGAAGTCGTGCCGGGCTTAAAAAGAGGTAGCCATCTCTTTTTATGAAATCCGCCCCGCCAATGATCCGAAAACGCCTCGTCAACCTGGCCGCCTGGAAGACCCTGCAGCGCTCGTTGCTGCTGCGCATCGGCGGCGCCATCGCGGCCATCGCGTTGCTGGCGGTGCTGGGCATGTCGGTTTCCGGCCTGGTGGCGGAATCGACCCAGGGCAGCGGCGAGGCGATCAATCGCGCCGGCAGCCTGCGCATGCAGAGTTGGCGCATGGCCAGCTTGTATCTGGCCATGCCGCTCGCGTCCGAACAGGAGGCGCCGCGACACATGGCCATCGCGATCCGCAGCTTCGACGCCACGCTGAACAGCGAAGCCATCCGCGCCATGCTGCCGCGTGCAAGCGACAGCCAACTCAGCACCACGTATCGGCAAATGCTGTCCAGTTGGCAGCAACGCATCCGCCCGCGCTTCCTGGTCGTCGCCGATGGCCGCGCGCCGCAACTCGACGCTGCGGCGCGTGCCGGACTGCTCGCCGACATGTCGCACTTCGTCGACCAGATCAATAAGCTGGTCAAGCAGCTGGAAGACACTACCGAAGCCAAGATCCTGGTCATGCGCATGGTGCTCGGCGTCGCGCTGATCCTCACCGTGCTGGTCGTGCTGCTGACGATCTGGCTGATCCATACCCATCTGGTACAGCCGCTGAAGCGGCTGCTGGCGCTGTCCAGCAGTGTCGGCCGGGGCGATCTATCGGCGCGAACTCCGTACACCGGCGAGGACGAACTGGGGCTGCTCGGCCGCGCTTTCAATCTGATGGCGGAAGACCTGTCCAAGCTGTACCAGGACCTGGAGGCGCGCGTGCGCCGGAAGACCGCGGAACTGACCCGCAGCAACCAGTCGCTGCAACTGCTTTATCACTCCATCGCCCGCCTGCACGGTGCGCCGCCGGGCAAGGCGGTGTACCTGGCACTGCTGCGCGACATCGAGCAATTGCTCGAACTGGGCCACGGCATCATTTGCCTGGGCGAACGCGGCGGCGCGACCGGCCTGGCAGTGGCCAGCACGATGCAGCCGGAAGACGGCAAGACCGGCGCCAACCCCTGCGTGCAAGCCGAATGCCTGTGGTGCCACGGTACCGACCAGACCCGCTTCAGCATCGCCAGCGACTTCCATCGCCGCCTGACCTTGCCCTTGGCCGATGCCGAACAGCAGTACGGCGTGCTGATCCTGGATATCCCGGAAGGCCGCCAGCTGGAAGCCTGGCAGGTGCAATTGCTGGAAGCCCTGTCGCGCCATATCGGCGTCGCCATCGGCGCGGAACGCCGCATCGAACAGAACCGCCGCGTCGGTCTGCTGGAAGAACGCGCCGTCATCGCGCGCGAACTGCACGACTCGCTGGCGCAATCGCTCGCCTTCATGAAGATCCAGGTCAGCCGTCTGCAAACGATGTTGAAAGTGCCGGAAAAGCGCTCCGAGGCCGAGCAGGTGCTGCTCGAATTGCGCGTCGGCATGAGCAGTGCCTACCGCCAGCTACGCGAACTGCTGTCCACCTTCCGCCTCAAGATGGACGGCCAGAATCTCGCTGCGGCGCTGGGCCAGACGGTGAGCGAGTTTGCCGAACGCGGCGAGCTGGAGATCGAACTGACGCAGCATCTGGACGGCTGTCCGCTCTCGCCGAACGAGGAAATCCACGTCCTGCACGTGGTACGCGAGGCGCTGTCGAACGTGCTCAACCATGCCGCCGCCGGCCAGGCGTGGGTGACCCTGTCCTGCCGGCCCAACGGCGAGGTTGAAGTTGCGATAGCTGACGATGGTCAAGGCATCGTCAAAAGCGCCGACGTACACCACTACGGTATGACCATCATGGAAGAACGTGCGCGCACCCTGGCCGGTGAAGTGCGTTACGAAACCCGGCAGGAAGGCGGTACGCGCGTCGTGCTGACCTTCCAGCCCAGCAGCCGCCGCACTTCCAGCAGCGCTGGCATCCAGACACTCAGGAGATTGGAAACATGAACTCCGACACCGCGCAACGCCTGTTGGTCATCGACGACCATCCCCTGTTCCGCAAGGCCATTCTGCAATTGGTCAACATGACCGGCGATTTCGAAGTCGTCGGCGAGGCATCGAACGGTCGCGATGGGCTGGAACTGGCGCAGAACCTGCAACCGGACATGATCCTGCTCGACCTCAACATGAAGGAGATGAACGGCATCGAAGTGCTCAAGGCGATCAAGGCCTCGGGTCTCGACAGCCGCGTCGTCATGCTCACCGTGTCCGATGAAGAGGGCGATCTGATCGGCGCGCTGCGGGCCGGTGCCGACGGCTATCTGCTCAAGGAAATGGAACCGGAAGACCTGTTCGCCAAGTTGAAGGACGCCGCCGCCGGCCAGGTCACCCTGACCCAACGCCTGACGCGCCTGCTCGCCCATTCCCTGCGCGAAGACGGCAAGCCGAAAGACCCGGCCCAGGCCGGCCTGACCGAACAGGAAGGCCGCATCCTGGAGCAGATCGCGCTCGGCAAGAGCAACAAACTGATCGCGCGCGAACTCAATATCGCCGACGGCACCGTCAAGGTCCACGTCAAACACCTGCTGCGCAAGCTGAACCTGCGCTCGCGGGTGGAAGCGGCGGTGTGGGCGGTGGAGAAGAAACGCTGAAATCCGCGATGTTCCAACCGGGCTACGCTCGCTTTGACACGCGGAGCAATCGCGCCTTGGAAGGCGCTCCTACGTGGGGCGTAGAACCGTAGGGTGCAATAAGCGCAGCGCATTGCACCATCGCACGCAGTCACGGTATGGGGGAACTGTGGTGCACCCACGATAAACAACGCGCGGGTTTGCGGCTCAAACCCCCGGATTCCATGGGGTTCCAACCGGGCTACGCTCGCTTTGATACGCGGAGCAATCGCGCCTTGGAAGGCGCTCCTACGTGGGGCGTAGAACCGTAGGGTGCAATAAGCGTAGCGCATTGCACCATCCCAAGGGTTTGCGGCCCAACCCCCCGGATTCCATGGGGTTCCATCCGGGCTACGCTCGCTTTGACATGCGGAGCAATCGCGCCTAGGAAGGCGCTCCTACGTGGGGCGTAGAACCGTAGGGTGCAATAAGCGCAGCGCATTGCACCATCCCACGCTCACTCGCGCAATCGCGCCAACTTCACCAGGGCCGCCAGATTCGCGCTGCGACAAAGTTCGCTCACATGCTCGGCAAAGCTGGTCTGGTCAGCGTCGCGCGCTGCCAGTTCATTGGCCCATGCAGCGAGCGCCACGACACGTCCCAGGCCGACCATGTCCTGGAAAGCGGCCATGTCCTCGGCGTTCAAGTTCACCCGGCAGGAGGTGGAAGCATTCACCGGCAGCGCCGGCGTGGCGCCAGGCTGCAGGCGCAGAAAGCGGGCCAGGGCCGTTTCATTCAAGGGTTTGCCCAGGATCAGATCGAAATCCATTTCCGGCGGGAAATTCCGCGGCCGTTGTGCCGGCGAGGCTGAGACCAGCGCCACGGGCAGATGGGCCAGCGTCGGTGTCGTGCGCACTCGGCGCAGGAACGCCCAGCCGTCCGCCACGGGCATGAACTGATCCACCAGGACCATGTCGATGGCTGGGTTGGCCGCCATGCAGGCGGACACGGCAGCTTCGCCATCCGCGGCCTCCACCACGTCGCAACTCCATTGTTCGCACAGGTCGCGTAACAGCATGCGGTTGTCGGCAATATCGTCCACCACCAGCACGGTGCGGCTCGCAGGGGGGGAGGACAAGTGGAAGTCGTCGTCCCCCGCCGCGGTCAATTCGGCATGGCTGGCCAAGCGTAATTCCAGTGTGAAGGAGAAACAGCTGCCCTGTCCGAGCGCGCTTGCCACCTGGATATCGCCGCCCATGGCGGTAACCCATTGCCGCGCGATGGCAAGGCCGAGCCCCAGGCCCGGTTGTCCCTGGCTGGCCATGCCGCGCACGAACGGGTCGAACAGATGGATCTGTTCTTCCGCTGCGATGCCGGCACCGCTATCGCACACGGAAAAATCGATGCGGCATGTGCCGACACTGGCGGCGGCCGGGTTGCAGGCCAGTCGCAATACGACGCTGCCGGCACGGGTGTATTTACACGCATTCGCCACCAGATTCTGCAACACCTGCAGCAGGCGCTGTTCATCCACCCAGACTGCGCGGGGCAGGTCCTCGGCGTAGTCCAGCTGAAAGCGATTGCCCTGTTTCTCGGCCAGGATGCTGCCCATGGAGCGCATCTGACGTGCCACTTCGCGCAACGCGATGGGTTCCGGTTGCAGTTGCGCTTCCCAGTCCGTCCATTGGTTGAATTCCAGCAGATCATCGATCAGCCGCAGGAGTTGCATGCCGCTTTGCTCGGCGATGGCCAGCCACTCCTGCGCTTGTGCCGCGACTTTGCCCGACACGTCGCGGCGCAGCAGTCCGAGATAGCCCAGGATGGTGTGCATCGGGGTACGCAGTTCATGGCTGACGCTGGCAAGGAAACGCGTCTTGGCGGCACTGGCCTGCTCGGCCTGTTGGGTTCGCAGCATCAGATCGGAGTTGGCACGCTGCAGTTCGGCCTGGATACGTTTCAGTTCGGTGACGTCCAGGCAGACGTAGCAGAAGCGGGGACGGCCGGACGGGCCGGGTGGCAGCGGCGCCACCGTGATGTCGAGCCAGAAGGTGGGCCGGTCGGGGAATTCATGGGCCAATTCATAGCCGACCGGGCTGCCCAATTGGGCGCATTCGCGGTAACGCTCGATCCAGGCGGCAATGACCTGCGGCGGCGAACCCAGGTCGCTGGCCCAGCGCCCAGTGGTATAGCCTGGCGCGACACAGAACAAGCAGCAGGCGGCCGGGTTGTCGTAGACGTGCAGGACGTCGTTGTCACCCAATTCGACGATACCCATGGCAGCGGTACTGCTCTCGTAGAAGGCGCGCAGAGTCGCTTCGCTCTCGCGCAGCGCGGTTTCCGCTTGCCGACGCTGGCTGATGTCCTGCACCGCGCCTTGCGCTTTGACTGGCTGGCCAATGGCGTCGAATTCGATTTTGCCGATTTCGCGCACCCACTTGACCTCGCCGCCAACCAGGATGCGGTGCTCGATGTCGTAGGGTTCACCTGCCAATGCGGCATTCCAGGCTGCCATGACCTGGTCCCTGTCCTCTGGATGGATGAAGTTGGCGAAGGTGGATAGCTGCAAGACTGTCCCCGGCATCAAGCCGAAGATACGGTAGGTTTCTTCCGACCAGCTCAGGCGGTCGCCGGGAATGTCCAGATTCCAGCTGCCAAGGCGGGCGATGGCCTGGGCCTTGGTCAGGTCGGCGGTGCGGGCGGCCAGTTGTCGTTCCACATGCAGACGTACCGCGACTTCCGCCTGCAATTCGCTATTGGACTGCTCCAGCGCGAGCTGGGCCTGTTTCACCGGGGTGATGTCGGACACCAGCACCAGGAAGCCCTGCACGACCCCGTCGGCCACGTCGGGAATGTATTGCGCCCAGGTGTAGCCGGTGCTGCCGTCCGCCTTGATCAGGGTGCGCTCGAAGCATTGCACTTCGCCGGCCAGGGCGCCGCGGATGAACGGCTCGTTCTTGCGGAACAGTTCCTCGCCGAGCAGATCGCGAATGTGTACGCCCAGCATCTGTTCCGGTTTCTGGCCGAACCATTCCATATAGGCCGCATTGGCGAAGGCGCACCGTAGCTCATGCGTCCAGTAACCGACTAGGCCGGGGATGTGTTCGGTAATGGTGCGCAGGAAGCGTTCGCTGTCCTGCAGGGCTTGCCGCTGGCTGGCGCGTTCGGCTTCGATGATTCGTCGCCAGCGCTGGATCAGGAACATGCCCGGCAGGGTGATCAGAAGCAGCAGCGCGTAGGTCCAGGCGCGAATGACGCCGCTGTAGACGCCATCGCTGTCGATTCTGTTCCGGTCGCGGCTGATCAATACCAGCAGGGACTTGTCCGGCAGCATGGATGCGATCCGCGCCTTGGCGATGGCCGTGGTGCGTTGTGGCGTGCTCTCAATCCGGGGCGGCGTCAACAGCGAAGGGGCTGGCGGCTCGCCGCGTTGCTGACCGAAACCGATCGCTGCCGCCATGATCGTCCCGGGCGGCGGCGCGGCGTTGTCCGGCAAGGACAGAAGGATGGAACCGTCGCCATGCGCCAGCACGATATGCATGTCGTCGGCATAGCGGCCGGCCTGCAAGAGCTGGTGGAAATAGGCCGGATCCAGTGTGGCGCTGACCACCCCGGCAAACTGCCCGGCCGGGGTGACCACGGCCCGGGAAGCATTGATGGAATACACGCCCAGTACCGTACGGAACGGAGGCGACAGATACAGGCGCGCCGGATCGGGATGGGTGAAGGGCTGCTGGAAATAGGCGCGGTGCCTGAAATTGCCGCCGATGATCTCGCTGCGGTTCGAACTGACGATGTTGCCGGCGGCATCCTGAATCAGCAGCGTGCGCACCCCGCGCAGGGTGGCGGCCAGATCGGCCAGGCGCCGGTTCATGTCGGCACGGCTGGCCGCGTTACCCAGTTGCAGGGCGGCGCCTTGCAGATTGCCCAGCGACAGGTGAATGGTTTCCAGTTGTTGCTCGACCGTGGCTTCGACGAACTGGGTGCGGCTGGCCAGGCGCTCCAGCGTCACTTTGCGATGGTGTTTGAAGTCGAAGTAGACATCCAGTCCGGTGGCGATGCCCATCAACGCCATGACCAGGCCGAGCGCCAGCCATTGCGCTGTCGTGCTGTTCAGACGACGCAGCCAGGTTGTCGGGGACAGGGTCAAGGCGCGGTAACCTGGGCTGCGGTCAGGATGGACGCTTGCCGGTATTGCCGCGGCCCGATGCCGTAACGACGTCGAAAGGCGCGGGAGAAATCGCTGGCGTTGCGATAGCCGGCCCGGTCGGCTATCAATTGCACCTGCAAGCGCGTGTTCTCCAGTTGCTGGCGCGCGGTTTCCAGGCGCAGTTCGACCAGATATTCGTACACGGTCATGCCGAAGCGCACGCGGAACAATTCGGTCAGTTTCTTTTCATTGCTGCCCATCTGGCGCGCCAGTTCCTCCATGCCCGGCCATTCGGCCAGATGCTTTCGCAACAGGGCGATGGTTTCGGCCACCAGGTCGTCTTCTCGTTCGCCGCCGCTGTCGTGCCGCGCATCGCGGGCAACCATGGCCTGCAGTCGCGCCATATGCTGCTGTTGCCGGAGGTGGACGTAGACCCGGGCCAGCACCTCTTCGGCGCTGAACGGCTTGCCGATGTAATCCACTCCCCCCGCCGCGAATCCATCCAGCTTGTGCGCCACCGTGTCGTTGGCGGAGAGAAATATCACCGGAATGGCCGCTGTCCGTGGCGTCGCCTTCAACTCGCGGCACACCGTGAACCCATCCTTGCCCGGCATCGTCACGTCCAGCAGGATCAAGTCCGGCAGGCCTTGCATGGCCTTGTGCAACCCATCGTCGCCATCGAGAGCGATCAGGATATCCATGCGGTGGCCCTGGAGGTACGAAAGCAGCAGGGCTATCGACTCCATCTGATCATCGATGATCAGGATGCGTTGGACGGTTTTGGAGATGGATTCTTGTGGCATGGGTTGGGGGTGAAGCCGCTACGGTAAGGGATCGTGCATGGATATGGCGCAGTACAAGGCGCTTAAGGCATTCATTTATTCCACTAAAGCTTACTTCAATCGGTGGCCTCGCCACAGCATGCGTCGCACTGGCGGCAGCAGGCTGCCGGACAATTCTTGGGGGAGAACATGAAAGACAACCAACCGGTGACCCAGGTCGAGCGCATGCTCGAACCGGGCAAACCTATCGTCACCAAGACTGACCTGAAAGGCCGCATCACCTATGCCAACGAATCTTTCGTGGCTATCAGCGGTTTCGAGCGGTCGGAGCTGATCGGGGCGAGCCACAACATCGTGCGTCACCCGGATATGCCAGTCGAGGCATTCGCCGATCTCTGGCGTACTTTGCAAGCGGGCCACCCTTGGCGGGGTCTGGTGAAGAATCGGGCGAAGAATGGTGACTTCTACTGGGTGGAGGCATTCGTCACACCCTTGCTGCAAGACGGCGACACAGTCGGCTACATGTCGGTGCGTAACGCGCCGGATCGCCAGGAAGTACTTCAGGTACAGGCTCTGTACCAGCGAGTAAACGCAAAGGCGACGGGCTTTCCCGCAACCCGCCAGCCACCGCCCATTGCGCTGTTGACTCCGCGCATCTGGGCCGCCGTCGCTGCCATCGTCGGCGCCATCGTCGCCGGCAAAGTGCTGGATGCGCAGGGGGAGTACGCCGCCCTCGGCTGGACACTCTCCACTCTGGGGTGTCTCGGCATGCTCAGTCTTGGTCGCTTTGTGCAGCGGGACATTCTGCGTCCCTTGGGCCACTTGAGCGTTGCCATCGGCGGCTTGCAGCAAGGCAATCTGGACCGTCGCATCATTGGCGTCGGCAGCGCCACCCAGGCGCTGTTTTTGCAGCTGGAGGCCATGCGTATCCATCTGCGTGCCATGTTCGCCGACGTGCTGATCTCGGCCAATGCGGTTAAAAACCACTCAGAGGAACTGGACCGGGCGATGCACGCATTGACATGCAGTTCCTCCGAGCAGAACGACCGGGTCGCGCAGATCGCAGCCGCGATGGAGCAGATGAGCGTGACCATCGACGAGGTCAGCGCCAATACCGGACTGGGTCTGCAGGCGGCACAGCAGACCGATGTTGCCGCTCGCAATGGCATGCAGACCATGAACGACGGGGCGAACAGCCATCGAAAAGTTGTGGCTGTGGTGGATGGGTGCCGCCTTCAAATTTCCGAGGTGCATGCGGCTATCGCCCGCATCGACGGCTTCGCCCGCTTGATCAAGGAGATCGCCGATCAGACCAACCTGCTGGCGCTCAACGCCGCCATCGAAGCGGCACGCGCCGGCGAGCAGGGACGCGGTTTTGCCGTGGTGGCGGACGAGGTACGCAAACTGGCGGAACGTACTGCCAAATGCACCACGGAGATTGGCGTCACGGTGGCGGAAGTAGCCGGACATGCGCAAATGGCGATGCAGACCATGAACTCAGCCAGCGAAGTTGTCTCGGATAGTTCATCCCACATCGAAAACAGCACCAGCAGTCTTGCCTGCATCACCGAGGCAAGTGAGACGTCGACTCGCTTGTCCAACGAGATTACCGACATGCTCAGACAACAATCCATGGCTTCCCGGGAAGTGGCGCGCGGTATGGAATCCATTGCCACCTCGGTCGAATCCAACCATGCCACGGTCACCACGCTGGGCGATGCAGCCATACAGTTGCGCGACACCTCGCGCGAGTTGCGCGAACTGGTCAGGCACATGGAACGGGCATTGCAGTGAGGTCAAGTGCTACCCCGAGAGGTTGCTGCAAGGTGCTTACGGCATAGTGTTTATATCTAAAGGCATACATTGCCCGGTGCAATTGACGCACCATCCGCTGGATTTCTTGAAGCCAGCGTGGGGTGGGTGATCATATGGGACAGCTATATGCGCTGAGGCAAAGCCAGTCTGAGGCAAGGCCGGATTCGGAGTGCCACTTGTTGCGGCAGATTATTCCTGGATCGCGCCTGCCCATCGCTTACGAGCAGGACGTGCAACCCGCTGCCGAGTTCTATCGCGATGCCCTGATTGCCAGCGGCAACGGACTCTGGATCTGGGACTTCACATCCGGAACCATGGTGTGGGATCGGCATGCCTGCACACTGACCGGTCAGAAGCCGGACGACGATGCATTGGACTGGCAGGGTTTGACCGAATTGATCCATCCGCTGGAACGACATGCTGTCGTCCATGCCATCACCCTCAAGGCGCTCACCGGCCAGCCGTTTCAGGTGGAACTGCGTCTGGCAAGCGGGAACGGCACTTGGCGCTGGCTGGAAATGCGCGGCGGCGTCAGCGCGAGTCAGGAAGGTCAACCCGTGCAACTGGCCGGCAGTCTGAGCGATATCTCGGAGCGCAAGGCGGCGGAGCACGAACTGGGTCTGTCCGCCATCGCCTTCGATGCGTGGGAAGGCATGATGATTACCGACCCGGCTGCGCGCATCTTGCGCGTCAATCCGTCGTTCACGCGGGTCACCGGCTATTTGCCCGAGGATGTGCTGGGCAAGACGCCCTTGCTACTTCAGTCCGGCCGCCACGATGCCGCCTTCTATCGCCGCATGCGTGAAACCCTGGAACTGGAAGGGCACTGGCAAGGCGAAATCTGGAATCGGCGCAAAAGCGGCGAAATCTACCCGGAATGGCTTTCCATCACTGCCGTCAAGGCGGCAGACGGGCGCTTGCAGCACTACCTCGGCTGCTTTTCCGACATCACAGAACAGAAGGCGGCCGAGGCGCGCATCCACGACCTGGCCTTTTACGATTCCCTCACCAGCCTGCCCAACCGCCAGTTCGCCGGCCTGCGCATTGCCGATGCCATCGCCCGAGCGCGCCGCCATGACGGGCGACTGGCCTTGCTGGTGCTGGATCTGGACGACTTCAAGCGGATCAACGAGGTTCTCGGCCATCCCAGCGGCGACCTGCTGCTGCAGGATGCGGCCCAGCGTCTGCAGATGCTGGTGCGGGAAGAGGACATGCTGGCGCGTCTGGGCGGCGACGAGCTCCTGGTGGTCATGGAAGACCTCACGCGTGAGCGCGATGCCGGCGTTCTCGCCGACAAGCTGAACCGCGCCCTGCGCACACCCTGCGTGGTCGACGGCAAGGAGTTGTTCCTCACCGCCAGTATCGGCATCGCCGTGTTTCCCGCCGACGGCAGCAATGCCGACAGCCTGCTTGCCCATGCCGACGCCGCCCTGTTCCGCGCCAAACGGGAGGGCCGCGACTGCTTCCGCTTCTATACCCCGGCCATGACGCAGCAGGCTGCGGAGCGTCTTGCATTGGAAGCGGACTTGCGCCGCGCCATCGAGAAACATGAACTGGTGCTGCATTACCAACCTCAGATCGATCTGGCGAGCGGCCGCATCGTCGGCGTCGAGGCGCTGGTGCGTTGGCAACATCCGTTGGCAGGCTTGATTCCGCCGGCAAATTTCATCGCCCTGGCCGAGACCACCGGGCTGATCGTGCCACTCGGGGAACAGGTGTTGCGGCAGGCCTGTGCGCAGATGCGGCGCTGGCTGGATGCAGGTCTGGCGCTCGAATACGTGGCGGTGAACGTCTCTGGCGTGCAGGTGCAGCGCGCCGACATGCTGGCGCTGGTCGGCGCCACGCTGGCGGAAACCGGTCTGGCGCCGCAACACCTGGAACTGGAGGTGACCGAGAGCTGCGTCATGGACGCGGCCAGCCAGGGCGTGTTGCAGCAATTGCGCGATCTTGGCGTGGTCCTGGCCATCGACGACTTCGGCACCGGTTTTTCTTCCCTGGCCTATCTCAAACGGCTACCCATCCAGCGCCTGAAAGTGGATCGCGCCTTCGTCAGCGGCTTGCCGAACGACGTGCAGGATGCCGCCATCACCCAGGCCATCATCACGCTGGCCACTCACATGGATCTCATCACGGTGGCGGAAGGTGTGGAGACAGAATCCCAACTCGCTTACCTGAAGCAAATCGGCTGCAGCCGGGCCCAGGGTTACCTGATCAGTCGTCCGCTGGCCGTGAATCAGTTCGAACAGTGGCTGGCCTCTGAAGAATGCGCATTGCCCACATGAGCCCGGCCCTGCTTATCCGGTTGTCACCCAAACCCACTA
>JASJPK010000100.1:0-1507 GCA_031426735.1 Hydrogenophilaceae bacterium | reverse complement strand
ATGACCAGCGCCTTGGCATAGCGGTAGACCTTGCCTTCCGGCGTGCTCACCACGGTGTTCATGTCGAGCGTTTCCGGCTTTTCGCCGGCGGCGAGGCGTTGTTCCAGGCTGGCGATGGCAGCGCTTTCCCAGGCATCGGGCACGCCCTTCGGATTGCGATTCTTCAGGCTGACCCGTTTGATCTGCATACCGGAGCGTTGCGCGGCTTCGGCAGCGATGACGGGCGCCCTTTCCTTGCAGACGCCGATGGCTTGCGCCGGGCCGCCGCTGGTCATGGCCGCCTTGAGTTCGCCGCCCAGGGTCTGGATCAGGCCGCCCGCGGTCTGACGCGCTTCGCCGGTCAACGCGGCGGTGTTGGGGGTGTTGGGGGTGCTGGCGCAGCCGGCCAGCAGTGTCAGTGTGGCGAGTACGAAGTTGCGGTGGTGCATGGAGTCTCCTGGTTGGACGATGGGATTATCCTTGAAACAGCAGTTGAACCCGTCCGAGGGCGAGGTGGAGAAACCGGCTGGCAAGGCGCGACGACGAGTCATGCCGAGGCATGGCGAGGAGGAGCAACGCCGCCAGACGGTTTCTCCACCCCGACAGCGGGCGGGTAGCGAGCGCACCCAAATGGTGAGCGTCATCGAAGCGAGAAACTTCAGTTTGCATGAGGCCTCACGAGGGATAAGGAGCGGTCAACTGCTGTTTCAAGGATTATTTGGTGAAGTGGACTTTTTCCTTGTCCAGCTTGTAGCTCCACGGCAGACCGCTGTTCTTCCAGCCGTTCACCGCGCGTTTGCCTTTGTTGGGGCCGTCCTTGGCCAGATCGCCCTCGAAGCCGTCGACCACCGACCAGACGTTGGTATAGCCGT
Source organism: Hydrogenophilaceae bacterium (assembly GCA_031426735.1). Taxonomy (GTDB): domain Bacteria; phylum Pseudomonadota; class Gammaproteobacteria; order Burkholderiales; family Thiobacillaceae; genus PFJX01. The sequence continues at coordinate 656 of JASJPK010000100.1, read as the reverse complement.
GCCGCGCCAGGAAATCGGCGCCCAGTGCGCTACGGTCGCCGGAGCGGCAGATCAGCAGGATCGGATCGGTTTTCTCGCTGCCCTTGTCCATCGCGCGCAGCTCGAATTGCGACAGGAAATCGGGGTTCGGATTGCGCACGTAGGTGCTCTTTTTCTCGTCCCATTTGTCGTAATACATGATGCCGAACGGCACCAGGCCATCGATGCCATCGGGGGCGCCGACGAACAGCATTTCCTCCGGCGTGCGCAGGTCGAGGAACAGCACCTTGTTCTTGCCATGCTTCTCCAGGAAGGCGGGCACTTCCCTGGCCTCGATGTACAAGCCGAGTTTGGTGACCTTTTCCTTCGACAACGTGGCCGGGTCGACCGCGTGGACGTTGAATGAATACAGGGCAATAACGAGGGTCAGCAGGAAAGTGCGCATGTCGGGCTCCTTGAGTTTTATTTGTGCTGGGTACGGCGGGTGAATCAGGCGTTCAGCTGGGCGATGACGCCGGCCAGATGGCCTTGGGCGGTGGTCATTGCAGCGGTGATGGCGGCATTGTCGGCCATCTTGGCGATGGCGCCCGGGTCTTGCAGCGCGATGCGGGTATTGCCCGGTGCGGTTTCGTAGACGCAGCAGCCGCACGGCAGCAGCGCGCCGGCATCGCGGTCGG
>JASJPK010000099.1:0-11111 GCA_031426735.1 Hydrogenophilaceae bacterium | reverse complement strand
AATCCATGAACTCGCGCACGCCGGCCAGATCGCCGGCCAGGCTGGCCTGGTACTTGAGGCCGATGCCGCCGCGGCCGGGAATCGCGTCGGCCGGGCGTTGCACCGGCACATTGAGCGGCTCTGCCAGTTGCGCCAAGGTGGCCTGGAAGGTGCGCACCGGCACCGCTTGCTTGACCTGCTGTTTGATGCGCAGGCGGTCGCTGGCGGTTTTGCCAGGCTCGCCGCCACGCTCGCGCGCCGTCAGTTCCCAGTCGAGCCGGTCGACATCGAACGGCACCTCCACCGGCAACGCAATTTCGCGGCCCTGCCCCGCGTCCAGATGCTCGCTGCGCATGGCCAGGGCGCGGCCGTTGAGGCTGGGCGCCAGATCGATTTCCATCGCGCGGTCGCTGGTGTTGCGCAGCGTGAAATAGACCTTGAGGCGGTCGCCCTCGCGCACCAGCGGCGCCGCGCCGGACAGAATCTGCAGGTCCTGCGTCACCGCGACACTGGTCTCGCCGCTGCCGAAGCGGCCGACGTTGGCGTTGGCCACGGCGACGATGCGGAAGCGGGTCAGGCTGTCGTTGAGCGGCACCTCGACCTGGGCTTCGCCCTGCTCGTCGAGCTTGACCCGCGCCTGCCAGAAGATGCGCGTATCGAACAGTTCCCGCGCCGGTCCGCCGGCGCCGCCGCCGCCGCCGGCCGCCACCGCCTTGCGGCCGAAGTGGCGTTTGCCGACCACCTGCATCTGCGCGGTGCTGGTGGTCACCGCGATGCCGCGCCGCTGCATCATCGCGTCGAGCAGCTTCCAACTCGTGTTGGGCGCCAGTTCAAGCAACCCCTCGTCCACCGCCGCCAGCGCGATCTCAGCGTTCTTGCCGGGCAGCGAGCCACCGGGGGTGCCATCAGGCCGACGCACCTGCACCTTCACTTTCACCTTCGCACGGGTGCGGTAGCTGGCCTTGTCCGTTTCCAGTTTTACCTTGAGCGCATAGCCCGACCAGCCGGTCTGGATTTCGGCCACGCCCATGCGGAACGCCGGTTTGCCCAGATCGACCATGGCGGTCGGCTGCACGCCGCCGACGCGGCCGCGCACGGCCAGCGCGCTGACGAAAATGTTGGGACCGTACTCCGGCTTGAGCGGCACTTCGATCACCGGGTTGTCGCGCTTGACCTCGGTCACCCAGGCGTCGAGCACGCCCTCGCGCTCGACGCTGACCAGCACGCGCGCGGCGGGGAACGGCATGCGCAGATGGAAACGGGCCTTGGTGGGATGTTCCTTGTCACCAATGTCGTAATGGCGGCGCTCGGGAATCAGGTCCATACGATCATTGTCGGAAGCATCCACCCAGCCATCGCCGTCCGGCACCCAGAAATCGCGCTGGGCGTAGCTCGGGCTGTTGTCCGCATCTTTTGCCTCGGCTTCGAAGATCAGGCTGCCGGTGACCGCGCTCTTCGTCTCGCAGAAGAACAGGCCGCGCGCGTCGGTGACGCCGGCGCAGGTGTCCGGCAAGGCCTTGATCTCGGCGCCATGTTCGTAGGCATAGAAGCCGCCGATCACCCGCTTGCGATAGGAATACCAGTTGCGTTGATACAGCCGGCCCTGCACCGCCACATTGGCCTGCGGCTTGCCGGCGGTATCCAGCGCGATGATGCGGAAGCGTTGCTGCGCGCGGGCCTGCACCCAGGAATCGGGCTGCACGCCGAGCAGCAGGCGCGACGGATAGATCGGCACGCGCACCGCGGCGCTGCGCGTTTCGCCGTTGGCGTCGCGGTATTCGGCTTCGGCGCGCAGTTCGCGCGGCACATCGGCGCGCGGCAGATCCTGCCAGCCGGCACGGGCGCCGCCGCTGGCGTCGAGCTTCAGTTTCTGGGTTTTCAGCGGCGCGATGCCGGCCGCAGCCGACAGTGTTTCCGGATCGCTGTCCGGATCGGTATCGTAATTGCCGATGACCCATTCGGCGCGGTCGTCCTGCCGGCCCGGCTTGACCCGGCCATTGGCGAAGCTGGCGTCCTCGTAGTCAGGGAAACGCGGCTGCAGCGGCTGCAACTGGCCGCGCAACGTCACCGGCATCTGGCTGGCGGCGCCGCCGGCCAGGTATTCGGCCTGCATGTCGAGCTTGATCTCGCTCGGGTTGATCGCCTGCGCCGGTCCGCTGAGGCGGGCGCGCACGCTGGGCACGCGATAGCTGGCGACGCGGAATTCGCCGGCACTAAGTTGTTCGCGCTCACGACTACGAAGCTGGTGCGGAATCAGGATTTCATAGCGGCCCTGTTTGGCTTCCTTCGGCAGGCTGTACTTCAGCTCGGCGATGCCCTGCCCGTCCCACTTCACCGGCAGCTTGACCTCCTCCTCGCTGCCCTGATGGCGCAGGATGATTTCATCGGCCAGGCGCGGCGCGTCGACGAAGCCGAAGCCGAGCGACTTCTTGCGTCGCACGAACAGCTTGATACCGACTTCCTCGCCAGGCCGGAACAGGCTGCGGTCGAGCACCGCGTGGGCGACGAACGGGCCTTGCCAGTCGGTCTGATACAGATTGAAACGCCAGGGCGAAATGCCGTCGCCCCAGCCGGACAACAGAAAACTGAAATCGCCACCCTTGCTGGCGGTGACGAAGAACTGCCGGTCGTATTCCGACAGGCAGTGCGGCAGGCTGTTCTCCTCCGGCAATTCTTCCTTGATGCGCAAAATGCCCTGCGCATCGGTGCGCCCTTTGGCATGGATGCGGTTCGAGCAATCGCGCACCGCGACATCCGCCTCCGCCACCGGCTGGCCGCTATCCAGATGCGTGACCCAGACCAGGGAGGATTCGTCGCCGCGCTTGAAATGCACCGCCATATTGGTAACCAGCGCGGTGGCGCGCACATGGTAGGGCTTGGGCCGGTCCATCAAGGCCTCGCCCAGGCGCGGACTCGCCACCTCGACGATGTGGAAGCCGGCGCCGATCAGCGGAATGCCCATCACCTCGGTTTCCTTGTCCGGCAGCGGCTTCGGCAGCGCATAGGTGGTGATCTTGTGGCGCGGCTCGAAGATCGAGTCCTCGGCGCCGAAGTGGGCGATGGGGGTGTAGCCCTTGGACTCTTCACGCTTCTGACTGCCGACCACCCCACCCACCCAATCCAACAACTTCGTTGTGATGCTCTTTTTCTCTTCTTGTGTCGCGTAGGTATCCACACTCATCGCCTTGATGCGGCGCATCCAGTCGATGATTTCCGTCGGGTTTTGCGTGATCAGCCGTTCGGCGTTGAACTGCGTATGGCGTTGGTTGAGCGTATCGACATAGCGCACGGTCAATGGCAACAGTGCGGGCGACCCCGCTTGGGCATTGAGTTCATAGATGCCGAAATCGCTGGCGAATTTGGCCAGCGGTGGCGCCAGATCGGTCTTCAGCTTCAGCGGAAAGCGGCCGGCGTTGATCAAGCCGCGCCCATCCTGATCGGTCAGCTTGGCCGGCAATGTGAGCACGAAATCGGCAGCTTCCGGGAACGGCCCGTCGAAACTGATCGACTGCGTATAGCCGGATTTGCGCGCTTCATCGTCGATCTTGCCGCGCCAGATTTTCTTGCCGCTGGACAGCTTGTTGGTAAGCACAATTCGCGCAGCGGTTTTCACGGCCACCGGCGCGGAAAACTCCAGCCGCATCGGCAACACCGGCAGACACGGACGACGCGGATTCAGCTTGTCGCAATGCAAGCGGGCGCTGAAATCGGGCCGCGTGCGAAATGCCAGGCTCTGCGTCTCGCTGCTCGCCACGCCGCTGAGCGAGGTAATGCCCGCCTCCCAGACCAGACTGACGTCCTTGCCCGCCGGCAGACGCCGACCGCAACGCGCGACCAGCACCGGCGCATCGGGCCTGGTCGCCGCGCGCAACAGCGACTCGCGGCTGCTGCCGCTACTCGCATCGACCAGATACAGGCTATGCCGCTCGGCCAGCACGCCCAGATAACCCTGGAAGAAATTCTGGCTGGCCGCCAGCACCTTGGCCTTGTCCGCCCCGCTCAGCAAGCGCGCCGGAATCTTCTCGGCAATGCCCTCCGCCACGCACCAGAACCGCCCGGCCAGACTAGCCTCGCGCGCCGGCGCATCGAGACCGAGCAGGAACACCTGATCCTCGTTGATGCGGTCGCCCTCATCGGGAATCGTCAGCAGAATCGCCGGCCCGCCGGTGCTGAAGCTGAATTTCGCCGGCGTCAGCTTCTCCCCGGCCAGCCCCTTGGCGTCTTTCGCCAACGCGAAACCGCACTGCACGCCAGCCGGCAGTTCCTGCTCGAAGTCGTAGACCCAGTTGCGGTTGTCCACCCAACGGCCCTTGCCCGGGGTTTTGTGAACAGCCGAGCAATCGACCACGAAGGGATCGGCCAGACGCGGATCGCCCAGCGGCACCATGTCGACATCGAAGCGCGCGCTGACCTGACGCACCCCCTTGACCTCGCCCTGCGGCGAAAAGGATTCGACCCCGGCCGCAAGCGCATGGGCGGAGATCGCACAGGCAAGAAAAAAAGCTGAGACGACGCGACGAAACATGATCACTCCCTTATTTGCGATTTCTTCGGCAAAGGATATCAGAGCGCTGCTTCAGGCTGGACGCGACGAAACGGCCGCAGGCGCGTGGCTGGCAAATGAGGTAATTGTGGCCTTCGACCTGGTCGGACATATCCTGGCAGATCAGGTCTGCACCTCCCCTTTGATTGCGCCTACCGGAATTTTCGTGCTACTCATGCGAAGTTTTGAATTCGCCATGGATTGGGTATGACGCAAGGATTAATGCTCGCCCTACTATCCCTGCTGCTCTATGGGGTATGGGGGTTTTCCTACAAACTGCTGTCCATCAAGGAAATCCAGGGGGAGTGGGCGGTATCGCTGGTCATGCTCTTTGGCGCGGTCATCTCGGCATTGATTGCCATGCTCCGAGCCGACCCTTTTCCTCTCGACAAGATGAGCGGAAATATTCCGTGGCTCGGTCTGGTCGCAATAAGCGGCGCAGTAGGAAACATTTTCCTGATCAAAGCCATGGCAACACCAGGTCTTAGCTCAGGCACCGCCTTGGCCGTATCCGGGGCTTATCCCCTGGTGGCAGCCCTCCTCGCCTACTTCTTTCTGGGCGAGCATCTCGCCGGCATTCAAATCGTCGGCGTCGTCGCGATTGTCTTGGGTGTAGGGCTGATCATGTTCAAGTGAACCGTGACGCGCTGCCGAAGCAGCGCGCCGCTCGCGCCATCTCGATCAAAGCCGTTCCAGCAGCACCTTTTCCAGCTTGACCTGATCCGCCGTGAAGTTGCGGATGCCTTCAGCCAGCTTCTCGGTGGCCATGGCGTCCTCGTTCAGATCCCAGCGGAATTGCGCTTCGGTCATCGCCTCGGGGCGCGCCAGCAGTTCGCCGGCATATTGCAGATGGCGCACGACGGGGGCGTCGCCGGCGGCCAGTTCGTCGAGCAGATTCGGGCTGATGGTGAGACGGTCGCAGCCGGCCAGCGCGAGGATTTCGCCGACGTTGCGGAACGACGCGCCCATCACCGTGGTCGGGTAGCCGTGCTGTTTGAAATATTGGTAGATGGCGCGCACCGAACGCACGCCGGGATCGTCCTGCGGCGCCACGTTGGCATCGCCGCCGTGCGCTTTGCTCCAGTCGTAGATGCGGCCGACGAACGGCGAAATCAGCGTCACGCCCGCTTCGGCGCAAGCGCGCGCCTGGCCGAAACCGAACAGCAGGGTCAGGTTGCAGTGGATGCCTTCGCGCTCGAGGATTTCGCCGGCGCGGATGCCTTCCCAGGTCGACGCGATCTTGATCAGCACGCGCTGGCGGTCGATGCCGGCCGCCGCATACAGCTCGATCAGCCGGCGCGCCTTGGCGACGGTGGCGGCGGTATCGAAGGAAAGGCGGGCGTCGGCCTCAGTGGAGACGCGGTTCGGCACATGTCCTAGGATTTCCACGCCGGCGTTCACCGCCAGTTTGTCCGAGGCATCGACCAGACGCTGCGCGGGTGTGTCGCTCTGCGCCCGCGCCCAGGCCACGGCTTCATCCAGCAGCGGTGCGTAACGCGGCGAGGCTGCGGCCTTGAGCAACAGGGACGGGTTGGTGGTGGCGTCTTCCGGACGATGCTGCGCGATGGCGTCGATGTCGCCGGTGTCGGCGACGATGGCAGTCATGCCTTTGAGTTGTTCGAGCTGGCTGGTCATGCGGATTCCTGGCTGGTTGGAATGGATTGGGTTGGGTATAGCACCCGGCGATGACCGCGTGTTGTCGTTTCGCGCTACCCGACGGGCGGTATCATCCAGCCCGCTCCGATACGCCGACTTTTCATTCTTCAAGATCATGCTTGCCCAGCACTTCCCGAACTCCGCAGCGACCCTGCAACGACTACGCCGCGCCCTGCCCGCCGTGGCTTTCTTCGGCGGTTTCCTGTGGGATGCGCTGACTCTGGGCCGCTCCGTCGGCGCGATGGATCTGTGGATTCTGACCGGCTATCTGGTGCTGGCGGCGGGCATCTTGTGGCTCCTCGGCCGCCGCGAAGCCTTGGCGGCAGCCCGGCCGACGCTGGCCACGGCAACCCTGGCGGTGGTCGAAGCGCGCCCCTGGTGGCGCGAATCCGGGCCGTATCTGCTGCTGCAGTTCTGCTTCGGCGGCCTCTTCTCGGCCCTGTTCATCTTCTATTTCAAGAGCTCCAGCCATTTCCTGGCCATCCTGTGGGCGTTGGGTCTGGCCGGCCTGCTGGTCGCCAACGAATTTCTGGAAGACCGCTATCGCCGCTTCACGCTGACCTGGGCGCTGTTCGGGTTGTGCGCCATGCTGCTGCTGAACTTCGTCGTGCCGCACGTGGTGGGTAGCATCTCGGCGATCTGGTTCTTCCTCAGCACGCTCGCCGGCGCGGCGATGACACATGGCCTGCGCCTGAAGACGCCGGGCCAGCCCGGCCGCATCAAACCGGTCTGGGGTATCGCAGCGGGGCTGATGCTGGCCTATCTGGTCGACGCGATTCCACCGGTGCCGCTGGTGACGCAGGAGATCGCAGTCGGCCACGCCCTGGTCAAGGCGGATGGGGAATACCGGCTGCAACACGAGAAGACGCCGTGGTGGATCTTCTGGCGCGACATCGAAAGCGAGATCCATCTGGCGCCAGGCGAACGCCTCTACTGCGTTGCCGCCATCTTCGCGCCAGCCGGTCTGAATACGCGCCTGGTCCACCACTGGCGTTATTACGACGAGACGGCGGGCTGGGTCACCCGCTCGCGCATCGGCTTCAACCTGTCCGGCGGCCGCAAGAACGGTTACCGGGGCTACACCTACAAGCAGAATCTGCAGCCGGGGGAATGGAGCGTGGCGGTGGAAACCGAGAATGGCCGCACGGTAACGCTGCACCGTTTCGAGATAGCCGGCGAAGCGCTGGCCGCCGACGCGCCAATGCAGGTGCGGGCGTTTTAAGGCAAGGGTAAACAGCTCCCGATCCGATTGGTCGCCTGACACATCGACGAAAAAAGACTTCGCCGCTTATTCGCATTCGCCGTAGCTGCCCGGCCCGCAAACGCGGCCATCTTCCCACACGGCATCGACCAGATAGGCACCCCGGAAATAGGCGCCGGACAGGCTCGCATTGCGCAGATTCGCACCGGCCAGATTGGCTTCGTATAGATAGGTGCTCCACATGTAGGCATCGGTCAGGTCCGCCTTGAACAGATTGGCGCCCATCAGATTGGTATGTTCCAGATTCATCGCGCGCATGTCGGCGCCTTCCAGATCGGCGCCGCGCTTGTCGCAGCCGCGCCAGTCGACACCTGGCCCGGGCGGATCGAAGCAGCCTGCCCAGGCCGGCAATACGGCACTTGAGCACAGGCCCGCATACAACATCGCTGCACTGCAGCTTGATATGGACATGGCAACCTCCTGGATCTATCTATTGCCCAACCGCATGATCGGCAGCGGAACGACACGCACCGACGGCTCGGTTCCTGCATTGTTTTGAACGCCTGATACAAATGCACTACCGCATTTCGCGTATTCGAAAACCGCTTCCGCCTTGTTCCACGTGCATCGAAGTCGTTGATTGTGCGAACGAATTCGCAGCTACGCTGCGTGCCATCGGCACTTTTCAGGATCGAAAATGACGAAAGCCCGCTGGCGCGGGCTTTCGTTTGCTGCGGTCGAACCGAACGGCGTAAGCGTGACTAGACGATCATGCCCGGGTTGTTACCCATGCCGATGACCTTGGGCTGGTTCAGCTTGACCTGCTTGACCACCTTCACGTCGCGCAGGTATTCGGCCACCACGTCCCAGATCGGCGTGCCCTTGGCACCTTCGCCCACCGGCGCCCAACCGGCGACCTTGTAGGTTTTCTTGGCTTCGACCGCCTTGCCGTTGATCGACATGTCGTTGATCCGCTTGCCGATGCTGGCGTTGGGGGCGACGCTGTACTGCACGCCGCCGACGCGCACCATGTCGCCGCCCTGCTGGTAGTAGGGGTCGTCGTTGAACAGGTTGTCGCAGACGTCTTCCATGATGGTCTTGATGGTTTCGCCGGTCATGTTGGTCAGCGAGGTCTGCGGGTAGGTGATGGCGACCTGGTCCATCATCTGCTCCATCGTGATCACATCGCCCGGCAGCAGGCTGGTGCCCCAGCGGAAGCCCGGCGAGAAGGCAGCGTCGGCGCCCTTCACCTTCATCAGCGCGTCGCAGATCATCTGGTCGTAGGTGCCGTTGAAGTTGCCGCGGCGATAGAGCAGATCTTCGGTGACCGCCAGCTTCTCGTTCAACTTGGCTTCGAACGGCTTGCGGATCTTGGTGATCAGCGCATCCATCTTCTTGTCGGCTGCGAGCAGGTTGGAGAACACCGGCACCAGGCGGTACTTGAAGCCGCGCACCTTGCCGCCCTTGACGTCGAAGTCCATGACGCCGAGGAACTTGCCGTTGGAACCGGCGTTGGTGACCAGCGTGACGCCCTTGGCGTTCTTGACCTGGATCGGCTGCGGCACGCCGTCATGCGTATGGCCGCCGAAGATGGCGTCGATGCCGGTGACGCGGCTGGCCATCTTGAGGTCGACGTCCATGCCGTTGTGCGACAGCACGACGACGACCTGGGCGCCCTTGGCCCTGGCTTCGTCGACGAACTTCTGCATCGAATCGTCGCGGATGCCGAACGACCAGTCCGGCACCATCCAGCGCGGGTTGGCGATGGGGGTGTAGGGGAAGGCCTGGCCGATGATGGCGACCTGGACGCCGTTGATGTTCTTGATCACGTAGGGCTTGAACACCTGGTCGCCGAAGTCGTTGGTGACCACGTTCTGGGCGACGAAATCGACGCCGGCCTTCTTGAAGTCGCCGTTGACGATTTCCTGCACGCGGGCGGCGCCGTAGGTCATTTCCCAGTGCGGTGTCATCACGTCGACGCCGAGTTCGATACAGGCATCGACCATGTCCTGCGCGTTGGTCCACAGCGCCGTGGCGGAACCCTGCCAGGTGTCGCCACCGTCCAGCAGCAGGGAACCGGGACGCGAAGCGCGCACCTTGTCGACCAGGGTCTTCAGGTGGGCGAAACCGCCGACCTTGCCGTAGGTCTTGGCGGCGGCGGAGAAGTCGATGTAGGTGAACGCGTGGGCATCGATGCTGCCCGGCTTGATGTTGTAGGCCTTCAGGAGATGCTCGCCGACCAGATGCGGCACCTTGCCGACGGAGCCGCCGACGCCCAGATTGACGTTGGGCTCGCGGAACCAGATCGGCTTCAGCTGCGCATGGCAGTCGGTCATGTGCATCAGCGACACATTGCCGAAGGTGGGGATGTCGTAGTAGTTGGTCGGCGCGTTGCCGGCCAGCACCTGGCGGCTATCCAGCGCGAAGCCGCCGGCAGCGGCAGCAGCGAGGATTTGCAGGAATTCACGACGTTGCATGGACATGGGATCAGTCTCCTGAGTAGGTGTTGAGCACAGAGCAAAGTTCTGCGCTGTCGAATCTGGTGTTCTTCTAACGAGGGCGCATTCTTGCGGCGCTCACGCACTCGGTAAATGGTAGTGATGAGCCAATACGGCTGGTTAAATCAGGTGGTTCAAAAAAAATCCGGGCCAGAGCCCGGATTTTTCAAAGCCGATCAGGCCTGCTTACTTCCGGAAAACGGAGGCTTGCAGGGGCAGACCGTTGGACAGGGAGGAGTGGAAATACTCCAGGTTGTTGTAGCGCGTGCTGCCGGCCTTGTCGGACACCTGGCGCACATTCTTGTGACAGCCTTCATAACGTTTCTGCAGCGTCACCAGCTGATCGCCACCGCGGAACACGGGCCAATGCGTCGCCTGGCCGATCGCGGGAGACAGGATTTCTGAGCGCAGACGATTGCCGGCGTTGTCGACGTGGCAGCTACCGCAGGAGAAACTGAACTGGCCGGCACGGCTGTAGAAGGTTTTCTTGCCATCCTCATAAGCCTTCCTGGCGCCTTCGCTTTCCACCTTGATGTTCATTTTCATGCCATCTGACAAGGTGCGCATGTAGGCGGTCAACAAGCCCATCGTCTTGGGATCGCCGAATTCGTAAGCCGTCTCGCCATTGGCCACGCGACAGGCGTTGATGGCATCTTCCAGCGTCACGACCTTGCCTTGGGCATCGTCGAACATCGGGTAGTTGCCGGCGATTTCCTTGCCGCCGTTGGGCAGGCAATCCGCGTAGGTCTTGCCGCTCTTCAGCGCGGTCTTCCAGAGCTTTTCGCCCTTGTCGAGCTCACCCGAATAAGGCGGGAATTCCATGATGCTTTTGTACTGGGACATCGAATCCGGATCGAAAGCCAGCGCGCCGTAGACGTAATCGACAGGCTTGACGTCGGAATACTTTTCGCTAAAAAACTTGCTCAGTTTCTGACGGTCTTCTTCGGGGCCGGCATTGGCGGCAACCGCACCCATCAGAACGCCGAGACCTGCCAGCGCAACAATAATTTTCTTCATGCCGTCCTCCAATAATGAACGAGCGGGCCGGTGGTCGAATGACCCGGGATAGGGAGTCACCCCTATTCCGGCCCTTATGGTTTTGTTACTCAGCCGATGGTGGCTTCGGCGGAGTTCTTGTCACCCTTGTTGTCCATCCAGGACACGGCAACCTTGTCACCCGCCTTGGCACCCTTGACCTTGAAGGCCAGGTAGGGGTTCTTGGAAATGCCGCCGC
>JASJPK010000098.1:0-38830 GCA_031426735.1 Hydrogenophilaceae bacterium | reverse complement strand
TGGAAGGCGCTCCTACGACAATCCGCTACTGCGCTTTTTAGGATCAACCGTTTCTGGATCCCGGTCGGGATGACGGATATTCAGGGGTTTCACGTTTTTCGACACTTGCCGCCCCCCCCCGGAGATCAATCGAGTCCGAGTTGCTCGACCCAGGCCAATGCCTGCAAATGTGCCTGGCTGACTTGATCCGGCGTCACCATCAGCGACGACGCCAGATTTTCCAGCTGCCCCGCATCGCCGCTTTCCACGGCTTCGGCCAGCGCAAGGAAGGGACCATAGATGCCGGTCCGGTTGGCCAGCGCATCCATCAGTTTTTCCGGAATGACGATACGCTCCAGCACCTGCTCCATCGACATTTCCAGAAACGCTGGTAGCAACGAAAACACGCCGACGATGAACAGGTTGTCCTGATCGCCCTTGGACAGGCAGACCTTGCCGATCAGTTCGCACAGGCGGCCGCGGGTAATGGCGGTGCGGGCCAGCGTCGGCATGGTCGGAGCGCCGCCCGCCGTGACCAGCAACAAGGTCAGCCAACGGTACAGCGGTTGCATGCCGAGGATGCTCACCGCATGCCGAATCGACTGCACTTCGCAAGACAAGCCGAAGCCGGCCGAATTGATATAGCGCAGTAATTTGAAGGTCAGCGCCACGTCCTTCTTGAATAGCGCTTCCAGGTCTCTTGCATCGGCGCCCTGGCGAACCTGGTCCAGCAACTGCACCACGGTGGCATAAACCGGGTTGATGATCTTGGCGGCGAGATTTTCCGGATGCGCAAAGTAATAGCCCTGGAAAAAATCGAAGCCCAATGCCTGGCAATGGCGGAACTGCTCCGGTGTTTCCACTTTTTCGGCGATGAGTTCGACCGGATACTTGCGCAAGGCCATGACCATATTGGTCAATTCCGCCGGCGCATGCTCCAGGACATCCAGCTTGACGTAACTGGCCAGTTGCACCAGCGGTTCGGATTCGGGCAAATAGTGGTAATCGTCGAGCGCGAAGCGGTATCCCGCCGCTTTCAGTTCACCCAGACGTTCAAGCACTTCCGGCGTCACCAGGACGGTTTCCAGGATTTCGATGACGACCTTTTCCGGCGGCAGCAACGTGGAAAAGCTCGACATCAGCATCGAGACTTCCATGTTGACGAAAGCCAGCTTGCCTTTCAGCAGCCATTCCGTCCCCATATTGACCAGGGTATTGGCGACAACGGTGATCCCCGCATCCACATCGGTATCGATGCGCGCACTCTGGGCATGGGCGGAATGGCGGAACAGCAGTTCGTAGGCAAACAGCTGATGCTTGGCGTCGACAATCGGCTGCCGCGCGATATAGGCGTTGGAACTCATGCGAGGAGCGGCAGATCAGGCACGCGCAAACAGATTCATCGGGGTATCGGCGGTGTTGTTGCCCAACAGGGCTTCCATGTCCAGCACCAGCACGATCGAGCCATCGCCGGACAGGGTTGCGCCCGCGATGCCTTTCGGCTTGATATCGGAAAGCGGCTTGATCACGACGTCGTCGCGTCCGACGAAACCATCGACCGCCATGATGAAGGTGGTGTCCGAGGCATGCATCAGCACGCCGAACGCGGGCGACTTCTTCGCTTCCCAGCCGATCAGGCGCGCCAGGCTACGAATCGGCAGCACCTCATCACGCACCACCATCGTGGCGCGACCGGAGACGCGCTGCACTTCGTCCGGCTTGATCGGAATGATTTCACGCACCATCGACAACGGAATCGCGAAAGACTGCTCGTTCAGACGCACCACCAGCACCGGCAGGATGGCCAGCGTCAACGGTAGCGAAATGGTGAAGGTGGAGCCCTGGCCGGGCACCGAGATGACATCGATCTTGCCATTGAGCCGAGTGATATTGGTCTTCACCACATCCATGCCGACGCCGCGTCCGGACACGCTGGAAATCTGGTCCTTGGTCGAGAAGCCAGGCAGGAAGACCAGATGCAGGCTTTGCCGGTCATCCAGACCATTCGCGGTTTCGGCATCGATGATGCCTTTTTCCACCGCCTTGGAACGGATCACGTCCGGGCGCATGCCCTTGCCATCATCGGAAATTTCGATGTAGATGTGATCACCCACCTGGCTGGCCGATAGCGTGACGATGGCCTTGGCGGTTTTATGCGACTGCGCGCGTTCTTCCGCACTTTCGATGCCGTGGTCGACCGCGTTGCGCACCAGGTGAACCAGCGGATCGTTGAGATCCTCGATCATGGTCTTGTCGAGTTCGGTTTCCTCGCCAGACAACACCAGTTCCACGTCCTTGCCCAATTGCCGCGCCAGATCGCGCGCCAGACGCGGGTACTTCTGGAACAGACGGCCAATCGGCTGCATGCGCGTTTTCATCACGGCGTTCTGTAGGTCGGAAACCAGCAGATCAAGCTGGCTGACCGCGATATCCAGGGCCTTCAAGGTTTCCTGATCGTTCTTGCCATGCAGAATTTGCGTCTTGAGATTGGCGATACGGTTCTTGGTCAGGCCGATTTCGCCGGAAAGGTTGAGCACCTGGTCAAGCCGCACCGTATCGACGCGGATCGTGGTTTCCTTCTGCAGGCTTTGCTGCGGCGCAGCCGGTGCGTTGGAAGCGCGCGACGGCGTCGGCAAATCCTGCACCGGAATCGCCGCCTCATGGTGCGCGGGCGCAGCCGCAACATCCAGGAACGCAACATCCGGCTCATGCGCGGGCGCCGCCTGGACCGGGGCAGCCTCCTGCGGCAACGGCGTGCCGGTGAGAACGGCATGCAGCACATCCCAATTGATATCCCCGGCGTCGGCAGGCGCGCTGGCCGCCACATTGACCGGTGCCGGCATGGCCGGACTTTCCGGCGTTGCGGCAGGAACAGGAGCGGGAGCGGGCGCAGGCGCTACGGCACCTTTCGCGGGAACCGGTTTCCCGGCGAGCGCGGTTTCCAGACTTGCAATCAAAGCGGGGTCGGCGGCTTCGGGCTGCGTCGCCTGCGCCAGCGACGCGAACATGTTACGAACCACGCCGGTCGCATCCATGATGACATCCATCAAGGCGGTGGAAAGCGTCAGCTCGCCATTGCGCAACTTGTCGAACAGGTTTTCGGTGCGGTGGCACAGCGACACCAGATTTTCTGCGTTGAGAAAACCGGCGCCACCTTTGATGGTGTGAAACCCCCGAAAGATGTCGTTCAGGAGTTCGCGGTCGTCCGGCCGTTTCTCAAGCTCGACCAGTTTGTTATCGACTTGAGATAACAACTCTCCGGCTTCGAGCAGGAAATCCTGCAACAGCTCTTCCATTCCGGCGAAATCACTCATTTATCACTCCTTCAGAGGGGGAAGCGGTATGTGGCGAAACTCGCCGACATGCACATCCCGCCATCAAAATCCCAGGCTTTCCAGCAAGTCGTCGACCTGTTCCTGGCTAGTCACCACATCGCTACGACCGGCCGCATTGATGACCGGGCCGTTGAGCAAGCCCGGATCCACGGCTTGGCGTTTATCTTCCGGCGTCGCCTCGATCAGCAGGGCAAGAAGCTGGGTTTCCAGATTCTGGGCCGCTTCGAGCACCTTCTTGATGACTTGGCCGGTCAAATCCTGGAAATCCTGCGCCATGATGATTTCCATCAACTGCGCATTGGTCGCTTCGGTACGCTGCGGCACATCGGCCAGGTAACCGCGTGTGTCGCGCACAAGATCCTTGAATTCGGCCACGCCCAACTGCTTGGCAAACAATTTGTCCCATTTGCCGGACAGATCCTTGGCCGTGCCGCCGAGATGGTTCTGCAAAGGCTGCGCGGCTTCGGCTGCATTCAGTGTTCGCTCCGCCGCTTGCGCAGTCATGGCGGCAATGTAATTGAGGCGATCCCGGTTATCGGGCATCGCATTGGCGACCTTCTCAAGCGCCTTGTCGTAGCCCAGTTCGCGCAGCAAATTGTGCAATCCACGCGTCATCTGGCCCAATTGCGAGAACACGCGCTCCGAGCACTCGCCATCGGTTTCGCCGCCCTCATGCGCCATCGCATGCGAAATACTGTCGAACAAGCTTTCCAGTTCCGGGGTATCGCTACGTTCCGCTTTGGGCGCGGGCTTTTCCGGTTCTGGCTCCGGGGTAAAAGCAATACTGTCGAACAGGGCTTCCAGGTCTGGGGAGTCGCCGCTCATCTTGTTTCCTTGGTGTAGTTGGCCCGGCTCACATTCCGAACTTTTCGAAGATCTTGTTCAATTTTTCTTCGAGCGTACCGGCAGTGAACGGTTTGACGATGTATCCCGAAGCGCCGCTCTGAGCTGCTTCGATAATGTTTTCCTTCTTTGCCTCGGCCGTGATCATCAGCACTGGCAGCACTTTGAGCGCCACATCGGCGCGTATCGCCCGGAGCAGTTCGATACCGGTCATATTGGGCATATTCCAGTCGGTCACGACAAACTGAAAATTGCTCCCTTTCAGTTTCTGCAGAGCAACGACACCATCCTCGGCTTCGTCGACGTTGGTGTAACCCAACTCCTTGAGCAAATTGCGCACAATTCTGCGCATGGTGGAGAAATCGTCCACCACCAAAATTTTCAAGTTCTTATCAGCCATCAGGGATCCTTATCTATCCGGCAATCGCGGCATTGTAACCACGCGTCTCAACGTCTAAGGAAGGCGAGCAAAGTATCCGCCAGCACAGCCGGATCGAATTTGGCCACGTAGGCATCGACGCCGACTTTCTGCCCCATCGTTCGATTGGCGTCCGAGGATAGCGACGAGTGCATAACGACCGGAATACCGGCAAAACGGCTGTCTGATTTGATATTTCGGGTCAGCACATAGCCATCCATTTCCGGCATCTCGGCATCGACCAGAATCAGTTGAATCTGGTTTTTCAGCGGCGTCCGCTCAGTCACCGCCCGATTCGCCATGCCGGTCAGTTTGGTCCAGGCCTCCAGCCCATCGTTGGACTGGATATATTTCATGCCGAGTTTGTCCAGCACGGAGACGATCTCCTTGCGCGCAACGGCGGAGTCATCCGCAAAAAACACCGTCGCCTCGCGGCCGGCCTCGAACTGGGGCAAGGTCGGCATCGGTTTTTCGCCGAGCACCTCGACCAGCACCCGTTCCACATCCAGAATCGAAATCAGGCGGCCATCGTCCAGTTCGGTGATCGCGGTGATCATGCCGTCCTGACCTGCCAACATGTTTTCCGGCGGCTTTACCTTGTCCCAGTCGACGCGAATGATGCGGTCGACGTCCTGTACCAGAAAACCCTGGGTATGGCGCGAGAACTCGGTCACGATCATCGTCTCGCCGACGCCCTGGGGGGCGTCTTCCAGCTTGATGAAGTGCGCCAGGGAGATGACCGGAATAATGCTGCCGCGCAAGGAAATCACGCCCTCGACCCCCACCGGCATATTCGGGGTCAGTGTGATCGGCGGTGTCGGCGAAACCTCGCGCACCTTGAACACATTGATGCCGAACGTCTCATGCGTGCCCAGGGAAAACAGCAGCAATTCCATCTTGTTGGAGCCGGCCAGCTTGGTGCGGCCGTCCACGGCATCCAGCAACTTGTTGGGTTCTAAAGCATTCATCGACATGGAGTCTCACTCCCCTTATTTGAGCAGGCGGTTCAACACTTCCGCCAGGCGGTGCGGCTCGAATTTCGGCACGTACTCGTCAACGCCGACCGAGAGGCCGAGCTGTTTGTTTGCATCCGACGAAAGCGAGGAGTGCATCAGAACCGGGATACCGACAAAACGGGGATCGGATTTGATGTTCTTGGTCAACACGTAGCCATCCATTTCCGGCATTTCCACATCGGTCAACACCAGTTGCACGAAATCGGAAACCGGCCTGCCTGCGATCTCGGCCTGGGCGGCGATTTTCTGCAATTCATCCCAGCCCTGGCGACCGTTGATGGCGCTGATACCGTTGACCTTGAGCACTTCCAGCGTGCGCTCGATCTGCTTGCGCGCAACGGATGAATCGTCGGCGAAGAACACCGTGCGGCCCGGCTTGTCGAGCGGTGCCAGACTGGCAAACAGGTGTGTGTCGTCGATTTGCGAGGTATCGGCAAGAATCTTCTCGACATCCAGCATCATCACCAGACGCGAGTCCTTCAATTCGGTCACTGCAGTGACCAAACCGCCCATGCGGGCGGTAAGCATGCTCGGCGGCACCTTCATCTCGGACCAATCCAGGCGCAGGATGGTATCCACTTCGCCGACCAGGAAACCCTGCGTGTGGCCGTTATATTCGGTCACGATCATGATCGCCGGCGGCACATCGGTGGCAATGCCGATGTATTTGGCCAGATCGACGACGGGCACCAACACGCCCCGCAAACTGACCATGCCCTCCACCGCAGCGGGCATGTCCGGTGCACGCGTGATCTCGGGAATACGCATCACCTCGCGCACCTTGAAAACATTGATGCCAAAGGTCTCCTTGCGGCTGGTGCTGACATCCAAACCCAACGTAAAGAGCAAAATCTCCAGCTTGTTCGCACCCGCGAGCTTGGTGCGCGCATCAATACGTCTAAGCAAATCCGACATGGTTACCTCTGTTGTTCACGCGGCCCATTCCATCAAGCCGCCGGGTTTCGTCAGGCATCACATCGGCAACCCACAAAAAAACTTTAGGGGGCGATGGTTTAATATGCATTACCGATGTCCTCTCACTCTGCCATGACTTCTCCCACTCCCGAGGACGCGGAACTGCGGCAAGCGTTTGCACTGTTCAGCGAAACCTCAGAGAAACTCGCCGGCGCCTATCTGGAACTGCAGGGCCAGGTCGCCCGCCTGACCAGTGAACTCGCTGCCGCCAACGGTGAACTGGCCCGCCGCGAGCGCCTCTCCGCCCTAGGGGAAATGGCGGCCCAGGTTGCCCATCAGTTGCGCACGCCGCTGGCGACCGCACTACTCTACACCGGGCACCTCACGCGTCCGCAACTGAGTGAGGTCGATCGCATCCGCTTTGCGGAAAAGACCCGCTCGCGCCTGCACTATCTGGAACGACTGATCCAGGACATGCTGCTGTTCGTGAAGGGAGCCCGCCTGATTTCGACGCCGTTTCCGCTGGCCGCTCTGATCGAAGAAATCGCCCACACCCTCGAACCCCATGCGGCAGTCAGGAACGTCGCTTTGCATCTGGCCGAGATCGATCCGGACCTGCAGTTGTCCGGCGATCGCCAAGCCATCTCGGGCGCGTTGATCAATCTGATCGAAAACGCGCTACAAGCTTCTGCCGCGGGAGACTCGGTCGAATTGACGGTAGCGGGATTCGGCAGCCCGTTCGCCTCGTTCCAGGTGAGCGACTCCGGTGTCGGCATCCCGGAAGACGTGCGCGACCGGCTGTTCGAACCCTTCTTCACGACCCGCGGCGAAGGCAGCGGACTCGGATTGGCCATCGTCCGGCAAGTCGCCGAAGCGCATGGCGGCTGGGTGGAATGGGCGCCCAGAAACGAAGGCGGCAGCACCTTCACGCTATTCCTGCCATTCGCAGGACAAGGGCAGTCCGATGGCTGAGGCCTTACCCATTCTGGTCGTGGAAGACGACCCCTCGTTGCGCGAAGCGCTCACCGACACGCTGGAAATGGCCGGATACAGCGCGGTTTCGGCCGCGAATGCGGAACAGGCGCTGCTCTGTCTCGACCGCAGCAACCCCGGGCTGATCCTGACCGATGTACAGATGCCCGGCATGGATGGACACGCGCTGCTGCGCGCGCTGAAAGTGCGCCGCCCGGAAATCCCAGTGATCCTGATGACCGCCTACGGCCAGATCGACCGTGCCGTGCAGGCCATGCGCGATGGCGCCGCCGATTACCTGCCGAAACCGTTCGAGCCGGATCGCCTGCTGGCGACGGTCGCGCGGCATTTCCGTCAGGCCGGCGAAGCGGCTTCGCCCAGCGTGGTGGCGCAAGATCCCGCCAGCCTGGCGTTACTGGAACTGGCGCGGCGCGTTGCTGCCAGCGATGCCACCATCCTGCTGACCGGGGAATCCGGCGTCGGCAAGGAAGTCTATGCCCGCTACATCCATCAACACTCCCTGCGCGCCAAGGGACCCTTCGTTGCGCTGAACTGCGCTGCGATCCCGGAAAACCTGCTCGAATCGGTCTTGTTCGGCCACGAAAAGGGGGCTTTCACCGGTGCCTCCGCGCCGCAACCCGGCAAGTTCGAGCAAGCCAACGGCGGCATTCTGCTGCTCGACGAAATCTCGGAACTGCCGCTCAATCTCCAGGCCAAGTTGCTGCGCGTCCTGCAGGAACGCGAAGTGGAACGCGTCGGCGGTCGCACCATGTTGACCCTCGATGTGCGCGTCATCGCCGCCTCCAACCGCGATCTCGCCATGTGGGTGGCGGAGGGCCGCTTCCGCGACGACCTGTATTACCGACTCAACGTTTTTCCGCTCGAAATCCCGCCTCTGCGCAGCCGTCCCGGTGACATTCCTGCCTTGGCAACGCACTTCCTGAAACGCCATGAACAAGTCGCCGGAAGAAGCGGTTTTTCCTTTACTGGCGCGGCCTTGGCCGAATTGACTGGCTATGACTGGCCCGGTAACATCCGCGAGCTAGGCAATGTCGTGCAACGTGCCATGATCCTCGCCCCTGGCGCGGAGATTGGGCCGGAACATCTGATGTTGCCGCGTACGATGTTGCAAAACGTTTCCAGCCGGTTGGCGAGCGCGCCGAATCGTCATCCTGGCGGCCAGGGTGAGTCAGGCCTCAAGGATGTCGAACGCGACACCATCCTGAACACCTTGCAGCGGATGCAGGGTTCTCGACGCAAAACGGCGGAAGCGCTGGTGATGAGTGAGCGCACATTGCGCCACAAACTCAAGCAATACCGCGAAGCAGGCTTTCTGGATGGAGACGACCTCCTATAATCAGTCGCAGGAGGCAAGACGATGAGCAATATCGATCTGATGGTGAACCAGCTCCGTGCCGTAGCGGCTCAAGCGGCGGTTGCACCCACGCCACTGGCTGAGTCTGCGTCGTCGGGCGACTTCGCAAGCATGCTCAAATCTGCGATTGACGAAGTCAATGGCGCTCAGATGGATGCCAAGCAACTGTCCAGTCAATTCGAAACGGGCGACCCCGAAGTCAATCTGCAGGACGTGGTGCTGTCGCTGCAAAAGGCCAGTCTGTCCTTTCAGACCATGGTTCAGGTACGCAACAAGCTGGTGACCGCGTATCAAGAAGTCATGAACATGCAGGTCTGATCGGGCACGTTTGACGGATGGCCGCACAGCCTCAGCAGTTACTCTCCAATTTCGCCTTACGCTTCAACGAGCTCCCCGCCCCCCGCAAGATGGGCCTGGCGGCGGCTCTGGCAGCGTCGATTGCGCTTATCGTGGGTTTACTCCTGTGGTCCAGCGCGCCTGAATACAAAGTCCTGTTTTCCAATCTGACGGAAAAAGACGCCGGCACGATCACCACAGTCCTGCAGCAAATGAATGCGCCTTACAAAACCGAGGCCAACGGGACATTGCTGGTTCCGTCCGAACAGGTTTACGACTTGCGCTTCAAGCTGGCAGCGCAAGGCCTGCCCAAGGGCGGCGCGGTCGGCTTCGAGTTGATGGATTCGCCGCGGCTGGGGATGACCCAGTTTCAGGAACAAGTCGCTTTCCAGCGCGGCATGGAAGGCGAACTCGCCCGCACCGTGCAGGCGCTTTCGCCGGTCGAATCGGCGCGGGTGCATCTGGCGATTCCAAAACCTTCCGTGTTCATCCGCGACAAGCAGATGCCGTCGGCTTCGGTCCTGGTCAACCTGTATCCCGGTCGCACGCTCGACCCGGGCCAGGTCCAGTCCATCGTGCACCTGGTTTCGAGCAGCGTGCCCGAACTGTCGCCCAACAATGTCACCGTGGTCGACCAGGCCGGCAACCTGCTCACCAGCAAGTCGGACAGTCAATCCGCGCGTGGCCTCAATTCCAGTCAACTGGATTACATCCGGCAAATGGAAAGCTATTACGCGCAGCGTATCGAGGCCATCGTTTCGCCGATCGTCGGCGATGGCAACGTCAAAGCCGAGGTGCGTGCCGACCTCGATTTCTCCGAATCCGAAGCCACCAGCGAATCCTACAAACCCAATCCGACCCCGGATGCCCAGGCGATCCGCAGCCAGCAATCGGTGGAAGACATCAACAACGCCGGCAATCAGGCGCAAGGCGTTCCCGGCGCGCTGACCAACCAGCCACCCGGACCGGCCACCGCCCCGCTCAATGCCGCACCGGGCGCAAATGCCGGCGCCAATGTCGGCACCGGCCAGGCGCAAGGCGGCAATTCGAGCCGCAAGGAAAACACCGTCAACTTCGAGCTGGACAAGACCATCCGCCATACCAAGGAACCGCTTGGGCGGGTCAAACGCCTGTCGGTCGCCGTCGTGGTCAATTACAAGGCCGGCAGCAAGGACGCCGCCGGCGTTGTCGCCAAGCCAACACCGCTGGCCCCGGCCGAACTGGTCCAGATCAACAATCTGGTCAGGGAATCGATGGGATTCAACCCGCAGCGCGGCGATACCGTCAACGTGGTCAACGCCGCCTTCACCGACAGCAAGACCGAACTCGACATCCCGCTCTGGAAAGATCCGGATAACGTCGCCATGGCCAAGTCCTTGCTGAAGAATCTGCTGATCTTCGGCCTGGCCTTCTATCTGGTCTTCGGCGTGCTGCGGCCGATCCTGCGCGATATGGTGAAAGCGCCCGAAAAAGCCGCGGAGGGCGAGGCTGGCGAAGGGCTTCATCCAGGCCTGCACGGCGAAGGCGGCATTGCGGGCGAAGGCGAAGTGCTTTCTGCGGCCGATAGCTACGCCGAAATTCTCGCCAAGGTGCGTGGCTTTGCCAAAAGCGATCCCAAAGTCACGGCGGATATCGTCAAGGAATGGATGGCCAAGGAATGAGCGACGAAAGCGTCAGAAAATGCGCCATCCTGATGCTGGCGCTGGGCCACGACGAAGCGGCCGAAGTGTTCAAGTTTCTCGGCCCGAAAGAGGTGCAGAAGCTCGGCACGGCAATGGCTGCCGTCGGCAATGTCAGCCGTGAAGGCATCGAGGCGGTCCTCAACGAATTTCACAATGAAACCGAAGGGCGCGTCAGCCTGGCCGACTCGGACGAATACATTCGTTCCGTGCTGAAGAAAGCACTTGGCGACGACAAGGCCGCCCACCTGATCGACCGCATCCTGCAGGGCAACGAAAGCGCCGGCATCGAAAGTCTGAAGTGGCTCGATTCGGCCAGCGTGGCGGAAATGATCCGCAACGAACACCCGCAGATCATCGCCACCATCATGGTTCACCTGGAACGCGATCACGCCAGCGAAATCCTCAATCTGCTACCGGAACGACTGCGCAACGACGTCATGGTGCGCATCGCGACGCTGGAAGGCGCGCAACCGATGGCGATGCGCGAACTCAACGAAGTGCTGACGCAGTTGCTGTCCGGCGGCGAAATCGCCAAGAAGACCTCCCTCGGTGGCGTCAAGGCAGCGGCCGACATCCTCAACTTCATGGGCGGTGCGGTCGAAGCCTCGGTCCTTGCCAACATCCGCGAACACGATGCCGATCTGGCCCAGAAGATTCAGGACCAGATGTTTACCTTCGACAACATCCTCGAATTGGACGATCGCTCGGTGCAACTGCTGCTGCGCGAAGTGCAATCGGAAACCCTCATCGTCGCTCTCAAAGGCACCTCGCAGGAACTCCGCGACCTCATCTTCAAGAACATGTCCAGCCGCGCGGCCGAAGCGCTCAAGGAAGACCTGGAAGCGAAAGGCGCCGTACGCCTGTCCGAGGTCGAGGCCGAGCAGAAGGAAATCCTCAAGGTCGTGCGCAAGCTGGTCGACGAAGGCCAGATCGTGCTGGGCGGCAAGGGTGGCGAAGAAGCGCTGGTCGGCTAAGGCTTCATTCGTCGCCAACCGCCGCACATCGCCTCCCTGCCCTATCATCCGACCATGTCCAAGGTCATTCCCAAAGAACAGCTCACGGCTTACCAACGCTGGGAGTTGGCCGCTTTCGACGATAGCTCCGCTCCTGCCGCGCTGCCGACTCTGCATGCAGCCGAAGAGCCGCCAGCGCCCGCCCCTGCGCCCGAACCGCATGTGGTGCTGCCGACTGCAGAGGAAATCGAACGTCTGCACCAGGAAGCCTGGCAAGAAGGTTATCAACTTGGCCAGGATGAAGGCCGCAAAGCGGGTCTCGCCGCCGGCCAGGCCGAAATCGAACGCCAACTGGGCGAATTGAAGGCACTGGCGGCTGCACTCGAGGGTGGCCAACTACGGCAAGACCAGGAAGTCGCGCGCGAGGTGCTCGAACTCTCCCTCGTCATGGCGCGCCAGATTCTGCGTAGCGCGCTCCGGATCAAACCCGAACTGATCCTGGACGCCATCGGCGAAGCACTGAAAACCCTGCCCACCCTGAACGGACATCACAAGATCGTCACCCACCCGGACAGCGCCCGGATCGTGCGCGACTGGCTGTTGCACGAACATGGTCACCTGTCCTGGAAAGTCGCGGAAGACGCGCAGATGGAACCTGGCGATTTCCGTATCGAAAGCGCCTACAGCGAACTCGACGGCAGCATCCGAGAACGCTGGCAGGAACTGACCGGATGCCTCGGCGCAGACTCGTCATGGCTGAATTGACCGAACCGGTTACGGCCCCCGCCGATCTGCTCGACGACCCCCAAGACGCGCCGCAAGCCAGTCAGGAAAACCGTGCGACGCCGCTGCTGACCTACCTGCGCGATTGCCAGGATGCCGCCAGCCAGCTGAATCCATGGCACAACACCGGCCGCCTCACCCGCGTCGCCGGCCTGATCATGGAAGCCTCCGGGCTCAAGTTGGCGACGGGTGCCTCCTGTCGCGTCAGCATGGCGGGCGGACAGCAAGTCGAAGCGGAAGTCGTCGGCTTTTCCGGCGAGCATCTCTACCTGATGCCCTCCACCGACGTGTATGGCCTGGCCCCAGGTGCCACCGTCGAAGTGGCCGCGTCTTGCGGCTTCGAACCGCCCCGCATCAACAAACCGTATTACAAACGCCGCCGCATCGAAGACCGCATCCGTCAGGTCGCGGTCGGCGACGAACTGCTCGGCCGCGTCATCGACGGCGCCGGTCGCCCGCTCGACCGGCTCGGCGATCTCGATGCATCCCGCCGCGCGCCCCTCTACTCGCGCCCGTTCAATCCGATGGAACGCGAACCGATCAAAGATGTGCTCGACGTCGGCGTACGCGCAATCAACGCCCTGCTTACCGTCGGACGTGGCCAGCGTATGGGCCTGTTTGCCGGCAGCGGTGTCGGCAAATCCATGCTGCTCGGCATGATGGCCCGCTACACCGCGGCGGATGTCGTCGTGGTCGGCCTGATCGGCGAACGCGGCCGCGAGGTCAAGGATTTCATCGAAAACATCCTCGGCGAAGAAGGCCTGCGCCGCGCCGCCGTGGTCGCCGCTCCGGCCGACTCGCCGCCATTGATGCGGCTGCACGGCGCCGCCTACGCCACCTCCATTGCCGAGAACTTCCGCGATCAGGGCCTGAACGTGCTGTTGATCATGGACTCACTCACTCGCTACGCGCAGGCACAACGCGAAATCGCTCTCGCCGTCGGCGAACCGCCCGCCACCAAAGGCTATCCGCCCTCGGTCTTCGCCAAACTGCCGCAGTTGGTCGAACGCGCCGGCAACGGCCGCAAGGAGGGCGGCTCGATCACCGCCTTCTACACCGTGCTCATGGAAGGCGACGACCAGCTCGATCCGGTCGCCGATGCCGCACGCGCAATTCTCGACGGCCACATCGTGCTGTCGCGCCAATTGGCCGACCAAGGCCATTACCCTGCCATCGATATCGAAGCCTCGATTTCGCGTGCCATCACCGAATTGCTACCGAAGACAGAACTGGAACGCGTGCGCCGCTTCAAGGCCCTGTACGCCCGCTTCCAGCGCAGCCGCGACCTGATCACCATCGGCGCCTACACGCGCGGCAACGACCCGCAACTGGACGAAGCCATCGCGCTGTACCCGAAGATGGAAGCATTCCTGAAGCAGGATTTCCTCGACAAAGAGAATGACCGGGTCAGCCGGCAACAGTTGGAAGTGCTACTGAGCGGCAGGTAGTGGCGCGGGGGCAACAGACTGGCGGTACGCCTTCCCGGCCGTCATCGAGGCTGGAAATCAATGAGGGCAGCCCGAGCCCGAGTCTTCGGCATTCGGAACAAACCTAATACGCGTGATGGCTGGCCGCCTGAGGAAAATATTGCGGCCGCTTGCCCACCGACTTCAAGTTCAGCGCGACGCAGCAGCCGGGTGCATTCCGCTTAATACGGAAGACTTGCAAGACGGTCAGATAGTCGACCAAACATCGGCACTCGTTCAGGGCGTGACAGCTGGTAGGCGAGAAGGAGGTGCCCGCTTGCACGACTTTCCTTGCAGTTTTCCGTCTAGCCAAGTTACGCTCGCTCAAATTAGAACGAAATCGTTGATAAGCATCAAACCAACGTACAGGGAACCAAGTGAATTTCAAATATGGCAATTTAGTGGGCATGCTTTGCCTGTCCTTCGTCGCGGCGCAAGCTTCTGCTGCCACTAGCAATGTCGATGTTTATGGCGTGCTTAATTTCTCCCTTGTAGATACAGGCTCAACTGACCCGGCACTCCTGCCGTGGAATCCTACGGTCACGTCTACCTTCAAACCACAGCTTGATGCCCTGGCTCAAATTGGATGGTCCACTTTGTACGGCATCGTTGATGCTGATGGAGTCAGAGCGGATGTCACTCGAAATCTGATCACAGGTGAAGTCAATGGGACGATGCTTGAAGAAGGCAGTGCATATGGCGACCCTTTTTCAGGTTATCTCGTTGTTGGCAGTAATCCTGGTGCATACCTCGACACGCTCGTAAGAAACGCGGAAAGCATCGCCGAGGCGAGTTCCACCTCTTTCTCCAGATCACAGGCCTTAACGAGTTTTGCTCTCACGGGCGCGCATCATCGACCTTTAATGACCACGCCATTTCCGCAAGGCGACCACTGCATGTGGCTCACCGGCGATATTTCCCATAACAGCGATGTGAACCAGGGACAGCAATTAGGTGAGGTTGGTGTCTGCAAAGACTACATGGATGGCACCGTTCGGATAGGTGCTGGCCTTGGTGCAAGTCGAGCCACGCAGGATTTGGCATTTGGCGGCGAACTTCAGTTCGGGGGTCAGCATTTGTTGGCCGAGGTGGACTATCGAACCAGTCATGGTTATCTGTTCAGCCTGACTGCGATCTACGGTCGAGGAGACACAGATGTCCGTCGCCAATACCCGTCGCTGCTCACGCCTTCTATCGATAGCTCTCTCGGAAGCTCGGAGACAAGTTCGTTCGGCGCCCGCATCCGCCTGGACTTGCCGGACTCGCTATCGTTCGGAAAAACCAGCTATACCCCCTACATTTCTTACACCCAGATTCGAACACGCCAGGCTGGATATTTGGAAACAGGTGGTTCAGCACCCGCTCAATACGATGCGCTCACTCTTCACACCAAAGAAGTTATGGCCGGCCTTACGGCTAGTGTATTGGCGTCATCCAAGCTCAATCTACGGCTGAGTGCTGAAATTATTCATCTTATCGATGCCGACAATACGCCAGCAATTACTGGACAACTTTATGGGTTTGCCCCATTCAGCATTCCCACTGCCGCAGCTGATGCAAACTTCGCAAGAGTCGGTTTTGACCTTGACTACTTCGTGAGCAATAACTCTATCGTCGCGTTAACGGCTCATGTCTCCGGCAATCAGCCAGGGCCGACTTGGTCGGGTAGCCTCAGTTGGCGTATGGGATTCTAACTACCTAGTATTTCGGATTTATCGACAGCCGAGGTAACCGAATCGGTCGGTAAGTGGAGCGCCCGTTATGTTTCGCGGGCTTGTTTACAGTGCCTACGATTATTCCGACGCGAGGCTAACCCGGACGGTGACGCAGCTGGTGTCCCGATCGCAGAAAGAGCCCACCGGCTATCGAAGAATTCACTGCACCGGCACCACTATCCAGATGCATTGATAACCACTCTTCCAGCTCATCGGTTCAACCATCCCGGTGGCTTTGTTCCCGGCTGGCACATAGCGCAGATGGCCGTGTTGGACTGCTATTGCAGCGTCATCTGCATTGCGTAGGTGCAAAGCGTGATCAGCGGCTGCGGCATGATGCCCAGCATCAGCACCGCGATGCCGTTGATGCTCAGCAGCGCTTGTACATCCGGGATGGCCGGATAGATCGGCGCATCGGCTTTGGGTGCGTCGAAATACAGCACTTTCACTACGCGCAGGTAATAGAACGCGCCGATCAGCGAGAACATCACCGCGACCACGGCGAGCCAGACGTAGCCGGCGCCGACCAGGGACTGCAGGATGGCCAGTTTGGCGTAGAAGCCGACGAAGGGCGGCAGGCCGGCCATCGAGAACATCAGGATCGCCATCAATGCGGCCAGCCACGGATTGCGGCTGTTGAGGCCGCGGAAGTCGTCGATGTTCTCGGCTTCCAGACCGTTGCGCGACAGGTACACCACCAGACCGAAGCTGCCCAGGCTCATCACCACATAGGCGATGACGTAGAACATGCCGGCGGTGTAGCCGGCGAAGGTGCCGGACATCACGCCGAGCAACAGGAAGCCCATGTGCGAGATGGTGGAGTAGGCCAGCATGCGTTTGATGTTGGTCTGCATGATCGCGGCGAGGTTGCCGATGGCCAGCGACAGCACCGCCATTACCGCCAGCATGCCTTGCCAGTTGCCGACTTCCGGATGCATGCCGTTGACCAGCAGGCGGATGGTGAAGGCGAAGGCGGCCAGCTTGGGAGCGGAGCCGATGAACAAGGTCACGGCGGAAGGCGCGCCCTGGTAAATGTCCGGCACCCACATATGGAATGGCGCGACGCCCAGTTTGAAACCGAGGCCGGCGACCAGGAACACCAGGCCGAACACCAGCACCATCTGGTCTTGCACGCCCGCTTGCAGCACGCGCGCCATCGCCGGCAATTCCAGCGTGCCGGTGATGCCGTACAGCAACGACATGCCATAGAGCAGGAAGCCGGAGGCCAGTGCGCCGAGCACGAAATACTTCATCGCGGCCTCGGTGGACTGGGCGGAATCCCGTTGCAATGCGACCAGCGCATACAACGACAGCGAGAGCAATTCCAAGCCGATGTACAGCGGCAGGAAGTGGTTGGCGGAAATCATCACCATCATGCCGAGCAGCGCGAACAGCACCAGCACGAAGAACTCGCCCTTGAACAGGTTGCGTTCGATCAGATAGGGGCGCGAATAGACCACGACCGTGAGCGTTGCAAAGTAGGCCATCAGCTTGAGCACATCGGCCATGGCATCGTCGACGAACTGGCCGCCGAAGGTGTACTGCACTTGTGGCACGCTGGTAAACACCGTGATCGCGGCGGCGGTGACCAGGCTGATCAGGGTCAGCGCGTAGGTGATGGCGCGGTCCTTCGATAGCACATCGATCAGCAGGATCGCGCAGGCCATGGCCAGCACGAAGATTTCCGGCAGGGCGGGGGTGAAATCGGGAATAGCGGAAAGTGCGTGGGAGTTCATGGAGCGCTCTTGTTCAATAGGCCAGCTTGCTATGGGCCACGTGTGCCAGCAGGTTGTCCACCGAGGTATGCATCACTTCGGTAAAGGGCAATGGATACAGGCCCATGCCCAGCACGCAGAGGGCCAGCAGGCCGAGCACCACGAACTCGCGGGAATCGATGTCCTTCATTTCGGCCACATGCTCGTTGCCGACCGGGCCGAACACGACGCGCTTGTACATCCACAGGGTGTAAGCGGCGCCGAAGATCAACGTGGTGGCGGCGAGGAACGCCCACCAGAAATTCACCTGCACTGCGCCGAGGATGACCATGAATTCGCCGACGAACCCCGAGGTGGCCGGCAGACCGGCATTGGCCATGGCAAACAGCATGAAGAAGGCGGCGAAACGCGGCATGGTATTGGCGACGCCGCCGTAATCGGCGATCTGGCGCGAATGCACGCGGTCGTACATGACGCCGACGCAAAGGAACATGGCCGCCGAGATGAAGCCGTGCGAAATCATCTGGATCAGGCCGCCCTCCATGCCGAGCGGGTTGAACATGAAGAAACCCAGCGTCACGAAACCCATGTGGGCAATCGACGAATAGGCGATCAGCTTCTTCATGTCCGACTGCACCAGCGCGACCAGGCCGATGTAGACCACCGCGATCAACGATAGCGTAATGATCACGTAAGCGTATTCATGCGATGCATCGGGCAGGATCGGCAGGATGAAACGCAGGAAACCGTAGGCGCCGACTTTCAGCGTGATCGCCGCCAGCACGACGGAACCGCCGGTGGGCGCTTCGACGTGCGCATCAGGCAACCAGGTATGTACCGGCCACATCGGCACTTTCACCGCGAAGGCGAAGAAGAACGCGATGAACAGCAGGGTCTGGGCGAACATCGTCAGCGGCACGCGATGCCAAGCCAGAATCTCGAAACTGCCGCCGCTCTGGAAGTAGAGATAAATCAGCGACACCAGCATCAGCAGCGAGCCGAGCAGCGTGTACAGGAAGAACTTGATGGCGGCATAAACCCGGTTCGGACCGCCCCACATGCCGATGATCAGGTAGAGCGGAATCAGCATGGCTTCGAAGAAGACGTAGAACAGCACGCCATCGAGCGCGCAGAAGACGCCATTGAGCAAGCCGGACTGGATCAGGAAGGCCGCCATGTATTGGCCGGTGCGCTGCTTGATCACCGCCCAGCCAGCCAGCACCACCAGCACCGTCGTGAAGCTGTTCAACAGGATGAACGGCATCGCGATGCCGTCGACGCCGAGCCGGTAATGGATGTTGAACGCCGGCACCCATTGCGCCACTTCGACGAACTGCATCGCCGCGGTCGCGGCATCGAACCCAGTCCACAGCGGCAGGGTAACGATAAATCCCAGCACCGATCCGAGCAGCGCCAGGGTGCGCTGGCCGTCGGCGCTCTTGTCGTCGCCGCCGGTCATCAGAATGAGCACGCCCGCCGCGATAGGCACCCAGATGGCGAGGCTTAACAAGCCGATCCCTTCAATCATGAGTTGCTGTCGCTTTCGTTATTGGCCGCGCACGAACCAGGTGGCGAGCAGCAGCACGCCAATGATCATTGCGAAGGCATAGTGGTAGATGTAACCGGATTGCAGGTGGCGCACGACGCCGGCGATACGACCGATCAGGCGGGCCGTGCCGTTGACCATGAGGCCGTCGATGGCCGCGACGTCGCCCCAGCGCCAGAACTTGCCGCCGATCAGACGCGCGCCACCAGCAAAGAACCAGGCGTTGAAGGCGTCGAAGCCGTATTTGTTTTCCAGGATCATGTTCACCACGCGGAAGCGTTTCTGGATCGCCGCCGGAATATCCGGCCGCTTCATGTAGAAGAACCAGGACAGGCCGACACCGGCCGCCGCGAACCAGAACGGCAGCGATTGCAGGGCATGCAAGCCCATCGCCGCGGCGCCGTGGAAGTGATGCGCCAGTTCCTGCATGGAGCCGTGCGACTCGGCGACATAGACGGCATGGCCGAACCAGTTGCCGAACATCAGCGGCTCGATGGTCAGATAGCCGACGATCAGCGATGGGATCGCCAGCAGAATCAACGGCAGCGTCACGACCCAGGGTGTCTCGTGCGGCGTGCTGTGACCGCCGTGATGATGACCGTGCGTGTCGTCATCCTTGCCGCCTTCCTGATCGTGGCCAGCATGCGCGTTGCGGAAGCGCTCCTTGCCGTGGAACACCAGGAAATACATGCGGAAGGAATAGAACGCAGTGACAAATACGCCCGCCGTCACCGCGAAATAGGCAAAACCGGAACCGGCCAGATGCGAGAACTTGACCGCCTCGATGATGCTGTCCTTGGAATAGAAACCTGACAGGAACGGCGTGCCGATCAACGCCAGCGAGCCGATCAGCGAGGTGATCCAGGTAATCGGCATGTACTTGCGCAGGCCGCCCATGTTGCGGATGTCCTGGTCGTGGTGCATGCCGATGATCACCGAGCCGGCGGCGAGGAACAGCAGCGCCTTGAAGAACGCGTGCGTCATCAGATGGAAGATCGCGACCGAGTAGGCGGAAGCACCCAGCGCCACCGTCATGTAGCCGAGTTGCGACAGGGTGGAGTACGCCACGACGCGCTTGATGTCGTTCTGGACGATGCCGAGGAAGCCCATGAACAGCGCGGTGATGGCGCCGATCACCATGACGAACGACAGCGCGGTATCGGACAGTTCGAACAGCGGCGACATCCGCGTCACCATGAAGATGCCCGCGGTCACCATGGTTGCGGCGTGGATCAGCGCGGAGATCGGGGTCGGGCCTTCCATCGAATCGGGCAGCCAGACATGCAGCGGGAACTGCGCCGACTTGCCCATCGCGCCGATGAACAGCAGGATGCAGATCACCGCCATCAGGCTCCACTCGTGGCCTTCGATCAGGCTGATCGTGTGGCCGGCGAGTTGCGGCGCCATCTGGAACACCTGGGCGTAATCGAGCGTGCCGAAATAGGTCCAGACCAGGCCGATGCCGAGCAGGAAGCCGAAATCGCCGACGCGGTTGACCAGGAAGGCCTTGAGGTTGGCGTAGATCGCAGTTTCGCGCGTGAACCAGAAGCCAATCAGCAGGTAAGAAACCAAACCGACCGCTTCCCAGCCGAAGAACAGCTGCAGGAAGTTGTTCGCCATCACCAGCATCAGCATCGAGAAGGTGAACAGGCTGATGTAGCTGAAGAAACGCTGGTAGCCGGGATCGTCGGCCATGTAGCCGATGGTGTAGATATGCACCATCAGCGACACGAAGGTCACCACCAGCATCATCAATACAGTGAGCCGGTCGATCAGGAAGCCGATCTCCAGATGCAGCGTGCCGGAAGTCAGCCAGGTGTAGATCGCGCCGTTGTAGGTATTGCCGGCTTGCACATCCTGGTAGATCAGCAACGAAGCCAGAAACGCGATGGCGACGCCAAGAATGGTGACCGTATGCGCGCCGGTGCGGCCGATGCTCTTGCCGAACAGGCCGGCGATCAGCGCGCCAGCCAGGGGAGCCAGCGGCACGGTCAGGTAAAGGCTATGCATATCCATGATCATTTAGCCTTTCAACCGGTCCAGGCTATCGACGTTGATGCTGCGCAGATTGCGGAACAACACGACCAGTATCGCCAGGCCGATGGCCGATTCGGCCGCGGCCACGGTCAGGATGAAGAACACGAAGACCTGGCCGGCGGTGTCGTTCAGATACCGCGCGAAAGCGATGAAGTTCATGTTCACCGCCAGCAGCATCAGCTCGATCGCCATCAGGATGATGATGATGTTCTTCCGGTTCAGGAATATCCCGACCACGCTGATTGCGAACAGGATGGAACCCAGAATCAGGTAATGGTTCAGGCCGATCATGCGTCTTCCTCTTTGGGGGCTTCCGGCTTTTGCGGCTTCAGATTGACCATGCGGATCCGGTCGGCGCGCTTCACCTTGACCTGTTCGGCCGGATTCATTTGCTTGGTGTCGCCGCGCTTGCGATGGGTCAGCGCGATGGCAGCGACCATCGCCACCAGCAGCAACACGGCAGCCAGTTCGAACGGGTAAACGTAATCGGTATAGAGCAAGCGGCCGAGTTCCTTGGTGTTGCTGTAGTCGGCGGCATGCGCCAGCGGCGCGGCCAGACCGAAGTCCTTGCCGCCCAGCACCATGACCATTTCCGCCACCATCAGGCCGCCCACCAGTGCGGCCGCCGGCAAATAGCCCCAGAAGCCGCGGCGCAGTTCTTCCAGATTGATGTCCAGCATCATCACGACGAACAGGAACAACACCATCACCGCGCCGATGTAGACCAGCACCAGCGTGATCGCCAGAAACTCGGCTTCCAGCAGCATCCATAAGCCGGCCGCGGTAAAGAACGCCAGCACCAGGGCCAGGGCCGCATGCACCGGGTTGGTCGCGGTGATCACGCGCAGGCTCGCCAGCAACAGAATGGCAGAGAGGAGGTAGAACACGAAGCCAGTAAATTCCATTTCGATTCCGTCAGCGCTGCGGGTCAACGATAGCGGGCATCGGCCGCGCGGTCGCGAGCAATCTGCTCTTCGTACTTGTCGCCCACGGCCAGCAACATGTCCTTGGTGTAATACAGGTCGCCCCGTTTCTCGCCGTGATATTCGAGGATGCGGGTTTCCACGATGGCATCGACCGGGCAGGCCTCCTCGCAGAAGCCGCAGAAGATGCATTTGGTCAGGTCGATGTCGTACACCGTGGTGCGACGCGTGCCGTCGGCGCGCTGCTCGGATTCGATCTTGATCGCCAAAGCCGGACACACTGCTTCGCACAGTTTGCAGGCGATGCAACGTTCCTCGCCGTTGGGATAGCGGCGTTGCGCGTGCAGACCGCGAAAACGCGGCGATTGCGGCGTCTTTTCTTCCGGAAACTGCACCGTGATCTTGCGCGCGAACAGATTCCGGCCGGTCAACGCCATGCCGCGCAGCAGTTCGGTGAGCAGAAAGGTGTCGAAGAAGGACTTGATGCTGTTGAACATGTGCGTCCTCCTTAATGGAACAGGTAGCCGAATGGCGTCTGCATCGCTGCACCGACCACGATGATCCAGACCAGCGTCACCGGGATGAACACCTTCCAGCCCAGCCGCATGATCTGGTCGTAGCGATAACGCGGGAAGGTGGCGCGGAACCAGAGGAACAGGAACAGCACGAAGCCCATCTTGGCCGCGATCCAGAAGAAACCGTCCGGCAGGAACGGAAACGGCGACAGCCAGCCGCCGAGGAACATGATGCTGGTCAGGCCGGCGATCAGGATCATGTTGGCGTATTCGGCCAGGAAGAACACGGCGAACGCCATGCCGGAATATTCCACGTGGAAGCCGGCGACGATTTCCGACTCGCCCTCGGCCACGTCGAACGGCGCCCGGTTGGTTTCCGCCACGCCGGCGATCAGGTAGACGATGAACAGCGGGAACAGCGGCAGCCAGTACCACTGCCAGAAGCCGCCCGCCTGCGCGTTGACGATGTCGGTCAGGTTCAGGCTCTGCGAAGCCATCAGCACGCCGACCAGCGCGAAGCCCATGGCGATTTCATACGACACGATCTGCGCCGACGAGCGCATCGCGCCGAGGAAGGCGTACTTGGAGTTGGACGCCCAACCGGCAATGACGACGCCGTACACGCCCATCGACGTGATCGCCATGATGTACAGCAAACCCGCGTTCAGATTGGCCAGCACCAATTTGTCGGTAAACGGAAACACCGCCCAGGCCGCCAATGCCGGCGCAATCACCAGTACCGGGCCGAGCAGGAACAGGCCCTTGTTGGCGCCGCTCGGAATGATGATTTCCTTCATCAGCAACTTGAGTGCGTCGGCGATGGGTTGCAGCAGGCCGAGCGGACCGACTCGGTTGGGGCCGATGCGCACCTGCATGTAACCGATTATTTTGCGTTCGGCGTAGGTCAAGTAGGCGACGCACAGCAACAGCGGCACGACGATGACCAGAATTTTCACCAGCGTCCAGAGCGGCAGCCAGGCGGGACCGAGCAGTTCGGCGACGGGATTGAGCAATGCGTCCATATCAGGCCTTCTCCACGCTGACGGGGCCGAGACGGGCACCCAGGGCGGCGGTCAGGGGATGGGCCGCCGCCACACGCACGGCGTCGAGCGCCAGACGGTCGTCGCGGCGCACCGGCAAGATGGCTGCGCCGGCGCCCTGGCTTACCCGCACCAGGCCGCCTTCGGCGACGCCGAGGCGCGCCAGCAATTCGCTGCCGAGCCAGATCGCCGGACTGGCGGCGTCCGCCGTCGCCTGCAAGCTCGGCGCATGGCGCACGAGGGGGTCGAGTTGATACAACGGCGTCTCGCCCAATCGCTCCAGTCCGTCCGCCGCGTCGAGCGCAGCAAGATCGACTGCTGGCGCCTCGTTATTGAGCGCACTGGCAAAGTCGGCGGGCAAGGCGTCGGCGCGCACCGCCTCGGCCGTGTCGTAATCGAACCCGCCCAGGCTGAGCAGATTGCCCAGCACGCGCAGCACTTTCCAGGCCGGCCGCGCCTCGCCTTGCGGCTTGACGGCGCCATGGAAGCTTTGCAGGCGGCCTTCCATGTTGACGAAACTGCCGGCCGTTTCGGCGAACGATGCCATCGGCAACAGCACCTCGGCGGCGTCCAGCGCAGCGGTCTTGAAAGCGCTGATCGCGACCACGAATTCGGCACTGCGCAGCGCGGCGGCGGCTGTCGCCGTATCGTAGGCATCCAGTTCCGGTTCGACGCCGAGCAGAACATAGGCAGCGCGCGGTTCCGCCAGCATGGCGCGCGCGCCAAGTCCGTGCGGTCCTGGCAATGCGCCGACCAGTTGCGCGCCGACGCTATTGGCGGCGGGAGACAGGAAACCGAGACACGCGCCGCTGGCGGATGCAATGGCTTGCGCCAGGGCATGCAGTTGCGCCGCGGCGGGATGGTTCTGCGCCAGAGCGCCAAGCAGCACCGCTTTCCGTTCACCGCTCAACAGGCTGGCGGCGATGCTACGGGCTGCGTCGCTCACCTCGACCGCGGCAATTGCAGCGGCCACCGCAGCGACATCGGCACCGGCTTCCTGCAGGGCTTTGGCGATTTGTGCCAACGCATCTAGCCAGCCGCTCGGCTTGGCGATCAGGCGGGCATTCACCTTGCACAGCAGGTCGTCGCCGACCGCATGCAGCACGTTGAGTTGCGCGCCGCGTTTGACCGCTTGGCGCAGACGCTGCGCGACCAATGGTTGTTCGTGCCGGATCGTGGCGCCGACCAGCAACACACGATCCAGCGCAGTCAGTTCGGCGACTGGCATGCCCAGCCAGCGCGCGCCGGCTCCAACCGCGGCATCGGCCTGGGCCAGACGATGATCGATGTTCTCGGTGCCGAGGCCGCGCAACAGCTTGGTGAACAGATACAGCTCCTCGACCGTCTGGTGCGGCGAAGCCAGTCCACCGATGGTGGCCGCGCCCTTGCTGTCGCGAACCTGGCTCAGCCGGCTGGCGACGTATTCGAGCGCATCCTGCCAGTTCGCCGCTTGCCAGACGCCGTCCTTCTTCAGCAGCGGCTGCGTCAGACGCTGCGCTGAGTTCAACGCTTCATAGCTGTAGCGGTCGCGGTCGGCAATCCAGCATTCGTTGATCGCCTCGTTTTCCAGCGGCACCACGCGCATGACGCGGTTGTTCTTGACGTGCACCTGGACGTTGGCACCGAGGCCGTCGTGCGGGCTCACCGACTTGCGCCGGGACAGTTCCCAGGAACGCGCACTGAAGCGGAACGGCTTCGAGGTCAACGCGCCGACCGGGCAGAGTTCGATGACGTTGCCGGAGAGCTCGTGGCTGACCTGGGTTTCCAGGAACGGCATCACTTCGGTATGTTCGCCGCGACCGGGCATGCCCAGTTCCATCAGGCCGGCGATTTCCTGGCCGAAACGCACGCAGCGGCTGCAGTGGATGCAGCGGGTCATATCGGTCGAAATCAGCGGGCCGAGTTCCTTGTCCTGCACGACCCGCTTCGGCTCCTGGTAATTCGACGCGGAACCGCCGTAACCGACCGCGATGTCCTGCAGCTGGCATTCGCCGCCCTGATCGCAGATCGGGCAATCGAGCGGGTGATTGATCAGCAGAAACTCCATGACGCCTTTTTGCGCGGCGATGGCTTTCGGCGAGCGGGTCTGCACCTTCATGCCGTCGGTCACCGGCGTGGCGCAGGCGGGCAGCGGCTTCGGCGCTTTTTCCACCTCGACCAGGCACATGCGGCAATTGGCTGCGATGGACAGTTTCTTGTGGTAGCAGAAATGCGGGATGGCGATGCCGGCCTGATGCGCCGCGTCCATCACCGTCGCGCCGGGGGCGATGTCGATCTGCTTGCCGTCGATTTCGATCAGGGGCATGTCAGGCACCTACCAGGCATTTCTTGTGTTCGATGTGGTACTCGAACTCTTTGCGGAAGTGTTTCACGAAGCTGGCCACCGGCCCGACCGCCGCCTCGCCCAGCGCGCAGATGGTATTGCCGCCGATGTTCTTGCCGATGCGCAGCAGTTCATCCAGGTCTTCCGGCCGCCCGAGGCCGTGCTCGATACGGTGCACGATGCGATACAGCCAGCCGGTGCCCTCGCGGCAGGGCGTGCACTGGCCGCAGGATTCCTCGAAGTAGAAGTAGGACAGCCGTTGCAGCGCTTTCACCATGCAGACGCTGTCGTCCATCACGATCACCGCGCCGGAGCCGAGCATGGAGCCGGCCTTGGCGATGGCATCGAAGTCCATCGTGCAGGCCATCATCGCTTCGGCCGGCAACACCGGGGCGGAGGAGCCGCCGGGAATCACCGCCTTCAAGCTGTGGCCGCTACGGACGCCGCCGGCCATTGCGAGCAGATCGGCGAACGGCGTGCCGAGCGGAATCTCGTAGTTGCCGGGTTTGTTGACGTGGCCGGAGATCGAGAAAATCTTGCTGCCGCCGTTGTTCGGCTTGCCCAGTTCCAGGAAGGCCTGGCCGCCGTGGCGCATGATCCAGGGGATCGAGGCCAGCGTTTCGGTGTTGTTGATCGTGGTCGGCTTGCCGTAGAGACCATAGCTGGCGGGGAACGGCGGCTTGAAGCGTGGCTGTCCCTTCTTGCCTTCGATCGATTCCAGCAACGCGGTTTCTTCGCCGCAGATGTAGGCGCCGTAACCGTGATGCGCATACAGGTCGAAATCCCAGCCCGAACCGAGGATGTTCTTGCCCAGGAAACCGGCGGCGCGGGCTTCTTCCAGCGCCTTTTCCCAGGATTGATATTGCTCGAAGATTTCGCCGTGGATGTAGTTGTAGCCGGCCTTCGCACCCAGCGTGTAGCCGGCGATGAGCATGCCTTCGATCAGCTGGTGCGGGTTGAAACGAAGGATATCGCGGTCCTTGAAGGTGCCCGGCTCGCCCTCGTCGGTGTTGCACACGACGTATTTGTCGCCCGGGAAATTGCGCGGCATGAAGCTCCACTTCAGCCCGGTCGGGAAGCCGGCGCCGCCGCGACCGCGCAGGGCGCTGGTCTTGACCTCGGCGATGATCTCCTCGGCCGGCGTCTTCGCGGCGAGGATTTTCCTCAGCGCCTCATAACCGCCATTGGCCGTATAGGTAGCCAGCGTAGCGGGTTCCGGATGCTGCAGCGTCCACAGACAGACTTGGGTGTCGGGCGTGTTCAAACTCATTTCATGTCATCCAGGAGTTTGTCGACCGATTCCGGCGTCAGGTGGTCGTGCATCGTATGGTTGTTGTGCAGGCACAGCGGGCCGTGGCCGCAGGCGCCCATGCACTCGCCTTCTTTCAGTGTGTAACGGCCGTCGGCGGTGGTTTCACCGAAACCGATGCCCAGTTTGGCCCGCATCTGCGCGGCGACCTGATCGGCGCCCTGCAGCTGGCAAGGCAGGTTGGTGCACAGCGTCACCTTGTTGCGGCCGACCGGAGCAAGGTCGTACATGTTGTAGAAGGTCGCCACTTCGTACACCGCAATCGCCGGCATGGCCAGATAGTGGGCGACGTATTCGATGCACTCTTTCGACAGCCAGCCCAGCTCCGTCTGCGCGATGCGCAACGCGCTCATCACGGCGGATTGCTTCTGCTCGGCGGGATACTTGGCGACTTCCTTGTCGATCAAGGCCAGGGATGGGGCGGATAGCATGGAGATCTCTTACCTGTCTATATCGCCGAACACGATGTCCAGCGTACCGATGATCGCCACCACATCGGCGATCATGTGGCCGCGCGAAAGTTCGTCGAGGCCGGCCAGATGCGAGAAGCCGGGCGCACGCAATTTCAGGCGATACGGCTTGTTGGCGCCGTCGGAAATCATGTAGACGCCGAACTCGCCCTTGGGATGCTCGACCGCGGCATAGGCTTCGCCTTCCGGCACGTGCATGCCCTCGGTGAACAGCTTGAA
Source organism: Hydrogenophilaceae bacterium (assembly GCA_031426735.1). Taxonomy (GTDB): domain Bacteria; phylum Pseudomonadota; class Gammaproteobacteria; order Burkholderiales; family Thiobacillaceae; genus PFJX01. Next base: position 10,945 of record JASJPK010000098.1, on the reverse strand, counting down.
ATGATGGATCAGCTCTTCCATGTTCGACTTCATCGAAACACGCGAAGGCGGTGCGACCTTGTGGTCGGCGACGATCACCGGGCCAGGGTTGGCTTTCAACCAAGCCACGCACTGCTGGATGATGCGGTTGCTCTGGCGCATTTCTTCCATGCGCACCAGATAACGGTCGTAACAATCGCCGGTGCGGCCGACCGGAATCTCGAAATCCATGCGGTCGTAGACTTCGTATGGCTGCATCTTGCGCAGATCCCAGGCGATGCCGGAACCGCGCAGCATCGGGCCGGTGAAACCGAGCGCCTTGGCGCGCTCCGGATCGACTACCGCGATGCCGACCGTGCGCTGTTTCCAGATGCGGTTGTCGGTCAGCAGGGTTTCGTATTCGTCGACGTAGCCGAAGAAGCGGTTCGAGAAATCTTCCAGGAAATCGAGCACGCTGCCCTGGCGGTTTTCGTTCATGCGGCGGATGTCCGCTTCGTTCTGGCGGCGGTTGGCCTGATATTGCGGCATGCTGTCGGGCAGGTCGCGATAGACGCCGCCGGGACGGTAGTAGGCCGCGTGCATGCGCGCGCCGGATACCGCCTCATACACGTCCATCAGATCTTCGCGCTCGCGGAAGGCGTAGAGGAACACCGTCATCGCGCCGATATCCAGCGCATGCGTTCCGAGCCAGAGCAGGTGGTTCAGGATGCGGGTGATCTCATCGAACATCACGCGGATGTACTGCGCCCGTTCCGGCACCTGGATGCCGACCAGCTTCTCGATGGCCATGCAATAGGCATGTTCGTTGACCATCATCGACATGTAATCGAGACGATCCATGTACGGCACGGATTGCAGGAACGTCCTGGTTTCGGCCAGCTTTTCGGTACCGCGATGCAGCAGGCCGACGTGCGGGTCGGCGCGTGCGATGACTTCCCCGTCGAGTTCCAGCACCAGGCGCAGGACGCCGTGCGCGGCCGGATGCTGCGGGCCGAAGTTGATCGTGTAGTTGCGGATCTCGGCCATCAGGCAGCCCCTCCGCGTTGGCCGACATCGCCGTACTGATCTTCCCGCACGATGCGCGGCGTGATTTCACGCGGCTCGATGCTGACCGGCTGATAGACGACCCGTTTGAGTTCGGGGTCGTAGCGCATCTCGACATGGCCGGAAATCGGGAAATCCTTGCGGAACGGGTGGCCGATGAAGCCATAGTCGGTCAGGATGCGGCGCAAATCGGGATGCCCGTCGAAAATGATGCCGTACAGGTCGAACGCCTCGCGCTCGAACCAGTTCACCGCCGGCCACACGTCGATCAACGAGGCAACCAACGGCAGATTGTCGTCGGCGCAGAAGGTGCGCACGCGCAAACGATGATTCCGCGTGATGGACAGCAAATGCAGCACCACGGCAAAACGTTCACCTTCCCAGGCGCCGTCCTTGTAGGTGGAGTAATCGACGCCGCACAGATCGACCATCAGATCGAATGCCAGTGCGGACTCGTCGCGCAAGGTCTGCGCCACATCCAGCCAATCCTCTGGACGCACCTCGATCATCGCCTCGCCCAGCGTAACGGCGCTCTTCACGATCTTGTCGCCCAAGATCTCTTGCACACGCGCAAGCAGGACTTCCGGGGTTATTGGCATAAGCGTGGCTTTCGGTCAGCGGGCAATGGTGCTGGTACGGCGGATTTTCTTCTGCAACTGGATCAACCCGTACAACAACGCCTCGGCAGTGGGCGGACAGCCCGGCACATAGACATCCACCGGCACGATGCGATCGCAGCCGCGCACCACCGAATAGGAATAATGGTAATAGCCGCCGCCATTCGCACAGGAACCCATCGACAGCACCCAGCGTGGCTCCGCCATCTGGTCGTACACCTTGCGCAAGGCCGGCGCCATCTTGTTGCACAACGTACCGGCCACGATCATCAGATCGGATTGGCGCGGACTTGGCCGGAACACGATACCGAAACGGTCCAGGTCATAGCGCGACGCACCCGCCTGCATCATCTCGATAGCGCAACAGGCCAGACCGAAAGTCATCGGCCAAAGCGAACCGGTGCGGGTGTAATTCACCACTGCATCGACCGTCGTGGTGACAAATCCTTTTTCGAGTACGCCTTCGATGCTCATCTCAGCGCCTCCTTAATATCCATGCCATGGCTCATTCCCAATCCAGTGCGCCCTTCGTCCACTCGTAGACGAAGCCGACCACCAGAATCCCGAGAAAAACAACCATCGACAGAAAGCCAAACATTCCGATCTCTTCCAGCACGATCGCCCAGGGAAACAGAAACGCGATTTCCAGATCGAACAGGATGAACAGGATGGCAACCAGGTAATAACGCACATCGAATTTCATGCGCGCATCTTCGAACGCTTCGAAACCGCATTCGTAAGGGGAAAGCTTTTCCGCATCCGGCTTGTGCGGCGCGAGCACGAAACCCGCCACCATAGGCCCGACACCGACGGCCAAGCCCACCAGAATAAACATCAGAACCGGAAAATAATTTTCGAGCATGTGAACCCCGAAACGCATGAACCAGTCATGCCAAGAGGCGCGGAGTCTAGGCTTTCAGCAACCTTACGTCAAGGCAACAGAAAACAAAAAACCCATTGATATCAATGGGTTATTAATTACTCATAAAGGGATATAAAGAAATTCGATGGTGCCGACGGCGAGACTCGAACTCGCACGACTTTCGTCACTGCCCCCTCAAGACAGCGTGTCTACCAATTTCACCACGTCGGCATTACCTGGCACACCGACAGACTCGGCATGCCCAAAACTCAGTTCACTTACTTGGGTATCGCACCCGATTTATCCACACCACCGGCCGGCGCAACCGGAGCCGTTTGCGGCGCCACGGGTTGCTGCACCGCCGGCTTGATCGCAGCCGAATGTTTCTGACTGGAAAAATAAGTCAGTCCCAGGCTAGTCATGAAAAACAACGTTGCCAAAACCGCAGTGGCGCGCGACATGAAGTTGGCCGATCCGCTCGCACCGAACAGGCTGCCGGAGGAACCGCTACCGAACGCCGCCCCCATATCTGCACCCTTGCCATGCTGCAGCAACACCAAACCAACCACTGCGGCGGCAACCAGTATATGTACGATCCAGACCAGAAATTCCATGACCAACCTTAACCTTTATTCACGCCGCGCGGCAAATCGCCAGAAACTCATCCGCGACCAGAGCTGCACCACCGATCAGACCGCCATCGATATCAGGCTGGCCGAGCAACTCAACCGCATTGGCGGCTTTCATGCTGCCACCATACTGAATGACCAAACCTTCTGCCACATCGGCATCCAGCGCGCGCACCTTGGCGCGTATGAAGGCATGCACCGCCTGGGCCTGCTCCGGACTCGCCGTCTTGCCGGTGCCGATCGCCCAGACCGGCTCGTAAGCCACGACGGCTTTCGCCAGCGCCGCGACGCCGAATTTACCGATCACCGCATCCATCTGACGCGCCACCACGCTTTCCGTGATGCCACCTTCACGTTCTTCCAGCGTTTCTCCGACACACAGAATCGGAGTCAGGCCCGCCGCTTGTGCGGCCGCAAACTTTTCCGCCACCAGCGCATCGCTTTCGCCATAAATGGCGCGGCGCTCGGAATGACCGACGATGACATAAGCGCAGCCAAAATCCTTCAGCATGCTGGCCGACACTTCGCCGGTGTATGCGCCCTTGGCTTGCTGGCTCATGTTCTGCGCACCCCAGGCGATGGCACTGCCGGCCAGCTTGGCCTGAACTTGCGCGAGATAGGGAAACGGCACACAAACCGCCACGCCCGCCTTGACGCTGCCCATGCCAGCCAGCAAGCCGGACAACAAAGCTTCGTTCTCAGCGAGACTGCCGTGCATTTTCCAGTTGCCGGCGACCAGTTTGCGACGCATTGGGTTTCCCCCTCAAAAAAGACCGCGAAGTCTAATGTCGAAGCTGACGCGGGTCAATCACCCTGCGCTGCTTGCCGGTACGGAGGCGCAAAAAATGATACAGCCACCTGCTGCAAGAAATATCGGTTAGTTATGTAACCATGGCGTCACATTGGGCAGGCAGATTCGCCCCATGCCAGCTGTCCGCTCCATCTTCATATCGGATGTCCATCTGGGCACCCGAGCCTGTCAGGCCGATAGCCTGCTCGCCTTCCTGCGCGAATACTCATCCAGCCATCTGTATCTGGTCGGCGACATCATCGACTTCTGGAGCATGAACCGCAGCATCCACTGGAGTCCGGCGCAGAACACCGTGATCCAGAAAGTGCTGCGCCGCGCCCGCCACGGCGAACAAGTCGTGTTTGTGCCGGGCAACCACGACGAGGCGTTGCGCGATTACTGCGAAACCGCCTTCGGCGACATCCGGGTGGAACGCGAGTTCGTGCACGAAACCGCCGACGGCCGCCGCTTTCTGCTTGTACACGGCGACGACTTCGACCAAGTGACGCGGCATCACCGCTGGGTCGCGCTGCTGGGTGACATGGCTTACGACATGCTGGTCCGACTCAACGGCTGGTTGTCGCGGTTGCGTCGGCTGCTCGGTATCGCCGGCTATTGGTCGCTGGCTGGCTATGCCAAGCGGAGAGTAAAGACCGCTTTGCAGTTCATTTTCGATTTCGAGGATTCCGTCATCCACCATGTCCGCGAGCGCGGCCTCGATGGCGTGATCTGCGGCCACATTCACTGGGCCGCGCTGAAGGAAATTGACGGCCTGGTCTACGCCAACTGCGGCGACTGGGTCGATTCCTGCACCGCCATCGTCGAACACCTCGACGGCCGTCTGGAAATGGTGGAATGGAGCGTCATTTGCCGCGCAGTGGGCCAGTCGGCGCGCGGCGATTTCAACGCACTCCCGGCCGGGGCCGATTGATGCGCGTCCTCATGGTTTCAGACGTGTATTTCCCGCGCATCAATGGCGTCTCCACCTCCATCGAAACCTTCCGCAGCGCCCTTGCCGCCGAGGGTGTGACGGTCAGTCTGATCGCACCCAGCTATGGCAACGATGCGCCCACATCCGGCGTAACGCGGGTGCCATCGCGACGCGTGCTGGGCGATCCGGAAGACCGTCTCGCGCATTACACGAAGTTGCGCAACGCTACGCTGCTGGCAGCGGCCGACTGCGACGTCATCCATATCCAGACCCCATTCGCAGCGCATTACGCCGCTTTGCATGCCGCACGCATATTGAACAAACCGGTGATCGCTACCTATCACACGCTGTTCGAGGAATACCTGCAGCACTACATTCCCTGGCTGCCCGCGGCCGCACTGCGCGGCCTGGCGCGACGATTTTCGCGCGGTCAGTGCAATGCGCTGGACGCCATCGTCGTGCCGTCTTCCGCGATGCGCGAGCGCCTGCGCGACTATGGCATCACGCGGCCCCTGCACGTATTGCCGACTGGTTTGCCGGCGAATGCATTCACCCCGGGCGACGCCCTGCTCTTCCGTGCCGAGCAGGGCATCGCGCCGGAACGACCGGTGGCCTTGTTCGTCGGCCGCGTGGCGCACGAGAAGAACATCGGCTTTCTGCTCGAAGCGGTCGCGCTGGCGAAGCGGCAATGCCGCGACCTCCTGTTTCTGGTTACCGGCGAAGGGCCCGCGCGCGCCGATCTGGAGCAACAGGCTAGCCGCCTCGGCCTGGGCGACAACGTGCGTTTTCTCGGCTACCTGGATCGCCGCCGCGAACTGCCTGCCGCCTATGCCGCAGCCGACGTGTTCGTCTTCGCCTCGCGCACCGAGACGCAGGGCCTGGTGTTGCTGGAAGCGATGGCGCAACGCTGCCCGGTGGTCGCGCTGTCTATCATGGGCACGGCGGACATCCTGGCCCCCGGGCGCGGCTGCCGCATTGCGCCGGACGACCCAACCGCCTTTGCGGACGTACTGGCGGACCTGCTGAACGACCCGGAAAGTTGCGTACGATTGGGCGACCAGGCGCGCAGCTATGCGCAGGAATGGTCCGACCTGACTCTGGCGGCGCGACTCGCGACGCTGTACCGCAGCCAGGTGCGATGAAACCGTTGCGCATCCTGCTCGTAACCGAGACCTACCCACCCGAAATCAACGGCGTCGCGATGACCACGCAGCGCCTGCTGCAGGGCCTGCGCGCCCGCGGCCACTGGGTCGGACTGGTACGGCCGCGGCAGCGGAACGAACCGGGCGACGTGGATACCTGGACCGTACCCGGCCTGCCGATTCCCCGTTATCCCGGCCTCCACATGGGCTGGCCGTCTTGGTGGCGACTGGGTCGCCTGATGGACGCGCAACGCCCCGACCTGGTCCATGTCGTCACCGAAGGCCCCCTTGGCTGGGCGGCCGTTGCCGCGGCACGCGCCCGCAGGTTGCCGCTGACCTCCGGCTATCACACCCACTTCGACCAATACAGCCAGCACTATGGCCTCGACTGGCTGATGCCCTGGGTCACCGACTGGCTGGATGCTCTGCACCGGCGCTGCCAGGCGACCCTGGTGCCGACGCCGGAACTGGCCGCCAGACTGGGCGCACGCGGTATTCCCAATGTGCGCGCGGTCGGGCGCGGCGTCGATACCCAGCTCTTTCGTCCGACCCGCCGCGACGCGTCGCTGCGCGCGCACTGGGGTCTGGCGGAGGAAGAATTGGCGTGTCTGTTCGTCGGCCGCCTTGCGCCGGAAAAAAACCTGGAAGTAGTGGAACAGGCGTTTGCCGCCATCGCCGCCCGCAATCCGCGCGCGCGCATGATCTGGGTCGGCGACGGCCCCGCTCTGGCGCGACTGCGCGCGAAGCATCCGGATCACGTTTTTGCCGGAACGCGCGTCGGCGATGAACTTGCCGCCCACTACGCCAGCGCGGATCTGTTCCTGTTCGGCAGTCTTTCGGAAACCTGGGGCAATGTACTGACCGAGGCGTTGGCCAGCGGCTTGTGCGTCGTCACCTACCGACGCGCGGCGGCAGAGATCTTGATTCGAGACGGAGACAACGGCAGCGCGGTCACGGCCGGCGATGCCACGGCTTTCATTGCTGCGGCAGTAATGCTGGCTGGCGATGTCGAGTCGCGCCGACGCCTCGGTTGCGAGGCCAGCCGCAGCATGCTGGAACACGGCTGGGAGGCCATCGTCATGCGGTTTGAAACGGTACTGCGCGAAGTGGCGACTTCGCTTTAGGAGACCTTTCCAGGTCGTTTCGCTCAATCTTCTACCGGTTCGTCCAGATATTTCTGCAGACGGCGTTCAAACACATGGCGGTCGAAACGCCACTCTTCGAGCAACTCGATCGCCAACTCGAATGGCTTCTTGTCCAGGTTATAGAGACAGCCGAGGTCGAACGAAGCTGAAGACTCCAGCGCCATGCAGAGATCACGCAGGTCAGAACAAGCCTTGTCCTCCGGATTTTTCCGGATGAATTTGGCGATATTTTTTACAGCGTTGGCCATGATGATTCTTCCTTACCAATGTAATGCCCGCAAACGGGCGGATTTCTTGTGCTGATGACTGCGCATGCGGCGAGCAATGTCACCCAACATAGCAATTGCGTCCAACACGAACGGCCCCTTGTTCAACATCACGCATTCCGCGCGTTCCGACATCGCAGCATCGGTCATTTCGGCCCGCGAGGGCAGATTTTCCTTGATCAATTGCTCGAACACCTGTGTCGCCCAAACGACCGGCACATGCGCTGCTTCCGCCAGCCACAATATCTCTTCCTGAATCTCGGCGAGCCGGCTCCAGCCGATTTCCACTGCCAGATCGCCGCGCGCGATCATTAGTCCAAAGGGCCCCCGGCTGGCGCCATGAACGACAATCTCGGGCAGATTAGCCACCGCCTGGCGGGTTTCGATCTTGGCGATGCGGCCCAGATTTGCCGCACCGCGCGCTTCCAGTTCCTCCGCCAAAAGGTCCATGTCCGCCGCCGACTGCACAAAAGAATAGCCCACGATATCGGCTTCGCGTGCAACGAAATCGAGATCGAGCAAGTCCTTTTCGCCCAGTGCCGGAAGCCGGATGTCGCTGTCCGGAAAATTCAGCCCCTTGGCCGGACGGATCTTGTCGCCCTCGGGACGGGCACGGGTGATGCGCAACCAGGCTCCCGCCGCGTCGAGACGTTCCACTTCGGCGCCGATCTGACCGTCGTCGATGAATACCCGCTCGCCCACGCACAAACTGTCCAGCACTTCCGGCTGCGCGCAGGGTATGCGGCCGGCGTAGCCGGCTTCCTTGCCAAGCTCGCCGGGAGCGAGATCGCGCGACAACAGAATGCGGTCGCCGCTACGCACCAGCAGCGCTTCCGGGCTGGCTTCCAGCGCGCCGACCTGGGTGATGCGCTGTTTTCCCTCGCCGGACAGGTGCTTCAGCGGGCAGCCCTGTTCGAGCCAGACCGAATCGGCTGTACAGGCCAGCAGATGTGCTTCGCCCATGCGTTCCAGCACATTGATGATGCGTTTCTTGCCGCGCGTATCGGTGGCTTCCACCAGATCGCCCGGTTGCAGGCGGTCGAGCCAGTCGCGCGACACGCTGAGCCGCGGGTAGCCGATCAGGCCGCTGGCGCCGCGCAGACCGGGGCCGCCTGGCTCGCCGCTGGCATCGAACAGAAAATAGGCCGGCGCGCGCGTATCGCCCCGCTCGTCGCGCTTCGGTTTCAGGCGCAGCAGGCCAGGCGAAGCGGCCATCTCGCCGGTACGCAATTTCGGCCCGGCAAGATCCATGTGGATCAGGCAGGCGCGCCCGGTCGCGGCGACGGCAACGCGAATGTTGTCGATCATCGCCCGCCAGGTCGCGGCGTCGTCATGCGCGCAGTTGATACGGGCGATATCCATGCCGCGCTCGATCAGATCGCGCACGAAACGAAGTTCACCCGCCGCCGCGGTCGGCAGGGTAACCATGATGCGGCTGCGCCGTTGTTTTGGTTCTTTACCGAGCAGGCGCTGGGTGTTCTGCTTGAGGCGGCGGTCGCCCTGGCGATTGGCGCGGCCAGCCATCGGCAAGGCGGCATCAGGCGGTTTTTCACCACTCAATGCATTGAGCGCCAACGCGACGGCATCCAGTGTGGCGGAAACATGCCCTTCGCAACGCCCTAGCGAAGAAAGACCCAGCTCGGAGAGCCCCACTTGCAGGCTGCGCAGGTCTTCCCGACGGAACGCGATGTAGGCGGCCAGATTGGCTGCGTCCTTCGCATACTGCGAGCCCGCCAGAATCGGCTGCCAGTCGGTCAGTAAAGTTTGCTGGCCGGCCAACACCTTGGCGCGCAGGTGGGTAAGTTCGCGTTGAAGTTCAGAAAGGGAAGGCACGGCTCAGGCGAAACGATGTCCACGATAAAGTGAACAGCTTACCCAGCCGAGGTGACAGGAAGATGAAGGATTTATGACAGCGGCCATGGGGGATATCGCCACCACAACCAGCGATCAATCAGCCGAAACGCCCGGTAATGTAGTCCTCGGTCTGCTGCTTGGTCGGTTTCACGAACAGGCTGTCAGTCTTGCCGAATTCGACCAGTTCGCCCAGATACATGAAGGCGGTGAAGTCGGAGATCCGCGCCGCTTGCTGCATGTTGTGGGTGACGATGGCGATGGTGTATTCGTTCTTCAGTTCGTTGATCAGCTCTTCGATCTTGGCGGTGGAAATCGGGTCGAGCGCGGACGTGGGTTCGTCCAGCAGGACGATTTCGGGCTTCACCGCGATGGTCCGTGCAATACACAGACGCTGTTGCTGGCCGCCGGAGAGCGACAGGCCGCTTTGCTGCAACTTGCTCTTGGTCTCTTCCCAGATCGCCGCCTTGCGCAAAGCCCATTCGACGCGATCATCCATCTCAGACTTGGGCAGCCTTTCATAAAGCCGCACGCCAAACGCGATGTTTTCATAGATCGTCATCGGGAATGGTGTCGGCTTCTGGAACACCATGCCGATCTTGGCACGCACCAGGTTCACGTCCTGTTTCCGGTCGAGCAGATTCTTGCCGTGGAAGTTGATCTGGCCTTCGGCGCGCTGCCCGGGATAAAGGTCGTACATGCGGTTGAAGGTGCGTAGCAGCGTCGATTTGCCGCAGCCGGATGGGCCGATGAACGCCGTCACCTTGCTCTTGGCGATATCCAGCGAAACATTGGTCAGACCGCGAAAATCGCCGTAATAGAAGTTCAGGTCGCGGATGGACAGGATCGCGTCGCCGTCGGCAGTGGTATGGGGGGCGGACATAAGGAACTCCGGGGGTTAACTTGAACGTCAGGCTGAGGATTTGTTGCGGAACATGACGCGCGCGACGATGTTGATACCGAGCACCAGCAGGGCGATCAACAGCGCGCCGCCCCAGGCCAGGTTGACCCAGTTGTCGTACGGGCTCATGGCGAACTGGAAGATCACCACCGGCAGGTTGCCCATCGGCTGCGACATGTCCGTGCTGAAGAACTGGTTGTTCAGCGCGGTAAACAGCAAGGGCGCGGTTTCCCCGATCACCCGTGCGATGGCCAGCAGGATGCCGGTCACTACGCCAGCCTTGACCGCGCGCAAAGTGACTTTCAAGGACACCTGCCAGCGCGGCGCGCCGACGGCGAAGGCGGCTTCGCGCAGCGCAGAGGGTACCAGCAGCAGCATGTTTTCCGTCGTGCGCACCACGACCGGAATCGCGATCAGGGACAGCGCTAGCGATCCCGCCCAACCGGAGAAGCCCCCCAGCGTCGCCACCACCAGTGCATAGACGAACAGGCCGACCACGATGGACGGCGCCGACAGCATGATGTCGGTGACGAAACGGGTGGTCGCGGCAAATTTCGAGGTCGCGCCGAATTCGGCCAGATAGATACCGGCCAGGATGCCAATCGGCGTCGACACCAATGTGGTCACGCCGACGATCATCAAGCTGCCGACGATGGCATTGCGCAAACCGCCCCCCTCGGAACCGGGCGCCGGCGTGTCCTGCGTAAAGAAGTCCCAGCTCAGCGCGGAGAAGCCGTTGTAGAACAGGGTCCAAAGGATCCACAGCAGTGCGGCCAGGCCGAGGGCCA
>JASJPK010000097.1:0-8360 GCA_031426735.1 Hydrogenophilaceae bacterium | reverse complement strand
GCGTGACGCGGGCGACCTGGTCGACCGAGACGCCTTTCTGCATCAGCTTGAGCAGGCGGTCGGAGGCCACTTCCAGGCCGCCGGAAACGGCGATGCAGCCACTGTCGGCAAGCTGTTGGCAGAGTTCCGGCGTGAACGATTTTTCGAAGCGGATGTTGCCCCACCAGGAAATCGCGCGATTGCGCTTTTGCAGTTCGTCGGCCAGCGCCTTCAACGCCTTCGGCGGCGCGGCTTCATCGACGAAGTGAAAACCGCTCTGGCCGGTTTCTTCGATGATGGTTTCGAGGCGGTCGACCAGCGTCGCGGCGGCGATGGCGTCGTAGCGGCCGATGTAGTCGAGCGAGACATCGCAGAAGCTGCACTTCTTCCAGTAACAGCCATGCGCCACGGTCAGCTTGTTCCAGCGCCCGTCCGACCAGAGCCGGTGCATCGGGTTGAGCATGTCGAGCACAGACAGATAGCGGTCCAGCGGCAGGCCGTCCCAGGTCGGCGTGCCGACTTCGGCGAAGGGAATGTCGGGTTCGGGGAAGTGGATGTAGCTGACTTTGTCCGCATCAATGGACGGTAGGAGGCCCGCTTGCGGGCCGAACCCGCCGTTGAAATTCGGCCCGCAAGCGGGCCTCCTACAAACGAACGTCCGCACCAGCCGTTCCTGCGGCCGCTCGCCGCGCAGATGTTCCAGCAGCGCCAGCAATGGCCGCTCGCCGTCGTCGAGGCAGACGTAGTCGAAGTAATCGAACACGCGCGGTTCGGAGAGTTCGCGCAACTCGGTGTTGACGAAGCCGCCGCCGAGCACGGTGACGATGCCGGGATGCGCCGCCTTGATCGCCTGCGCGATGCGAAACGCGGCGTAGACGTTGCCGGGAAAGGGTACGGAAAGCAGCACAACCGCCGGCGCGTGCTTGGCCATCGCTTCCAGGGTCAGCTCGCGTAGCGTCTGATCGACCAGATTCAACGGCGCGGCGAGCGCGGCGGCGAGCGGCTCGAACGTCGGCTGGCTTTGCGCCAGCGACTCCGCGTAGCGAACGAACTCGAAGCGCGCATCGACCGCTTCGCGCAGCACATCGGCGATATCGTTCAGATACAGCGTGGCGAAGTGGCGCGCGCGGTCCTGCACGCCCAAGGCGCCGAACGCCCAGGCCAGCGGATCGCCGCCGTCGTCGTCGACATAGACATCGAGCGAGTCGAACCGCGCGCCCTCGGGCAGAAAGCCGCGCCCGGCGATGCGGTGTCCGATGCTGGGGTCGCGTCCTTGCAGAAACGCCACGGCGGGCGCGATGCTGGCGAGATAACGGTCGAACTGGGTGTCGAAAGATTTGATCTGCGGCGTGCGCCTGGACTTCGGCAGCGCTTCGACGCAGGCGCGGACCGCGCGCAGACCCTCCGGCGAAAACAACCGCAACACCAGCGCCAGCGCAAGGTCTGCCTGCACCGCGTCGACCCCGCGCGAACGCAGGAAACCGGTCAGGTACGCCGTCGACGGATACGGCGTGTTGAGTTGCGTCATTGGCGGGATGATCGAGAGGACGCGCACGGATTGGCCCGACGCGATGGATTCAGGCCGGATCAATCCTGTCATGGCTTGTTCGTTACTTTTCGCACTGGCTTGGCCGGCGGCAGGAAGTTCTCCCCGGTCACCACCGATTTCCCGGTCTTTTCTTCCAGTGCCTTGCGCGCCTGTTTGGCAATCGCGCCACCCTTGCCGGCTGCGGCCGCGTTTTCCGCCATACCGGTTGCGTCATCCGTTTCCGCAATCTGCCGCGTCGAGAGTTCAGCCAGCGCGGTGAAGATCAACTCCGCCTCGCTCATGTGGTCGCGCAGGTTCTGCGTTTTCAGGCCCTTCATCGTCTTGTGTTCTTTCACGCTGACGCCGGCCCATTCCTGATGAATCAGGTTGGTCAGGATGGCGAATTCCTCGCCCTGCTTGATGTCGTGGTTGGCCCAGTAATCGGTCAGCTTGTTACGCGTTTCCTGGCCGGTCATGCGCTGCTGAATCCACTTCTCGCTGCGCCCGTGTTTGTGCCAGGTTTCGCGCGCGCGATCCAGCGACAGCGCAGGGTCGCTCATTTCCTGCATGCGCTCGTAACCCACCTTGGCCAGCCACAGCTTGATCGGCTCGGCCTTGGGGCTGGGCACGGACTGCACCAGACGCAGCAGGGTCTCGGCGGTGGCGACGTCGGTGAGGTAGTGCTTGCCGTCGGCGGCGGGCAATTTCAGTCGGTGACAATCTGTCACCGACTGACTGCCCTCCTTGCCCAAGCGTTCTTTCAGTTTGTTCCAGTACTTGCGCGCCGTCTGATAGTCAGGCTGCTGGGTGAGCACTTGCATGATATCCACCACCGAAAACCACCAGGTTTCGGCTTTCTCGTCATAAACACGACGGATGGCATGGGTCTCGAATAAAGCGGGCTGGTTCAGCATGGTAGGTCTCCCTATTTTTCCACAGTTTGCCGCTTGCCAGCCTCGCTGGAAACCCCCGTTGGCTATGCCTCGGGAGACACAGCAACCCTTTGATTTTGCAAGGAACGCACGGCGCACCCTACGCAACTAAGCATGCGAATGATTGCGCCGGAAATCCAGATGCCCGTCGATCAGCGTGTATTGCACGCGGCCCTGCATTTCCAGGCCGAGGAACGGGCTGTTCTTGCCCAGGCTGGCGAGGTTGCCGCGATTCACCACCCAGTTGGCTTCCGGGTCGAACAGGCACAGGTCGGCCGGTCGGCCGATGCCGATGCGGCCGGCATCGACGCCGAGGATGGCGGCCGGGTGTTGCGTGATGTAGCGCAGCGCCGTGGTCAGCGGAATCGCGCTTTCACGCGCCCACTTCAACGTCAGCGGCAACAGCAGTTCGACGCCGGTGGCGCCGGGTTCGGCTTCCTGGAACGGCAGTTCCTTGGCGTCGTCGTCCACCGGCGCATGGTCGGAACAGATCGCGTCGATGGTGCCGTCCTCCAGGCCGTGGCGGATCGCGTCGCGGTCGCGTTGGCTGCGCAGCGGCGGGATCAGGTGACAGTTGGCGTTGAAATCGGCGGTGTCCATTTCCGACAGATGCACGTGATGGATGCTGACATCGCAGGTGATCGGCAGGCCGTCATGCTTGGCGCGCCGCACCATCTCTATGCCGGCGCGGCTGGACAGGCGCGCCAGATGCACGCGCGCGCCGGTTTCGCGCACCAGCAGCAGGATGGTCGCCAGCGCCACGGTTTCCGCTGGCACCGGAATCGGCGGAAAACCGAGGCGCGCCGCGACGACGCCGTCGTGCGCGACGCCCTCGCGCGCCAGATGCGGGTCTTGTGGGCGCAGCCAGACCGACAGTTCGAAGGTCTTGGCATATTCCATCGCGCGCAGCAGCACCTGCGTGTCGATCAGCGGCGCGTCGGCCTGGCTGAACGCGATGCAGCCGGCCTCGGTCAGTTCGGCCATTTCGGTGATGCCTTCGCCCTTCAGCTTCTTGGTCAGGGCGCCGACCGGATACACGCGCGGGCCGGGCATGTGCTTGGCGCGGAACTTGAGCATTTCGACCAGGCCGGGCTCGTCCAGCGGCGGGTCGGTATCTGGCGGGCAGGCCAGCGAGGTGACACCGCCGACCGCCGCCGCGTGCATCTCGGTTTCCAGCGTCGCCATGTATTCCAGGCCGGGTTCGCGCAGGCGCACCGAGAGATCGACCAGACCGGGGCAGACGATGAGGCCGCTGGCGTCGATCACCTGGTTGGCGTGGAAATCAGGGGGCATCTTGCCGACGCCGACGATATGGCTGGCGGCGACGAAGATGTCCTGCACGCTGTCCAGGCCGGAAGCAGGATCGATGACGCGGCCATTCTTGATGTGGATTTTCATGTTCAATTCCCCGCCAGGATGCTCATCACCGCCATACGCACCGCGATGCCGAAGGTGACCTGCGACAGGATCACCGACTGCATGCCGTCGGCCACCGCCGAGTCGATTTCGACGCCGCGATTCATCGGCCCCGGGTGCATCACGATGGCATCGGGTTTCGCCAGTTTCAGCTTGTCCGGTGTCAGGCCCCAGTGCTTGTAATACTCGCCGGCGGAGGGCAGGCGCGAGCCGCGCATGCGCTCGTTCTGCAGGCGCAGCATCAGCACCGCGTCGACATCCTTGATGCCTTCCTCCATCTTGTGAAATACATGCACGCCGAGGTTTTCGACATCGCGCGGCAGCAAGGTCTTCGGCGCCACGACGCGCACTTCCGGGCAGCCCAGCGTGGTCAGCGCATGAATCTGCGAACGGGCGACGCGGGAATGCAGCACATCGCCGACGATGGCGACGCGCAGGTTGTGGAACGGGCCCTTGTAATGGCGCAGCGTGAACATGTCGAGCAGGCCCTGGGTCGGGTGCGAACAACGCCCGTCGCCGGCGTTGACGACATGGATGTGCGGCGCAACATGGCGTGCGATCAGATGGCCGGCACCGGCGGCGGCATGCCGCACGATGAACATGTCGGCCTGCATCGCCGACAGATTGGCCACCGTGTCGAGCAGAGTCTCGCCCTTGCTCTGCGACGACGCGTTGATGTTCAGGTTGACCACGTCGGCGGACAGCCGTTTGGCGGCGATTTCGAACGTGGTGCGCGTGCGCGTGGAGTTCTCGAAGAAAATGTTGAAGATCGCCTTGCCACGCAGCAGCGGCACTTTCTTCACATCGCGTTCCGCTTCCGACACGGTGAGAAAGGACGCGGCGGTATCGAGGATCTGGGTCAGGATGCGTGCCGGCAGGCCATCCAGCGTGAGCAGGTGGCGCAGGCGGCCATCGTCGGTCAGTTGCAGGTTGTTGGCGCTCATGGCTTCCTCTTCATGACGAAGTGCAGGCCTTCCGTTGCGTTGTTTTCCAGCGAGATGTGCTCGTCCGCTTCGAGGTCGAGCTTGGCGCCGACGTAGTCCGCGCTGATCGGCAACTCATGGCCGCCACGGTCGACCAGCACGGCCAGTCTGATCACGGCCGGACGGCCGTAATCGAACAGCAGGTTCATTGCAGCGCGGATGGTGCGGCCGGTGTAGAGCACGTCGTCGAGCAGCAGAATGCGCCGGTCTTCGACATCGAACGGCAGATGCGACGGCTTGGTTTCCGGATGCAGGCCGATGCGCGAGAAATCGTCGCGATAGAAGGCGATGTCGAGCACGCCGCGCGGGATGTCGGCGCCGAGACGCTCGGCCAGCGCATCCATGATCCAGACGCCGCCGGTATGGATGCCGACCAAAGCGCACTCGGCCTGCGGGTTCGCGCCGATGTGCGGCTTGATCTGCTCAGCCAGTTGGTCGATGAGGCGTTCAGGCGAGGGCAGTTGAAGCAGCGTTTGCGTGAGCATGATCGAAGTAGTCCTGAAGAATTTGTTGTGCCGCGACCGCGTCGTCCAGACCTTTGCGAGCACTGCCTTTGACGCCGGCTTCGCGCAGGCGCAAATCGGCGGCGAATGAAGTCAGCCGCTCGTCCACCAGCGCCACCGGCAGGCCGAAACGGCCGTGCAACTGGTTGGCGAAGCGGCGCGCGCGGCGACTGATATCGTGTTCCGTACCGTCCATCGAGAAGGGCAGCCCGCAGACCAGTTGCACCGGTTTCCATTCCAGGATCAGCGCGGCGATGCGGCCGAAGCGCGCGTCATTGCCTTCGCCGGAAACGGTTTCGAGCGGATGCGCCAGACAGTTTTCCCAATCGCCGACGGCGACACCGATGCGTTTCATGCCGAAATCGAAGGCCAGCACGCTGCCGCGTTGCGGAATCATTTATCTGTGAGTCAAAAACCGTACCGTCACCCCGCCCCGGAAGGGGGGTATCCGGGGCGGTATGACGGTTGTGTATAAGGTGTGCACGTTCTCAACGCCTGCTAAGCGTGGCCCGCCTCTTCCGACAGCATGGCCAGATCGATGCCGAGCAGTTTCATCGCCGCCGGAATGCGTTCCAGCGCGGGCAGGCTGAAGATGACTTCCGGGTCGGCCGGCACGGTGAGCCAGGCGTTCTGTTTGATCTCGTCTTCCAGTTGGCCCGGGCCCCAGCCGGCATAACCCAAGGTCACCAGAATTTCGGCCGGGCCTTCCTGGCGCGCAGTGGCTTCCAGAATGTCCTTGGAGGTGGTGAGGCCAACCCGGTCGTTGACCGACAAGGTCGAGCCCCACTTGCCGACCGGGCGGTGCAGCACGAAGCCGCGTTCCACCTGCACCGGACCGCCGTAATAAACCGGTTCGCCACGTAAATGCGCATCTGCCAGATTGAGCCCGATCTGGCTGAACAGCGATTCCAGGTTCAGTTCGATCGGCTTGTTCACCACCACGCCCAGCGCGCCCTGATCGCCGTGGTCGCAAATGTAGGTCAACGTGCCGGAAAAATTCGGATCCAGCATGTTGGGCATGGCGATGAGGAAATGGTCGGTGAAATTGGCGTTGTCCATGATGGGCGCTCGATGAGGTTGCCGCGATTGTAACGCCGGGCCGGCGAGCCCAATATGCCCACATGGATGCAGCTCCGATCTGGTACAGGCTCGATTTGCACGCGCAGGCATCGGCACCGATGCACAACGCGGCTTCAGCATCTTCAAGCCGGTGATGCAATCGGAGAATTTCGACCTGACGGCAAACTCACCTACCGGAACCGGCGAGTGTGCCGGACAAGGACATCCAGGCGCCATGGAGGCAGGCGGCAGCAATTACCGATGCCCACTGCCTTCGTCGATCACGCCCCGGGCGCGGGCGATTGCGTTGACCAATTCAACAAGCCCTGATCCGGATGGGAACGGCGACTTACGCCGCCGTTCCCATCCGCAAATAACGACTTGCGAAAGTCATTCCGCCAATTTTCTGCGCATGCCGGCAAGACCGAGCAAACCAAGTCCTAACAGCGCGACAGTTGCAGGCTCTGGAACACCGTTGGAAGGAACCAAGGTGTCGTTTTGCACCCAAGCCGCTTCGGCACCGCCGGCGACATAAAGCATCTGCCAATCCAGATCGAAAAAGTCATAGTCGGAGGCATGAATCAGATCGTCCAGTTCGGGGTTATATACGGCAAAAGCGGCATCGTTCACGCCCAGATTTTGCGAAACCGTATCGAAGCTGGGTTCAGACGCGGTACATGGGCCGAAATGTATGAACTGTTTCCCCGCTCCAATATCGCCCGCACAAATATCGCTGTGCACATAAACCCAAGGCGCATAGGCTGCGACGTCCGTATCCAGAACGGTGGGATCGATATCCGCGATTCCCGTGGTCGGCGCAGCAGTACTCGGCCCTGTCCGCAAATAAAACTCCTTGTTCGCAAGCAGACCGCCGCCGTCGCCATCGACCGTATCCCGCAACGTGACTTTTGCCCAGATCATGAGCGACTGCTCGTCAAGATCGGGGCCTTGGCCCGTCTCGTTGAAGCGGAAATAGCTGACGAATTGGCTTTGCCCCAGGAAAGAACGCAAGTCGGCGACGTTGGCATTCCATTGATTGATGACATCGCCGACGGGACCGTCGCTCGGCTCGGATAGGGCGGTTGAAAAAGACGGGTCACCACCCGGTTCAGGCGTGTTGTAGGCATCGTCCATGCCGGCCGGGTTATCGACCGCATCGTTATTGTTCGAGCCGGTACCGAAAATCACGAATTCCTTGATCTGACCATCGGATGCATTGACGCCGTAGGGCGTGTTGTTTCCCGGACTACCGTACTTGTAATTGAGGAAATTCAGCGAATAAACCGTGAAGTCGCTGAATTCGATGCAATCACCATTGGCCTGGCAGGTTGCATCTGCAGGTAGGGTCAGCGCCGATGCAGTGGAACTGGCTACGCAGAATGCGAGAGCTGCGAGATTCGAGGGCAAAATTTTCATGATCATTCCTCCTCAGGAAGTATCGATTAATTACCGACGCTCAAAATCACGCAACAATCAGGCCAATTAGATAACCGTTTGTTTTTATTTAACAATCTATTTCGGCTTATTTCAATACGTAAAATATTCCGACAAATAATTCAAATACCCCTATCGATATATCAGGCTAATTCGAGAACAATCTACCAAGTCGGCCTACTTGCAGGATTAATTTATTTAAAATAAGCAAACGCTCATTTACCTCCATCCAATCTCATATTTCATAAATAAACCCTATAGAATCAACAAACTAGACCACCGTATGCGCGAAAATAGCGTATTGATCTTCGATAATCCGCCGTGCAGAAATGCCGTAAAGATAAATATAATTAATTGACTGCCAAGATAGCCCAAAAACCATGTCAGAGTAATTGGAATTGGGCTGCTTGCAAGACGCATCGGCTTCGATGGCGGCATTCACTGTGAGCAGGTGGGTCAGCCCCGGTCTAACAGGCTGGTGAGAAACTCGCCGCCCCTTGCCAGGAGCGGGAATCCGGGCAAACTG
>JASJPK010000096.1:0-16900 GCA_031426735.1 Hydrogenophilaceae bacterium | reverse complement strand
CAAGGCGCGATCGCTCCTGCCATCGCGTCTTGGAAGGCGCTCCTACGAGTGGAGCCTCCACTCACCCTGAGTGGTGAAGCGCCAAAACAACCCGGCATGTCTCAATTCACGCGGTCTTCGAGCAATTTACGCATGACCAACCGAGGAGGTTTGTTGATTTTTGCTGAGCCCACTGCACTGACCCCGGCCTACACCCGCAAGGCTAGGCCGGGTAGTAAAGCCGCTGAAGCGGCAACAACCAGGACCGCCGGGGTGACGGAGTGTTTTCAACACCCTGTTAAGTTAGCCCCGGGATTCAAACCAGTTCCGGCGACATCGCCGCTTTCAAAATGGTTTGCGGCTGACTGCCGCGCACGCGGTTGCTCAGCCAGACCAGCCCTCCCTTCTTGAGACTCAGGGTGCGGGTTTCGCCGAACAACAACAAACTTGCGGCATCGCCCAGCGTCGGTTGATGCCCCACCAGCAGTACAGTGCCGGAAGCATCCGGCCAGCCGGCTTCGCTCAAAACCTGCACGCCCATTGCGCCCGGCGCAAGGTTGGCGACCACTGCGTAGTCAAGCTTCAGGGCGTCTGCGGTTTGCAGTGCGCGCGCGGCCGGACTGACCAGAATGCGCGTCTTTTCCGGTATCCGTGGACGCAGCCAGGCTGCCATCTGCTGCGCCTGCTTGCGTCCCTTTGCGGTCAATTCGCGCGTCATGTCGACTTCGCCATCCTGCGCATCGGCATGCCGCCAGAGAATCAGATCCATGGTGTTCTCAGCCATCGAAATTGGGGAGGGTAGGGTGTCCATGTTACGAAACGGTGATGGCTTAATGGTTATCGCCGTCGAGCAGGCCGCCGAGCAAGGAGCCTTCGCCCACCTGCTTGCCGCCGGCTTGCGGAGCGGCCGAGAGGATGCGATTCGCCAGGCGCGAGAAGGGCAGGGTTTGCAGCCAGATCTTGCCCGGGCCGGTGAGGCGGGCATAAAACAGGCCTTCGCCGCCGAACAACGCGGTTTTGATCTTGCCGACGAATTGGATGTCGAAATCCACCGAGGGTTGCATGGCGGCAATACAGCCTGTGTCCACCCGCAGCACTTCGCCCGCAGCCAGCGTTTTTTCGGCGATGGTGCCGCCGGCGTGGAAGAACACCATGCCGTCGCCTTCCAGTTTCTGCAGGATGAAGCCTTCGCCGCCAAAGAAGCCGGCGCCGAGGCGTTGCTGGAAGGCGATGCCGAGCGAAACGCCTTTGGCGGCACAGAGGAAAGAATCCTTCTGGCAGATCAATGTGCCGCCGATCTGGCTCAGATCGATCGGCACGATCTTGCCCGGGTAGGGCGCGGCGAAAGCCACGCGGCGCTTGCCGGTCGCCATGTTGGCGTAGATGGTGGTGAACAGCGATTCGCCGGTAAGCAGGCGTTTGCCTGCGCCCATCAGCTTGCCGATGAAACCGGAACTGGAGGCGGAGCCGTCGCCGAAAACGGTTTCCATCTCGATGCCGTCCTGCATGAACATCATCATGCCGGCCTCGCCCACTGCAGCTTCTTGCGGGTCGAGTTCGATTTCCACGTACTGCATGTCGTCGCCAATGATGTCGTAGTCGATGCTGTCCATCGCCATGAGAGTCTCCTTGCAGGTTAAGTCGTTGACGTGTGCGGCTGGGTCAATGTTCCAACTGCAGGATACGGCGGTAGCCGCCACTGCGCATCGCGAGGGCGGTAGCGAGGTCTTGCTCGGGGGCGTGCAACGCCAGGGCCTCGCCGATCGAATCCAGCTTCTCTCCGGCTTCCAGCGCATCCAGCATGCGCAACCAGCGCCGCCAGATCGGCGCGCCTTCGCGCAAGCTTCGCGGCGGCAGGCTGCCCGCTTGGGCGCGTAACTGGCGGGCCGCGATGAGATGCCGCTTGGCCGCTTCCAGTTGCGCCGGCAGCGGCAGCGCCAGATCGAAGTTCAATGCCAGCATTTCGGGTGTTTGTCGAAGTGTCGCAGCGGCATCGGCGTCGATGACCGCCACGTCGACCGCAGATTCGCGCCAGGCCAGGCCGTCGGGCTGATCGATGGCCGGATCGAGCGGGAATTTGCGGAACCCCCATTTCGCTCCCATCCAGCACTCGATCAGAACCTGATCGTTCTCGCCCGGACAGATTTCCGAGCCGCAGCCGGCAATCTCGGATTCCGGCCGCCAGGCGCGCGCATCCTGCTTCCATTTGAAGAAATCGCGCTGCGGCGGCGCGCCGTAGGCGGCTTCAAGCTGACGCCATCGCGCGATGAACCAGGCGTAATCGGCCCGATAGTCCGGTTCGCGCCGCAAGAACTGCCAGGCCCAACCGGCCAGGTCGAGTTGTTCGCAATAGTCGTAGTCCGCGTCGAGTCGCCAATCCATCGAGCTGTTCAGATCGGCAGAAAGACGAAGGTGGCGACGTTCTGGAAAACGCGACTGATCGAACGATTGCTCTTGTCTTCGATGATCAATGCCAGCAAATCCTGCTGCGCGATCAGCTTGCCGAATTCGCGCTCGAAACTGAGGTTGGCGACATCGCCTTCCATGCTGTTGCTGACCAGAATCCTGGCGCCGTTGGGCAGTTTTGCATTGGAGAGCTTCCATACTGCCACCTCGATATTGCGTGCGCTGTTGTAGAGCTTCTGCGCAGACAGCGTGTCGGTCAGGAACAGCTCGGTCTTGTTCTCGTACGAGGCCATCAGCATGCAGGTCAGCGCGCTCATGAAGGCGTGCACCCGATCGCCGCTATACCCTTCCAGGAAAGCCAGTTTGAAATTTTCTTCCCAGTTCGACTTGCTCAACGGCGACAAGGCCCATTTCGGAATCTGCTCGAAAATGACGGCGCTGGCAGATTCGGCGGTTTCATGGCTGGACTTGCGGAATTCCTGAGGATTGCGTCGATACAGTTTCTCGGTCAGCAGTTTCAGACTTTTCAGCACTTCGCGCTGATTCATCTCCGCCATCATGTCCGCATCGCTCTTCGCCAGATTGACCGCGCTGAAGGCCCGCGCGCTGGCGACGCCGTTCTTGCGCTGAATTTCCTGGCCCGCGCAACCGGTCAATGCGATCAGCAAAAGCAATGAAATGAAGGCATGCATGGCGAAAACCCAATGGTTCGATGCGGGATTGTAGCCAGCCGACCAAGGTAATGCGTCAAGGAAAATCCAGACCAATGCAGCGGATCGGCCGGGAGCGCCGAACTTTCGAAATCGGTGCGGAGACGGTCTTGGAGGACCGGCGTACGCGGTTGCCGCTCAAGCTGTTCGTCAGGCCGCCAGCCCACCTTCGACATCTCTCCATCCGGCTGGGACATCGTTTACCCACAATCCACCCAGGCGCCGAACGGCATCCATCCGTTCTCCAGCAACAGCCATATCCTGGAAGCTCTCGCCAACAGCGACAGCCTGTCGATCTGGGGCGGTGCCAACACGCTTCGCGGCCTATATCGCAGCGCCCTCATCACATCGTAAATAGGCAAAACACCTATAACTTTCGACAGATTGTGTGGATGCAGCAGGCAGCTTAAGCTGCAACCACACACGCAGCTGGTACAAAACAACCGGGAACAACGTATTTCCGGGTACACACAAGGGACAAATGTCTTGAAGCCAATAAATCCAGGGATCACCGCGTTCCACGCCGGGCGCATGCCGCTTTCCGCAAGCCGGCATGAACGCTGAGCGCACCACATGAATACGCCCATGCTGTACTGGTTCATCCCGCGCGGGGTGTTCCATTTCTTCGACTTTTTGCTGCTCGGCGCTTTCCTGCTCTGGCTGGGCTGGCTGGCCCTGGGCATCTACGAGCCGATCCTGAGGCGGCGTGGACGATCCATCGCCTTGGCCGGCCTCACCCTGGCTCTGGTGGCCTGGTGGGGCTACGGCAATTATCAGGAGCACAAGGCCTGGGAAGTACGGCAAGCGTATTTCAAGTCAGCCTGGGATCACTTCCACAAACGCTGCGAATCCGCCCACGTCACCTACTACAAGACGGTGCCGCCGCAGGATGCCATCTTCATCATGAAGCCCGCCCAAAGCGCCACCAGCGCGCAACTGAAAGACCAGTTCTGGATGGGCGATCCGTATGACTTGCCGAATGAGCCGGGGACGGAGGCAAGAGGGCTGCTGTTTCGGCAGAAGTCGCTGCCACGTGAAAGCCCATTTAAAGAGCGAGGAGGTTTTGATTTCGTTGAGATGGCTCATCCCACGCAGGCCGGTAAATTCCTGCGATTCATTCCCAAGTGGAAAAACGAAAAGAACTACTCCGGCCATTACATCTGGGATTGGAATGCAACTGAAAAACACCCAGAAACCACCCCCACCCGTCTCTCCCGCTACGGCTACACCTGGGACGACATCTCCACGCAGGAAGATCGCCACTTCTGGGTGGCCGGCGGGAGGCTGCGGGTGGTGGAACTGGAGACCGGGGAAGTGGTAGCGGAGCGGGTGGGGTACATCCTCGAACCCTACTTTGGTGTAACCGGGCCGACTTTTAATCAGTCGCCATGGAGGAATGCAAGGAAATGCCCAATCCGCATTACCGCTTTCAGCAACCAACGTGAATTCATCAGCACGGCACTAGGCACTTGGAACGAACTTCAACCACAAGGGAGTAAGAAATGAACAGCGAACTGACCACTTGGCTCGAATACTCGAAACTGCAGCTGGCTTCTGAGGCATTCCTGATTGACGAGATAACTGGACAACAACTTTTTTCTGGTACAGCGCTTCAATCCGCTCTCATAAAAGGCAACAAACACGCCTCCCGCTTCACCCCCACCGAAGCTGCCGTATTCGCCGCCCGCTACGAAGTCGTCGCCCACGAGGACAATACGGGCACGGGGTTTTCCGGAACGCTGTTCTGGGACACGGTAAAGCAGGAATACACCCTCTCCTTCCGCTCCACCGCATTCGTCGAAGACGTGCTGGCCGACAGCATCGGCACTAACGAGGGTATTTCCGAATACGGCTGGGCTTTCGGCCAGATCGCCGACATGGAATACTGGTGGGCGGGCCTGCAACAAACCGTTCACGGCCTCGCAGGCCAGCAAGTCACCGTCACCGGCTACAGCCTGGGCGGCCACCTCGCCACCGCTTTCGCCCAACTGCGCGCCGAAGCCGGCGAGTTGTCCCGGATCAAGCACATCTATACCTACAACGGCGCCGGTACCGGTGGCATCCAGCCCGGTCACAGCCTCACCGAGATCATGGCGTTGTTCAGATCGGTGCGTGACACCGGTGAACTGCCGGCCTGGCTGGACAACCTGAGCGCCATCGCCACCGTGCGAAGTCAAGCACAGCGTCGCCTAGCCACCCTACTTGCCGAAAAAACCACCATTACCGGTTACGTCAGCGGCCTCAACGACGGCAGCCCGCCCCTGGCGCCTGAATTGGGCGATTTCGCCGACTACAACCTTCATCTTGCCATGGCCGTCGCAGGCGAGTGGACTAGTGGCGCCCTGCGCGAGTCCATCGACTGGGATACCGTGACGGGCAGTCTCTACGATCCCGATAGAGTGCCCACCGGCGGCATGATGTTCCACGGTCTGATGGCCGAACTCCTCGGTAGCGGTATCTCCGGCGTCGCCACCGGCGGCCTGCGCCACACCGACACCCGCACGCAAATCAAGATCGAAGACCAGTCCCTGGTGCGTGGCGTCCCTTATCGCGGCTCGCCCATCAACGGCGTCCGCCTCACCGACCAATACGCCCTCAACGATTTCGCCGACACCCACAGCCTGGTCCTCATCATCGACAGCCTGGCCGTGATGGATGTGTTCGCCCGACTCGACCAGAACCCCGCCCGCATCGACAACGCTTTCGCCACCAGCGGCGCGTCCTGTCTGCAGATCAAACGCTGGGCTTCGAATGAGGCAATTTGGCAGGAGGCAGCGTAAATGCTGGGGCTGGCGGTTTTATTTGCGATAGGCGCTTATCTCTTCATCAGCCTGCTGGTCGTAAGGCTGTCTGCGCGATGGGCAAAGAAGCGAGGACGCAAGGGCTGGGTGTGGGGCGGCGTGGCCGCCTTCGCCATGTACAACGTGGTGTTCTGGGATTTGATTCCGACGCTGGTTATGCACACGTATTACTGCTCAACCGAGGCGGGGTTCTGGGTTTACAAGACGCCGGAGCAGTGGGTTAAGGAGAATCCGGGGGTAATGGAAACGTTGGCTAGCAACAACGGGTTAGTAAGGAAATCTGTTGGCGATGGAACGAGTTACACAGACACATCTTCGCTGAATTCTCGTTTTGATTGGGTGCTTAAGAAATCCGGCCCATCCATCTTTAACCGATGGCGACGGGAGCAAAAGTTAGTAGATAAAAATACTGGTGAAGTATTGGCGCGGTATGTGGATTTTTCAACGGGCAATGGAAACCTTGGTGGGCAGCCACCATTCAAGTTCTGGCTTCAGGGTGAGCATTGCATAGATGGAAAACGCAACGACAGTCTGATGTGGCAATTCACAGAAAACTTTATGGGAGTGAAAAAATGAGCACGATTCAAGTCTTGTTTCAAGAGGCACAGCTGGCCGAAGCAGCCTATGCGGACCTGTGGGACGCCACGCTTAACCAACCAATTACAGCGAATGACAAAGTAATTACCGCCCTCAAAGCCGAAGGTTTCAGCGACACCCAAGCTACCGACTTCGCCGCCCACTGGGGAGTCGTAGACCATCTCCCCAACACTACCAGCGGGTTTTCCGGAACGGTATTCAGGCGTCATGACAGTGATCCAGTAGCGGGGCTTGTCGCGGGCGACCTGGTATTCGCCCTGCGCGGCACCGAGCAAGTCGGCCTTGATCTCTTCCAGGCCGACTTCAACGAACTGACCAAGAACGGCCTCGCCTTCCGCCAAATCATCGACATGTACAACTACTGGCAGTGCCTGATTACACCGGCAGGCGAATTGGCGCGGCAGGCGACGTTGACCTTGGCTCCGTCTGGCACGCCCGACACCCAGGTGATTAGCGAAAGTGGCGTCAAATGGACAATCGAACTCGACTACAGCGGAGCGGGGTTGGGCAAAGTTGCGCTAACCGACAATCTTGTGGCCGCGACCGGCCACAGTTTGGGCGGGCATCTGGCTACTGCTTTCACGCGGCTGTTTTCCGGATGGACGAATGAGGCGATCACCTTCAATGGCGCGGGCTACCCAACCGGTGCCATCCCGGGTTTGGCTGGAACCGCGCTTCAGAACATTCCCAACCTGTTCTCCATGCTGGGAGGCGCATCGAGCTTTTCACCCGCCGGCATCACAAATATCTATGGCGACAAGAATATCGAGGTCGTCACCATGAATAATTTTTTCGGGCTGATGCAGCCCGGCAATCATCAGCCCATGTTTATCGAGCAAGACACGGTTTCTGCCAGCATATTCGGTCACGGTATGGGGCAGATGGCGGACAGTGCTGCAGTGTTCGATTTGCTGGTGCGGCTTGATAGTAGTTTGGCCACTGCCTCAGCGGCCACGATCACTTCCTGGCTCAGTACCCTATTCGAAGCGAGTAACCCAACGCGGGCCAAGTCCCTGGAAAATCTCGTCAACGCTCTGGCTGAATTGTTCAACACCGGCGTCAAGATCAGTGATGCGCAAACGGATCAGCGCGAGGCGCTTTATACCGCCATCCACGCCATCAAGACCCACCCTGACTACACCCGCACGGCACGACTGCTCGCCATTCAACCCCTGACTGCTTTAACCCGTGATCAGATCGTCGCCAAAGCCAAGCTCGACACCGCCGACGGCCTCGCCTACCGCTACGCGCTGGAGCAACTCAACCCCTTCGCGCTCACCGGCGACAGCGGCCTCTATGCCCAACACAACGGCGACGGGCATCTCAATGCCGGACAATTCAGCGAACGCTACCTGCAAGACCGCGCCGCCATGCTGTCCTGGGTGCTGCAATTTAACACCCAGGACATCGCCCCGACGGCCACCCCCACGGGCGACACCTTCTTCAAGCTCGGCACCTTCGGCGATCGCTACTACTTCGAGGATGTCGCCACCCACACTCAAATCCGTCTCGGCGAAACCGTCGACCTCCTGCAACTGCCCAACGATTTCCGCCAAATCGTCTTCGGAACCAACACCGGTGAAACGCTGACCGGTTCAGCCAAGCAAGACCACCTCTACGGCAACGCTGGCGCCGACACCCTCAACGGCGGCGACGGCGTCGATCACCTCGAAGGCAACCAAGACGACGACTTCCTGTACGGCGGTTTCGGCAACGACACCCTTCTGGGCGGAACCGGTAACGACACCTACCGCATCTTCGCCAACGAGGGCATCGACACCCTCATCGACAGCGACGGCCAGGGCATAGTCCTGCTGGGCGGCATCCAGGCCCAAGGCAAGGCAGGCGTTTCAGACAGCAAAGACTGGCTTCAACTCTCGCTCAATACCTGGGAAGACCGTCACAACGGCATCGCTTACACCCTCATCCCCCAGGCGGACGGCACTCAGAATTTGCTGGTCGTTTCCCAAGGCGGCAACGCTTTGATCAAAGACTGGCGCAGCGGCGATCTGGGCATCGCCCTGGCCGCCGGCGAGCAACCCGCCGACCCAGAAACCACCCTCACCGGCGACCTCGTCCCTATCGACCAGGATCCGGCGCAAGCCGGCATCCAGGTCGACTACGACGCCTTAGGCAACGTCATCGTGGACCCATCCGCTCCCGATTTCGGGCGCGCCGACATGCTCTATGGCGGCGGCGGTCGCGACTGCCTGATCGGCAGAGCGGGCAGCGACGTCTTGTGGGGAGGCAACAACGATGACCAATTGTTCGGTGAGGAATGCGTCACAGACTTGGCCGCCCAGCTGATTGCCGGCGAAATGCAAACCGGCACGGGAATGCGTGGGGACTGGCTCGATGGCGGCGAAGGGAATGACATTCTGTTCGGAGAGGCAAGCAACGACATCCTGCTGGGCGGCGATGGCGTGGACGTTCTCAGCGGCGGAGCGGGCGACGACCATATTCATGGCGATGCCAGCGGCTACGCCGAGAGTAACTGGAGCGTAACGCGGGAAACCACGGTGTACGACGACCGCACGTCTTACCTACCGATCACCAAGCTAGGGGTCTGGTGGGCGTCCCCACTGGGTGCCGCGGATGTCCTGTATGGCGGCGCGGGCGAGGATTGGATTTTTGGCGAACAGGGCAATGACATTATCGACGCGGGTAACGGGAATGATGTCGTCTTGGGCGGCGAAGACGACGATATCTTGATGGGCGGCGCGGGGGACGATGCGATTGCGGGGGATGGTGGCTATACCGTCTTGTCCAGACAGGGCAGTGATCTGCTGTATGGCGGCGTTGGGAACGACACCTTATTTGGCGATGGTGGCGAAGATATGCTTTATGGCGAGACAGGCGATGACCGCCTGATCGGCGGAGACGGCGATGACCAGCTCGAAGGCGGCAACGGGGCCGATTCGCTCTGGGGCGATGAGGGAAATGACCGGCTCGTCGGCGGCGTGGGCAACGATGAACTGTATGGTGGCGAAGGCAACGACACGCTGGATGGCGGCGAAGGCGACGATACTTTATATGGCGGCGTGGGCGACGACAGTTATATGGATGTCGAAGTCGGGGACGTGGTCGCCGACTTGGAAGGGCGAAGCAGCTTTATTCTGACTGGCGCCACCGGGGTGTCCACGAATGTGGCGCCAACCGTGGCCTCAAGCGCCGATGCCACGCTGCGCATCACGCTGGACAATGGCGGCGTCCTAGCCTTACAGGCCGCCCTGTATGGCATGAACGCCTCACTCAAGTTTGCTGGCGGAAATGAAATCGATCTGGAGGAGTGGGTAAGTGAAAACCTCGACCAGTCCGTCGTGCTGGACCTGAGTTCAGTCGCTTTGACGTCGGGTGCCGCGGTTGTGCACGCCTACGGCGGCAAGGGGGCGGATCGGATTCTGGGCGCGGACGGCGATGACACGATCAAGAGCTATGGCGGCAACGACCTCATACTGGGCAGGCTCGGTAACGACCTGCTCATTGGTGGTGGGGGCGATGACGTCATGCAGGGTGACGAGGGTGATGACACCCTCAGCGGTGGTGACGGTGCGGACAGGTTGGTCGGAGACGGCGTAGATGCATTGGTCGCGGGCAACGACACGTTGGACGGCGGCGCGGGCAGTGACGTGATCTGGGGCCAAGGCGGCGACGACATATTGCTTGGCGGTGCCGGCGCTGACGAACTGCAAGGCGGAGATGGAGACGACACACTGGACGGCGGCACGGGGGCCGACATTCTCTTCGGCGAAGCCGGTGACGATGCCTACAGATTCAATTCTGGAGACGGCAACGACTACCTGAGCGATACAGTGGGAGCCAACCGCATCGTATTTGGTGCTGACATTACGTTGGAAGCCCTGTTGGTTACTCTGGGCGCACCTAGCCAGAACGGCCAATCCGTTGTCATCGAATACGGTGCCGGAGATGTTCTCACTCTGGGGTCTGGCACCGCCGCCGCCATGCAATACGAATTTGCGGGGGGAGAGACAGTGACTTACAGCGCCTTGCTGGAGTCCATTGCCACACCCGGTTATTCGGTACAGAACGCCAACCTCTACGGCACGCAGCACGCCGAGAATCTCTTTCTGGCCTCGTCGGGCAGCAGAATCGTCGCGGGTGGCGGCAACGATAGGCTGTTTGGCAACGGTGGCGACAATGTGCTCGAAGGCGGCAGCGGCGATGACTTTCTCAACGGCAGCAATGGCGCCGACATCCTGAAGGGCGGCATCGGGAATGATCACTTGAATGGCGAAGCGGGCAGCGATCTTTATCTGTTTGCGCGCGGCGATGGGCAGGATGAGATCACGGATTATCGCGTCGAAGGTGACATCAACACCCTGCAATTCGGCGCGGACATTCTGGCCGCCGATCTGATCTACAGCCGCGAACCGAATGGCGATCTGTTCGTGCGCATCAAGGGCACTTCCGATGCCGTCACCCTCACGAGCTGGTATACCAAGCCCTCTACACGACTGGATAAGATCGTCCATGGCGATGGGAGCGAAGCGGATCTGATTTTCCTGGCGGCTTTGACTGTCCCGACTTTGAACACGAGCATGCCGGGTATTCTGAAGGGTACGGACTACGATGATGTATTGATCGGCAGTTCAGGAAACGACACGCTGGAAGGCGGTATGGGTAGCGATTCGCTGATCGGTGGCGAAGGGGTGGATACCTATATTTTGGGCTGGGGGAGAAGCGAGCAACCGTTCGGACTTGTCGAACCGGACACGGTCATTGAGACCGATGGCGGCCTGAACATTATCAGGCTACCGATGTCCCTCGATTTTTCGGGTATCGAGTTGGTGCGGCGCGGGAACGATCTTCAGCTGAGCGCAAAGGGCAGTCGAAATAACGTTTATTTCGGGGTTAATGACAATACCTACGGTTCGCTAGTTGATGCTCCAGATGTGATGCTTCTCAGAGATTACTTTAACGGTACGCAGGAATGGCAGGTACTAACCGCTGAGGGTGAAGCCATGGCACTGGCGGACTTGTACCTGCAGGCCGCAGCACCACCAGCGGATTTTGAACAGAGCGCTTACGAAGACTGGTTGGTCAGTGTCAAGCAAGCCGCATTTGCGGATTACACGTTGGCCGGTGCGCAGCAAACCGGGAATAATTATTTTGAAAAAACGCTGGCAAATGAGCACCATGCATATTCTTTGGAATATACCCAGACTACCAGCGACGAGGCGTTGATTTATCGCATTTCAGAATTGCAGACATACACTTATACGCGCACGGAAAATTTTAGCTCGCAGGTAACCGGCCGCAGCTATATACCTTCTCAGTATTACGCTTCCGGCAGCGGTATGACCGCTATCCCGATATTTGATTATGGGAAGCTGGATTCGAGCGGAAATCCGCTGTTTGTCGGTTTTCTTAATGTCGCCAATGGCGCGCCGCCCGGATATTCTGAATCTTCAGAGTCATACACGGTGACTGTAACCGGGGAAGACACTTATCGAGCCCCAATAATCGATACCTTGTATGCAGGCGATTCGGACAACGTTATTGATATTACATATAGTGGGGCAATGGCTGTTTTTGCCGGTGCGGGAAATGATTATATTGTGTCGAAAGGGTGGGGTGCATATGATCCTGTGGGCAATTTTTTTGATGGCGGAGACGGCGACGATGTGGTGATGGGATCGTTTGAAAACGATGTGATTTTGGCCGGTAACGGCAATGATTTGTTTTCCGGCGACCAAGGGGATGATTCTTACCTGATCGATCCGAATAACACCGGCATAAAGATTATCGACGAGGCGTTCGAATGTATATTTATTCCCGGTATAGGAATTTACGGCGGATATTATGGCGGCGCCGGAAGCGGTAGATACAGCACAGATACCATTGAATTCGGTCCCGGCTTGAGAATGAATGACATCTACTTAACGAAAAGTTCAATCACGCCCGAGACGGAAATACACGGCATGACGATTGATCCCGGCCTGACGTACGACACACTGGATATTACATGGGGTAATCGCAACCAGACCCTCCGAGTGGTGTTGTCGACTGACACTCGCTTTGCAGGTAATGGCTACGGCGTCGAATATTTCAAGTTTGCGGATGGTACGGTGGTGACCGGCGCGCAAATGCTGGCGCGAGGTTACAGCGTCGATGGGGGGGCGGGCGACGACACGCTCAACGGCGAAGTAGGCCCAGATCGGCTGGATGGCGGTGCCGGAGCCGATACGATGGCTGGGGGCACCGGCAACGACACTTACGCGGTGGACAACACAAGCGACGTAGTAACTGAAGCGGCCAACTCTGGCACTGACACCGTGCAAAGTTCCATCACCTGGACCCTGGGCGCCAACCTGGAGAACCTCACCCTCATCGGCAGTGCCGCCATCGCTGGAACCGGCAACACGCTGGATAACATCCTTACCGGCAATAGTGCCAACAACTCGCTTTCCGGTGGTTCGGGCAACGACACCCTGAACGGCGGTGCCGGCAACGACTGGCTGAACGGCGGCACGGGTGCGGACAGCCTGAACGGCGGCGACGGCACGAACGATACGGCCGCCTATGGCGGCTCCAGTCAGGCGGTGAACATCAACCTCGGCCTCAACACCGCCCATGGCGGCGATGCCGAGGGCGACACCTTCAGCGGCGTCGAAGCCCTGTTCGGCTCCATCTACAACGACACCTTGATCGGTGACGCCGGCAACAACACCCTGCAGGGCGGCAAGGGCAACGATCTGCTCAATGGCGGGGCCGGCGCGGACAGCGCGAGCTTCTATTCAGATACAGCCGGCGCACAGGCGGACTTGGCGGCGGGAACGGCGACGGACGGTTATGGCGGCACGGATACCTTGCTCAACATCGAGAACCTGTCCGGCTCCAACGTGGGCAACGACCAACTCTTCGGCAATGCCGCCAACAACAGTCTCTCCGGCGGCGGCGGCAACGACTGGCTCGACGGCGGCGCCGGCAACGACTGGTTGAACGGCGGTGCGGGTGCGGACAGCCTGAACGGCGGCGACGGCACGAACGATACGGCCGCCTATGGCGGCTCCAGTCAGGCGGTGAACATCAACCTCGGCCTCAACACCGCCCATGGCGGCGATGCCGAGGGCGACACCTTCAGCGGCGTCGAAGCCCTGTTCGGCTCCATCTACAACGACACCTTGATCGGTGACGCCGGCAACAACACCCTGCAGGGCGGCAAGGGCAACGATCTGCTCGATGGTGGGGTCGGCACAGACAGCGCGAGCTTCTATTCAGATACCGCCGGCGCGCAGGCGGACTTGGCGGCGGGAACGGCGACGGACGGTTATGGCGGTACGGATACCTTGCTCAACATCGAGAACCTGTCCGGCTCCAACGTCGGCAACGATGTCTTGTACGGCAACGCCGCCAACAACAGTCTCTCGGGTGCGGGCGGCAACGACCGGCTCGATGGTCGCGCCGGCAACGACTGGATGGATGGCGGTATCGGCAACGACACGCTGACCGGCGGCCAGGGCAACGACACCCTGCAAGGTGGCCTGGGCAGCGACCTTTACCTGTTCAACCGCGGCGATGGTGCCGACACCTGGAAAGAAAACGACGCCACCCTCGGCAACCTGGACATCGCTCGTTTCGGTGCCGGCATCGCGCACGACCAGATCTGGTTCCGCCATGTCGGCAATGATCTAGAGGCGCGGGTGATCGGCACGACGGACAAGGCGCTGATCAAGGACTGGTACACCAGCAGCGCCAACCATATCGAGCGGTTCGAGGCGGGTGACGGCATGGCGTTGTTGGATAGCCAGGTCGATGCGCTGGTGCAGGCGATGGCCGCGTTCGCGCCGCCTGCTTCGGGCCAGACCAGTTTGCCGGCGAACTACCACGACGCGCTGGCGCCGGTGCTGGCGGTGAACTGGCAGTAGGGGGCATCGGCAAGTCTTGCGCCGACATTGATTGATCGGAAGCAATAATGCTTGCACATCCTCTCTCCCGCGCTGCCGCGCACCCTTCCCCCGCACGCGGGGGAGGGGCTGGGGAAGAGGGAAGCTTTTGAAGGATGGGCGAAGCGCAGCGTGCCCAACCTTACGAATGTCGTCATACCGGCGAAAGCCGGTATCCAGATCGGCGACGGTACCCTCCTGGACCCCGGCCTGCGCCGGGGTGACGGAACCCACGCTTCAACCATGACAACGCGCGGCCACGTAGTCGCGCACGACCAGGGAACCCCACATGCAACAACAAGAAAGCGCGCACCGCGCCGAGACGCCTATCGAGGATGGGCAACCCCCAGCCGCGCCCATCGACTCCGGCCTGGCCTGCCTGGCGATGCTGGCCCGCTTCCATGGTGTCGCGGCGGAGCCGGCGCAACTGGCGCATGAGTTCGGCGACGGCGGCCCGTTCGGGCTGACCCAGATTCTTCTCGCGGCGAAAAAGCTGGGCCTCAAGGCGAAGCCAGTTAAAACCCATGTTGAACGCCTGTCCACAACCCCGTTGCCGGCCATGGCACAGGACCGCGACGGCGCCTACTTCATCGTGGCCAAGATCGAAGACGACACGGTGCTGATCCACGACCCCGCCGCCGCCCGACCGCAAACGCTGAGCATGGAAGCACTGCAAGCCCGCTGGTCAGGCGAGCTGATTCTGTTCACCTCGCGCGCCAGCCTGGCCGGCGAATTGGCCAGGTTCGACTTCACCTGGTTCATTCCCGCCATCGTCAAATACCGCACGTTGCTCGGCGAAATCCTGCTGGTTTCCTTCGTGCTGAATCTGTTCGCGCTGGTCACCCCCTTGTTCTTCCAGGTGGTGATGGACAAGGTGCTGGTGCATCGCGGTCTGACCACGCTGGATGTCATCGCCGTCGGTCTGCTGGTGGTGTCGCTGTTCGAGGTAGCGCTGTCCGGCCTGCGCACGTATGTCTTCGCCCACACCACCAGCCGCATCGATGTGGAACTCGGCGCGCGCTTGTTCCGCCATCTGCTGAATCTGCCGATGGGCTATTTCCAGGCGCGCCGGGTGGGCGATTCGGTGGCGCGCGTGCGCGAGTTGGAGAACATCCGCCAGTTCCTCACCGGCAACGCGATCACCGTGGTGCTGGATGTGCTGTTCTCGGTCGTGTTCATCGCGGTGATGCTGTTCTACAGCGGCTGGCTGACCGTGGTGGTGCTGGCGTCGCTGCCGTTGTATCTGGTGATCTCGCTACTGATCACGCCGCTGCTGCGCGCGCGGTTGCACGAGAAGTTCAATCGCGGCGCGGAAAACCAAGCCTTCCTGGTGGAGACAGTCAGTGGCATCGATACCTTGAAAGCGATGGCGGTTGAGCCGCAGATGACGCGCGATTGGGACAAGCAGCTGGCCGGTTATGTCGCGGCCGGCTTCCGCGCCGCGACGGTGTCGACCGTGGCGCACGAGGGCGTCAATCTGATCGGCAAGCTGGTCACGGTGGCCACACTCTGGCTGGGGGCCAAGCTGGTGATCGAGGGCGCGCTGACGGTGGGCCAGTTGATCGCCTTCAACATGCTGGCCGGGCGCGTGGCGCAGCCGATCATGCGGCTGGCACAGTTGTGGACCGATTTCCAGCAGACCGGCATTTCGGTGCAACGCCTGGGCGACATCCTGAATACGCGCAGCGAGGTCGCCGGCAACAAGTCGCCGCTGCCCGCCCTGGCCGGCCGCATCGAGCTGGATCAGGTCGTGTTCCGCTATCGGCCGGATGCGCCGGAGGTGTTGCGCGGCGTGAGTCTGGTGATCGCGCCGGGCGAGGTGATCGGCTTCGTCGGCCGCTCCGGCTCGGGCAAGAGCACGCTGGCCAAGCTGGTGCAGCGGCTGTATGTGCCGGAACGCGGCCGGGTGCTGGTCGATGGCGTCGATCTGGCGCTGGCCGATGCGTCGTCGCTGCGCCGCCAGATCGGCGTGGTGTTGCAGGAGAACGTGCTGTTCAACCGCAGCATCCGCGACAACATCGCGCTGGCCGATCCCGGCGCGCCGCTGGAGCAAGTCATGCAGGCAGCGAAGCTGGCCGGTGCGCACGAGTTCATCCTGGAATTGCCGGAAGGCTACGACACGCTGGTCGGCGAGCACGGCTCGACGCTGTCCGGCGGCCAGCGCCAGCGCATCGCCATCGCCCGCGCGCTGATCACGCAACCGCGCATCTTGATCTTCGACGAGGCGACCAGTGCGCTCGATTACGAGTCGGAACGCATCATCCAGCAGAACATGAGGGCGATCTGCCAGGGCCGCACGGTAATCGTCATCGCGCACCGGCTGAGTGCCGTCAGGGAGGCGAACCGCATCTTGGTCATCGACCGGGGACAGATCGTGGAGGCCGGCAATCATGCCGAGTTGCTTAGACGCGAGGCCGGGCATTACAGCCGACTGTATCGGTTGCAGCAGGCGTGAGCATGCCCCGCGCCCTCCGAGGAGCGCCGGCGTCTCGCCGGCAGG
>JASJPK010000095.1:0-2868 GCA_031426735.1 Hydrogenophilaceae bacterium | reverse complement strand
CAGATCGCGCTCGCCGGAGAGGACTTCGTTCGACAGCGGGCAGGAGGTGTAGACCGGATTGCGTTCGATCAAGGTGACGTCAATGTTGCCGTCGAGCACCTTGACGTACTTGGCGGCAGTGGCGCCGCCGTAGCCGCCGCCGATGACGATGACCCTGGCTTTGGCGGCAGCGCGGGCAGTTTGCGGAACGATCAGGATGGCAGCGGGTGCGGCAGCGGCGACTTTGAGGAATTCGCGGCGTTTGATGAGACTCATGGGGGGCTCCTTATTTGGGCTGGGCAGCGTAGAACTGGGCGACGGCGGCGAGATCGGCCTCATCCATCTTCTTGGCGTTGTTGCGCATCTTCTTGTGCGGCATCTTCACCGACTCGTCGCGGTATTTCATCAGTTCCATTTCCAGGTACTGCGCCCACTGGCCGTTGAGCATCGGGGTATCGGTATCGTCGGGCTTGCCGCCAGTGTCGCCGTGGCAGGTCTCGCAACGGTCGGTCGCGGCCTTGCCTTGCGCGACGATTTTGGCGTCGGCCTTCTGCACCACGGGGGTCCAGGGCAGTTTGGAGAAGTGGGTTGCCAACGCGGCGATTTGCTCGTCGGAATACCCCTTGATCAAGCGCCCCATCGTTGCCGAGTAACGTTCGCCACTCTTCCACTGCAGCATCATGTTTTTGAGATACGGCTCGGACAGGCCGCCGATGCTGGGCATCGAGGGGCCGACCGAGACGCCGTTCATGCCGTGGCAGTTGTTGCAGGTGCGGGCAAGATCTTCGGTCGCGTTGGCGGCTATGGCCGAATGCGCCGCCAAGCCCAATGAGAACAGAAGAATCGGGGTAAGTTTGCTAGGCATCATGTCTCCTCTGGTGTTGCGGTTTAGATGCAATGGAATCGGAAAAAACCTCCGTCCGAAGGGACGGCGTTTTCAGTACAAACCAACTACGGCGTGCAGGTTCAGGCAAGTCCACGCGCATGACCGGGGAAACCGTATATTTCTTTGATGAAGATCAATTTTTTTCGCTTGCATCGGTGGCACAGCCGAGTGTCGTCAGGTGCAACAACTTGCTGCGGTCATCCACTCTGATATGCGCACCCTTGACCTGGATGAAGCCTTGCTTGCTCATGAAAGCCAGCATGCGCGAGAAGGTCTCCTGGCTTAGGCCAAGTTTTGCCGCGATGTCGCGTTTGAGCGCCGGCAAACGGATTTCGAAGGGGCTATCCGGTAACGCTTCCTTATTCCGCTCCGGCTCGATATGCATCAGATAGCGCGCGACCCGCTGCACGCTGGATGGCTGGGCGCAGATTTCTATATCGCGCAAGGTATGCAGCAGACGTTGCGATACCAGGTTCAATGTGCGCTCGGCCATGACGGGGTTCTGCCGTAACGCCATCCGGTAAACCAGTCCGTCGATGGCGATGATGTGGCTTTTTCTGCCGGCGATCGCCTCGTAGGGGCAGGGTTGGCCGACGATGATGCAGGGTTCCCCGAAGCTGTCGCCGCGTCCCACTTGCGAGATGACCCGCTCGGCGCCGTTCGACAACGGGATGAATAAGCGAATCTGGCCGCTGACCACGACAAACAGGGAGTCGAGAAGATCACCCTTGCCGACCAACTTTTCCTTCTTCGATGCGACAAACTGCCTTGCCCCGCCAGCCAGTCGGACCAACTGGTCTTTTTCCCAGCCATCGAAGTAGCTCAACCGAGCCATCGTCTCCTGTATCTGGGCGTGCGAGATGTAGGTATTGACGTTCATGGTCTCAACAGGAAACGTGCCACTCGATAGGGAAAAATTGGTGGTGTGTTAACGCATGGTGATCTGATGGTTATCCACATCGCACATGAAATCAACGGTATCTGGGAGAAGAAATATGGCCGCCGCCATCGAGACCGCCAACCTGCTCGGCATCAGCCGCAAGAATCTGTGGGAAAAAGTGAAGAAATACGCGATTTCGGCCGGTTCCGATTCGGGCGGGGGCGGCAACGATACGAAGTAATCCTGTTTGGTGCGTTTGCACCAGCGCCGCGGTTTGTTCGCCCGATCCGTTCGTCTATGATTCCGGGCCTTGCCGATCCAGCGCCATTAGCCGGTCTGGATGCTTTTCCCATCATTCGAAGGTAATTCCCCATGCAGTCCGGACCCAGAGAAATCGTCACCCCGTTTCGCCAGATCCCGCTCGATGTGCCGGAGGGCATGAAGCCGAACGAGTTCTTCAACAGCACCGAAAACCTGAACGACCTGGTCAATAACAACGGCCTGCTGCAGAACCCGGAAGGCTTGTTGCTGTATCGCAAGGCGCTCGGCCACAGCAACGAGTTCGATGCTTCGATCAT
Source organism: Hydrogenophilaceae bacterium (assembly GCA_031426735.1). Taxonomy (GTDB): domain Bacteria; phylum Pseudomonadota; class Gammaproteobacteria; order Burkholderiales; family Thiobacillaceae; genus PFJX01. The sequence goes on along the minus strand of JASJPK010000095.1, from coordinate 545 downwards.
CTACAACACCTCGCAGACCATTCTCGATCCGCTCGGTCGGCCGGTGCGGCGCACGCAGGTGCCGGAACAGGTCAAGAACGTCTGGAACCGGATGAACCAGGTCATCATCGAGTACATGCTGGAACGCTACCCCGACCCGGACGAGACGCTGGTGCTGGCCGGCGAGGCGAGCCTGGATGCGACCTGGCCGCTGACCTCGCCCGGCGTGCCCAGCATCCGCATGCTGCACAACCACTTCATCGTGTTCAACAAGGCCGAACTGCGCGATGCGCCCATCGCCGACGCGAGCAATCCGAACCTGACCGACGGCGGCCAGCATTCGCTGTTCCAGGCTTACATGCGCGATGTCTATCAGGATTTCTTCGACGAACTCGATCTGCGCATCCTGCGTCCTTGCCAGTCCGGTTCCTGTCGCATCGCGCTGACCGGCTATCCGCAAGGCTTGCCGAGCTGGGAAGTGACCGGCGGCGTCGAGTCGCTGCGCGAAGTCCGTTTCTGGAAGGAATACGACACCATCCTGAAGGGCTTCATCGATTTCTATCGCA
>JASJPK010000094.1:0-15704 GCA_031426735.1 Hydrogenophilaceae bacterium | reverse complement strand
AAGGCGCGATGGCCGGAACGATCGCGCCTTGGAAGGCGCTCCTACGAGTGGATCCATCGAAACAGAGCAGCCACTCCGTCCGCAAGATGAGCAGCCCGCCATGAACCCCGCCCGCATTCTGGTTGTCGACGACGAAGCTGCCGCGCTGAAAAATCTGACCCACCTGCTGCGCAAGGAGGGCTATGAAATCACCGCCTGCCAGAGCGGTGCGGCCGGATTGAAGGAACTGCAACAGCACGAATTCGAGCTGCTGCTGACCGATCTGCGCATGAAGGGCGTCGATGGCATGGCGCTGCTGCGGCGGGCGAAGGCGTTGCAGCCGGAGTGCGAGGTGATCGTCATCACCGGTCATGCCACGCTGGATTCCGCCGTGGAGGCGATGAAGGACGGCGCCTTCCACTACATCGCCAAGCCGTATCGCCTCGACGAAGTGCGCCAGGTGGTCAAGGGCGCGCTCGATGTGGTGCTGCTGAAACGGGAAAACCGCGACCTCAAGCGGCGCATCGAAGGCTACGAAGGCAGCCTCAACATCGTCACCCAGGACGCGGCGATGCTGCGCCTGCTCGATACCGCGCGCCAGGTCGGTCCGACCGACTGCAATGTGCTGGTCACCGGCGAATCCGGCACCGGCAAGGAGTTGCTGGCGCGCTACGTGCACACCCACAGCGGCCGCGCCGGTGGTCGATTCGTCGCGGTGAATTGCGGCGCGCTGCAGGAAGAACTGCTCGCCAACGAACTGTTCGGCCACGAGAAAGGCGCTTTCACCGGCGCCGAACGGCAAAAGCGCGGCCTCATCGAAATGGCCGAAGGCGGCACGCTGTTCCTCGACGAAGTCACCGAAATGTCGCCCGCCATGCAGGTCAAGCTGTTGCGTGTGTTGCAGGAACGTGAACTGCTGCGCGTCGGCGGCACCGAGCCGGTGGCGATCGACGTGCGTTTCATCGCCGCGACCAACCGCGATCTGCAGGAGAGCGTGACGAACGGCCGCTTCCGCGCCGACCTGTACTTCCGCCTCAACGTCGTCAACCTGGCGTTGCCGCCGCTACGCGATCGGCGCGACGACGTGCCGCTGCTGGCGTTGTATTTCCTGAAGAAATTCGCCCAGGCGATGGGCAAGCCGGTGGCCGACCTGGCCCCGGACGCCCTGCGCCTGCTCAGCCGCTACGACTACCCCGGCAACGTGCGCGAACTGGCCAACCTGATCGAACGCGGCGTCGCGCTGGCGCGCGGCCAGGCGCTCGAACTCGCGCACCTGCCGGAAAGCCTGAAGAACCTGACCGTGCGCATCGCCGCACCCGCCGGCGGCGACTTGCACAGCCTGGAAAAGAACGAAGCCGCCTACATCGCCCAGGTGCTGGAATATACCGGCGGCAACCGCAACCAGGCCGCCGACATCCTCGGCATCGACCGGGTTTCGCTGTGGCGGCGGATCAAGCGCTACGGGTTGGAGTGAGAGGCTTTCCTCAAGAAATTCCGGTATATGCCGAAAGTAATACGGCATAGCTAGTCTCCCCGGGCGCCGCGACCTCGCAGCCCGCTGCTGGAGCGGCCTCTCTGTCGGCAGCTGCCGTCGACCCTTAGGAGCTTTTCATGAGGACTTCACTCCTCGCCTTGTTCTTTGTCGCGGCCTTGAGCGGCTGCCAGAAATCTTCGACGCCGAGCGCCGAACCGCTGCAGAAAATCAGCGTCGCCTACACCTACCAGCCGCAAAGCACGCTGGTCCACGTTGCGCTGGCGAAGGGCTATTTCACCGAGGCGGGGCTCGCCGTCACGCCGCTGATGCACACCTACGGCAAGGCGGCGCTGCAAGCGGTGATCGAGCGCCAGGCGGCCTTCGCCACCGTGGCGGAAACGCCGGTGATGTTCAATGTGCTGAAGGGCGAAAAGATTTATGTGCTGGCCAATATCGAAGCGAGCACGACCAACAACGCGATCGTGGCGCGGAAAGCGGCCGGCATCGCCACGGTCGACGATCTGAAGGGCAAGCGCATCGGCTTCACGCCGGGCACCACCTCCGATTTCTTCCTGGATTCGCTGCTCACGGCAAACGGCCTGACGCGACAAGACATCCGCGCCGTCGCCCTGAAACCGGAAGAGATGCTGGACGCCATGTCGGCCAGGAAGGTCGACGCCGTTTCCACCTGGAACTACCCGCTGACGCAGATCAAGCGCCAGTTGGGGGCGGATGGGACGATCTTCTACGACCGGGAAATCTATACCGAGACGTTCAACATCGCCGCGCGGCAGGACTATGTGCAGGCGCATCCCGACACGGCGCAGCGCTTTCTGCGCGCGTTGATCAAGGCCGAGGCATTCGTCGCGCAGCAGCCGGCGCAGGCGCAGGCGATCATGGCGGCGGCGACCGGCATCGAGCGGGGCCTGATCCAGGAGGTCTGGAACGCGTTCAACTACCACGTGGTACTCGACCAGAAGTTGCTGATCACGCTGGAGGATGAAGCACGCTGGGCGATCAGGAACAAGCTGACCGAGCAGACTGTCATGCCCGATTTCCTGGACGTGATCCATCTCGACAGCCTCAGGGCGGTGAAGCCGGAAGCGATTCGGATGAGCCGGTAGCCGCGCATGCGCATCCTCACCCGCCTGCGGCTGGTCTCGGCCGTGACGGTGCTGGCGCTGGGCGTGCTGGCGCCGGTGCTGGTCGCGTCGTTGCTCGAATTCAGACAGGCGAAAAGCGATTTCGCGCTGGCCGATGCGATCAAGGTCAATTTTTTCGAGCGCGCCTCGCTGCGCGATCAGTACTTCCTCTATCGCGAAGATCGGCTGCACAAGCAGTGGCACAAGAACAAGGCAGGCGCGGACGAATTGTTGCGCCGGGCGCGACTTCAATTCGAACGGACGCAAGACCGGCAGACGCTGGAACGGCTGCGCCTGGACATCGACACCACGGCAGCGATCTTTCGCCGCATCGTCGATAACACCCATGCATTGCAAGCGGCCGGCGGTAATCGCCAGGTGTATGAGGAACACGACAAACGGCTCTACAGCCAGCTGTTGTTGAAAGCCTCCGCGGTCCGCGATAGTGCGATCGTCCTGCAGGACGCCGCGGCATTCCGGGTCGAGCAGACGTATCGGCATCTGATCGTGGTGACCGGCCTGTTCGCGGTGACGCTGGCGCTCGTCACCCTGCTGATTTCGAACCAGATGCGCAGACTGATCCGCAGGCGTCTGGCGCCGCTGCACCAGGGGGCGGAAATCGTCGCCGGCGGCGATCTCGATTTCCGCATTCCGGATGACGGCGCCGATGAATTTTCCGATCTGGCCGGTTCGTTCAATGCGATGACCGAGCGGCTGCAGACGTTCACCCGCCAACTCGAAGCGGAAATCGGGGCGCACAAGGCGGCGGAAGCACAGTTGCGCGAACTCAACCGCGACTTCGTCTCCTTCCTGGAGAACACCAGCGATTTCATCTATTTCAAGGACAAAGACAGCCGTTTCCGCTTCTGCAGCCAGACCCTGGCCACCATCACCGGCCATGCCAGTTGGCGTGACATGATCGGCAAGCACGACCTGGAGGTCTTCCCGGCGGACACCGCGCAGATTTATTTCGAGGAGGAGTTGCCGATCTTCCGCGACGGCAAGCCGCTGTTGAACAAGGAGGACCCGTATTACGACGCCGCCGGCAACCGCGGCTGGGTCAGTACGAACAAGTGGCCGCTGCTGGATCAGGACGGCCGGGTGGTCGGCTTGTTCGGCATCAGCCGCGACATCAGCGCCAGCAAGAAGGCCGAAGAAAAACTCCAGCTCGCCGCCAGCGTCTTCACCCATGCGCGCGAAGGCATCACGATCACGACCGCCGACGGCACCATCATCGATGTCAACGACACCTTCTGCCGCATCACCGGCTACAGCCGCGACGAAGTGCTCGGCAAGAATCCGCGCCTGCTCAATTCCGGTCGCCACGATCCCGCCTTCTACGTCGCCCTCTGGCGCGATCTGACCGTGAAAGGCCATTGGGAGGGCGAAATCTGGAACCGGCGCAAGAACGGCGAGGTGTACGCCGAGATGCTGGCCATCAGCGCGGTGCGCGACGCGCAGGGCCACACCCGCCAGTATGTCGCGTTGTTCTCCGACATCACCCCGCTGAAGGAGCACGAAAGTCAGCTCGAACGCATCGCCCACTACGACGCGCTGACCGCCCTGCCCAACCGCGTGCTGCTGGCCGACCGCATGAATCAGGCAATGAGCCAGGTGCAGCGGCGGCAACAGCGCATTGCGGTGGCCTATCTCGATCTGGATGGTTTCAAGTCGATCAACGACAGCTACGGGCACACCACGGGCGACCAGTTCCTGATCGCCGTCGCCGCCCGCATGAAGCAGGCCTTGCGCGAAGGCGACACTCTCGCGCGCCTGGGCGGCGACGAATTCGTCGCTGTGCTGCTCGACCTGCCCGATGCCGCCGCCAGCGTGCCGATGCTGACCCGTCTGCTCGCGGCGGCGGCACAGCCGGTGCAGATCGGCGACTACGACGTCCGCGTCTCGGCCAGCATCGGCGTCACCTTCTACCCGCAGGCAGACGACGTGGATGCCGATCAGCTGCTGCGCCAGGCCGACCAGGCGATGTATCAGGCCAAACTGGCCGGCAAGAACCGCTACCACCTGTTCGACTCCGAGCAGGACCGCAGCGTGCGCGGCCATCACGAAAGCCTGGAGCGCATCCGCCGCGCGCTCGCCGACAACGAATTCGTGTTGTATTTCCAGCCCAAGGTCAATCTGCGCAGCGGTGCGGTGATCGGCGCGGAAGCCTTGATCCGCTGGCAGCATCCGGACAAAGGCCTGCTGCCGCCGGCGGCGTTTCTACCGGTGATCGAGGATCATCCGCTGGGTGTCGCAGTCGGCGAGTGGGTCATCGACACCGCCCTGGCTCAGCTCGCCCTCTGGCACGCGGCCGGACTGGATATTCCGGTCAGCGTCAACATCGGCGCCCGCCAATTGCAGCAGGCGGATTTCGTTCAGCGCCTGCGCGCGATGCTGGCGGCGCATGCGGAGATCCAACCCGGCCAGCTCGAACTCGAAGTGCTGGAAACCAGCGCGCTGGAAGACCTGGCCCGCGCCTCGCAGGTCATGGTCGCCTGCCGCGAGATCGGCGTGCGCTTCGCCCTCGACGACTTCGGCACCGGCTACTCCTCGCTGACCTATCTGAAACGCCTGCCGATTACCCAGCTCAAGATCGATCAGAGTTTCGTGCACGACATGCTGGACGACCCGGATGACATGGCCATTCTGGAGGGCGTGCTCGGTCTGGCCACCGCGTTCCGCCTGCAGGTGATCGCCGAAGGGGTCGAAACCGCAGCACACGGCGAGATGCTGCTGCAACTCGGCTGCGAACTGGCGCAGGGTTACGGCATCGCCCGCCCGATGCCGGCGGATGCGTTGCCCGCCTGGGCGCTCGCCTGGCGACCCGACCCGGCCTGGGCCGCGCTGTGCGCGGTCAGCCGCGACGATTTGCCGACGCTGTTTGCCCAGGTCGAACACCGGGCCTGGATCGACGAGATCGGCAGCGCCCTGCGCGGCGAGCTGGTCACGGCACTGCCGCTGGACGCGCAGCAGTGCCGTTTCGGCCTGTGGCTGGGCGCCGACGGGCGGGCCCGCTACGCTGCGCATCCCACTTTTTGCGCGGTGGAAAGCCTGCATCGGCAGATGCATGACCTGGTGGCGGAGTTGTGCGAACTCCGCCGCCAGGAGCGGAATCCGCAGGCACTGGCGCGGCTGGGCGAACTGCATGCCCTGCGCGACGCGATGTTCGAGCAACTGAAGCTGCTCGGACAGAAAGGCCACGCCGGTCGGTAACGCCGACGTCGCCCAGGCGGCTAGGGAAGTGGTGGCTGGACGCCGGGTAGGATGGGCAAAGCGTAGCGTGCCCATCGATTTTGCGCGGAACGATGGGCACGCTGCGCTTTGCCCATCCTACTGCTGGAGCGCCGGCTTCCAGCCGGCTCGTTCGTCTGATCGGATTGACCAAGCCGGCGCTCCAGCAGGGCACCGGAAGTTTCCGATAGCGTGCGGCACTAGGGTGCCGGCGGCTGCGGATACTGCCCCGGATTGAAGGTGTTGTTGAAGCGGAGATCGTCGTCGGGCTCGGCGGTGTTGCCACCGTTGTTGTTGCCGAAGAAGCCGCTACCTGGCCAGAACCCGGTATCCAGTCGTTTCTCCATGGCTTCCAGGGCCACCCTCCACTCGGCCTGCGTGAGGGTGCAGTGGCCGTTCGAGTCGACGAATACCTGGCGCAACATCTTCTTCTTGGAGGCTTGGCCGGTTGCATCCAGCGTCTCCCGCAATGCGCTCTCCTGGGATGGCAGCACCAGACCGTCCGTCGTGGTGTGCACCGAAAGCATGGGGCGCGGCGGGAGCGTGCGGTCGAAGCTGATATCGCGGTATTGGGCGGTGTACGCCGCGCCTTCCGGGCTGCCGGCGTAAATGGTGCGCGCGTTCATGGCCGCCAGCCAGAGGTCCAGCACGCTGGCCGGCAGGCCCAGCGCCCCCAGATAGGCCCGGTCGGCGGGTGTCAGGCTGTAGGCATGGTCCAGATTCTGGCCGACCGCGCCGAGGGCCTTGCCTTCCAGATCCGCCTTCACCTCGGTGGCGAACAGCAGGGTCGCGCCCAGCCAGCTGAAATCGGGATCGCCGGCACTCGGTCCGTAGAAGGGCGGTAGCGGTGGTGCCGGGAACGGATAGAAGCCATCGCGCGGCAATCTGTTCACCAGGCGCGCAAACTCCATGCGGGCGAACGAGGCTGCCGCGGTGGCCGCATCGGTCTGCGGGAACCAGCCGTTCAGCACGGGCACGACATCCGTCGCGAACACCACCGCGTCGTTCACGTCCCCGACGTCGCCCGGCGTAGCGCCCCAGGTCCAGCCGCCGGCGCCGCTGTTATTCGGCGAGAAAGCCACGTCGATGGCCAGGGCCAAGTCCACCGCGCTGTCCCAGCTGCGCGAGGCGCCGGCGCCCACCGTGCAGGCGGTGATCACGCCGTCGACCAGGGGCGAGCGCTCCTCGGCGTAGCGCAGGGCGATCAGGCTGCCCTGGGAACGGCCCAGCATGATGGTCCGCTTCGGCCAGTGCCCTTGCGTGAACAGCAGCAAGCGTCTGGCCTGCGCCAGGGCGAGTCCGCTGTCGCGCACGCCATCCTCGACGACCCAGCCGAGCTTGCCGTTTTGCAGGAAATCGAAATCGAGTTTGTATTCGGAAACCACCGCCGCGTACTTTTTCGCGCAGACCCACTCCTCCTCAAGTGCGTCGGGGTTCGTGGGGTACACCAGGCCTTGCGGCGTGATTTCGGGCAAGGCGTTGCTCAACGGGGTAAAGCCCAGTTGCGGTGCCTGGGTGGTCGGGTCGTACAAAAGGTTGCCATCGACATCCAGCCCAATCTTCTGCGCATTTACCTTGATGGCGGAGCCGGTGCCGCGGGCATAGGCCAGCAACTTGCCGTTCCAGCCCTTGTTGGGGATCACCACCCGGAATGGCGCGAACGGGTTGCTCGGGTCGCCGGTATAGGTGCCGCCGTAGTAGTCGGAATAGGTGTCGCCGTTGGCGCAGGTACGGTCTCGTTCACCGGTCACCACGGCGTGGGCGGCGGGTACGGCGAATGTACCGGTCAACAGGGCGACGGGCAGCGCCCGCCAGAGGCCATTTTGGGGTTTCGTCACGTTATTTCTCCCTTCGTGTCGGTTATTGGCTGGCGCCGGATTCGTTCATCGCGACCATGCGTGACGCATGAATTCATGGGCTGCACGCATGGAACCAGCGGGCAAATTAATGGCGTGTCGAATGCGTCGATAGTCGTTGAATCTTGCTTTTGGGGTAGTGCGCGGGCTACGCACGCGCAGCGGTTCAGGCCGAGCACGACGCGGCCACCGGTCACATCAAGGACCGCCGGCAGGCACCTAAAGAATCGTTTATTAGCGATAAATAGGTCGGCAATTTTCCCGCGCAGCCGCAATGGATAACCTTACTGCCGTCGCTTTATCCGGGTATGGGGTGGCACGGTAGTCGGGGTGTAGGAGGCCGCTCTTCAGTGCCAGTGCATTACCCAGGTGAGGCCTTCTCGTGCGATCACCTGAGCGGATTTCCATGCAACCCGATCGAGTTTTTCCCCCGCTGCGCCTCATCTTGCTGCTGCAATGAAGACGATCCTCGTGCGCGGCTCCCTGAAACAACGCCTGATTCTGATGCTGGCGGGCATGGCCGTGCTGGTGCTGATGCTGGCCCTGCTGATTTACTCGGTGACCGGTGTCATCCGCCAGCAGGCCGGCTTGCTGGCGCAGTTGCGTGGCCTGGTGCAGGTGGTGTCCGAAAACGCCAATGCGGCGCTGGTGTTCGACGATTCCCAGTCCGCCACGGTCAACCTGTCCAGCCTGCGCGAGCGTCCGGAGATCGTTGCCGCCCGCATTACGCGGCCGGACGGCCAGGTGTTCGCGATCTATCCGAGAAGGACCGCAGCGGAAACTTTCGACCGCCTGACACCGCAGACCTTCACGGAACGTATGCCGTTCACGGCGGTGCGCGTGCGCCTGGATCATGCGATGTTGGCGCAGGAGGGCGGCGAGAAACTGGGCACTCTGTCCCTCGTCATCGACCTGTCCGACATGTGGCGCCAGATCCGTCAGGACATCCTGTTCACCTCCGGCTTGAGCCTGCTGGTCTTCCTGCTTGCGCTGGTCGTGGCACTCCGCCTGCAACGCCACATCAGCGCGCCGATTCTGGCTTTGGCCGAAACCGCCCGCCGCGTTGCGCAGACGCAACGCTACGACCTGCGGATAGGCAAGATCCGCGCGGGCAAGACCAGTCATGACGAAATCGACACCCTGGTGGACAGCTTCAACAACATGCTGGGCGAGATCGAAAGCCGCGATACCAGCCTGCGCGAACATCGCGACCACCTGGAAGATCTGGTCGAGGGGCGCACGACCGAACTGCGCGCGGCGAAGGAACTGGCCGAGAAGGCGAACCAGGCCAAGAGCGAATTCCTGGCCACCATGAGCCATGAGATCCGCACGCCGATGAACGGCGTGCTGGGCATGAGCGAACTGCTGCTGAACGCCGGACTGGATGCCACGCAGCGGCGTTATGCCGAGTCGGTGCTGCGTTCCGGCCAGCATCTGCTCGGCATCATCAACGACATCCTGGACTTCTCCAAGATCGACTCAGGCCACCTGGAGCTGGAATCGGTCGAGTTCGATCTGGGTGAACTGGTTGAAGAGGCGGCCGCCATGTTCGTGCAACCGGCCGCGGAAAAGGGGCTGGAACTGGCGGTGCAGTTGCTGCCGCCCAACCTGAGTCTGATGCTGCGCGGCGACTCGTTCCGCTTGCGCCAGGTGCTGGTCAACCTGATCAGCAACGCGATCAAGTTCACCCGCCAGGGGGAGGTGATCGTGCGTGCGCATGCCTACACCGAGGCGGCGGACGTGCGCATCCACCTGAGCGTGGAGGACACCGGCATCGGCATCGCGCCGGGCGCCCGCAAAAAAGTGTTCGAGCAATTCTCCCAGGCCGACAGCTCCACCACCCGACAGTACGGCGGCACCGGCCTTGGCCTGGCCATCTGCAAGCAACTGGTGGAATTGATGGGCGGCGGTATCGGCGTCGAAAGTACGCCGGGGAAAGGATCCCGTTTCTGGGTCGAACTGAATCTGGCGAAAGGCCGCAACATGGCGCCGCTCGAGTCCTGCGCGCCGACGCTGGACGGCGTGCGGGTGCTGCTGGTGGACGACAACCAGACCAATCTGGAAATACTGCGGCTGCAATTGTCGAGCTGGAATATGCAGGTGGCCTGTGCCGAGAACGGTGCCGATGCGCTCGCCGCGATGGCCGCGGCGGCGGCGGCCGGGACGCCATTCGCGCTGGCGGTGCTGGACATGCACATGCCGCAGATGAACGGCCTCGAACTGGCGCGCGCCATCAAGGCGCGGCCCGAGCTGGCCGGGGTGCGCCTGATCATGCTCACCTCCAACTACCTGGCCGGCCAGGCACGGGAACGCGAGCAGGCGGGCATCCTGCGCTGTGTCGACAAACCGATTCGTCAGACCGAACTGTACGAAGTCATCTCCTGGGCGCTGGCGACCGAACCGAACCCGCGCCCGGCGCTGGCGTTGCCGGTGCCCGCCGCGCCGCTGGCGGAGAACGAACGAGTGCTGCGCGGCCGCGTGCTGCTGGCCGAAGACAACCCGATCAACCAGGATGTGGCTACTGCCATGCTGAGCAACCTTGGCCTGGCGGTGGACATCGCCAACAACGGCGAAGAGGTGCTGGCGCTGTTCGCGCAACGCCAATACGACCTGATTCTGATGGATTGCCAGATGCCGGTGATGGACGGCTATCAGGCCGCCGCGGCGATTCGCCTTCGCCAGACGGCGGGCCGTGTGCCTATCGTCGCCCTCACCGCCAACGCCATGGCGGGCGACCGCGACCTCTGTCTGGCGGCCGGCATGGACGACTATCTGGCCAAGCCTTATTTCATGCCGCAGTTGCAACAGGTGCTTGGCCGCTGGCTGCGCCCGCAGGCAGAAGCCGTCGCGGCGGCGGTAAGCGAAGCGGCGTCTGCCGGCAGCCTCAACATGAGCGTACTGACGCAGTTGCGGGAGCTGGACCCGGCGGGCGGCATGGCGTTGGCGCGCAAAATCGTGCGCGCCTATCTGGATAACGCCGGCGTACTGGTCGACCAGGTCGAGCAGGCCATCGGCCGCGGCGATGCCGAAGCTTTGCGCCGCGCCGCCCACGCCCTCAAGTCCAGTTCCGCCAATGTCGGGGCCGAGAAACTGTCGGAACTGTTCCGCCAACTCGAAGGCTGCGGCCGGGAGGGGCGGCTGCATGAGGCCGCGGCGTTGATCGAGCCGATGCGGCGGGAATACAGGTTGGCCGTGCACGCGCTCCACCAGTTGCTGGCGGAGGCGACATGAGCCGGACGAGCAGCAAGCGCAATCCGGTCGTCGCACAAGCTGCTTTCCGCGCGGCTTCAGCCATGGATATTGCAGTAGTGAAGCAGGGTCGGCAGCGGCGATTCGCGTCCTGCCGGCGCGTCGAGTCCGAACCCCTTTGTGAGCAATCATGACCAAGAACCAACAAGTGCACATCGGCGGCCAACTGCCCAGCCCGAAAGGGGTGGCGCTGGCGATCATGGAACTCAGTCGTCGCGAGGACGTGACACTGAAAGAGTTGGCCCGCGTGGTGCAGACCGACCCGGCGCTGAGCAGCCGTTTGTTGCGTCTGGTCAATGCCGCTCAAATTGGCCGCACGGTGACCTCGCTCGGCGAGGCGGTGATGCATCTGGGCATGACCACGGTGCGCGATCTGGCCATGGGCTTTTCGCTGGTCGACCAGTACCTGCAGGGCAGTTGCGCGGCGTTCGACTATGCGGCGTTCTGGTCGCGTTCCCTGTTCATGGCGGTGGCCTGCCAGGAATTGAGCCGGCTGGTCCGGGTCGGTTCGCCGGACGAGTTGTTCGCCTGCGGCCTGCTGGCGCAGATCGGCCAACTGGCGCTGGCCACGATGTATCCCGACGACTACGCGGCGATCCTGGCCGAACCTGCCGGCGCCGAGCCGCTGCTGGTGCGGGAACGCCAGCAGCTGGGCATGGATCACTGCGAATTGACCGCCGTCATCCTGGCCGATTGCGGCATGCCGAAGGGTCTCGTGGATACCGCCTGTTGCCACGAGGTGCCGGAGACGGCTGGATTCATCGCCGGCTCTCGCGCCTGGCGGCTCGTGCATCTGTTCAGCCAAGCCAGGCTCATGGCCGAACTTGCACTGGCGCCGGCAGCGGAGCGTGAGCATCGTCGGGTCGAGTTGATCTGCCTGGGCGGCAACCTGGGTCTCGACGCGGCGGCATTGGCGGCTGCGTTCGACCGGGTGGCCGCGCAATGGCGCGAGTGGGGCGCCCTGCTGAATGTGCCGGCGACGCCACCGCCCGCGTTCAACGCGATGGCCACCGCGCCGATTCCGGCGCCGTCTCCGGCGCGGAGCCAGACTGCGAGTGCGCCCCCGAAGCGGGTGTTGCTGGTGGAGGACGAAGTCACCTCCCGCATGAAGACGGAAGCGGTGTTGCGCCATGCCATCGGTTGCACGGTTTACACCGCTGAAAATGGCGAGGCGGCGCTGGCCCTCGCGCTGGAAGTCATGCCCCAGATCGTCATTACCGACTGGCTCATGCCGGTCATGGACGGACTTGCGTTCTGCCAGGCCCTGCGCGCGACGGAATGGGGCAAGTCGATGTACGTGATCATGCTGACCGGGATGGAAACCGAAGAGCGGATCGTCGAGGCGTTCGAGGCCGGGGTGGACGATTACGTGGCCAAGCCGATGAACGTGCGCGCCCTCAATGCCCGCATGCGGGCGGCGCTGCACTACGTCGATCTGCTTGATGCCTGGGAGCGCGACCGCATGCAACTCGAACGGTTTGCGGCGGAGTTGGCCATCGGCAACCGCCGCCTCGAACACATGGCGATGACCGATCTGCTGACCGGTTTGCCCAACCGGCGCGCCGGCATGGAGGCGCTGGACAAGGCCTGGGGGGCGTCCACCCGTAGCGCGCAGTCCATGGCGGTGCTGATGATCGATGTCGATCGCTTCAAGGCGATCAACGACCGCTACGGCCACGCTGTCGGCGATCAGGTGTTGCAGGCGGTGGCGCATCGCATCCAGGCGGCGGCACGCAAGGACGAGAGCGTCAGCCGCATCGGCGGCGAGGAATTCCTGCTGGTCTGCCACAACGCGGATATCGCGACGGCGCTGGTCGCGGCGGAACGTCTGCGCAGCATGGTCAAGGATCTGGAGATCGGCATCGGCGACCTGGCGATCCAGGTTTCGGTCAGCATCGGCGTGGCCTGCCGGGAAGCGGACATGACGGATGCCGACGCGATGGTCCGGGCGGCGGATCAGGCGCTCTATGCAGCCAAGAACGGCGGTCGCGACCGGGTCTGTTTCCTGCACCGGGCGCAATGCCAATGCGCGCAGGCCTGACGCCGCAGCCCTCGCCGGCTCAGGGGTTTTGTTTGTGCGAATAAATTCGTACCTACATCCGGTACCGGCGTTTTGGTTAAGTCAATGCGTTCATAAAGCTTTCTTCAATTGCGTTAAAGATGTCATCAATTTCTTCCGGGGGCTTGGGTAGATAACCTTACATACAACGCCGGCAACCTGTATTTCTCGGCTGAATGGCACATCTCGGAGGAATGAGTCATGCACGCAACGCAATTGGCAGAGACGACGGATCGGGGTTGGTGTATCCGCATCGGCGAGGTATTCGATCTTGAGGTGGCGGCGGAGTGTCTGCGCCATTGCCGCGACGACAGGACTTTTCCGCCGGAGAAACTGCTGTTCGATCTGACCCGGACACGGCAGCTGTCGACGGCGGGCATCGGCGCGATGCTGCATATCAAACACGAATATCAGGTGAACGACGACCGCGCCGTCATCGTCTACCAGGACCCGGCAGTCGGCGAACTGTTGCGGCTGTCGCGTATGCACCAGTCGTTTCAACTCCTGGCCCGCGGATGGGAGGACTGCCATGCGTTCAAATGAGCCGAGCATGCTGCCGGTCGCGGTCGCGTCGGAGTCGAGGACAGGCATGCTGAGCATGACCGCAGGCAATTCACTCATGGCAACGCTGGCGGCATCGGTCGAAGGCGACGGTGCCGCTCGCGCCATGCATTGCCAGCGTTTGTTTGCCGCGATGTTCGAAAGCAATCCGATGGCGATCATGATCACCGATCGGCGCAATCGCATCGTTGCGGTGAACCCCGGTTTTTCTCGTCTCACCGGCTACAGCGAGGCGGAAGCCGTCGGCCAGTTGCCGAGTCTGCTCAAATCCGGCCGCCACGACGCCGCCTTCTACCAAGCCATGTGGGGGGCTCTGCGCGAGAAGGGCGAATGGGTGGGGGAGATTTGGGACCGCCGCAAGGACGGCTCGTTCTATCCCAAGTGGGCGCATATTCGGGCCGTGCACCCGCATGGCGAAGACAACGAACCGGACGGTTATGTCGCCAGCTTCACCGATCTCTCGGCGCACAAGGAGGCGGAGGAACGCATCCGCACCCTGGCCTACCACGACGTGCTCACCGGCCTGCCCAACCGTTTGTTGCTGCACGACCGCCTCGAACACGCCCTGGCCAAGGCGCAGCGGCGGTCGCAGGCCGTGGCGGTGCTGTACCTCGACCTGGACAACTTCAAGAACATCAACGATTCCCTCGGCCATGCGGTCGGCGACCAGCTCCTCATCGAGGTGGCGAATCGTTTGCGTGCCAGCGTGCGCGACATGGACACCGTCGCGCGTCTGGGCGGCGACGAATTCGTGGTGCTGCTGGAAAACCTGGAAGACACAGCCGCCGCCGCCAGTGTCGCGGCCAAAGTCCATGCCGGCCTGGCGCGCCCGATTCAGGTCGGCAGCCAGTCGCTGCATGCCGACGCCAGCATCGGCATCGCGCTCTATCCGGCAGACGGCGACAACGCCGCCAGCCTGCTGCAGAACGCCGACACCGCCATGTACCAGGCCAAGGCCAGAGGGCGCGGCAACCACCAGTACTACGCCGCATTCATGAACGCGCAGGCACGCGAACAACTGGCGCTGGAAACCACCTTGTACGAAGCGCTGGAAAACGACGAATTCCAGCTGCACTACCAGCCCATCATCGACCTCGACAGCGGCGCCATGACCGGGGTCGAGGCGCTGATCCGCTGGCAGGCGCCCGGGCGCGGCCTGATCGCGCCCGACACCTTCATACGCATCGCCGAGGAGACCGGCGCGATCGTGCCGATCGGCGACTGGGTGATCCGCCAGGCCTGCCACGACCTCGCCGCCTGGGCGGCGCGCGGCCTCGAACCCCCACGGATGTCGATCAATATCTCGCCGCGCCAGTTGCGCCAGCCGGGCCTCGCCGCGCGCATCCGCAGCATCCTGCGCGAGACCGGTATTGCACCGCATTTGCTGGAACTGGAAGTGACCGAGAGCGCCCTGATGGAACGCCCGGAAATCGCGGCGGAGATCCTGCGCGAATTGAAGGGGATGGGACTCAGCATCGCCATCGACGATTTCGGCGTCGGCTATTCGTCGCTGGGCTATCTGAAGACCTTCCCGATCGACAAGCTGAAGATCGACCGCAGCTTCGTGAGCGATCTGCTGGACGACGACAACGACCGCGAAATCACCCTGGCCCTGATTTCACTGTCTCATAACCTCGGTTTGCGGGTCACCGCGGAAGGCGTCGAGTTGCAGGCGCAACTCGAATTCCTGCGCGAACACGGATGCGACCAGGTGCAAGGCTATCTGTTCAGCCGCCCGCTGCCGTCGTCGGCGTTTCAATCCTTCCTGGTGTCGCGGGCGCGCTTTCTCTGCAGCGATCTGGCCAAGTGTTTGCTCGCGGCCTGAGACCTGGCAGCAACCTGTCGGAATCTGAAACGCATGGCCGTGTTGCACCTGTAATCCGCCCGATGCACCTGAAATTGGCCGAACCCCATGCGAATTGGGCGTCATCACGGCTGTATGCGAGCAAATATGTCTAATCATCGTGCGAATCCAGCCTGGACTGTCGATCTCAGTACCGAGTACCTGGGGCTAAAACTCAAAAATCCGCTGGTGCCTTCCGCATCGCCTCTTTCCCGCAGCGTCGGCAATGCACGCGCGCTGGAAGATGCAGGCGCTTCGGCACTGGTGATGTATTCCCTGTTCGAGGAAGAGATGCGGGCCGAGTCGGTCG
>JASJPK010000093.1:0-41099 GCA_031426735.1 Hydrogenophilaceae bacterium | reverse complement strand
CCTTCTTCACATGGGGTTAAGTCATGTTTGAAAAAGTCCTCATAGCGAACCGGGGCGAAATTGCCCTGCGAATTCAACGCGCCTGCCGCGAGATGGGCATCAAGACGGTGGCGGTGCATTCCGAAGCCGATGCCGAAGCCAAATACGTGCGTCTGGCCGACGAGTCGGTCTGTATCGGGCCGCCGCCTTCGGCAAAAAGTTATCTGCACGTACCCTCGATCATCGCCGCCGCCGAAGTCACCGATGCGGAAGCGATCCACCCGGGCTACGGTTTCCTGTCCGAAAACGCCGATTTCGCCGAACGGGTGGAAAACTCCGGTTTCGTGTTCATCGGCCCGCGTCCTGAAACCATCCGCCTGATGGGCGACAAGGTCTCCGCCAAGGACGCCATGAAGGCGTCCGGCGTGCCTTGTGTGCCGGGCTCGGAAGGCGCGCTCGGCGAAGATCAGGATGAGTGGATACGCCAGGCCAAGGACATCGGCTATCCGATCATCATCAAGGCCGCCGGTGGCGGCGGCGGTCGCGGCATGCGCGTGGTGCATACCGAGGCGGCGCTGATCCAGGCTGTGCTGATGACGCAGAACGAAGCCGGCACCGCCTTCAACAATCCGGTCGTGTACATGGAGAAATTCCTCGGCAACCCGCGCCACATCGAGATTCAGGTGTTGTCCGACACGCACGGCAACGCCATCCATCTGGGCGAGCGCGATTGTTCCTTGCAGCGTCGCCACCAGAAGGTGATGGAAGAAGCGCCGGCGCCCGGCCTCGACACCAAACTGCGCAACAAGATCGGCGAACGTTGCGCCGAGGCTTGTCGCAAGATCGGCTATCGCGGCGCCGGCACGTTCGAGTTTCTGTACGAGAACGGCGAATTCTTCTTCATCGAAATGAACACGCGCGTGCAGGTCGAACATCCGGTCACCGAATTCATCACCGGCGTCGACATCGTGCAGGAAAGCATCCGCATTGCGGCAGGGTTGCCGCTGGCCAACACGCAGAAGGAAGTGCATTTCAAGGGCCATGCCCTGGAGTGCCGCATCAACGCGGAAGATCCGCACACCTTCGTGCCGTCGCCCGGTCGTATCACGCTGTATCACGCGCCCGGTGGCCCCGGCGTGCGCGTCGATTCGCACGTTTACCAGAACTACTACGTGCCGCCGCACTACGACTCGATGATCGGCAAGCTGATCACCTACGGCGCCACGCGCGAGCAGGCCATCGCCCGCATGCGCATCGCGCTGTCCGAGATGGTCGTGGCCGGCATCAAGACCAATATTCCGTTGCATCAGGAATTGCTGGTCGACCAGGTCGTGCTGGAAGGGGGTTTCAGCATTCACTACCTGGAAAACAAGCTCGGTCTGAACAAGCACTAAGCAAACACTGAGCGGAGTTCGGCGGTCATGTCCTGGATATCCCTGAAACTGGCCGCCGACGGCGAAACGGCGGAAACGCTGGCCGACGCCTTGATGGATGCCGGCGCGCTGTCGGTCTCGATCGAGGACCGCGATGCCGGCACCGACGCCGAACTCGCCCAGTTCGGCGAACCCGGCCTGGACGATCCGAAAGCCTGGCAGCGCAATTGGGTGGTCGCGTTGCTGGAAGCCGATGCGGATGTCGACGCGCTGGTGACGCGGCTGAATCTTCCAGCCGAGGTCGAACGCGAAATCGAAGTCGTGCCCGAGCAGGACTGGGTGCGTCTGACCCAGGCCCAGTTCGAGCCGATCCCGATTTCCGACCGCCTCTGGATCGTGCCGTCCTGGCATGACGCGCCCGATCCGGATGCCATCGTGCTGGTGCTCGATCCCGGCCTCGCCTTCGGCACCGGCAGCCATCCCACGACGCGCTTGTGCCTGAAATGGCTGGAGCAGAATCTGCAGCCGGCGGAAAGCGTGCTCGATTACGGCTGTGGTTCCGGCATTCTGGCGATTGCCGCGAAGAAGTTGGGCGCGGGGTACGTCGTCGGCACCGATGTCGATGCGCAGGCCATTACCGCCTCGCGCAACAATGCCGAAAACAACCGCACCGAGGCCGCCTTTTTCCTGCCGGATGCCTTGCCCGCCGGCGAGTACGACGTGCTGGTCGCCAACATCCTTACCAACCCGCTGAAAGCGCTGATGCCGCTGCTGGCCGGGCGGGTCAAGTCCGGCGGACGCATCGCGCTGTCCGGCATCCTGGCCGAACAGGCCGACGAGGTGCTCGCCATCTACAGCCAGTTCTTCGACATGCGCCTGTGGGCGACGGAAGACGGCTGGGTCTGTCTATCGGGCACCAAGCGTTAGCAACGCGGCATGCAAACCACCTGTCCCGAGTGTCGCACCACCTTCCGGGTCAGCCAGGAACATCTGGGCGCCCGCCGTGGCCTGGTGCGCTGCGGGCATTGCAATGCGGTATTCAACGCCTACGACACGCTGCTTCCGGAACTGGAAGAGCCGCCTGCCGACGACGCGCCGGCCAGCGTCGACATCGCGGCAACGACTGACAAGTTCGAGTTCGTTCAGGTTGACGCGGCGGGCCCGGAACCGGTCGAGCGGACGCCTGCAGCGATGCTCGCCGACGCCTACGCGCAAGCCGCCCTGCCCGAGCATGCCGAAGCGCTCGCGCTGGCTCTGGGCGACACCTCGGTTGCCGATGACACGGTAACGCTCACTGCGCCGGCAGTCGTCAGTGCGGACAAAGCCGCGGACATCCTGCTGCAACCGTTGCGCTCGCCGGCAACGAAGCCGCTGCGCACCTGGAAAACCTGGTTCTACGCCGGCCTGGCCAGCCTGTTGCTCGGCTTGTTGCTGCTGCAAGCCGCGTATTTTTTGCGCGCCGAACTGGCCGCCGCCGCGCCCGCCACGCGGCCCGCGCTGGAAAGGCTGTGTCGGCCGTTGCACTGCAGCGTGGCGTTGCCGCGCCAACTGACGCAGGACGCAATCGCTTCCTCCTCGCTGGAACACGATCCGGAACAGAAATCACGCGTGCGCCTGACTTTCCTGCTGGTCAATCGCAGCGGACAAACCCAGGCCTGGCCGCAGATCATGCTGACCTTGAGCGATATGCGGGAAGCGCCGGTGGCGCAGCAGGTATTCCGCCCGCAAACCTATCTGCCGCCCGGCGTCAAACTCGCCGCCGGCATGCCGGACCACGCCGAGCGCGAGATTCGACTCGATCTCGATATCGGCAATCTGGTCGCCTCGGGTTATGCGCTCAGCCTGGCTTATCCCTAACGTTTGTCGCGCGGAGATTGTCCCAGCCCAGCGCGCCCGGTATAGTCCGGCCCGCTATCGTTCTCGCGGGAGAGTGCCGGTCGATGACCGGCCGCCGAAGGCGCAACGCCACCCGTAACCGCTCAGGCATCAAGGACCGCGAGAATTGGGCAACTCTGGAGAGCGCCGCGCATTTATTGCCGTGGCCACCGATGGGGCAAATCTCTCAGGTAACCGGACAGAGGGGTGAACGTTTGGGGCAACTCGCGTTCGCCCTTTTTATTTCTGGAGCCCGGTTTGCACGCTGATCTGTCCACCAAGTCCCGCAATGCCGCTCGCATGCCGATCTGGATTCGTCAGAACCTGGGCCGCGAGGCGCAGTTTCCTAATACCGCCCGCGCCGTGCACGGCCGCGACCTGCATACCGTGTGCGAAGAGGCGCGCTGCCCGAACCGCGGCGAATGCTGGAGCCGCGGCACCGCGACCTTCATGCTGCTGGGCGATACCTGTACGCGTGCCTGCGCCTTCTGCTCCGTTAAAACCGGGCGGCCGACCTGGCTTGACGCCGACGAACCGCGTCGCGTCGCCGAATCCTGCATCGGACTGGGCCTGAATTTCGTCGTGCTGACTTCGGTCAATCGCGACGATCTGGCCGATGGCGGCGCCGGTTGCTTTGCCGAGACGTTGCGCGAACTGCGCCAGCGGCGCGGCGATATCGGCGTGGAATTCCTGACCCCCGATTTCCGCCAGGTACAGGAAGCCGCCGCCAGTCTGTTTACCGACACGCTGCACGCGCTGCCGGAAGGAACCCGGCGCGATCTGATCTGGGGCCACAACATGGAAACCGTGCCGCGCCTGTACAAAGAAGCGCGCAAGGGCGCCAAGTACGAACGCTCGTTGCGCTTGTTGGAGATTGCCGCCGGGTTGTCCAACACGCTGCCGCACATCGAAGCCAAGTCGTCGCTGATGCTCGGCCTCGGCGAAACGCAGGCGGAAGTGCTGGACGTGCTGCGCGATCTGCGTAGCGTCGGCGTGCAACGTCTGTCGCTCGGCCAGTATCTGCGCCCGACCCTGGACAATCTGCCGGTCGCGCGTTATGTGCCGCCGGAAGAATTCACCGCATACGAAATCGCCGCGCGCGAGATGGGTTTCGCCTGGGTCAAGGCGGGGCCGCTGGTGCGCAGTTCCTATTACGCCGAGGAGATACAACATGGCTGACCTGAAACAGACCCCGCTCAACTGGAAGCACCGCGAAGCCAACGCCAAGCTGGTCGATTTCTCCGGCTGGGAAATGCCGATCCATTACGGTTCGCAAATCGAGGAGCACCACATCGTGCGGCGCGACGCCGGCATGTTCGATGTGTCGCACATGCTGCCGGTCGATCTGAAGGGTGAGGGCGCGCGCGAATTCCTGAAGAAACTGGTCGCCAACAACGTCGACAAGCTGCAGACCACCGGCAAGGCGCTGTATAGCTGCATGCTGCACGAAGGCGGCGGCGTGGTGGACGACCTGATCATCTACTTCCTCAACGAATCCT
Source organism: Hydrogenophilaceae bacterium (assembly GCA_031426735.1). Lineage (GTDB taxonomy): Bacteria > Pseudomonadota > Gammaproteobacteria > Burkholderiales > Thiobacillaceae > PFJX01. The sequence goes on along the minus strand of JASJPK010000093.1, from coordinate 36,373 downwards.
GGTTCCGCATCGTGGTCAACGCCGGTTGCGCCGACAAGGACATCGCCTGGATGGAAGTGCAACTGGCCAAATACGCGCCGCAACTGACCCTGACGCCGCGCCGCGACCTCGCCATGATCGCCGTGCAAGGCCCGAACGCGGCCGTGAAACTCTGGCAAGCCATGCCCGGCATGCAGGAACTGGCGGCGCCGATGAAGCCGTTCAACGCCGTGGTGGTTGGTGAGATGTTCGTCGCCCGCACCGGCTACACCGGCGAGGATGGCTTTGAAATCATGCTGCCGGCGAAGGCAGCGCCGTTCTTCTGGCAAGCCTTGCTGGAAGCCGGCGTGAAGCCCTGCGGCCTCGGCGCGCGCGACACGCTGCGGCTGGAAGCCGGCATGAACCTGTATGGCCAGGACATGACCGAAGCGACGACGCCGCTTGAATCCGGACTGGCCTGGACCGTGGACCTGAAATCGGAACGCGATTTCATCGGCCGCTCATCGCTGCTGCACTTGCCGCGCACCCGCCAGCTGGTCGGCCTCAAGTTGCTCGACCGCGGCGTGCTGCGCAATCACCAGTCGGTTTTCACCGAACACGGCGAAGGCGAAATCACCAGCGGTTCCTTCTCGCCGACCCTGAACGGCTCGATTGCGTTCGCCCGCGTGCCGGTCGGCGTCTACCTCGGCGATACCGTCGAAGTGGAAATCCGCGACAAACGTGTGAGGGCGGCGGTGGTGAAATACCCGTTCGTCCGCAACGGCAAGCCGCTGGTCTGATACCCCAATACAATCCGTACATCATCGACAGGAGTTCCAAATGTCCAACATCCCCAGCGAACTGAAATACACCAAGTCCCATGAATGGGTCCGCCTCGACGGCGACGGCAGCGTTGCCGTCGGCATTACCCACCACGCCCAGGATCTGCTCGGCGACATGGTGTTCGTGGAAAACCCGGTGGTCGGCCGCCAGTTGGCCGCCGGCGAGGAATGCGCCGTGGTCGAATCGGTGAAAGCCGCGTCCGACGTCTATGCCCCCATCGCCGGCGAAGTGCTGGCCGCCAACGCCGATGTCGAAGCCAGCCCGGAGAGCATCAATCAGGATCCCTATGCCGCCTGGATGTTCACGCTGAAGCCGGCCAATGCCGCCGACCTCGACGGCTTGCTGGATGCCGCCGCCTACGCGGCGCACGTCGAATCGGAAGCGCATTAAGCCGCCCTGCCATGCCCTTCATTCCGCATACCGAAAGCGATATCCACGCCATGCTGGCGAGCATCGGCGCGCCCTCCACCGACGCGCTGTTCGATGAAATTCCCGCCGAACTGAATTGCGGCGGCCTGCCCGGCATACCCGAAGGACTTTCGGAAATGCAGGTTACCCGGCTGATGTATGAGCGCGCCGCGCAGGACGGCTTCTACAGCAACTTCATCGGCGCCGGTGCTTACGAGCACCATATCCCGGCGGCGGTGTGGCCGATCGTCACGCGCGGCGAGTTCTATTCCGCCTACACGCCGTACCAGGCCGAAGCCAGCCAGGGCACGCTGCAACTGCTCTACGAATACCAGACCATGATGGCCAGCCTGACCGGGCTGGAGGTGTCCAACGCCTCGCTCTACGACGGCGCTTCCGCGCTGGCCGAGGCGGTGCTGATGGCGGTACGCGCCAACAAGGCCGGCTGCCGCCGCGTGCTGGTGCCGGCGACGGTGCATCCGCGCTATCTGGCGGTGGCGCGCACGACGGTGAAGAACCAGAACATCGAACTGGTGACGGTGCCCTGGTGTACCGACTGCGGCCACACCATCGTCGACAGCCTGAATGCCTTTGCCGGCGAGCCCGCCGCCGCGCTGGTCATTCCGCAGCCCAATTTCTTCGGTGTGCTGGAGCCGGTCGATGCGCTGACCGACTGGGCGCACGCGCACAACATGCTGGCCATCGCCGTGGTGAATCCGCTCGCGCTGGCTCTGCTGAAGCCGCCAGGTTTATGGGGTAACAAGGGCGCCGACATCGCCGTCGGCGACGGTCAGCCGCTCGGCGTGCCGATGTCTTCTGGCGGTCCCTATTTCGGCTTCATGACCACGCGCCAGTCGCTGGTGCGCCAGATGCCGGGCCGCATCGTCGGCCGTACCGTCGATCTCGACGGCCAGCCCGGCTTTACGCTGACCCTGCAGGCGCGCGAGCAGCACATCCGCCGCTCCAAGGCGACGTCCAACATCTGCACCAACCAGGGCTTGCTGGTCACCGCCGCCACCATTCACATGGCCTTGCTGGGACCGGAAGGGCTGAAGAGCGTGGCGCTGGAATCGCATGCGAAGACGCGGGCGCTGCTCGACAAGCTGCTGTCCGTGCCCGGCGTCGAGCGCGTGTTCGACTCGCCCTTCTTCCACGAAACGGTGATCCGGGTCAGCACGCCGGTGGCGGAGGTGCTGCGTGCATTGCGCGCCCAGGGCATCCTCGGTGGCTATGCGCTCGGTGGCGACTATCCTGAATTGGCCGATTGCATCCTGGTTTGCGCGACGGAAACCAAAACCGACGACGACCTGGAACAGTATCGGCAACAATTGCAACGTATCCTCAGCCGACGCGGCGGGCGCGAGCCCGGTGTGCCGCCCTGCGCTTACAAGTAGTTCACGTAGTTCACTTAGTTGACCCCCCACAACCCAAAGGAGACAACATCATGGCAACCGTAACCTTAGGCGGCGAACCCATCTCCGTCGGCGGCAATTTCCCGCGCGTTGGCGATTCCGCACATTCCTTCATGCTGGTCGACAAAGACCTGAAGGACGTCTCGCTGTCTTCGTTCTGGGGCAAACGCAAGATCCTCAACATCGTGCCCAGCCTGGACACGCCGACCTGCCAGGTTTCCACGCGCAAGTTCAACGAACTCGCGGCCAGCATTCCGAACACCATCGTGCTGGTGATTTCGGCCGATCTGCCGTTCGCGCAAAACCGCTTCTGCACCGTCGAAGGCCTGAAAAACGTCGTCACGCTGTCCACCATGCGCGGCCGCGATTTCAACAAGGACTACGGCGTCATGATCATGGACCCGCCGCTGTCCGGTCTGACCGCCCGCGCCGTCGTCGTGTTGAACGAGAACGACAAGGTGGTCTGGTCCGAACTGGTCCCCGAGATCAAGCAGGAACCCAACTACGAAGCCGCGCTGGCCGCTGCCAAGGGCGAACCGCTGTAATTATCCGTAGGGTGCGCCATGCGCACCGCTCCACGTTAAATGGTGCGCATGGCGCACCCTACATGCTGCTATCACATGCTCATCTTCGAACACGCCCATCCCGGTCGCCGCGCTCATGCCCAGGCGCCCTACCACGCACCCGCTGCCGACGATCTGCCGGCTGACATGCTGCGGCAGACGCCGCCGCTGTTGCCGGAAACTTCCGAGCTCGATGTCGTGCGCCACTACACCGGGCTGAGCCAGAAGAATTTCAGCATCGACACGCAGTTCTATCCGCTCGGCTCTTGCACGATGAAATACAACCCGCGCGCCTGCAATTCGCTGGCCATGCTGCCGCAGTTCCTCAGCCGGCACCCGCTGGCCGATGTCGAAACCGGGCAGGGTTTTCTGACCAGCATGTACGAATTGCAGGAAATGCTGAAGGAAGTCACCGGCATGGCGGCGGTCAGCCTGGCGCCGATGGCCGGCGCGCATGGCGAATTCGCCGGCGTGGCGATGATCCGCGCCTATCACGACGCGCGCGGCGACACGGCGCGGCGCGAAATCATCGTGCCGGATGCCGCGCACGGCACCAACCCGGCTACCGCGACGATGTGCGGTTACGTCGTCAAGGAGATTCCCACCGACCGTCAGGGCAATGTCGATCTGGCCGCATTGAAAGCCGCAGTCGGACCGCAGACTGCCGGCCTGATGCTGACCAACCCGTCGACGCTGGGCGTGTTCGAAAAAACCATCGTCGAAATCCAGAAGATCGTGCATGCGGCCGGTGGTCTCAGCTATTACGACGGCGCCAACCTGAACGCCATCCTCGGCCGCGTGCGCCCCGGCGACATGGGTTTCGACGTGATCCACATGAACCTGCACAAGACCTTCTCGACGCCGCATGGCGGCGGCGGTCCCGGCGCCGGCCCGGTCGGCGTATCGGAGCGGTTGCAGCCGTTCCTGCCGATTCCCTATGTGGTGTCGGAGCGCGAGTTTTATCGCTGGGCGGAGGAAGCAGACGTGCCGCAAAGCATCGGCCGCATGAGCGCCTTCGGCGGCAACATGGGCGTGCTGCTGCGCGCCTGGGTTTACGCCCGCATGCTGGGTGGGCTGGGCATGCAGCGCGTCGCCGAATTCGCCGCGCTGAACGCCAACTATCTGGCGGCGGAACTGGGCAAGGCCGGCTTCGAGCTGGCTTTCCCGGAACGCCGCGCCAGCCACGAGTTCATCGTCACGCTGAAGAAGCTGAAGGACGAGACCGGCGTTTCCGCGATGGATTTCGCCAAGCGCCTGCTCGATTACGGCTTTCACGCGCCGACCACCTATTTCCCGATGCTGGTGCCGGAATGCCTGCTGATCGAGCCGACCGAGACCGAGAGCAAGGAAACGCTGGATACCTTCGTGCAGGCGATGGTCGCCGTCAAACGCGAAGCGGAAGGCCAGCCCGACCTGGTCAAATCGGCGCCGCATAAATTGCCGTCACGCCGGCTCGACGACGTCAAGGCTGCACGCGAACTCGATCTGGTCTGGAAAGCGGCGTGAGCGAGGTCCGGGAAAGCTTGAGTGTGGAAAGTCCGCATAAAGGCAAAACCGGTCTCAAGCGGGTCTGGAATGCGTTCTTTTATTCCATGGAAGGCTTCCGCGCGGCCTGGAAACATGAGGATGCATTCCGTCAGGAAAGCTTGTTGGCGATGCTGCTCATTCCGCTCGCGTTTTTTCTGGCCGACGCGCCGCTGGAACGCGCCCTGATGATCGCCAGCGTGCTGCTGGTGCTGATCGTGGAGTTGATCAATTCCGCCATTGAAGCCACGGTCGACCGCATTTCCCTGGAAAACCATCAGCTGGCCAAGCGCGCCAAGGACATCGGCAGCGCCGCCGTGTTGATCGCCTTGATCGACGTGCTGGTCGTCTGGGGTCTGATCCTGCTGGGCTGAAGCCGATGCCCGCCGCCGCGCTCCCGGCAACCTCGCTGCGCCAGCTCGCCAGCCGGTTTCCACGTCCGGGCCGCATTGATGCGATCTTCCTGCGTCCGCAACGGCGTGCGCCTGTTCGCTCGGTTGCCAGCGTTCTGGCGCTGGCCGGGCGCGGGCTGGAAGGCGATCACACGGCAATTCGCCTGCCGGTGCGGGCCGAAGGCGGCAAACGCCAGATCAGTCTGATCCAGGCCGAACACCTCCCGGCCATCGCCGCCCTGGCCGGTTTGCCGCTACTCGATCCGGCGCTGCTGCGGCGCAATCTGGTGGTTTCCGGCCTCAATCTGCTCGCCGCCCGCGCGCTGTTCAAGGATGTGCCGCTACGCGTGCACATCGGCGAACAGGTCATCCTTGAAATCACCGGTTCCTGCGCGCCTTGCTCGCGCATGGAAGAACTGCTCGGCGAGGGCGGCTACAACGCCATGCGCGGCCACGGCGGCATGACCGCGCGCATCCTGGTCGGCGGTTCGATCCGCCTGGGCGATGCGGTGACTTGCGGCTAGCTGCCTTTATTGCACCGGTATTCTGCCGGTAGCGAATTCGTTACATCAAAAGCAAGCTTCAACGACTGCCTGTGCGCGCCCCAGGTGTTTAACCTGCAATACGGTTGGGTGAATAACACTATTTAGATAGCCCAGTCGCGGCAATTCGCCTGAGCAAGACTGGATTAATTGTCGCTGTTTAATGGTGGGTAAAACGGCATAAATTAATCCGTTTTGATAACGGACAGGTCGAAGCTACAGGGTTGTATGCAGGCTTTGAATATTTTCTGATACGGCATGTTTTTCATTGCGGAATCGTCGGTTCGATCGAGATTGTTTCGTTCTGGAATATATATGGAATTGGAAAAATGGACGACAAAGAACGGGTAAACGCGGCTGTCCCCAGGTGCGTGCTGCTGATGTCGCAGGTGAATGTGTCGGAGATTCTTGTGCAACGCCTGGAATCGTCCGGTTGGCGCGTCATGCAATGCCGGCAGTCAGACGCCGAGAATGGCATCGTCAATCCCTGCAGAATTGGAATTGTCTGGTTCGAAAACTATGACCCGGTTTTGATCGGCAGGTGGGAAGCGGTTTCCAGAAAATGCATCGGCGTGCAGTGGTTGGCCCTGGTTGATCGGGTTGCCCTGGGCGACGAGCGGTTGAGAGATTTGATATCGAACAGGTTTTACGATTTTCATACCTTGCCGGTCGATCTGGAACGTTTGAAATTCGCATTGGGGCATGCTTATGGTGTTGCCCAATTGCAGATCAATCCCAGCGAAAAATCCACATTTGTCTGGGACGACGGTCTGGTCGGGGTGAGCAAGCCGATCGAGAACCTGCGCAAGTTGATCAAGAAGGCTGCCATGTCCGATTCGCCGGTCATGATCTGCGGCGAAAGTGGCACCGGCAAGGAATTGGTGGCGTCCTCCATTCACGCCCAATCCGGCCTGCGGACTAAACCATTCGTCGCGGTAAATTGCGCTTCCTTACCGGGCTCATTGATTCAATCGGAATTGTTTGGCCATGTAAAAGGCGCTTTTACCGGTGCGAGTGCAACCCGAATCGGGCGGATCGAATCCGCGGCGGGCGGTTCATTGTTTCTCGATGAAATCGGGGATCTGGGTTTGGGGCTGCAGGTCAATCTCTTGCGCTTTTTGCAGGAGAAAACAATTTCACGTCTGGGTGGGCATGAGGAATTGAAAGTGGATGCCCGGGTTATCGCGGCAACCCATGTGAATCTGGAAAATGCAATTAAGGAAGGGACTTTTCGCGAAGATTTGTATTACCGGCTGAATGTGATACGGATCAATGTGCCGCCCCTGCGTGAACGGCGGGACGATATCGAGCATCTGGCGCTGTATTTCTTCAGGAAATTCAGAATGACGATGCCGACGCAGGTGACTGGATTCAGTTCGGATGCATTAATGTCCATGCGCCACCACGATTGGCCGGGCAATGTGCGCGAACTGATCAACCGGATTCGTCAGGCATTGGTCATGTCGGAGGCAAAACTCATTACGCCGGAAGATCTTTGCCTGAAACGCGATCTAGCGGCGTGCAATATCTTCGATCTGGAAACCGCCCGAGCCGATGCCGAAAAAGCCACGATTCTGGCGATGACTGCATTTACCCGCAGAAACATGTCTGAAACCGCACGCCGGCTTGGTATCACCCGGGCAACGCTGTATCGATTGATTTACAAGCACAAGCTTGAGCAGACGCTCGGGTTCGATACGCATAAGGATCCGGTCAAGGCTGGCGCCGCTGATTCCGTGGCGATGGATGCCGAAACACTCGAACCCGAATTGGACGCCGAAGCGGGCATGGTTCCCGGCCCGCGCCGGAATACGCACCGCCGAATGCAAATCAAGGTGGCAACGAGTTCGCCATTGCCGTCCTGGCCGATGCAGTTGGCAAGCCTGGAACTCAGTTCTGGCGATAAACGCTGACGTGCCGCGAACGGGTAACGGGCGGGCGTCACATGGCTGATCGGGATGTAGGTCTGTGCGCATTGCACACGCTGCTGGCCGCGGGGTTGCTGACTGCGCCGATGGCCGGACACGGCGCTACGCTGAATGACGGTGCGTTGAATGACAGTGCGATTGGCGCCCAGGAACTGGCTTTGGGCGTGCCCGTCGCCATCGATAATGCAGGTGCCACGGTGCAATCTGGAGAAGTCTCGCCGGGACGCGGCAGCGGGCTGAGTTGTCGCGCGCAGGACGGCTGGTGTTCGAACGCCAGCGACCCGACCAACAGCCTCTGGTACCGCTTCCAGGCCAGCAGCGAAACGGTGGCGGTGTTTGTCGACCAGGCCGCGGGCGCCAATCTGCAACTTGCCCTCTGGCAGGCCGCCGATCCGGGCAACTTCGCCAGCTACCTCAAGCTGGCGGCGAACGACGACGGCAACGACAGCTTCGCGCCGGGCATTTTGCCGAGAGCCGGGTTGACCGCCGGCGCCGACTATCTGATCCAGCTTTCCGGCCAGTCGGGCCATGCGGCAAGCACGCTTAAGGCTTCGTCGGTCGAGCGACTGTCGCTGGCCGGCGGGCATCTCGGCGCAGGCGCTATCGGTTTGTTCCCGTTTACTCTCCTCGGCGATGTCCAGGGCACCGACTACTTCGCCATCGATACCGCCGGCTCCAGTTTCGATACCGAAATCGGCCTGTACGATAGTGCCGGCCGGCTGGTTGCCAGCAACAACAATGTCTCACCCTATACGAGCGCGAGCCTGTTGCGTTTCGGCTTTGGCGGCAGCGACGGCAGCCGACTCGGCGCCGGCAATTACACCCTGGTGCTGGGCGGCTTCAACACGATCTTCCGCGACGGCGATGTCGATACGGCCTTTCCGCATCAGGGCGATTTCCAGATCGACATCCAGTCGACTCAGCGCGTGGTTTCCCCCGCGCCGTCATTTCTTGCCCGTGATGGCAATTATTTGCCGGCAGGCGTGCAGGAGGTGGAAGTCGCGCGGGGTTCGCTGGCCGCCGGCGAAGTCCGCTTGTTTTCGATCTACTTCGCGCGCGACATCACCGGGGCGGATTGGGCTGCGATACACACGACCGGATCGTCGATCGACACGGAAATCGCTTTGTTCGATGCCAACGGCCACCTGGTGGCGGAGAACAACAACCTGGCGACTTACGAGTCAACGAGCCGGCTCAGTTTCGGCTTCGATGGCGATGACGGCGCTACCTTGCCGGCCGGCCGGTACACCGTGGCTCTGGGCGGCTTCAACACTATTTTTCGGGATGGGCTGGAGGTCAGTTCTGCTTCATCCGACCCAGGCGATTTCGCCCTCTATCTGCAGACTTCGGTTGGTCTCGGTAGCGTGCGCGCGATCCCCGAACCGGCCCAGTTCTATCTGATGGCACTCGGTCTGGCGCTGGTCCTGGCGCGCCGCCGGTCAAGGTAGGAGGCCCGCTTGCGGGCCGAACTGCACCGGGAGGGATTCGGCCCGCAAGCGGACCTCCTACCGGTGGACATCCGGCTTCGCGAAATTCAGCGAATCCGGATGTTGCGGGGATTACGCAATTTGCTTGCGACGCCGCTTGGCCAGAGCCACCAGGCTCAGGCCGGCGAGCATCATGGCGTAGGTTTCCGGCTCGGGTGCCGGGCTGACATACAAGCCCGGGTTGCCGATTGCCCCGGCGTATCCGGCAGCGGTCGTCATCTTGCTGCCGAATGTATCGCCGACGCTCGATTTCACCCAACCCGTCGCATCGTACGGCAGTCCCAGCGCGTCGTGACCGGCGGAGGCGCTGACGCCGCTCTGCGTGAGCGCGGTGCTGTAGTTCACCTGATCGATCAGCATGCCGTCGGACAGACGGTAGAGGCTGAGCTGAGCTTCGGATGAAGGCACCAGACCGTAGTAACGGTCGGGGTCCAGCGTCTGCACCTTCACGGCGGCGTTAAGCCCCCAGATCTTGTGGAAATCCTTTTCGCCCAGTTCGTCTTCGCAAGCCGCGGAATCGCAGGCTGTGGTCAGAATCACCGACTCGCCCGGAGCCACGTTGGTGAACATGATCTGAGCCACCTTGCTGGCATCGAAATTACTCGTCCCGGGAAAAGTCGGCCCGTTGCTCGAATCCATTCCGGTCTTGTAATAACCGAATTCGGACAAGTCGATGAAGCTTGCCGTCAGGTTGGTTATCTCGACAAAGCCATTTGCACTGGCCCCGGCTTTTCCCATGAACTCGGTGATGAAGATTCCACTGGGCACACTGGCTTGCGCGAGCGGGGCCAAGCCTGCCGTCAATACGGTTGTCGCCAGGATATTTCGCATGAGTTTCTTGTTCACGATACATCTCCTTGTAGAAGTCATTGACTCGAAAAATCGCCAATTGCGTACGCACATTGCCTCCCCGCTCATTTCCACGACCCCCGGCAACAGCCGTTCTGCCATGTCTCTGAGGTTCCGGCCAACCTCGGCAGAAAACCGAAAGAAGGCCAATGGAATCAGTCGTCTATCGGGTTTCAGCCACTTCGGATACCGGGATCTACAGCGATTACCGGTTAACCGGTGGCCAGAATAGGTTCGACCGGAAGACGAAAAACAGTCGTTGAAACTTGCTTTTTCCGTAAAGGTTTCTCTACCGCTGCAAGTCACGGGGCATTGCCACTGAACCCCGACGTCGACCGGTCGAGATAGGAGAAATCTGTCGGGGCAGCGCTGCTGTTCTATCGGCGATACAACTCGCCAGATATCTATCTATTTGATTCCACAGAAGAATTTTTTCATCCCAGGAAAACATGTCTCGCAAATTGAGCAGTTTGTACTGGTAACGAATCCGTCATAAATGAAAATACCTTTTATTAACAATGAGTTGCCGACATGGCACGCTTCTTGTAAGGGTGCGTTCGGCCCGAGGCGTTGCTTGGCGCTGTTTGGTGAAGTGCGCTGATGGGTACGAGGAAAAGGTGTGGATTGAACTCAACTCATTCAAATTGGAGGTAGATATGGCTTTCCATCAAACCCTGGTTTTTTCGCCTAGCAACAACGTCTGGAACGACGGTATCGGCCAAGACAGTCAAGTCTTCGGCGAAGGCGGCGACGATCGCCTGGATGGTCTCGACGGCAATGACGAGCTGAACGGTGGCATCGGCAACGATACCCTGTTGGGCAATACGGGCGACGACACCCTGAATGGCAACGAAGGCAGCGACGTGGCCGAGGGCGGTGACGGCAACGACGAGCTGAACGGGGGGGACGGCAGTGACACCCTGAGCGGCGGTCTCGGTGACGACATGGTGTTCGGCGATGCGGGTGCCGATGTGCTGAATGGCGATGCCGGTAACGACACCATGTCGGGCGGCGACGACAACGACACCATGTCCGGCGGTACCGGTGCGGATCTCATGAACGGCGATGCCGGCGACGACAGCATGTCCGGCGGCGACGCTGCCGACGACATGTTCGGCGATGACGGCAACGACTACATGAAGGGCGATGCCGGCAACGACGACATGTCCGGTGGCGAAGGCGACGATACCCAGTCGGGCGGTCTTGGCAACGACAACATGCTGGGCGATGCCGGTAACGATTCCATGGCGGGTAACGAAGGCAACGACGTCATGGAAGGGGGCGACGACGACGACACGATGACCGGCAACTCCGGTGCCGACACCATGCAAGGCGACGCTGGTAGCGACAACATGGACGGCGGCAGCGGCAATGACAGCATGTTCGGCAATGACGATGCCGACACGATGTTCGGCGGCTCCGGCGACGACTGGCAGGACGGCGGCAAAGGCAACGATCTGGTGACCGACAACGGCGGCGACGACACGCTGTTCGGCGGCTCCGGCAACGACACCGTGTCGGGTGGCGATGACAACGACCTGATCTTTGGCGGCGCCAACAACGACATCCTGAGTGGCGAAAACGGCGACGACGAAATCAACGGCGACTCCGGTGACGACCAGCTGGACGGCGGTGAAGGCTACGACATGCTGAATGGCGGCGACGGCGACGACACGCTGATCGGCGCCTCCGGCAAGGACACCCTGAACGGCGGTGACGACGACGATGTGCTCAACGGCGGTAGCGGTAACGACCTGCTGAACGGCGACGAAGGCAACGACAACATGAATGGCGGTCTCGGCAACGACGTCATGAATGGTGGCAACGGCGAAGACACCATGCTCGGTGCCAACGGCATGGACACCATGACCGGCGGTTCCGGCGAGGACAGCATGAGTGGCGGTCTCGGCCAGGACGTGATGTTCGGTGACGATGGCGAAGACACCATGTCCGGCGGCGACGAGGCCGACTTCATGGATGGCGGCGCGCATGATGACGTCATGTTCGGCAATAACGGCAAGGACACCATGGAAGGCGGTCTGGGCAACGACTGGATGGAAGGTGGCAACGAGAACGACACCATCTCGGGCGGCGACCAGGACGACACCATGTTTGGCGACGACGGCAACGACACCTTCGTCTTCAACGTCCATGCCAACGGCGGCAGCTGGCTGGATAGCTTGGGCTTCCGCAGCACCGACTACGTCATGGATGCAGACGAGATCGGCATGGAACCGGCCAACCCCGCGTTCCCGCTGAACTACATCGACACCCTGCAGTTCCACGTCGACACCGCCGGCGTTGACACCGTTGCCGAACTCGATCCGTTCGTGCATGTGGTCGATAACGGCACCGACGTCAGCATCTACTTCGATTGGGATTCCGACGGTAGCTGGACTGGCGATGGCGAGGACGTGATCGTGCTGAAGGGCTTGGGCATTGCCGCCGGCGTCAACGGCGTCAACAGCCTGGCCGAACTGCAGAGCTCGATGCACGTTCTGGTCGATTAACGGCGTCTGAGGATCGGTGTCGCAAGGCACCGATTTCCTGACTGAGAGGGGCACGGGTGCAAACCCGTGTTCCTCTTTTCGGAATTCCAACTGTTACGGCCAGGCTACCCGAGTCCAACCATGCCCGACACTGCCAACGCTTTGAAGCAAATCCTTGCCCGCTACCACGGCTCATTTGCCATGCTGGGCGCCTTCAGTTTCTTCTACAACCTGCTGGTGCTGACGCTGCCGATCTACATGCTGGCGGTGTTTACCAATGTGCTCACCAGCCGCAGCCAGGAAACCCTGGCGCTGCTCACCGTGGCCGCCGTCGTGGCCCTGCTGGTGCAGGCCTTGTTGGATTACATCCGCTCGCAGGTGCTGATCCGCATCGGCATTTCGCTCGATACCCAACTCACCCCGCAAGTGCTCGAAGTCGTCGTCCGCCACGCCGCCGGCAGCCCGCAGCGCAATGCCCAGCGCATGCGCGACGTGTCTGAACTGCGCAGCTTTCTGACCGGCCCGGGCATCTTCACCCTGTTCGATGCGCCTTTCGTGCCGCTCTATGTCCTCGTCATCTATCTGATGCATCCCGTCCTGGGCGCCCTCGCGCTGGGCGGCAGCCTGCTTCTGTTCGGCATCGCCGTGGTCAACGAACTGGCGACGCGCGCACCGGTCAAGACGGTCACCGCGCTCACCCAGCGCGGCCAGCAGCGGGTTGAGGAACTGGTACGCAACGCCGATGCCATCGAGGCGATGGGCATGATGCCGGCGGTGCTGCGGCACTGGCACAGCCAGAACGATGACGCTCTGGCGACCCAATCGCGGCTGGCCGATCGCGCCAATATCAGCCGCTCCCTCGCCAAGTTCGTGCGCATGATGCTGCAGATCGGCCTGTACGGCACGGGCGCCTACCTGTATCTGCACAACGAGATCCTGACCGGCGCGATCATCGCCGCCGCTATCCTGATGGGCCGCGCGCTGGCGCCGGTGGAGACCGCCATCAATACCTGGAAAAGCATGGTGGGCGCCAAGAACGCCTACGCCAGGCTGAAGGAAGTCCTCTCGGAAGAACGCCTGCAGCCCTACCGCAACCGCATGTCGTTGCCGACGCCGGAAGGCCGTTTGCAACTGGAGCGCGTCGTGGTGGCCGCGCCGGGCGGCGAGCGGCTGACCCTGAAGGGCATCGGTTTCAGCCTCGAACCGGGCGAGTTTCTCGGCGTCGTCGGGCCCAGCGGCGCCGGCAAGACCACGCTGGCCAAATTACTGATCGGCATCGTCACCCCGAAGGCCGGCAGCGCGCGCCTGGATGGCGTCGATCTGGCCTCCTGGCATCCCGACGAACTGGGCCGGCACGTCGGCTACCTGCCGCAGGACGTGCAATTGTTCGCCGGCACGGTGCGCCAGAACATCGCCCGTCTGGCCGAGGACAACGACCCGGACGCCGTGCTGGAGGCGGCCAGAATGGTCGGCGTGCACGAGATGATCCTGCAACTGCCGAACGGTTACGACAGCGACATCGGCGACTTCGGCGCGCTGCTGTCCGCCGGCCAGCGCCAGCACCTCGCACTGGCGCGCGCCTTGTACGGCAATCCGCGCCTGCTGGTGCTGGACGAGCCGAACTCCAACCTGGATTCGGTCAGCGAAGAAGCGTTGTTGAAAGCGCTCGATGCGGCCAAGCAGAAAGGCACCACCATCGTCGTCATCACGCATCGGCCCAGCATCCTGCATGCGGCGGACAAAATGATGATGCTGCGTGGCGGCGTCATCGAGATGTTCGGCAACCGCAGTCAGGTCATGGCGCAGGTTTCGCCCTCCGCCGCCGTGCGCAAGATGGCGAATCCGGGACAACAACAAGTGCCCGTTCTGGTGGCACAGGGAGGCAAATCATGAGCAGTCAGGCCAACATGGCGCGCAACACCCGGCCCGAAAACGTGGTCGAGTTGGCCCCCAAAGTCGAGTTGAGCCGGCGTCGCCTGGTCAACCTCGGCTTGCTGGTCATCCTGCTGGCTTTCGGCGTGCTCGGCGTCTGGGCGGCGTTCGCTCCGCTGATGAGCGCGGCCGTCGCCCCCGGCGTGGTGAAAGTGGCCAGCGAGCGCAAAACGCTGCAGCACCTAGAAGGCGGCATCGTCAGCGAAATCCTGGTCAGGGAGGACCAGGAAGTGGCGGCCGGCCAGGTGCTGCTGCGTCTCGACGACACCAACGCGCGGGCGCGGCTCGGCCTGCTGCGCGGACAGCACGATGCGCTGGCGAGCCAGATGGCCCGGCTGGAGGCGGAACGCGACGGCCGCGCCAGTCTGGCGTTTGCGCAGGACTTGCTGAAGCGGCGCGGCGATCCGCAGGTGGCCAACCTGATGGCCGGCGAAGAAGCCTTGTTCAACAGCCGGCGCGATGCGCAGCAGGCCCAGATCAACCTGCTGCGCCAGCGCAACCAGCAGTTCGAGGAAACGATCATCGGCCTGACTGCTCAGATGACGGCGGCCGGGACCAAGATCGGCTACATCCGTGAAGAGATCAAGGCGGCCGAAGCCCTGCTCGAACAGGGCATGTACACCAAGCCGCGCTACTTCGCGCTGCAACGCGAAGCCGCCAATCTCGACGGCGAGATCGGCCGCCTGCGCGCCGATATCGCAGCGGCGAAAGAGCGCATCTCGGAGACCGAGATGCGCATCATCGCGATCAAACAGGAGGCGCAGAAAGAAGCCAACGACAAGTTGCAGGCGGTGCGCGCGCAGATGAACGACGCGGTGGAACGCCTCTCCGCCGCCGCCGACATCATGGCGCGCACGCAAATCGTCGCGCCCCAGGCCGGCAAGGTCATCGGTCTGCAGGTGCACACCATCGGCGGCGTCATCAAGGACGGCGCGACGATCCTGGAACTCGTGCCGAAGAACGACAAGCTGATCGTCGAGGCGCATGTGCGCACCGACGATATCGACGTGGTGCACACCGGTCTGCCCGCCGAGGTGCGCTTCTCCGCGCTCAACATGCGCACCACGCCGGTGTTTCAGGGCAAGGTCACGCGGGTCTCGGCCGACCGCTTCACCGAGCCGCAACGCGGCGACGCCTATTACACCGCGCAGATCGAGGTCGACCCGAAGAATTTGGCCGGACTCAGCCTGTATCCAGGCATGCCGGCCGAGGTGTACATCGTCACCGGCCAGCGCACGCCGCTGGAATATGTGTTCAAGCCGTTCATGGATCAGGTTCAGCGCGGTATGCGGGAACAGTGAGGCCAGCCATGAAAATCCTGTTCGTGCATCAGAACTGTCCCGGCCAGTTCAAGCATCTGGCCGTCCACATGGCGGCAGCGCCGGGCAACGAAGTGGTGTTCATGACGCGGCCGGGCAAGCCCGATCTGCCCAATGTGCGCAAGCTGGAATACACGCCGGCGCGCAAGCCGGCGGATGCCACGCATCGCTATCTGCGCCTGACCGAAGAAGGCATCCTCAACGCTCAAGCCGTGGCCAATGCCGCCATGGCGGCGAAGAAAAGCGGCTTTCGGCCGGATGTCATCGTCGCCCACGTCGGCTGGGGCGAAGCACTCTATCTCAAACAGGTCTGGCCGAAGACGCCGCTGCTGGGTTATTTCGAGTGGTATTACCGCCCGTTCGGCAGCGATGTCGATTTTCTCAAGCAGCCGACGCTGGACGATATCTGCCGCATCCAGTCCCGCAACGGCCTGCATTTGCTGAACCTGGAAATGGCCGACTGGGGCATCACGCCGACCCACTGGCAATGGCAGCAGCATCCCGCCGCTTTCCGCGACAAGATCACGGTGCTGCACGACGGCATCGATAGCGACCGGGTCAAACCCAACCCGGCAGCGAGCGGCAGCCTGAAGCACGGCCTGCGGCTGAAAGCGGGCGACGAAGTCATCACCTTCGTCGCCCGCAATCTGGAACCGTATCGCGGTTTCCCCACCTTCATGCGCGCCGCCGCGCTGATCCAGCAGCGCCGCCCGCATGCGCAAATCCTGGTGGTCGGCGGCGACGGCGTCAGCTACGGCGGCAAGCCGGCGGGCGGCGGTTGTTATCGCGAAAACATGCTGGCCGAACTCGGCCCGGCGCTCGACCCGAACCGCATCCACTTCCTCGGCAAGGTCGGCTACGACCGCTTCCTGCAAGTGCTGCAGTTGTCGGCCGCACATATCTACCTCAGCGTGCCGTTCGTGCTGTCCTGGTCGCTGCTGGAAGCGATGTCCGCCGGCTGCCTGGTGATCGGCTCACGCACCGCCCCGGTGGAGGAGGTCATCGAACATGGCCGCAACGGTCTGCTGGTGGATTTCTTCTCGCCGGAAGACGTCGCCGACCAGGTCGACCGCGTCCTCTCGCATCCGGACCGGATGGCGGCGCTACGCCGCGCCGCGCGGCAGACCGTGCTCGACCGTTACGCGCTGAAGAGCTGTCTGCCGCAACAGGTGAAGCTCGTCAGCGAAGTGGCCATGGGCCGGAAACGTCCGGCATCGTCTGCCGCCCCCCTGGTCTTTCCGAGTGCGATGCCGGCGCCGAAGTCCAGGCCAGGCATGCCGTTGCGGCAACACGCGTAGGAGCGCCTTCCAAGGCGCGATGGCCGGAAGGATCGCGCCTTGGAAGGCGCTCCTTCGACATCTTGGTCTTTCCCAGCACGATAACGGTAACGCGATGCCGTTACGGCGCAGCGGCTGAAGCGGTGAGCTGGGGGGTAGGAGCGCCTTCCAAGGCGCGAAGTCCGGAAAATCGCGCCTTGGAAGGCGCTCCTACGACACCGTCGGTCAATCGCCGCCACAGCCGCCGCCGCAACCGCTGCCATCGGCGCTGCCGGAATCGCCGAAGCCGTCGCTGGATCCATCCACCGACGAGTCGGAAAAGTCACTGCCGCAGTGCGTGCCGCCATTCCCGTTGTTGCGTAGTGAACTGCAATCCGGCGTGTAGTGGAAACCGTCGGCGATACCGAGTTTTGCGTCGAGCGCAAACAGCAAGGGCAGTCGCGTCGGCTGGCGCGGGTCGATGTTCTCTTCCTTGCAGGTATGCCACCAGACCCGGCGCAGGCCGGCGTTGCCGCGCCGGTCCGGGCTCAGCACGATGGCCGGCGTGTGGTGCAGGTAGCGGCCGAAAGCCTGTTTGCAGAAGGTCTGGTAATGGCGGGTGTAGAGGATGAATTCGTGCCAGAGATCGTCGGCCGCCTGAGACGGCATGGAGACGAACTGGCGGCCGCTGGCGAGGTAAGCCAGAAAGAACTGGCGCAGGGCGCGTGCGACCAGTTCGCGGTCTTTCTGCTCGAATTGCGGCCGCTTGGCTGCGAGCTTGTCGAGCAGACCGGGCGGAAAACGATAGGCGCGGATGAATTCGGTCCGCATGGCCCGGCGCCAGCGCGACCAGAAGAACCACAGCGCAGCGAGCAGGCCGGCGTTGAACAGCAGGAAGGGCAGGGTCATCGAAGTGCCTCGGGGCAAGCTGATTAATACTGTCCGTCATTCCGGCGAAGGCCGGAATCCCGTGAAATCAACCACTTGGACCCCGGCTTTCGCCGGGGTGACGAATAAATCAGCTTCCCCTTTGCTCAATAAGTCGTTCCACAGCCAGGCGGCGCCGCGCACGCCGCTCGAATCGCCGTGCAGGGGGGCGACCAGGCGGGTGGCGACATGGTCGGAAAAGACATATCGGCCCCAGATGCGCGGCACGTTCGTGTACAGCCGGGTGAGATTGGAGAGGCCGCCGCCGAGCACGATGACATCCGGGTCGAGCACATTGATGACCTGGGCCAGGCCGCGTGCGAGGCGGTCCTCATAGCGCGCCAGGCTGGCCAGGCAGGCGGCGTCGCCTGCTTCGGCACGGCTGGCGATGTCTGTGGCGCTGAGTTCCTGGCCGCTGCCAGCGAGATGGTCGCGCGCCAGGCCGGGGCCGGACAGCCAGGTTTCCAGGCAACCGTGCTTGCCGCAGTAGCAGGCCGGGCCGGGACGTTCATCGTCGCGTGACCAGGCAAGCGGGTTATGGCCCCATTCGCCGGCAATGGCGTTGGCGCCGGTCAGTACGCGCCCATGCGCCACCACGCCGCCGCCGCAACCGGTGCCGAGGATGACGCCGAACACCACTTCGGCGCCGGCCGCCGCGCCATCGACCGCTTCCGACAGTGCGAAGCAGTTGGCATCGTTGGCCAGACGCACTTCGCGTTGCAATGCTTGCTCAAGATCGCGCCGCAGCGGCTGGCCGATCAAACAGGTGGAGTTTGCGTTCTTGATCAGGCCGGTGAGGCGCGATTCGGCGCCGGGCATGCCGATGCCGAGCGTGCCGCGTGCCTGCAATTCGGTTTCGACAGCGGTCACCAGCGCGACCAGTGCTGCGACAGTGGCGCGGTAATCGCCTTGCGGCGTGGCGATACGGCGGCGCAGCAAGACATCGCCGCGCGCATCGAAGGCCGCGATCTCGATCTTGCTGCCGCCAAGGTCTATGCCGATTCGTAACATGTCGTGTCAGTCTGGTTGATCACCGCACCGGGGCGGTCCCGCAGTGAAAAATTTCACTGCGGGACTATAGCTGCGCTGCGGCTGCATACAAGCAGGGCGCCTCCCTACGATGACCGGATTATTTCTCTACTGCCTTCACCCCAGAAAGGCACAATGGGCGTCTATATATTTAGATATATCCCAACCGGATCTCTCGCCCTGCCATGCTGCCCCGCTACCGCAATATCCTGGTTGCATTGCTGGGTCTTTTCGTTCTTGCCTTTGTCGGTCTGGTGGCGCTTTTCCATGACCGGGCGGATAGCTACGCGGTGGGCGAGGCCAGGAAGCAGGCGCTCAATACACTGTTGGTTCATCGCGCTACGCATGCCTATGTCACCAAGACCCAGCGTCCCGAGATTTACCGTTTACAGGGCGAAGGCAAGCTTTACCCGGGTTATTTTTCCCCGCAGGTGATGTCGTTCACCTACATCTCGCGCAGCATCAAGGACTTGCTCAACGAGGAACGGGAAAAACATGAAATGGAGCCGATCTATTTCAAGCTCGCCTCGGCGAATCCGCGCAACCCGGTGAATCAGGCCGATTCCCGCGAAGTGGAATTGCTGCGCCGGATGAATGCCAATGAACTGAAGGAGTACGAAGAGGTGATCGAAGTGGCCGGTCAGAAATGGCTGTATCTCGCCGTGCCCATCGACCGGGCCACGCAGGGTTGCATGAAATGCCACGGCGAACCCGACGACGCGCCGGCGGAACTGGTTGCCATGTACGGCGACAAGGCGGGGTTCCATGAGCTTCCCAACAACATCCGCGCCCTGATTTCGATCCGGGCTCCCTTGCGCGGCGTCATGGAGGCCGGCGACCGGATGGCGCAGACGCTGACCCTGGTGACCTTGGTGATGCTGTCCGGCATCTATCTGGTGCTGGCCCTCTTGATCCGCCAGATCGACGGCCAGCAACGCCGCATCCTGCAGCACAACGACGAACTGGCGCGGCTGTCGATGACCGATATGCTCACCGGGGCGCTGAATCGCCATGGCCTCAAGCAGCGCAGCGACGAAATCATGAAAAGCGCGGATCGCTTCCGGCATCCGGTCTCCCTGCTGATGCTCGATCTCGACAATTTCAAGCGGATCAACGACCAGCTAGGCCACCCGGCCGGCGATGCGGTACTCAAACGTTTCAGTGAAATCGTCCATGCCAATCTGCGCGGCTCGGACATATTCGGACGCTGGGGGGGCGAAGAGTTCTTGGTTATCTCGCCGCATCTGAATCTGGGCGATGCGTTGAAGATGGCGGAAAAGTTGCGCGAGGCCATCGCAGTGGCCGAATTCGACAACGGAATTTGCCTGACCGTCAGCATCGGCATCAGCGAATACTGCCCTGGCGAGACCGCCGCCGCTTTGATCGACCGTGCCGATCATGCCCTCTATGCGGCCAAAGCGGCGGGGCGCAACCGAGTGGTGAGCGAACTTGCCGTGGCAACGCGCGCTTGATTTTCTATCGACGGCGCGCGATGTCCGCTTGCAATTAAACCTTTGTCCATGGGCGCTATCGAACCCAGTGCCGGCGAGATTGATGACGCCGTTTTGCCGACCGAACCTGCGACACTTCCGGCCAGGCCGCGTCCAGACATTCAGTTTCCTGTGTGCAGCAACAAACCGATGGCTTTCCGGATACGTGTTTTTCGGCTGGTTTCGGCATACACCCTCTAGGAGTTCAAGATGAAAAGTTCGCTATTGCTGTTCGGCATCATGCTTACGCTTGCCGCCCCGATCGACACCGTATGGGGTGGCGAAAACGTGACCGAGAAGACTGCGGTCGTGAAGAAAAAGCCGGCGGTGAAGAAATACCCGACAGTGAAGAAACGCCCGGCCGTCCCCGCCTCGCCTGCTGTGCAGCCAGCCGCTGTCGCTCCGGTCGCCGCGCCGGTCGCCGCGCCGGTCGCCGCGCCAGTCGTCGTGGTCACACCGCCGATGCCGCCGACGCCGGCGGCAACCGGTATCGCAGTGGCCGCGCCAGTCATCCCGGCGGCAACCCCAGTCATCCCGGCGGCAGCCCCAGTCGTGACCGGCGCGGTCATCGTGGCGCCGGCCAGTCCGGCCATCGTCATGACGCCGCTGCCGGCTCCGGCCGGAAACCCTTACCTGCAACCCATCATGGTCGGCCCGACCATGAATCCGCCGCAGATGGTGGTTGTCCCGACATCGCCGTCGAATCCGTTGGGAAATCTGAAATCGGCGCTGTTTTCCGTTCTGCCGGATGGCATTGGTCAAATGCACCCGCCGATTTTCTGGGAACTCATCCGCGGCGCCGGCAAGCCGCTCCTGCTGGTGCAGGTCAGCTGTCCGACCAAAGCCTTGTTCGGGGTCGATACGCCAGTCGTCGCCGTGCTCCAGCTCGGCGTCGATCAGCTCATCGCGATGGCAAACGACAGCAACCTGCTGCCGGCGGAAATCCAGAAGGTGTGCAAATAATCAGGCGGCTTCCTTTCTCCGTTCCTCCGTGCCGAGCGAACGCAGTTTCTGCACGGCGCGCGCCAGGTGCGCCTCGTCGCGGTCGACCGGGAACACCATATAAGTCGGGAGCGTAATCAGCGGGCTTTCGTGCACCCGCCACAGCCGCCCGCGTTCGATTGCGTCGCGCACCGTGCGTTGCGGCAGATAGGCCGAACCGGCATGGGACGCCAGCAGTTGTAGTCCGATCCAGCCGATATTGGCGATGCGCGCGGGCGTTTCCACATCCGGAAAGCGGGCGCCGAACTGGGCATGGAACTCCGCGCCCCAATCGACATGGATGTAATCCGGGTCCGGCCAGGGGCGCTCCGGATTGCTGCTGACCAGCACCAGGGATTCGTCGAACAGGTGTTCCACGGCCAGGCCGGGACGGCTCTCCGGCGTGTACATGACGCCGATGTCGACGATGCCCTGCACCAGGCCCTGCATGATGCCTTCCTCGAAGCCGAGTTCCAGGCGCAGGGAAACGTCGGGCACGGCGCCGCGCATCCAGTCGACCCAGCGCGGCAGGAAGTCTTCCCACAAGGCGCTGCGTCCGCTCAGAGTCAGGCCGCCGCTGAAACCGCTGGGCAGGCTGACGTCGTGGCGGGCCTGCTCCAGGGTACGCACCAGGGTCTTGGCGTGACGCAGGAAACGCTGCCCGGCGGCGGTCAGTTCGGCGCCGCCGCGCCCGCGCCGGAACAGCCGCGCGCCCATGCGCGATTCCAGGGTCTGGATGCGGGCACTGACCGTGGATTGGGTGATATGCAGGCGGCTGGCCGCGCCGATGAAATTGCCGGCGGCGGCCACGGCGAGAAAAGTACGGGCGAATTCGATGTCCATGGCGGAGCCAATCTATTCAACAATCCGATACTTAGCATAAATAAATATCGTTTGTTGAATATTAGATCGCGCTCATAAACTGCATCCACAGCGTTCAGGGGAGGGTGCCATGCATATCCGACAGAAGTGGCGCCACTGGTTGGGCAGCGACCCGCATCCGGCCAGCCATGGCGAAAAACTGCTCGCGGCCCTGGGCGCCTTCCTCGGCGTACTCGGCGTGATGGCCGTCAGCCACAACGTGTTGGGGGCGCATGGCACCGCGCTGGTGGTCACCTCGATGGGCGCCTCGGCCGTGCTGCTGTTCGCCGCACCGCACAGCCCGCTGTCGCAACCCTGGCCGGTGCTGGGCGGACACATGCTGTCGTCCGCCGCCGGCATCACCTGCGCCCTGTTAATCGACGACGTCCTGGTCGCGGCGGCGGTGGCGGTGGCCCTGTCCATCGCCGCGATGTACTACCTGCGCTGCCTGCACCCGCCGGGCGGTGGCGCGGCCCTGGCGGTGGTGTTGGGCGGCGAGACGGTGCACACGCTGGGCTACGCCTATCTGGTCACGCCGTTGCTGCTCAACGTGCTGATCCTGTTGGGCGTGGCCATGCTGTTCAACGTTCCCTTCCCGCACCGCCGCTATCCGCTCTGGCTGGCCCGGCTGGGGGCGAGCCGGGACGCGGCCGAGGTCGGGGAAAAGGCCATGATCGCGCACAGCGACCTGGTCTATGCCCTGTCCCAGATCGATACCTTCATCGACGTTACGGAAGACGACCTGCTGCGGATATACCATCTGGCGACGCAACATGCCCATATCGCCCCCGGCCGGAGAACGCCATGACCACCGAACTGCGCCACGCTTACTGCGCCCTCTGCGTCTCGCGCTGCGGCTGCGTCGGCAGCGTGGTGGACGGCGTCCTGACCCGGGTCGATGCCGATCCGGCGCATCCCACCGGCCAGGCGCTGTGCGTCAAGGCCAAGGCGGCGCCGGAAGCGGTGTACGCGCCCGAGCGCATCCTGCATCCGCTCCGCCGCACCCGCCCCAAGGGCGCGGCCGATCCCGGCTGGGAGCGCATCTCCTGGGACGCCGCTCTCGACCTGCTGGCGGCGAAGATGCGTGCCGCGATGGCGAAGCCGCAATCCCTGGCCTTCGGCGTGGCCACGCCGAGCGGCACGGCGGTGGCCGACAGCTTCGCCTGGGTGCACCGCCTGGCGCATGCCTGCCGCAGCCCCAACCTGGTCTTCGCCACCGAAAACTGCAACTGGCACAAGGATTTCGCGCCGGCCTACACCTTCGGCGCAGGCATCGGCATGCCGGATTACGAACGCACCGGCTGCATCCTGTTGTGGGGTTTCAACCCGGCCACCAGTTGGCTGGCGCAGGCGACGGCGGTGCAACAGGCGCGCAAGCGCGGCGCCAAACTGATCGTGGTCGATCCGCGCCGTGCCGGCCTGGCCGCCACCGCCGACCTGTGGCTGCGCCCGAAACCCGGCACGGACGCCGCGCTGGCCCTGGGCCTGGCGCATCTGCTGATCGAAGCGGAGCGATATGACCAGGACTTCCTGATGCGCTGGAGCGACGCCCCGTTCCTGGTCGCCGAGGCGGACGGCCGCCGTCTGAGCGAGGCCGACCTGCGTCCCGACGGCGACCCGGCGCGGCCCCTGGCCTGGAACGTGGCGGCCGGCGCGGCGCAAACCTGCCCGCCGCGGCCGCCCAATGCCGAGCCACAAGAACCCTTGGCGCTGCGCGGACGTTATATGGTTGATACGCACTGCGGCCCGCTCGTCTGCCGCCCGGTGTTCGATCTGCTCGCCGAGCGTTGCCGCGCCTGGACGCCGGAGCGGGTGGAAGCGGTCAGCGGCATCTCCGCCGGGCAGGTGGGGGCGGCGGCGGACATGATCGCGGAAAACCTGCCGCTGTCCTTCTTCACCTGGACCGGTACCGCCCAGCACGGCAACGCCACCCAGACCGGCCGCGCCATCGCCGCGCTGTACGGCCTGACCGGCTGCCTCGACGCGCCCGGCGGCAACGTCTGGTTCGCCAAGCCGCCGCTGGCCGAGGTCATGGGCTTCGATTGGGTGAGCCCGGCCGAGCGGGCGCTCACCCTGGGCTTTGGCGAACGCCCGCACGGCCCGCCGCAAAAGGGCTGGATCACCAGCCGCGACCTGTTCCGCGCCGTGGTTGAAGGCGCGCCTTACAAGGTGAACTGCCTGGTCTCGTTCGGCAGCAATTTCCTGCTGTCCAAACCGAACACGCGCCTGACCGATGCGGCCCTGAGCAAGCTCGATTTCTTCGCCCTCACCGAACTGGTCGAGACGCCCACCGCGCGTTACGCCGACCTGCTGCTGCCGGTGTGCAGCGCCTGGGAACGGGAAGGGCTGCAGGCCGGCTTCCAGGTCGGCGCGGCGGCGGAAGCCCATGTGCAACTGCGCCCGGCCATGGTGGCGCCGCGCGGCGAAAGCCGTTCCGATACCTGGATCGTGTTCGAACTGGCCAAGCGACTGGGCCTGGCCGAGCAATTCTTCGGCGGCGACCAGGAAGCGGCCCTGGCCGCGCAACTGGCGCCGACCGGCCTTACCTCGGCGGCCCTGCGCGCGGCGCCCGGCGGCATCCGGCTGGCGCTGGCGACGCGTTACCGCAAATACGAGCAGGACGGCTTCGCGACGCCGAGCGGCCGGCTGGAATTCCACAGCGCCCGCCTGCGCGACGCCGGCCTCGACCCGCTGCCGGATTTCGCGGCGACGGAAATACCCGATGCGCGCTTCCCGCTCATCCTGACCACCGCCAAGTGGCCGCAGTACTGCCACAGCCAGCAGCGCCATCAGCCTTCACTGCGCAAGCGCATGCCCGAACCTCTGGTCGAACTGCATCCGGCAACCGCGGCGACGCGCGGCATCCGCGACGGCGACTGGATCGAACTGACCACGGCAATGGGCGCCATGCGCGCCCGCGCCAAATTCGACCGTTTCCTCGCGCCGGAGGTGCTTTGCGCGCAATACGGCTGGTGGCAATACGCCGATGGGGCGGGCGATGCCAACCGGCTGTTCGACGGCGAATGCTTCGATCCGGTGGCGGGATCGAACTGCCTGCGCAATGTTCCTTGCCAAGTCGCCTCAGTTGCCGCGTGGGCTCATGTCCCGCCGCCACACTCGTAAATGCCTTGACTGGAGCGTTCGAGTTCCTGGGCAAAGGTGAAGTGGTGCTCATCCGCTTCCAGCGCGATGGCAGCCCGGCTGGCGTGCCCATCGTGATAAAGCAAAGATTTGATGACCGCGTTGGGGTCGTTGATGGGAGGGACCATGAGCTGTTGCAGCCGCTCAAGAACGTCCCGGTCGATGGCAATCTGGATTTGGTCGGCCATGTCTGACTCCTATCAAGTGGAAACTTAACCATAGCGCCAGTACCAGACAAATCCAGTCGGGTTTATTCCCATGTAGGAGCGCCTTCCAAGGCGTGATTCCCGGCCGACACGGCATCGCGAGGACGCCGCGCCTAGGACGAGTGGCGCGACATGAGCAGGTTGGGACGCGAATGATGGGCACGCTGCGCTTTGCCCATCCTACGAAGCTTTGCCGGGATAAGAGAAGCCGCCACCCGTAGGAGCGCCTTCCAAGGCGCGATTCCCTGCCGACACGGCATCGCGAGGACGCCGCTCCATTGACGCGCGACATGGGCAGGTTGGGGCGCGAATGATGGGCACGCTGCGCTTTGCCCATCCTACGAAGCTTTGCCGGGATAAGAGAAGCCGCCACCCGTAGGAGCGCCTTCCAAGGCGCGATTCCCTGCCGACACGGCATCGCGAGGACGCCGCTCCATTGACGCGCGACATGGGCAGGTTGGGGCGCGAATGATGGGCACGCTGCGCTTTGCCCATCCTACGAAGCTTTGCCGGGATAAGGGAAGCCGCAACCCGTAGGAGCGCCTTCCAAGGCGCGATTCCCGACCGACACGGCATCGCGAGGACGCCGCTCCTGCGACGAGTGGCGCGACATGGGCAAGGATGGGGCGCGAATGATTGCAGCGCTTTGCCCATCCTACGAAGCCCCGAAACACTCACGTCGGATCGTGCGGAGAACGCGGTCTTAACTCTAGGATGTGTGCGTGCC
The DNA here is from genome assembly GCA_031426735.1 of Hydrogenophilaceae bacterium. Taxonomy (GTDB): domain Bacteria; phylum Pseudomonadota; class Gammaproteobacteria; order Burkholderiales; family Thiobacillaceae; genus PFJX01. The sequence goes on along the minus strand of JASJPK010000093.1, from coordinate 10,109 downwards.
GGTTCGGCAGGTACGAGGTCGGTATGGAATCCTCCCCGTCTTCGTCCAGACGCATGAAGGACTGCCAGGCATCGTTCAGGCGCAGAAAACTCTCCCACATCAGTGCATACATCCGCACCGTCGCGCCCAATGCCGAGTGGGACAACTGGCGTTCGCAATCGACCCGAAACTGTAGGCCGCGCAGACGGGCCGAAAGTCTGTCCGGGGCGCTGTCGATGAAACTGTCGATCACCGCGCGGCGCAACGACTCGAACGCCTGCGGATCTTCGCGCGCGAGCTGCGCGAGGGTCTCGTAGCTGGGAAGTTCTATCGGCTGATGTTCGCTCATCGCACCTCCTCCTCTCGGCACCGACAGACTGGAGTCGTCGGCGCGTTTGCTGCCGCTATCCAAGCCGACATGGGCTGGACCCGATTTGCACTGGACTTTTCCGACTGCCGTCGAGTTCCGCTGTCCGATTGCTGTACCGCACGGATAGCGTGCCACAAGCAACCGGCATTGCGCCAACCCGGCAACCTGATCTCACTTATCTCAGGTTGCCTTGTCGCGCCGGACGCTTACTTGAGGCGCATGTCGTTCTTGATCGATTTGACGCCGGCGATGCCGCTGGTCAGCTCGATTGCCCGGTTCACCGCCTCTTGCGAGCTGACGAAACCGCTCAGCTGGACGACGCCCTTGAAGGTCTCGACGTTGATCTCGATGGCCTTCGTCAGGGGATCTTCGATCAGTACCGCTTTCACTTTGCCCGTGATGACGCTGTCGTCGAAATACTGGCCGACCCCTGCCTTCTGCTCGGTCGAAGCACAACCCGCGAGGGTGAGCAGCGAAGCCGCCAGGAATACGGCGGAAAGGTATTTGTGCAGATGTTTCATGATTTGTTCTCCTTGAATGTTGTAGGCAACGGTTTCACGCCGGAAGGACTTCGTCCTTGCGAAACCTGGTTTGCAGCCTAGACAGACGCGCCGCCGCGCGTCGGTACGCTGCCGCACATTGCACAGCAGGTTTGCCGGTGCCGATGCGTCCGAAATTTTTTTCTCTTATGTGCGCCAGAGAACAGAGCGGCGAACGCCGGAAACGGAGAATTCGCGCAAGCGCAGATGTACTTGTCCCCCAACCCGTCACCGCATCGCCTTACGTAGCCATGACGCTGCCTCGTTCGCTCAAATGGACCGTCGGAATTCCGCTTGCACTTGTCGTGTCGGCGACGCTGTTCATCGCCCTGTTCGGCTGGAACTGGCTGCGGGCCCCGGTCGAGCGCATGACGCTGGATAGAACCGGGCGCGAACTGGTCATCGGCGGCGATATCGGCATCGACTTCGCTTGGCCGCGGCCGCGTCTGCAGGCGGCTGCGGTGACCTTCGCGAATCCGGCCTGGGCCAGCGAAAAGCAGATGGTCGCCGCCGATGCGGTGGAAGTGACCATCGACCTGCCGGAGCTGTTCAGGCGACGCATCGTTTTTCCCGAGGTACGCCTGGTGCGTCCGGTCATCTTTCTTGAGCAAGGCAGTCACGGCCGCAAGAACTGGCTGCTCGACCGCAAACAACAGGACGAAACGGCGCGGATCCAGATCGACCGCCTATCGCTCGACCGAGGCCGCGTCGGCTATGACGATGCCGCGCGGAAAACGCATGTCCGTTCCGAACTGTCGACCTCGACGACGCGGCCGGCCGGCTCCGAACTGGCTTTCAGCGCGGCCGGGCAGTTCAAGGGCATGGCGTTCACGACGCGCGGAAATGGCGGCCCGGTGCTGGGTTTGCGCGACGAGACGACGCCCTATCCGCTGCAAGCTGAATTGACGGTGGGCCGCAGCGTGGTGAAAGCCGCCGGCAGCATTACCAGCCTGCTCAAGTTTGCCGCCGTGGATCTGCAGCTTGCCTTGCGGGGCGACAATCTGGCACAGCTCTATCCGCTGCTCGGCATTGCCCTACCGGCCACGAAGCCGTACGCCATCGACGGCCATTTCGTGCACAAGCAGCAATTCTGGCGCTATGAAAACTTTTCCGGCCGCATCGGCACCAGCGATATTGCCGGCAGCTTGCAGATCGATAGCGCGGGCAAACGGCCGGCGCTGAAAGGCGACCTGGTTTCAAAGCGGCTCGATTTAGCCGATCTCGGCGAGTTGATCGGTGCGCGCAACAAGGCCGCTACGCCCGCGGCGCCGCGGCCTGGGCGCGTCTTGCCGGACATGCCGTTCCAGGCCGCGCGTTGGGGCAGTGTCAATGCGGAAATTTCCCTGCGCGCCGGCAGCCTTCGCCGCAGCAAGCAACTGCCGCTGGAAAACCTGGTGACCCATCTCAGCCTGCGCGATGCCGTGCTGAACCTCGATCCGCTTGATTTCGGCCTTGCCGGCGGCCAGCTCAACGCCAAGATCCTGCTGGATGGCCGCCAGGAGCCGATCAAGGCGCACGCCCGCATCAAGGCGAGAAAAATCCGCATCGCCAAACTGTTTCCGAGCGTCAAGCTGAACGAGAGCAGCATCGGCGAGATCAACGGCGAGTTCGATCTGGCCGGCGACGGCAACTCGGTCGGCGCCATGCTGGCCAACGCCGACGGCAAGGTGGGACTGGTCGTCGCCGAGGGCGAGATCAGCCGCTTGATGATGGAAAAGGTCGGCCTGCATCTGTGGGAAATCATCGCGCTCAACCTGGCCGGCGACCAGCGCATCAAATTGCGTTGCGGCGTCGCCGACTTCGCGGTCAGAGACGGCGTCATGCAGACCAATGCGTTGATCTTCGATACTGCCGTCACCACCCTGTTCGGTACCGGCAGCATCGATCTGGCGCAGGAAAAGCTGGACCTGACACTGAAGCAGCAAACCAAGAACACGAGTCCGCTGGCCTTGCGTAGCCCGATCCACATACGCGGCAGCTTCGCCAAGCCCGAAGTCGGTGTCGACAAGGCGCGCCTGTCCGCGCGCGCTTTCGGGGCGCTGGCGCTGGGCGCGCTCAATCCGCTGCTTACGCTGGCGCCGTTGATCGATGTGGGACCGGGCCAGGACAGCGATTGCGCGCAACTGATTCGTGATGCGCGGGCGTTGCCGCGCTGACCGGGAAACCTGGCGTCGTGTTCGTTGTCGAACAGACGCTTGCCGTCGCCAAATTGCCGGCAAGGCCATGCCGTTTCATGTCCAAGTGTTCGAGCTTGAACCACAGGAGGTTGACCATGAACCAAGCCATACAGCAGGAATACACTCGCCCCGGTTACGAAACCCAGCCCATCCCGGATTTTCCCTACGCCCCCAGCGACTGGTCGCGTGCCAGTGCCGAAGAGATGGCGCGGGCGGAAGGTCTTGCCCTGACCGAAGCGCACTGGCGGGTCGTGCGCGCGTTGCAGGAGTTCTATGCCCGCCACGATGACCCCAGCGTCAACGTACGCGAACTGCATGACGCGCTGGATGAGGACTTCCATCCCCAAGGCGGCATCCGCTATCTCTACACGCTGTTCCCGGAAGGGCCGGTGGCGCAAGGCTGTTTGCTCGCCGGCTTGACGCCGCCGTCAGGCGCGCGCGACCGGGGCTTCGGCAGCGCGGTTTAGCCGGCTCGAAAACGTGAACTATCCGTCACCTCGGCGAAGGCCGGGGTGACGAAAGCTTTATCGAGCCCGCCGCACGGGCGCAGAAATTGCCGGCCGGATGCCGGCGCTCCACCTGGGAGCGCCGGCATCCTGCCGGCCGGGGTAGTCACGCAACGCAAAACTGCCGGCGAGACGCCGGCGCTCCACTACACCTACAGGCCAAGCGTTTTAGTGATGGCGCTGTTGCCACTCCCGCGCGGCTTCGGCGCAAAAATCCGCCAGCTGTTGCAGCGCGTTCTGCACGGCGCGATTAGCCGCAACGACGCCGCCGTACGGGTCCGCGCTCGCGGCGGGCACGCTTTCGTCGAATTCGCGCCTGGCGATCACGCGGCGCGTCGTGTTTTCCACGATATAGGCGCGTAACGTGAAGCGCACGCGACTCGGCGGGCTGCCGAATTCGTGCTGCAAACGGACGATCTCGCTGTCGAGCCGCAGATCGCCTGCCGCCGCACTCGGCGTCGGCACGACGGCGCGGAATACGCCGCGATTTTCGATCGCGCCGACGATGAGCGGCGCCAGCATGCGCGCCGGTGTGTCGACCCATTCGCTGTGCGCGAAATACTCCAGTTGGTGGTCCGTGCGCACGTAGATGATGCGTTGGCTGTCGAAGCCCGACGCGGCATGCGGCGGATTGACGATCAGGGTCGGCGCAGTCGGCGGCAAGGCCGTCGCCGCACGGGTTGTCAGGTGCCCGCTGTCGAGGGCATAGAAGGTGGGTTGCGGTGTCGTCGGCGGACGCAGCGTGCCGCAACCGCCCAGCGCAAGCAGCAGCACGGCGGCGTAGGAGCGCCTTCCAAGGCGCGATTTCCGGAACAATCGCGCCTTGGAAGGCGCTCCTACGAAATCGGCAACTGCGCAGAATAGGCTCATGGACGGGTTCCTCTGGATGACTCGCCCGGTCCTTCCGGCGGTGGTTTGTGGCCGAACAGGAGGCCGGACGGGTTGCGTTCGGTTTGTTCGCTGAGGCGGCGCAGCGAGTTCGCCAGTACGCTGAGTTCGCCGAGCAGGCGTTCCAGCTCGGGCAGGGTTTCCGCGGTGAAACGTTTCACGTCGGCGCCGACCGAGTTGACCGTCTTGCCGGCGCTGGCGACCTCGTTGCCCATTTTCTCGACGGCGGCGGCGCCGCGTTCGATGCGCGCGAGTACGGGGTCGAGTTGCGTCGAGGCGCGCGAGGTGTTTTTCAGCGTGCTGGCGGCATCGCGCAAGCCGGCATCCAGCGCGTCTTTGCGCGCGGCGATGGTGTGCGCCACGCTGGCGATATCGGCCAGCGCGTTCTTCAATGAGGCCTGGTTCTCGTCGCTGAGAATGGCGTTGATGTTGTTCGAGGTGCTGTCCAGTTTGGCCAGTACCGTGGTCAGCACATTTTCCAGACGGGCGCCGAGCGAGGGCTGCGTGCGGATCACCGGATATTTGCTGCCCGTCGTGGCGCGTAGCAGCGCTGCAGTGGGCGTGCCGCCGCTGAGTTCGACATAAGAGATGCCGGTGAGACCCTGCGATTTCAGCTTGGCTACGGTGTCCACCTTGATCGGCGTGCTGCGCTCGATGGCGAAGATCAGGTTGACCCGTTCTGGATTGCCGGGGGCGAGTTGGATGTTTTTCACTTTGCCGACGTCGACTCCGTTGTATTTGACCGGCGCATTCAGATTGAGGCCGCTGACCGACTCGTCGACGATGGAAAGATAGAGGTCGTACTTCTTCTGGAAAGTGCCGCCCGAGGCCAGCCAGAGCACACCGGCGATCAGCACGGCGGCCAGGACCAGCACGAATGCGCCGACGATGGCGTAGTTCACTTTGGTTTCGATGATGTGCTCCCGCTTGCTCTGTGTTGAATTTCGGCCTGTTCGTGCGCCGCCCGCCCGCGCGGGCCGTCGAAGAATTTACGGACGGCCGGATTGTCCATGGCCGCCAGTTTGGCCATCGCGCCGACGCCTTGCACCTTGCCCTCGGCGAGGACGGCGACGCGGTCGGCCACCTGCCAGAGCAGGTCGAGGTCGTGCGTGATCATGACGATGGCCAACCCGAACTGGTCGCGCAGCTTGTGTACGAGCTGATCGACTTCGCCGGCGCTGTCCGGGTCGAGGCCGGCGGTGGGCTCGTCGAGAAAGAGCAGTTCCGGATCGAGTGCCAGGGCGCGGGCGAGCGAGGCACGCTTCAACATGCCGCCGCTGAGTTCGGCCGGGTATTTGTCGCCGACTTCCGCTTCGAGGCCGGTCATGGCCAGCTTCCAGGCGGCGATTTCGTCGATCAGGCGGTCGTCCAGCCCGGTATGTTCGCGCAGCGGTAAACCGACGTTTTCGCTTACCGTCAGCGCGCCGAACAGGCCGCCATGCTGGAACATCACGCCCCAGCGCTGGCGCAGGGCCAGGGCGTCGGCTTCCGCGATGTCCTGCAGTTCGACGCCGAGCACCTTGATCGAGCCGGCGTCCGGGCGTTGCAGCAGGATCATTTCGCGCAACAGGGTCGATTTGCCGGAGCCGCTGCCGCCGACCAGCGCGAAGATCTCGCCACGCCGCACCTCCAGGTCGAGTTCGGCATGCACGACATGGTCGCCGAAGCGGGTCGACACCTGGCTGAGTTCGATCACCGTTGCGTCTGCCATGTCAGACGAGCGTAGCGAGTCAGGGGGCTGTTTCATTTCAGAGATCCAGCATGCTGAACGCGATCGAGAACATCGCGTCGGCCACGATCACCAGGAAAATGGCCTGCACCACGCTGCGCGTGGTCTGGCGGCCGACGTTATCGGCGCCGCCCTGGGTACGGAAGCCCTGAAAACTGCCGACCACGGCGATGATGACGGCGAAGACCGGCGCCTTGCCAAGACCGGTCAGATAGGCGGTCACGCTGACCGCCTTGGCGAAACGGTCGAGAAATTCCTCGAACCCGACGCCCAGTTGCGTGCGTGCCATGAGCATGCCGCCGAACACGCCGAGCACATCGGCGTACACGGTCAGCAGCGGCAATACGATCAACAGCGCCAGGATCTTCGGCAGCACCAGCAATTCCAGCGGCGCGATGCCGAGCGTGCGCATCGCGTCGATCTCTTCGGTCACCGCCATGGTGCCGATCTGCGCGGCATAGGCCGAACCCGAGCGGCCGGCGATGATGATGGCGGTGATCAGCGGCGCGAATTCGCGCAGCATGGACAAGCCGATCAGGTCGGCGACGAAGATGTTGGCGCCGTATTGGCGCAACTGGTCGGCGCCCTGATACGCCACCACGATGCCGAGCAGAAACGACAGCAGGCCGACGATGGGCAGGGCATCGAAGCCGGCGCTGCGGATGTTGTACAGGATGGGACGCCAGCGGATGCGCGACGGATGCGCCACGCTGCCGACCAGCGCCAGTGCGCATTCGCCGACGAAACTGAGCAGCGCGACACCCTGTTCCAGCGCGGCCACTGCACTTTGCCCGATGCGCGCCAGCGCCGACGTGGGCGCGTCGGCGGCGGGCGCCGCTTGCGCCGCCAGGTGTTGCGCCACGTTTTCCAGCAGCCTGGCGAATTCCGGCCGCAAGCCCTGCACGCTCACCTCGCCGCCTTCGCGACGCAGGCGCAGCAGCAGTTTTTGCAGCAGCCAGGCGCCGGCCGAATCGAGCGCGTCGATGCCGCTGCCGTCGGCAATGGCCGGGGCGGCCAGATGCACCGATTCCAGTTGCGGTGCGATGGCGCCGAGGCCGCGCGCGGTCCAGCAGCCCGACAACGCAAGGCTTTGCGGAGTCGGCTGCGCGAGGGCGGCGGGGTTGAGCGAAGCGGGTTGCATCGAGCGTGGCCGGGTGGGCTGGTCAGCCGGTAAACAGGCCGTATTGGCTCAGGAAGTCGACGATCCGGTCCAAGTTGTTCTCCTCTGTCCTTGTCGATGATTGTGACGGCGAGGTTGTACGCATCGTTCAATTCAGTCGGTGCGCTGGCGTACATTCCGCGCGGGTCCGATATCGGCGCTCCACAAGTAGCCCGGCTCACATTGGCTTGGGGTGGTGTTATCACGCAATTTCCAGGTTGACTGAGCTTGCCGGGCGCTCGGATACTTGAGTCCGAACAGCCCGTTGCGAGGCTGACGTGCCTTGTGGCCGTGTCCGCGCCCTGCCGCAATTCGCACGCCCACTCGCCTTGAATTTGCGAGCGCCGCTTGCCCAGTTTTTTGATCAGATTACGAAAATCATGCGGGAAACCGTCGCCACACTGCCCTGCATCCTGATCGTCGACGACGTTCCGGAAAACATCCACCCATTAGCGGAGGTGTTGGCGCGGGATCACGTCGTGCTGGTCGCGGTCGATGGCGAACGTGCGCTCGACATCGCCCGCCGCGCGGAGAATCGGCCCGACCTGATTCTGCTCGACGTGATGATGCCGGGTATCGACGGCTTCGAGGTGTGCCGGCGCCTGAAGGCCGACGCGGCGACGCGCGACATTCCGGTGATCTTCATGACCGCGCTGACCGAAGTCGAACACAAGCTCACCGGTTTCCAGGTGGGGGCGGTGGATTACGTCACCAAGCCGCTGGAAGCGGTGGAAGTGCTGGCTCGCGTCGATACCCATCTCGCCCTGCGCGCGGCGCAGCAGCGTCTGCAGGTGCGGGAAGCCGATCTGCGCCGTGCCCAGGCCGTCGGCCAGCTCGGCAGTTGGCGCCTGGATGTGCAGCGCGACGCGTTGACCTGGTCCGACGAGAACTACCGCCTGTTCGGCATCCCGCGCGGCACGCCGTTGAATTACGAGTCTTTTCTCTCCAGCGTCCACCCGGACGACCGCGCCTACGTGGATGCCAAATGGCAGGCCGCGCTGCACGGCGAGCCCTATGACATCGAGCACCGTTTGCTGGTGGACGGACGCGAAATCTGGTTGCGCCAGCGCGCCGAACTGGAGTTCGACGCGGCCGGCAAGTTGCTGGGTGGATTCGGCACCAGCCAGGACATTACCGCGCGCAAACGCGTCAAAGCCGCCCTGCTCGACGCCAACCAGCAGTTCAGCAGCCTGATCGAGGCCTTGCCCGATGCCATCCTGTACAAGGATGGCGCGGGACGCTGGCGGGTGATCAATCACGTGGTGGCGACGCTGTACCAGTTGCACGATTTTTCCTGGCAGGGCATGAGCGAGGCCGAACTGGCTGCGGCACGGCCGGCTTTCCGTCGCTCACACGAAATCTGCATGCAACTGGACGAGGCAGCCTGGGACGCCCGTGTTCCCTCCAATGTCATCATGGAAATGCCGCTGCCCGGTGTGGAAGGCCGCTTGATGGACGTGCGCCGGGTGCCGCTGTTCGAACCGGACGGCAGCCGCAAGGGCATGCTGGTGATCGGCCGCGACGTCACCGAACGCCTGCGCGCCGAGGTGGCCTTGCGCGAGGCGAGCCGGCGCAAGGACGAATTCCTCGCCATGCTGGCGCACGAATTGCGCAACCCGCTGGCGCCGATCCGCAACGCTGCCCACATCCTCGGCCTGCTGCAACTGGATGAGCCGCGCGTGCGATGGGCGCAGCAGATCATCGAGAACCAGGTCAATCATCTCACCCACCTGGTCGACGACTTGCTGGATGTCTCCCGCATCGTCCAGGGCAAGGTGGTGCTCAAGCAGGAAAAGATGGCCCTGAACACGCTGCTGGAACAGGCCGTGGAGACGACGCGCCCGCTGCTCGAAGCCAAGCGGCACCGCTTCGTGCAGCATTTTCCCGATGTTCCGGTGTTCGTCGTGGGCGATCCGGTGCGCCTGACCCAGGTGTTGCTCAACCTGCTCGACAACGCTGCGAAGTACACGCAGGAAGGCGGCGAAATCGAACTGCGCGCCGATCTCATTGCGAGCGGCGCCGGCTGCGAGGTCGAGATCGCGGTGCGCGACAACGGTCTCGGCATTACACCGGAACTGCTGCCCTGGGTGTTCGACCTGTTCCAGCAGGGTGAGCGCACGCTGGAGCGGGCGCAGGGCGGTCTCGGCATCGGCCTCACGCTGGTCAAGAAGCTGGTCGAAATGCATGGCGGCCAGGCGACGGTGGAGAGCGCCGGGGCGGGGCGCGGCGCAACCTTCCGCGTACGCCTGTCGGTGCTGACGGATGTCGCCGCCGGCACCTCGCTGCCGAGCGAGTGCGGGCAAGCGCCGTTGCATTGCGGGACGGCGGCGATGCGGGTGCTGGTCGTCGACGACGAACCCGACGTGGCTATCAGCACAGCCATCTTCCTGCGCATGGAGGGCCATGCGGTGCGTACAGCCGACTCGGGCGAAGCGGCGCTGGCGCTGTTGGCCGAGTTTCAGCCCCAGGTCGTCTTGCTGGACATCGGCCTGCCTGGACAGGACGGCTACCAGGTGGCCCGCGCGATCCGCCTCCTGCCGGGCGGCGCTGCCATCAAGCTGGTGGCGGTGAGCGGCTACGGCCACGATGCGGCGGTGGCACGCTGCATGGCTGCGGGTTTCGACCATCATCTGGTCAAGCCGGTGGACCCGGCGGCGCTGTGCGAGTTGCTCGACAGCCCGATGGCGACAACGGTCGAGTCGTAAGATGGGCGAAGCAAAGCGCGCCCATCGGTCGTAGCGGGTTGATGGGCACGCTGCGCT
>JASJPK010000092.1:0-25531 GCA_031426735.1 Hydrogenophilaceae bacterium | reverse complement strand
CACGCCGACGAACTGGTGCGCGCCGACAACCCGTTGAGCAAGGAAGACATCAAACATGAGACCAGCAAGGAATCTTCGCTGGACGACTGGTTGATGTAGACAAGGCGTCGGCAAGGGATTGCCGACCTACATGAAACCAACCGTAGGTCGGCAATCCTTTGCCGACATGTTTTTTACCTACCGAGACAACGACATGCATCCGGCGTTTTCCGTCATCTTCCTGACCACCCTGCTCGGCGTCGGCCAAGGCTTGTTCCTCGCCCTGTTCTCCAGTCAGGCCTACAGCGTCGTCGATGTGCTGCCAGCGCAGCCCGGCAATTTCTACGCGCTGGGCGGCCTGATCGCGCTGCTCTTCCTGATCGGCGGGTTGATCGCCTCGGTCTTCCACCTCGGCCATCCCGAACGCGCCTGGCGCGCCGCCGCGATGTGGCGCACGTCCTGGCTGTCGCGCGAGGTCATCGCGCTGCCCATCGCGATGGGCGTCATCGCGCTCTACGCGCTAATCAACTGGCTTGGCATCGACGCCGACCTGTACGGCCTCGGCATGCCGAATCAAGTCGCGCTCAGCGTCGGCGCGTTCGGCGTCGTTGCCACCATCGCGCTATTCGTCTGCACCGCGATGATCTACGCCGCGATCAAGTTTCTGCAGGAATGGGCCAGTCCGTTGACGCTGGCCAACTACTTCCTGCTCGGCACCGCCTCCGGCTTCAGTTTCGCCACCGCGTTCGCCGCCGTCAGCGCGCCGGAACTGGTGCCGTTCTATGGCGGCTGGGCGATCACGCTGACCGTCGCCGGCCTGCTCACGCGCGTCGGTTCGCTCTACCGCAACGCCAAAATCCGGCAGAAATCCACGGTGCAGACCGCCATCGGGGTGCGCCACAACAAGGTGCGCCAAGGCAGCATGGGCATGATGGGCGGCTCGTACAACACACGCGAATACTTCCATGGCCGCACCGCAGCCTTCCTCAAATCGGTGAAATGGATCTTTCTGGTGCTGGTGTTCCCGATTCCGGTGCTGCTGCTCTGGGCCGGTCTGGCGCAAAACAACGCGGCATTGCTGATGCTGGCCTTCGGCGTGCAGTACGTCGGCCTGCTGTTCGAACGCTGGTTCTTCTTCGCCCAGGCGAATCATCCGCAGAACCTGTATTACCAGGTGGTGGGCTGAAGCGGTTTCCTGTTGTAGGCTTCGCGGCGCTTTGTAACTAACCGGAACCCGCCATGAGCAAAACCATCGTCGCCACCGCCAACGCCCCGCAAGCCATCGGCACCTACTCGCAAGCCGTCAACGTCAACGGCACCGTTTACATGTCGGGCCAGATCGGCCTCGATCCGGCTTCGATGCAGATGGTCGAGGGCATCGAAGCGCAGATTCATCAGGTATTCAAGAACCTGGCGGCGGTCGCGGAAGCGGCCGGCGGCAGCCTGGCCGATGTGGTCAAGCTCAACGTGTTCCTGACCGACCTGGCCAACTTCGCCAAGGTCAACGAGATCATGGCGCAGTATTTCAGCCAGCCCTACCCGGCACGCGCTGCCGTCGGCGTCGCTTCGCTGCCGCGCAACGCGCTGGTGGAAGCCGATGCGGTGATGGCGCTGGGTTAACACCCCTTGCCGGAAAATCCACCCCGGCACATGACCTCCACCTGTAGGAGGCCCGCTTGCGGGCCGAATTTCGGTGGCGCCTGGGTTCGGCCTGCAAGCGGGCCTCCTACCTCGCCGCAAACGCCCTATCGACATGGCCACGCTTGATGCCGATCTGATCGCCCGCAAGCTGGGCTATGCCGCCGGCGGCGATCTGATCCTGCATCTGCCGCTGCGCTATCAGGACGAAACCCGGCTGACGCCGTTGCGCGATGTGCGCATGGACGTCGATGTGCTGGTCGAGGGCGTCGTCGTGCATGCCGAGGTGCAGATGCGGCCGCGCCGGCAACTCCTTGTGGAAGTGGCCGAAAGCGCCGCGCCCGGCAGCCCCCATCTGTACTTTCGCCTGCTCCACTTCTATCCCAGCCAGTTGAACCAGCTTCAGCCTGGCGTGCGCGTGCGCCTGTTCGGCGAAGTGAAGCCTGGCTTCTTCGGCGCCGAGATGGTGCATCCGCAACTGCGCGTCGTGCGCGACAACACGCCGCTGGCTGCGACGCTGACGCCGGTGTATCCGGCGGTGGCGGCGTTCTCGCAGAACGCCATCCGCAAGGCGGTGGAGATGGCGATGCAGCAGGCCGATCTAAGCGAAACGCTGCCGCACAAGCTGCTTGAATCGCTGCAATTGCCCGGCTTTGCCGAGGCGCTTAACGCACTGCACCACCCACAACCCGACGCCGACCTGAACGCGCTGGAAGCCCAGGCGACGCCGGCCTGGCAACGCATCAAGTTCGACGAATTGCTGGCGCAGCAACTGTCGTTGCGTCTCGCCGCGCGCCAGCGCCAAAAGCTGGGCGCGGTGCCGTTGAGCCACGCCCAGGAACTTGAAACCCGTCTGCTCGCCAGCCTGCCCTTCGCGCTGACCCGCGCGCAACGCCGCGCGCTGGATGAAATCCAGCGCGATCTGGCGCGGCCGCATCCGATGAACCGCTTGCTGCAGGGCGATGTCGGCAGCGGCAAGACGCTGGTCGCCGCGCTGACGCTGCTGCCGGCGCTGGCTGCCGGCGGTCAGGTCGCGGTGATGGCGCCGACCGAAATCCTGGCCGAACAGCTCTACCTGAAAATGCATGAATGGCTTGCACCGCTCGGCCTGCAGGTCGCCTGGATTGCCGCCGCAACCAAGGGCAAGGCGAAGAAGGACAGCCTGGCGCGCATCGCCAGCGGCGAGATCAACGTCGCGGTCGGCACCCATGCCTTGTTCCAGGCCGGCGTCAGTTTCACCAATCTGACACTGACCGTGGTCGACGAACAGCACCGTTTCGGCGTCGGCCAGCGCCTGGCGCTTCGCGAGAAAGGCAGTTCGCTCGACAGCGACAACGACACCCACCACATGCCGCATCTGCTGATGATGTCGGCCACCCCGATTCCGCGCTCGCTGGCGATGAGCTATTACGCCGACCTCGACGTGTCCGTCATCGACGAACTGCCGCCCGGCCGCACACCGATTGCCACCAAGGTGATGTCGCTGAAGCGGCGCGACGAAGTCATCGGCCGCCTGCGCGACTACTGTCTGACCGGGGCGCAGGCTTACTGGGTGTGTCCGCTGGTCGAGGAATCGGAAAAGCTCCAGCTCCGCGCCGCCGAGGAAAGCCACGCCGAACTGGTCGAATTGCTGCCGGAACTCAACATCGGTCTGGTGCACGGCCGCATGAAAGGCGAGGAAAAGGCCGCCGCGATGACCGCGTTCAAGGCCGGCGAACTGCATCTGCTGGTCGCCACCACGGTGATCGAGGTCGGCGTCGACGTGCCGAATGCGGCGCTGATGGTGATCGAACACGCTGAACGCTACGGCCTGGCGCAACTACATCAGTTGCGCGGCCGCGTCGGCCGTGGCGCGCGCGAGTCGACCTGTCTGCTGCTCTACGGCGATGCGCTGTCCGACAGCGGCCGCCAGCGGCTACGCATCATCAAGGAATATGCCGACGGCTTCGCCATCGCGCGGGAAGACCTGAAGCTGCGCGGCCCTGGCGAATTCATGGGGGCGCGCCAGTCCGGCCAGCAAATCCTGCGTTTCGCCAATCTGGACACCGACCTCGACCTGCTCGAAGCGGCGCGCAATACGGCGGAGCAGTTGCTGACGCACCACCCCGAAATCGCCGACCGGCATCTGGCGCGCTGGCTGCCGCGCGGTCTGGATTATTTGCGGGCTTAGTGGCGCGCGCCGCGATTGGCCGCCTGCAACTGCCTGACCTTGACCCATCCCAGCAGACCCAGACCGGCCAGCAGCATCAACCCGATTTCAGGTTCGGGCACCGGTGCCGAAATGGTTTCCTGTATCCAGGTTGCGTACGGCGCCACGATGGCGCCGCCGCCGATCGCGCCGAAGGTGACGAAATTGGCCGACGGGTCGATGACCCTGCCGTTGAATGCGGCGACGCCGGCGAGTTTCCAAATCCCGTTGTCGTTGACGAACATGGGGCTGCCGGAGTCGCCACCGGCGTACTGTGCCTCGATTTCTGCACCGAGGCTGGCGTTGAGCGGATCGTCAGCCGCTCCGAACGTGTTGGTCGTCGCATCCGGCCCGTCGAAATCGAACTGGAAGATTTCGTAATACGCACCGCCGTCGTCGTCCACCAGCATGACATCGATACGATTCTGTCCGGCGCGCTTGACGTTGTCGTCCGGGCCGACGGTCACACCATTGACACCGTCCCCGCCGGCGCCATAACCCACCAGCGACGCCGTCTTGCCCTCGAGCGGCCCATCGTACAAGTCGTAAATGGGCACACCTGCCGCGGCCGGTTCGGCCAGCCTGATCAGTGCAAGATCGTCGTGCCATACGCCATCCGGTCCTGGCATGGTGCCCAGGTAGCCGGGAAAGACATGAATCGATTCAGCGCTTAGCGTCTGACTGGCCGCATCGTCGACGTTCAATACGAACTGCACTTGTCCAGGCGCGGCGTTACCCACCACATGTGCGGCGGTGAGCACAAAGCGGTCACCGATCAGCGCGCCGGAATACGTACCCCCGTTGACTTTGACTGCCCCCACCCCGGCCCAGGGCGAACTGGCCAGATTGCTGTCTACCGTCCCCCCGATCAGCGCATGTGCCGGCAGCGCGGCAAATGCGGCAAGACCGACAACAAGGCGAATTTTCATGGCGAGCCTCCTGGAGGATTGGATGTGAAACGAAGGGCCGTTGCAGTAGGCCGGAGGACCAGAATAACCGGACTGCATTTCAAAATAGCGCCGCCCGAGCCTGCTGTTCAATGGGCGCAACGCAGCAATGGATACTGCGTACTTCGACGCATTGCCGGTACGAATCGGCTTAGCGTAGTGCTGCACTCTTGAAACACTTACGCAAGCCAATATGGGTCGCTGGAGCGCCGGCTTCCAGCCGGCTCGTTTGTCTGATCAGATTGACGAAGCCGGCTGGAAGCCGGCGCTCCAGGCCGATTTCGAGGTTTAAGTTACCGTCAGCGTGAAACACCACACTAGCTGCCGAAAAGCGCGCGAGCCGCCGTCCCTAAAAGCAGGATAATCCGCGCTTTCATAATTCCGCATCGAATTGGCAACTTAGTGGGCAACTCTGTGGCAACGCAATGGCTGACTTCCGCATGGCAGGCGGGCGCGTGGCGCCACTGGCTGACCCATCGCGGCTCGCTGACGCGCCGCTTGCAGCAGGCCTGTCCGGACTTTCGGGTGGCGCGCTTGCAGCAGTCGCTGGGCCGCCCCAACCTGGACGAATGCGGCCCGCTCGGCCTGTTTCCCGGCCGCCTGGCGCTGCTGCGCGAAGTCCTGCTGCTGAACCGGGAAACGCCGCTGGTGTTCGCCCATAGCGTCATCCCGCTGGCCGGACTGGCCGGTCCCTGGGCCGGTCTGGCCGGCCTCGGCAATCGTCCGCTCGGCGCTGCCTTGTTCACCAATCCGCGCATTCAACGCCAGGCGCTTGAATTCCAGCATCTGGATCGGCGCCACACGCTGTATCGCGCCGCCGCGCACCATCTTGCCCAGCCGCCGCGCACGTTGTGGGCGCGCCGCTCGATGTTCGCCCTGGCCGGCCAGCCGATTCTGGTCACTGAAGTTTTTCTGCCCGCAACACTGCATTTGCCATGACCCAAGCCACTCTGACACTCACCGAACGCCTCACCGAATACGAAAAACTGATGCGGCTGGACAAGCCCATCGGCATCCTGCTGCTGGCCTGGCCGACCTTGTGGGGCTTGTGGCTGTCCAGCGCCGGCAGGCCGGATTGGATCGTGCTGTGGGTATTCGTCATCGGCCTGGTGCTGATGCGTTCCGCCGGCTGCGTGGTCAACGACTATGCCGACCGGCATTTCGACCCGCATGTCGAGCGCACCAAAAATCGGCCGCTGGCGGCGGGTCGGGTCAGCGAAAAGGAAGCCCTGATTCTGGCCGGTGTGCTGGCGCTGACGGCGTTCGTGTTGATCCTGCCGTTGAAGAATCGGCTGCTGATCGAGCTGTCCGTCGCAGCCGCCTTCCTCGCCGCGAGTTACCCGTACACCAAACGCTTCCTCGCCATTCCGCAGGCCTACTTGGGCATCGCTTTCGGTTTCGGCATCCCGATGAGCTACGCCGCGCATCTCGATGCGGTGCCGCCCATCGCCTGGCTGCTGATGGCGGCCAACGTGTTCTGGGCCATCGCCTACGACACCGAATACGCCATGGTCGACCGCGCCGACGATCTCAAGATCGGCATCAAGACTTCCGCCATCACCTTCGGTCGCCACGATGTGGCGGCGGTCATGCTCTGTTACGGCATCACGCTGGCGCTGCTCGGCTTTGTCGGCCGGGAACTGCATCTGGGCTGGCCGTTCTACCTCGGCCTGGCTGCAGCGGGCGGCGTGGCGGCTTACCACTACACGCTGATCAAGGCGCGCGATCCGGCGCGCTGCTTCAAGGCCTTTCTGCACAACAACTGGTTCGGCGCGGCGGTTTTCGCGGGCATGGCGGCGAGTCTGTTGCCATGATCGCGCCGCAATTCGAACGCGCCGAGATCCTGATCGGCGCGGAAGGCCTGGAAAAACTGGCCGGCAAGCATGTCTTTCTCGCCGGACTCGGCGGCGTCGGTTCCTGGTGCGCCGAAATGCTGGCACGCGCCGGCATCGGCCGGCTGACGCTGGTGGACATGGATGTGGTCGCGCTTTCCAACATCAACCGGCAATTGCCGGCGCTGTTGTCCACGGTCGGCCAGCGCAAGGCTGACGTCATGGCGGCGCGCATCCGCGACATCAACCCGGCTTGCAACTTGACCGTGCTGACCGATTTTCTGACGCCGGACAACATCCCCGAACTGCTGCCGACGGATGCCGATTACGTGATCGATTGCATCGACTCGCTCAATTGCAAGGTGGCGTTGATCGTCGCCGCGCGCGAACGTGGCCTGCCGGTCGCCGCCAGCATGGGCGCCGGCAACAAGCTGGATGTGACGCGGGTCAAGCTGTCCGACATCAGCAAGACCGAGGTCGATCCGCTCGCCAGCATCGTGCGCAAACGCCTGCGCAAACGCGGCGTCAGCAAAGGCGTGCTGTGCGTCTGGACCGACGAAAAAGGCCGCGAACCGCTGCCGCCGGAAGAAGTCAGTCACGGCCGCGCACGCGCGGTGAACGGCACGATTTCCTACATGCCGCCGCTGTTCGGATTGATGCTGGCAGGTGCGGTGGTCAAGCAGTTGCTGGAAGCGGAAACGGACGGCGCGGATTAGCTGGACAAAGCACATGCCGCCGCTATGCGGCCGACATCTCGCGCACGAATCCGGGTAGATCCTCGGCCGCCAGCGGGTGGCTGAAGAAGAATCCCTGCACGCAATCGCAGCCGCGCCGGCGCAGGAATTCGAGCTGTTCCCGCGTTTCGACGCCTTCTGCCACCACGCTCATGTTCAGGTTGTGCGCCAGCGCGATGACCGCGGCGGTGATCTCGCGATCGCTGCTGTCGGTAACGAGGTCGCGCACGAAGGAACGGTCGATCTTCAGGCGGTCGATCGGAAAAGTCTTCAGGTAGGCCAACGAGGAGTAGCCGGTGCCGAAATCGTCTACCGCGACGGTGAAGCCCTGCTGTTTGAAGCGGTTGAGCAATTCGGCGGCCTGGGCCGGTTTATCCGCCAGGGCGCCCTCGGTGACTTCCAGTTCGAAATGGCGCGCCTCCAGGCCGGCGGCGGCGAGGATCGCGCTGAAATCGTCGATCAGGCCGGGCTGACGGAACTGGCGCGGCGACAGATTGATACAGATGCGCAGATCGTCCAGGCCGAGGCCGAGCCAGTGTTTCATCGTGCGGCAACATTCCTCCAGCACCCAGGCGCCGATCGGCACGATGGTGCCGTTCGCCTCGGCGAGCGGAATGAAGCGATCCGGCGAAATGCGGCCCTGTTCCGGATGGCGCCAGCGTGCCAGCGCCTCGACGGCAATGACCTTGCCGCTCGCCAGATCGACCATGGGTTGAAACTGCAGGCTCAGTTCGCGCCGCCGCACGGCCATGCGCAAGGCGCTGCCGAGGCCGAGGCGTTCCGCCGCCTCGCGGTTCATCTCGGGCGCGTAGAACTGGGCGTTGTTGCGGCCCTGTTCCTTGGCGTGATACATGGCCATGTCGGCATGCCGCATCAGCGTCTCGGCGTCCTCGCCATCGGCCGGCGCCAGCGCCACACCGACGCTGGCGGTGACATGCAACCAGTGCACGTTGCTGCCCACTTCCACCTCCACCGGGCAGTCGAGGATATCGACGATTTTCCGGGCCAGGCCTTCCACATCGAGTGGGTGCCGGAACCCCTCCATCACCATCACGAACTCGTCGCCGCCGAGGCGGCAAACCGTGTCGCTGGCGCGCGCGACATCGCGCAGGCGCTCGGCGATTTCGATCAGCAAGCGGTCGCCGACGGCATGGCCGAGGCTGTCGTTGACCTGCTTGAAGTCGTCGAGATCGAGAAACAGCAGCGCCAGACAGGTTTCCTCGCGCCGGCTGCGGGCCAGCGCGCTATTCAGCCGGTCGCTCAGCAGCAGCCGGTTGGGCAGATCGGTCAGCGGATCGTGATGCGCCATGTGCTGGATGCGGTCTTCGGCCTGCTTGCGATCGCTGATGTCGCTGAAGATCGCCAGAAAATGCTCGATGGCGTTGCTGTCGGCCGTGCGCAGGGCGTGGATGGCCAGCCATTTCGGGTAGTGCGTGCCGTCCTTGCGCTTGTCCCAGATCTCGCCGCTCCAGGCGCCGTTCTGCAACAGATCGCTCCACAACGCCTGATAGAACGTTTTGTCGTGGCGACCGGAGCTCAACAGTGCCGGATTTTTCCCCCGGACTTCTTCCGGCAGGTAACCGGTAATGTGCGTGAACGCATGATTCACCGCGATGATGCGATTGTCGGCGTCGGAAATCAGAATGGCGTTGGGACTCTTCTGCATCACCTCGCGCGACAGCCGCAGTTCGCGTCTCGCCTCGGTCTGGCCGACGCGCCGGCGCAGAAGCTGGAAGCCCAGCAACAGGGGCGCCAGCAACCCGGCTGTCGCGAACAGGATTAGCGGAGTCAGCGCCGGCGCTTCAAGCATGGCGGCGCGCTCCATCGCTGCATCTACGGGGAGACTTCGACATTGCGCTCTACACCGAGAAACGAGCGGCGTCGGCCTCCAGACGGTCGGCCAGTTGCCGCAGCCGGCTGGCCGAACCGGACGTGCGATTGGCGTTGGCGTGGCTGGCTTCGCACATTTGCGCGATGCGCTCGACGCCCCTGGCGATTTCCTGCGCGGCGACGCCCTGCTCCTTCAGCGCCAGCGCGATGTCCTCCACCGAGCGCAGCACCTGGCCCGAACCGGCCTGGATGCTGGACATGCTGTCGCCCGCTTCCCGCGCCACGCGCATGCCCTTTTCCACCTGGATCACGCTGGCGCCCATTTCCTTCACCGCGCGACTGGAGCCGCACTGGATGCGGCCGATCATCTCGGCGATCTGCTGGGTCGACTGTGCGGTGCGCTCGGCCAACTTCCTGACTTCGTCCGCCACCACCGCGAAGCCGCGTCCCTGCTCGCCGGCGCGGGCCGCCTCGATGGCGGCGTTGAGCGCGAGCAGATTGGTCTGGTCGGCGATTTCCTTGATCACATTGACGATGCCGGCGATCTCGCCGGACAGGCTTTCCACGGAATGGATCGCCTGCGCCGACTCATTCACCGTCTCGGTGATGCTGCGCATCTCATCGACCGCCGCCATGATCACCTTGCCGCCCTGTTCGGATGCCCGGCCGGACGTGAGCGTGACGCCTTGCGCCATGTTGGCGTGCTCGGAGACCTGATCGACCGAGACCGACATCTGCTCGACCGCCGCCGCCATGCTGGACGAGGAGGTTGACTGGGCTTCCGCCATGTTGGCGGCCTCGCGCGCGGAATCATCGAGTTCACGCGCCGCCTGTTTCAGGATGCCGGCATCGTGCCGGATGGTGTGGGTCATCTCGAACAGGCCGTCGCGCATGCGCGTGAGCTGGACGATGAGGGCGCCGATTTCGTCATGGCCGGCGGCGGGCAGGCTCTGCCGCAAGTCGCCCTGGGCGATGGCCTGTGCCGCGTGGGTGGCGGCGCGCACCGGCAACACGATGGCGCGGATCAGCAACCAGGCGAACAGCAGGAAGCCGCAGCCGCCGATCAGAATCATGCCGCCGGAAGTCCACAGCACGCGGTTGTAGCGATCCACCGAAGCCGCGTATTCCGCTTTTGCGGCTTCCGCCTGCAAGGTCATCAAGCCGCCCAGCACGGTACGCGTCTCGGCACCGACGCCCTTGTCGTTGCGCAGGAAGGCGAGCAGCACATCGGTGCTGAAAGTGCCGTCGCGAATTTCCCGCACCGCCGGGGCCAGGAAGTTGCCGACGTATTCCTTGCGCTTGTCGGCGAACGATTTCGCCAGCGCCGCCTCGTCGCTGCCCGCAGCGGTTCTCAGCAGGCGGTCGTGGTACTTCTGCCAGAGCGTGTCGATCTCCTGACGATTGCGTTCGATCGTGTCGATGTGCTGGCTGACCGCGTGGTCGTGCAGCGCCGCGAAATGCGTGCGTGGATCGTGCTGATAGCCGCGCAACACCTCGGCCGCATTGATTTCAAGCAAACGCTGCATGCGCGCCAGATCGGTGATCGGCGCCGTGCGTTCGGCATACACCGTCTGCAGGGATTGCATGCCGGCGCGCACCTGCCAGACGCCATTGACGCCGACCGCCAGCATCAGCGTCAACGCGATCAGGGCCATGCTCCACAGGCGCTGGGCCAGCGAAAGCCGACGCACCGACTCGACCAGCCGCCAGATGAACGGATTGGCCACGACACGGCCGCGCTGGATTTGCACTTTGCTGCGCGCAGCGCGCATGTCCCGGTACAGCGCTTCGGCCTGGGCGACTTCAGCCGGCTCCGGGCGTTGCCGCACCGACATGAAGCCGCCATCCGGCAGCGGCGTGACGCTGGCACGCACCCAGTAATGGGCGCCGTCCTTGCGCCGGTTCTTGACCAGGCCGGACCAGGGCAGACCCGATTTGACGGTCTGCCAGAGATCGCGAAACGCCTCCCCCGGCATGTCCGGGTGGCGCAGGATGTTATGGGCCTGGCCGATCAGTTCCGCTTCTTCGAAGCCGCTGGCCTCGACAAAATCGGAGTTGACGTGGGTGATGCGACCCTTGTGGTCGGTCTTGGAAATGATGGCCATGCCATCGCGCAGGACATACTCCTGCTGGGTTACGGCTCCGTTGTTACGCATTTCTCCCCCTCCGGGCGTTGCATGATCGGAAATCACAGCTGCGTAGCGAAGCAACCTGGAATGCAATCCGAAACCGTGCAAAACGGCTTCACCCCGGGATTCGCCAACGCGTTGTTAGGATCACCGCCTTCTTGGCGAGCGGTGGATCCGAATTCAGCCTTCTACAGTAGAGCCATGCAGGTAAAACACGCAAGGAACTGACAGGCCGACTACGACATTACCATACCAATCTTTATGGTTATTTATTACCAGCGCAAAAATGGCTGCACGTTTTGCCGGCCCTTTTCCGCTCAGTAGTCCTGCTTATCGCTCCACAAATCCGGTGTGAAACGCACGACGCGATTCCGCCCGGTTTGCTTGGCATGGTAGAGCGACACGTCGGCGAACTTGAGCGCCTGCCAGAACGCGGCGCTGTCTTCCGGGAAGTCGGCCACGCCGATGGAGATGGTTTTCTGCAGTACCACGCCGCCGGCGACCGGCACCTTCAGTTTCTCGACTGCGGCCCGGATGTTTTCCGCCACCTGCACGCCCTCTGCCGCCTGCGTGTCCTGCAACAGGATCAGGAACTCCTCGCCGCCGTAGCGGATCACGAAATCGGAACTGCGCACGCTCTGGCGCAGGGTCTTGGCCAGCACCTTGAGCACGGCGTCGCCGGCATCGTGGCCGTGCGTATCGTTGACCACCTTGAAGAAATCCAGATCGAGCATGAGGATGCTCATGTGCGCCTTGCGCCGCTGCGTGGCGGCGAGCAGCGTTTCCAGATACTCCTCCAGGAAGCGGCGATTGTTGAGGCCGGTCATCGGATCGCGCAGGTTGGCTTCGCGCAGGTTTTCCATCAGCCGCTTCGACTCCAGCACCGGCGCGGCTTCGCGCAGGTACACGTTGACGAACGGAACGATGGCGCTGGCCATCGCCTCGGATTCCTTCGCCACCACGATCTGCAGCACATTGCCGACCGAGCCCGACTGCATGACGGGCAGGCAGATGTGGCTGCGCTCCAGCGCATCCTGCGGCGGCTGGAACGCATAACAGATGCCGGGATTGGCCACCGCATCGACGATATGGCCGGTGCGCAGCGCCCGGCAGGCCTCGGCGCGGATCAGGATTTCCGGATTGCACCAGCGGCACTGCGCATCGGCAACGCCATCCACCAGCAGCGGCGTCATCCGGTTCTTGCCGTTCTCCACCTCATAAAAGCTGAATTCGTCGACCATGAATTCGTCCTGCAGGATGCGGCCAATCCGGCCATGAATTTCGGCACGGGTCTCGTCTTCTTCGATGGCCTGTTTGAAATGCGACACCTTGACCAGGATCTCCACCATGTCGACCGTGGTCTTCAACTGGTTTTCCCCATCCACCGGCTTGCGCTCGATGAGGCGGGCGACGCTGTCGGAAATCTGGCTCAGCCCATCGCCGAGGCATTGCAGCAGTCGATTCAGGTTCTGCGCGATATTGCCGATCTCGTCCGTCGTGCGCGGCAGCACCTGGCTCTTGAAATTGCCGCCCTGGGCCAGCTCGACGGCCAGTTCCACATCGCGCGCCGTTGCCGCGATAGGGGCGATGAGACGCCGCAACAGATACCAGGCCAGCAACGCGAAAGCGGCCACCACCGCCAGAATGCCGGCGACCGACAGCAACGCCTGCCGTTTCAGATGATCGATGCTGAAGGTGATGCTGACCGCGCCGAGCACCGCGCCCTCTTGCACATGATGGCATTGCATGCAGTTGGGAATGCCGTGCGAAGTGGCCACATAAGGAATGGTGCCGCGATACAGCGCCTCGCCGCCGACCTCGCTGAGCACATAGGCAGGCTGCTTTTCCGCCATGACCCTGCGCTCGACATCGTCGAGGGCGACTTCGCCCGGCAAGCCCTTGCCGAACTGCTGCACGACCAGATCGGAACGCACCACGCGCGCCACCTTGAAGCCTTCGACCTCCTTCAGGCGACCGAGGAAGCCCACGCGCCGGTCGATCACGCCATGCAGCATCTGCTCGGTCAGATTCACCCGGACGATTTCCGCAGCGCTACGCACTTGCTCCTGCGCCGTCATGATCGAGTACTGGCGGAAGGAATAGAGACTGATCAGCGTCAGCGTCAGCACCATCAAGGCGGCCAGGATGGCGGAAAAAATCGTGATTTTCTTGTTCAGATTCATGCTGTTTCGTGCGATTTTCGGGTCGCCGGATTTTGCCGCAGGCGGCGCCGGCGTGGCGGACTCATTTGCCCGGAAGAATCGTCATGCGCCGATCGCGCCTTGGAAGGCGCTCCTACCGTAGGAGCGCCTTCCAAGGCGCGATCCGATCCATAGCGCCGCCCCTATTCCGGGTTCGCTGCCGGTTTTACCGCCGACTTGGGCCGGAACGCCTTGATCAATGCTTCCCGCGTTTCCAGATACGGCCCGCCGATCAGATCGACGCAGTACGGCACCGCGGCGAACACGCCATCCAGCGTTTCCTTGATCGCCTTGGGCTGGCCGGGCAGATTCAGGATCAGACAATGGCCGCGGGTGACGCCGACCTGGCGCGACAGGATCGCGGTCGGCACGTATTTCAGGCTGACCGCGCGCATCTGCTCACCGAAGCCGGGCAACACCTTGTCGGCCACCGCCAACGTCGCTTCCGGCGTCACATCGCGCGGCGCCGGGCCGGTGCCGCCGGTGGTGAGCACCAGGCAGCACTGCGCGGCCAGTTCGATCAGGCTCTGTTCGATGACCGCCTGCTCGTCCGGGATCAGGCGTTCGACGAATTCGAGCGGGTTGTGCAAGGCGGCGGCGAGCCACTCCTTCAGCGCCGGCAGGCCCTTGTCTTCGTAAACGCCGGTGCTGGCGCGGTCGCTGATGGAAACGATGCCGATACGGGCGGATTGGTACATGCGTGCGGTTCCTTTTTTCGATACGCGGGATACATTCGCTGCAAACAACTGGAGACAACCATGCGCGCGTTTATTTATCACGTCTGCCTGCTGCTTGCATTGACCTTGCCAGGGCTTGCCCCCGCCCACGCCGACGCGCCGCCGGATTATCCCTTCGTCGGCCACGATGCCGGCATGGCGCGCGCCAAGGCCGAGGGCAAGCCGATCCTGCTCTACTTCGGCCGCTATGGCTGCGCCTGGTGCGACCACGTCAATCGCAAGACCTTCGTCGACCCGGCTCTGAAACAGCTGTTCTCCGACAACTACGTACTGATCTACGTCGATGCGGAAGGCGGCAAACGCCTGCGCATGCCCAATGGCGAACGCCTGACCGAAGCTGAACTGGGCGCCCGCCTGGGTGCTTTCGCGACGCCGCTGTTCGTGTTCATGACATCGGAAGGCAAAGTCGTCACCAAGATTCCCGGCTTCAAGACCGTCGACGATTTCAAGGATTACGACCGCTACGTGCGCGGCGGCCATTACCAGAAGCAGAGCCTGCTCGAATTCCTCGGGAGCAAAAAATGAGCGTGGCGCGCGCACTTCTTGCCGGCATGCTGTGTTGCGCGGCATGGCCCGCGCAGAGTGCGGAAATGGTCAGCGACATCAGCGCCGCCAAGCCCGGCGTGTTCCACCACCTCGACGCCTCCGGCCGCAACAATCTGGCCGTCTCCGGCGCCCGCGTGGCGCTGGTCTGGGAAGACAACCGCAGCGGCGCGCCGGGCTGTTATCTGGCGTTGCAAAACGGTGGCGCATTTCACGAATTTCCGTTCGGCCAGGGCGAGTGTTTCGAGCCGGCCATCGCCGCGTTCGCTGCCGACCGCTTCCTGCTGATCTGGGAAGACGCCGGCGGCGTCCAGGCCGCCATTGCCGATGCAGCCGGTGCCGGCCCGGCAACGAAACTGGCGGATAGCGGTGGCCAGGGCAACGTCTACTTTCACCCCAAGTTAGGCGCCCATGCCGCCTGGAGCGCACCCGAAGGCCGCTGGCGGCGCGTGTTTCATGCCGCTTTAAGCAGTGACGGCAAACAGTTGCGCGCAACACCGGCCCGCCCCGCCGATGCCGCGCCGGCGACCGACGATCAAACCTTTCCCGTTCTGACCGGCAGCACGCAGGGCCTGTTGCTGGCCTGGGAAGATCGCCGCCACGGCCATACCGTGATCTTCGCCAGCCAAAGCCCGGATGCGAAAAACTGGACCGCCCCCACCCGCATCAGCGGCAACCCGACCGGCAAGGCGCAAGGCAATCTCGGTCGCGGCACCGGCGCCATGCGCCCGGCGCTGGCCGCATTCGGCGACCGCCTCGCGGCGACCTGGCTGGACAAGCGCGACTTCCTGTCCGGCTACGACGTTTACGCCGCGCTGACTGGCAACGACGGCGACAGCATGCGTTTCGCCAAGGACCGGAAAGCGCAGGACAGCTTCGGCGACGCCATCGCGCAATGGCATGTCGCAGCGGCCGGCAATGCACGCGGCGACCTGGTGCTGGCCTGGGACGACGACCGCGACGGCACGGCGGACATCTGGCTGACGCGATTGACCGAGGCGGGTTACAGCGAAAACTTCACGCTGCCCCCGGCTAGCGGTCCCGCTCAGCAAAGCGACCCGACCATCGCGCTGGATACCGCCGGCAATCTGCACCTGGCCTGGATCGAACGCGGCAGCGATGGCGCATCGCGGGTGCGCTATACAAAGTGGCCGTTAGCGGCGCGCTGATCGATGTTCGTGGCGGCGCTCCCTATTGATCCTTTATTCGAACCTGGCCCTTTTGATCTGCTGCCGTACCGTCAACATCACGCCACCAACCTGACATTCAGTCCGACCACACGCTTAAACGAGGCATCGCCGGTCAAGAACAGATGCTCAGCACCCAGTTGCATACATGAAGCCGCCTGCAGGGCATCCGGCGTGCGCAGACCGTGCCGGACTCGGATGACCGTGGCCAACTCCACCACGTCGCGCGTCAGTTCTACCCAGATCAGGTCGGGCCGCGCAAAAAAGGTGTCAAAAGCCGCCAGGGTGGCGTGGTCATCCAACCGCATCGGGCGAATTCGGCACTCCAGCCACGACAAGCGGCTGACTGCCGCCCCCAGATCGGGATAGTTCTGAACCGCTTCGATCAGCGCTGCATCCACCCGGCTGGCAAAGGGAGCAGCACCTTCAATGCGGTAGTTCAGCGCACAGACGTCAAAGAAGGCAATCAAGCATCGCCCCAGGCATCGCGTTCCGCCTGCACGTCAGCGTCGATCTCCGACTTGCTGCAGGTGCCTGCGGCGGGTTGACTCAGCAGCCACTGGACCGCGCTCATTCCTGATGGTGTAGGGGCTCGACCATCCACCAGACGCTGATACTCCTCCTCGGATAGCACGACAGCGGCGGGGCGATTGCGCTTGAGGATATGCAGCGGGCCGCGCGACAACCCTTCTTCAATGGCTGCCATGCCTCGGCGTTTGATTTCAGAAGTGGTAACGGTGTTGTTCATAGCGTTTTTCAGTACAGAAAGTGGCGTAATTCTGTCCATAACAGTACCGATAAGGAGTCACTGATATTTTCGCCCGCCCAGCGCGCCCAACAACCCGCGCAAGACGGGCACGCTGGCAGCGTTCGGCGTCTGAACAATGGCACGGTCGTGCCTATTGATCTTTTATTCGAACCTGGCCCTATTGATCTAATTCTTTTGATCTAATTTCATTGAATACATCTTCACCCAGGTGTGCGCTTCACGATGTCCTTGGGAGGCAGCCATTTCAGCCCAATGCTGCGCCTCATTTTCATATTCAGGACTAACGGTACCGCCGACAATATAAGCAGCCATCCAAAATTGGGCGTCAGCAACTCCACCTTTTGCTGCCTCACGCATCCACTTTATGCACTGATCGATGTTTCTCGGGATGCCTTCACCATTGCAGTACAGCTGAGCGATATTTGCTATTGCCTCTGGATAATTTTGCTTCGCTGATTTTTCAAACCACTTCATTGCCTCTTCCGGATTCTTTTCTATTCCATAACCCATTCGAAACATGTAACCAAGATTATTCTGCGCAATACGATGTCCGGCTTCGGCTGCATATCGATACCACTTGATTGCCTCAGCGTAATTCTTCGGAACACCATCCGGTCCTGCGAGATATAACCAACCCGCATAATTGGCTGCATCCATGTCTCCATGATTGGCGGCAGCAGTGAATTCTTCAACTGCCAGCTTGTAGTCGCCTCGATTGGCAGCCCCTAGCCCTTCTGGTGTACCTGCACTGAGATCCATGCTGGCCGTGAGGAACAACGCACTAATAATAAGCATATGCCTCATGTCATTTTCCTTGGGTCGAAAATATTCCAGGTGATGCAATCAAAGAGGCCAAGATCACAATAAATACCGTAGGCTTATGAAATGTGAGCCTGGCCCTGAGCCTGGCTCCTTTGGCTCGTGAACAACAGCACGATCGCACCTATTGATCCTTTATTCGAACCTGGCCTGATCCTGCTTTTGATCCTGCGCTAAGCAGGAAAGGCAAAGAAGACCAATCGTTCCTTCTTTAGCAGGCTACCGACGTATCCTTCGGAAAGAACCTTTTCCACGCGAATGACGCCGACTGTTGCGAACGTTGTTACTGATAGGCACTTCCCATTAGCGTTCACTGTATTTGTCTTCGCAGGCGGCGCTGCGCCAACAATGTCGAACACTGCAACGCCGTCTTCCTCCTGAGTCAGAAACAGTCGTTGCCCTGAGACGGACAATCCTGTCGCAGGGCGAGGCAGGGGTACGTCAATCGGAGAGTCGGTAGCGTATTGCGGATAGGTGTGAAGTTTGGCTACTCCCGAAGCTGAGTACAAACCAGATTGGGCCGTGGCAACAACATTTACCCCGCGCTCGGCAGAAGAACTCCCCGCAGTGGTGACGATATTCGGGCTAGATGGATTCGAGACATCGATTACTTGGATTCCATCCGAGCCGCCAAAGCGCTCGGAGAAGCCTAGATAGAGCAGAGATTCCTTCTTTGCGAAGCGAGTCGCGCTCGCAACAGCAATGGAAGCCATCAGGCGCGGCGTACTGGGTGCCGTGAGGTCAAATATTCGAAGCGTCGTCGAGGGGAATGCGAGCCCTGCGGCGTCAAAGACGTAGACTGCTCCTGCGTCAAGGACGTAGAGAAGCGCCCCGTCCAGCAAGAGTGCTGAGGCGGCCTGATCAATCGTCGCGATCTTCTTTGGATTCTTTGGGTCGGAGGAGTCGTAGATTCGCAGTTCGCCGGCCGAGACCTGACAGAATCCGTAGCATCCCGGGTATAGCGACGTAGCTAGTATTGTTGAGTTTGCGGCAACCGCGATGACTTGATCGGCGGACTGCGGGTCTGTTGAAAAAGGGGAGACTTGGCCGATCTGAGTCGGCGCCGTCAAGTCACTTATATCAATGACACGAACGCCTTCAAAGCCAGCGGCAATGAACAGCGTTGCTCCTAGCAAGGCAAAGTCTCTGAATTCGCCTGTATCAACGGTCAACTCTCCAAGCGCCACGAATGGTTCGTAAGATTTCGGACCTTGAATATATTTGGCTTCGACTTGATCAGCACCGCCACCACACGAGGCAAGCGTGATGAGGAGAAATAGCAGTAAGAAGAGGTGGCGTCGTTTCATTTTGGATGGGACCGGGCGAACACCGCCTTGTAGAACAGGAAGGCTGCTTCGGTGACGCGGGGGAAATTCAGGTAGGTGCTGACGCGAGCCATTTTGGCTACCTCCAGACGGTGAGAATCAGTCGGCCAGGCCAATGTCGCTCGCGGCCGGTCGCGATGCCGGACCTCCGAACTCCCTCGCCGGAGCTCCAGCCTGCGGCGACGCAGCTTCGAGGTGCGACGTCGGAGCTCCGAGCTGCGACACCGGACCTCTGAGGTCCGTCACCGCACCTATTAGGTGCGATGCCGCAGCTCCAAGCTCCGGCGCCGGACCTTCGAGGTCCGCTGCCGCACCTTTTAGGTGCGATGCCGGACCCTGGAGGTCCGACAGCGCAGCTTCGAGGTCCGACATCGGAGCTTCGAGGTCCGACGTATGCCCGGCGGCCATGGGGACGCCGGGTTCAGGCCGGGGGATTGGTGTTGCGGGGGCGGCCGGGGAAGCGCTGGCCGAGGTCGTCGGCGATGGCTTGGGCGCCGTGGATGCGGGAGCGGGCGGCGCCTTTGACAGCCTGGTAGTAGCTCAGGGCGGCGCTGTAGGCTTCGCTGCCGGCGGCCAGCATGCTGTCGTCCAGGCCGTCCATGATCGGGGCCAGGGCGCGGCGCAGGCCGGTCAGGGCGTCCACCGCCTGCAGATCCCGCTCCAGCTCGCCCATGTCGATGTAGGCGGGGCGCAACTGGGCGTCGCTGCGGGCGTAGTCCGTCGCCTTGCGCACGAAGGACACGGTCTTGTCGCCCATTTTGGGCAGTTCGATGCGGTCGTCGGCGCTGAGGGTGATGAGGTGGGGCAGGAGCTTGTCCTGCAGGACCTGTACGGCGTCCTGGATGGCTTGCAGGTCGGCCTTGGGGATGGCGAGGGAAACACGGTTGACGTTGGTGTCCATGCAGATTCTCCGGAAGTTCTTTAGTTGTGTGTGGGGAGGTGGCCAGGTTGGCGCTCCCCGCTGCTTTCTCCTCTCCATGGCCACCGGCGCGGGTGCGGTGCAAGAAGAGGACCTCGGTTTCGCGTTCGGTGCGAGCGTTGTCGTCGCCCTGGCGCTTTGTTGTGGGCGTGAGTATCCCCGCCCCCGTCAAGCTCGGTCAATCCGGATTTTGTGCGGTCAGAGACCTTGCAGCGGCGGCCGCGCCAGCGTTACTGCCGACTCGGCGCGCGTCGAAATCCCTTTCAATCCTCCAACCGGTACTCCACATAGGCGCGGTCGCGCGCCTGGCGGACCCAGTCTTCGAAGGCTTCTTCCGATTTGCGTGCGCGGATGGCGCGGCGCGCATCGAGCGCCGTTTCAGCACATGGATCAGGCGGAGACTTCGTTCGGTTTCAGGCTGTCCATCCTATGACTATGCTGACTGCCCCTGTCTGACCCCGTTGTCACCCGGAGGTCAGGGGTGCTGCGCGATAACGCCGCGCAGTGAGCCTGGCACTTTGTTCACTGCACTACCAGGACGCGCCTTGCCGCCGCGGCGGCGTGGCTGGGCGGCTCCGGCGCCGCTATTGGAACCATGGCGGCTGTGGCCATGGCCGGAACCGTGGCGGCCATGGGTAGCCGGACGGTAAAGGTGGCGCCCAGTCCCGCTCCGGCGCTGTAGGCATCGACCCGACCGCCATGCATGACGACCAGTTGCTGCACCAGGGTGAGGCCGATGCCGAGGCCGCCCTGGGCGCGGTCGAGGGTGCGGTCGCCCTGCTGGAACAGGTCGAAGACGTGGGGCAGGAGTTCCGCGCTGATGCCGGGGCCGTTGTCCCGCACCCGGAACTCGATTTCCTTTTCGGTGGCCTCGGCATCGAGTTCGATGGTGCCGCCCGGCTGGGTGTACTTGCCGGCGTTGTCGAGCAGGTTGGCGACCACCTGGGTCAGCCGAACCGGGTCGCCGTCCAGCCAGAGCTCCTGTTTCGGCAAGCGCAGGGCGACATGTTGCCCCCTGGCTTCGAGGCTCGGCCTTGCTGTGGCGAAGGCCTGAGCGAGCAGGGCGCCGAATTCGAGCGGTTCTTTCTTGAGCGCGATCTTGCCTTGCACGATGCGCGATACATCGAGCAATTCGTCGATCAGGTGGCTCATGTGCTGCACCTGGCCTTCGATGACCTTGTGGGCCCATTTGAGCATCGGTTCGCCCAGTTCCAGCCGACCCAGTATGTGGGCGGCATTGCGGATCGGTGCCAGGGGATTGCGCAACTCGTGGGCCAGCATGGCAAGGAACTCGTCCTTGCGTCGGCTGGCATCGCGCAAGGCCTGCTCGGCCTGTTTGCGGGCGCTGATATCCTGGAACGACAAGACCGCACCCGCCGGCACCACGTCGTCAGGCAGGGGGGCGATGATCAGGCTGACTGGAAACCGGCTGCCGTCGCGGCGGGCGAAGGTCCAATCCTCAATCTGGAGTGGTTGGCCGGCGGCAATATGGCGCCAGCACGGGCAGGTGGCGTCGGTCAGCATCTGGCTCTCGCCGGTCGCGGCACACACCACGTCGTCGAGCTTGCGGCCCTGCATTTCAGCTTCGGCGATGTCGAGCTGCTGCTGGGCCTCGGGGTTGGCGAAGACGACACGGTGCTCGGCATCGACGCCGATCACGCCCATGCCCATGGCCTCGGTGAGGGCACGGCTGATCTGGATCGAGCGCAGTTGCTCCCGGCTCTGGAGCAGTGCTGCTTCGGCCTGCTTGCGTTCGCTGATGTCGCGGTGGAAGACCAGGAATCTTTGCTGCGTAGGCCAGTACGAGACCTGAATCTCGACATCGTAGATCTCGCCGTTCTTGCGCCGGTGCCGGGTCTCGAAGCGGTCGAATCCGGACTTGATGATATTTTCGATGTGGCGCGCCGTTTCGTCCGGACTTTCGACGGCCTCAATGTCCGGGATGCGCAGGGTCAGCAGTTCTTCGCAGCTATAGCCGCTCATCCGGCTGAAGACCTCGTTCACTTCCAGGATGCGGCCCTCCAGGTCGCAGATCCAGAAGCCGTCGCCGGTGGTCGCGAGCAAGGTCGCATGGCGCTCGGCCTGGGTGCGCAGCACCGTCTCGGCGGCCTTGCGAGCGCTGATGTCGCGGATGAAGGCCACGGCGCCGTCCTCGTCGCCGATGCGCATGGGCACGGCGTAGACCTCGACATCCACCGGCGTGCCGTCCAGCCGCAGATAAACCTCGTCGAGCAGGGGGCTACTTTCCTTGGCGTCGGTAAGCCTTTGGATACGCTCGCTGACGACAGCGCGGTAATCCGGGTGGATACGGTCCAGTATGGGTTGCCCGAGCAGTTGTTCCGCCGAAACGGCGCCGAACAGGCGCAGCGCTGCTGCGTTGACGTAGACATAGCGACCGTGCATTCCTACCGTGATGGCTTCCGGTGAGCTTTCCACCATGGCGTGGAACTGGATTTCGCTCGGCTTCATCGGGTTCCTTGTTTGCCGGGTTTATCGGAGACGGGGGCGAGGGATACGAGCTGTTGGACTGAACCGCTTGGCTCAGGCAATGAAATCAAGCGGTCTCTTTCAATCCTCCAACCGGTACTCCACATAGGCGCGGTCGCGCGCCTGGCGGACCCAGTCTTCGAAGGCTTCTTCCGATTTGCGTTCGCGGATGGCGCGGCGGGCTTCGAGGCGTTTGCGTTCTTGTGTGACGTCCTGATCGCGTCGTTCCAGCACCTGGATCAGGTGCCAGCCGAACGGCGATTGCACCGGGGCGGAGACTTCGTTCGGTTTCAGGCTGTCCATCATGCGTTCGAACTCAGGCACGGTGTCGCCCGGATTCAGCCAGGTCAGATCGCCGCCGCGACTGGCGGAGAGGTCGTCGGAATGCAGCTTGGCCAGTTCGGCGAAATCGGCACCGTTTTCGATGCGCTCCTTGAGCAGCAGCAGTCGCGTCCTGGCGTCGCTGTTGCCGACCACTTCGTTGGTCTTGACCAAGATGTGGCGCGCATGGGTTTGCTTGACCACGGTCTGCACATTCTTGCCGCGCTTATCGAGCAGCTTGAGGATGTGGTAACCGTTGCCGCTCTTCAGCACCGGCGACAGATCGCCGGTTTTCATGTCGCGCAGTGCGCCGGCATAGAGGCCGGGCAGCTGGGCTTCGCTGCGCCAGCCGAGGGCGCCGCCCTGCACCGCATTCTGGGTATCGGAGTAGGCCGCCGAAACCTGCACGAAATCGGCGCCGGCCTTGAGTTCGCTCAGCGCTTTTTCCGCCTTGTCCTTCAGTTCGGCCAGCTTTTCCGGGCTGGCGCCTTCCGGCGTCAACACCAGAATGTGGGCCAGCTTGAATTCATCCTGCTGGTTGGTCATTTGCGAGGCATTGGCGAGGAAATTGTCGATTTCCGCATCGGTGATGACCAGTTTGTTGTCGACCTCGCGTTCCTTCAGCCGCGCGATGGTCATCTCGGACTTGATCTGTTCGCGGAATGCGCCGAAGTCGGTGCCTTCGGCTTCCAATGCTTTGCGGAAGGCTTCCGGAGTCATGCTGTTGCCCTGCGCGATGCGGGCGATGGCGCGGTCGAGGGCGAGGCCTTCGAAGCGGATATTGGTGTCTTCCGCAATCTGCATCAGCACCTTTTCGGTGATCATGCGTTCGAGCAATTGCTTTTCCAGCAAACGACGCGGCGGCAGCGCGGTTTTCTGTCCGGCAAGCTGACGCAAGGCCTGTTCCAGGCGGCCTTTCAGTTCATGGTCGGTGATCACGGCGTTGTTCACGACCGCGACGATGCGGTCGATTTCCACCGGTGCGGCGCTTGCAGCGCAGTGCAGCGTGGCGGCGAACAGGACGACAAGCAGGTTGATTCCTGCGCGTACTGCCCGGGATTTATTCTGGGAATTCGCTACTTTGGGCATAACCGGTAATGCTCCGTTTCAGGAGTTCGAGAGGATTCGGACCGAGTTTGGTCAGACCGCGCAATTCGAGTTGCAGGAAGAAAGCACTGGTGGCTGTCGTTTCGGTGGTGGCCAATTGCTGCATGACGCCGCGCAGCGACCAACAGCCCGCGTTGTATTCGAAGCCGGCCAGACCTTCCACGATACGTGTGTCCTTGATCGAGTAATTGAGTCGACCGAGGCCGTACCATTTCTTCGCCAACGGCCACTGGAACGAGAGATCGATCTGGTTCAAACCGCCTTGGGCCAGCGAGCCATGCGTGTAACGGTAGTCGGCATTGAACAGGCGGCCGGGGCCATCGCGCCAGGTGCCGCCGACGCTGGCTTTGGTCAGATTGCCTTCGCCGGTGTCGTATTGAATGCCGCTGTTCAGGCGCAGTTTGGGGGTGATCTGGCCGCTGACCTGGGCGAGCAGTTCCGTCGAGTTGCCGGACCGCGCAATCTGCCCCGGCAAAGTCACGCGTTGGCTGGAGAAGAAATAACGTTGCCCCAGGGTGACTTGCAGGCGTTCGGCGCCGCTGCCCGGTTCAAGGAAGCGTGAGGTCACCGCCAAGGTGAGCTGATTGGCATCGTTGATGCGGTCGACGCCGATGTACTGGTTTTCGGCGAACAACTGGTCGAGCGAAAGTTCGCGATTGCTGCTGTCGAAAACCGGAATGCGGCTCTGGTCGCGATACGGGATGTAGACGTAATAGGCGCGCGGTTCCAGCGTCTGGATGAAGTTGCTGCCGCGAAAATTCCATTCACGCTCCAGGAACAGGCTCGAATCGAGGCTGAACATGGGCAGGCTGCGGGTTGTCGCCTTGGCGAAACTGCCGCTCGCCGGCAGGGCCAGACTATCGGACAGGGCAAGTGTGGAGTCATCCAGGGCGTAGTGGCTGAGATACCAGCCCAGGCGCGGCGTCACTACCGAATAGGGCGTCTGGTAAGGGAAACTCAGGCCGGGATTGGCATGCAAGCGTGCGCCCTGCACACGGCTGCCGCCGCGATGATCGAAATAGACGAATTCGCCGTTGACATCGAAACGCGCCCCGGCTTCGCTGGTCTCCGCATCGCCCCAAAGGCGTTCGCGTATCGCGGTCAGAGTGACTTGCGGCAGACGGCTGTAGGGTTCGACAATCGGCGCGGCCGGATCCTGCAAGGTCTGGTAAGTCTGCACCAGGCCGCTCGCCTGCCACCAACCGGCGTTGAAATTGATGTTTGCCTGGCGCGGCAGGTTGACCTGGGAAGTCTGGTTGACCGAACTGGACAGATCGGTGAAGTAACTGTCGTCGGAAACCACGTCGTATTCCATGGCGCCGGACCAGCGCGCATCGAAGCGCTGCCGATGCCGTACGGTGAAACGGTAGCGATTGCTGTCGGAAGATCGGTCGTTGGGCAGCAATTCGCCGCTCAATTCGCCATTGTAGGCAGGCTCCAGATAACGGAATTCGCCGCCGACCTGAAGTCCACGCTTGGTCATCAGGCGTGGCGTGATGGTGGCATCGCGATTCGGCGCGATATTCCAGTACCAGGGCGTGATCAGTTCCAGGCCGCGCGCGTCCGAGGCGCCGTAGGTCGGCGCCAGGAAGCCGCTCTTGCGTTTGTCGTCGAGGGCGAAATCCATCCAGGGCGTGTACAGGATGGGGACGTTCATATAACGCACCTGCACCTGACGCGCGGACCCCAGGCTGGTGATGTAGTCGAGCTGAAGATCGTCCATCTGCAGCACCCAGTCCTGATTTCCGGGTGGGCAGGAGGTATAGGTGGCGTCATCCATCCGATACACATCCGGGCCGGCGAAGGTCAGGGTTTCCGCAGTGCCGCGCACGCGTTTGC
>JASJPK010000091.1:0-2195 GCA_031426735.1 Hydrogenophilaceae bacterium | reverse complement strand
TAGAAGTCGCAGCCGTGCGCCTTGAGGAAGTCGAGCTGGGCCTGGGTTTCGACGCCTTCGGCCATCACTTTCAGGCGTAGCGTGTGCGCCATGGCGATGATGGTCGCGGCGATTTCCATGTCGTCAGTCAGACGTGGAATGTCGTCGACGAAAGACTTGTCGATTTTCAGCACGTCGAGCGGGAAACGTTTCAGGTAGGCCAGCGACGAATAGCCGGTGCCGAAGTCGTCGATGGCGATGCGTACGCCGAGTGTGCGCAGACGGCCGAGCACGTTGAGTGCGCGCTGCTGGTCTTCCATCAGGGCGCTCTCGGTCATTTCCAGTTCCAGGCGCTGCGCCGGGAAGCCGGTTTCCTTGAGGATGTCCGCCACCGTTTCGACCAGATCGCCATGCATGATCTGGCGTGGCGACACATTCACCGCCAGCGTCAGCGGCGGCAGGCCGGCGGCGAGCCAGCGTTGCCCCTGGCGGCAGGTTTCCAGCAGCACCCAGCGGCCGATGGCCTCGATCAATCCGGTCTGTTCGGCCACCGGGATGAAGCGCACCGGCGGAATCAGGCCTTCGTCGGGACTCAACCAGCGCACCAGCGCTTCGGCGCCGACGATGTCGCCGCTGGCGATATCGACCTGCGCCTGAAAATGCACGCGCAGTTCGTTCTGCGCCAGCGCCCGGCGCAAACGCGTTTCCATGGCGATGCGTTCGCGCGCGGCCTGCGTCAACACGTCCGAGAAGAACCGGTAGTGGCCGCGTCCCTCGGCCTTGGCCTGGTACAGCGCCGCATCGGCGCCCTGCAGCAAGGCGGTTTCCGATTCGCCGTGCTCCGGGAAGATGGCGATGCCGACCGTGGCGCCGACCACGACTTCGCTGCCGTTGGGCAGGCGGAACGGCTCGCTCAGCAGGGCGATCAGGTCTTTTGCGACGTTTGCGGCTTCGTCAGGGTTGTCGAGGTGTTCGAGCAGCACGGTGAATTCGTCGCCGCCCAGGCGGCTGACGGTATCGGCGTTGCGCACGCGATGCGTCAAGCGCACCGCCACCTCGCGCAGCAGGGCATCGCCCATGATGTGGCCGAAACTGTCGTTGACGTCCTTGAAGCGGTCGAGGTCGATCATCAGCAGGGCGATGCGGCGGCTATCGCGGCGCGCCTGGTCGAGCGCGTGTTCGGTACGCAGGTGCAGCATCAGACGATTCGACAGCCCGGTCAGCGGGTCGTGTCGGGCCTGATGTTCGAGGCGCGCCTCGGACTGCTTGATCTGAGCGATGTCGGTGTGCACGGCGACGTAGTGCAGGATCGTGCCATCGACGTCCTTGACCACGCTGATCGACAGCAGGATGGGGACGATGACGCCATCGCGGCGGCGATCCTGCACCTCGCCCTGCCACTGGCCGCTGCTTTCCAGACTGCTGCGCAGATCGTGATAGAACGCCGGCTCCTGGCGGCCCGACTGGAATATTTTCGGCGTCTTGCCGCAGATCTCGGCCTCTGCGTAGCCGGTCAGGCGGCAGAAGGCCGGATTGGCGCGCAGGATGTTCTGCTCCGGGTCGGTGATCAGAATGCCTTCGCGGCTGTTGTCGAACACCGAAGCGGCAAGCAGCAGTTGCGTCTGCGAGCGCAGGCGTTCGCTGATGTCGCGCGATACCACGATGAAGCGCATCGCGCCGTCCGGCGAGGTCGATTTGCGCGCCACCGAGAGTTCGAACCAGAAGGTTCCGCCGGGCAGTTGCAGCATGATCTGGCGACCGAACGATTCGCCGCTGATCGCGGCTTCGCGCAGGGCCGCCATGACCCCGGCTGCCGCTGCGGGGGGCAGGGTTTCGTCGACGGTGCGGCCGAGCATCCGCTCGTGCGACGCGGCGAGCAGGTCCTTGCGGTGGGCGAGGACTTGCAGGTAACGCCCGTCCTGATCGAGTTCGAACAGCAGGTCGGGGATGGCATGCAGCGTGGCGGCAAGGTCGCTGGCCAGTTGCCGCACCGGGCGGCCGAAATGCGCGCTGATGCGGCGGATGGCGAAGATGCCGAGTGCGAGCAGAACCAGCACCAGCACGACGATGAATTGCAGGCCGCCGGTCAGCGCCCGCTGCCGGTCCTGTTCCGACAGGCCGACCTGAATCACGCCTTGCACAGCGTTGTCGTAACCGCCGCGATAGGACAGGCTGATTTCCCGGATCGGCTCGCCGGCGAGGAGGAAACGACGCAC
>JASJPK010000090.1:0-54481 GCA_031426735.1 Hydrogenophilaceae bacterium | reverse complement strand
AACACCAGGCCGCCGCGGCCTGGAACGACCGCGCCACGCTGAATACGCACGGCGAGACTTTCCCGGTGACGCCATGGACCGGTCTGCCGCGCCTGTATGCGCCGGAAGGCATGGAACGGGAAGTCGCCCGCCGTTACGGCGAATTTGCCGCGCTGGTCAAACCGATGGGCATGCGTGTCGAGCAGGTTGTGGTCAGCGCGCGGTTGTCATGGCGCGTGCGCCTGTCCGGGAGTGACCGCGCGGCGCCGAGCTTGCCTGGCACCAGCACGATCAATGTGGAACTGGGCCGCGAGCGTCTGGTCGAGCGCCTGGCCCGCTTCGCTGACTTTTATCCGCAGGCGGTCGCGGCAGTGGGACCGATCCTGCGCGTGGATATGCGCTACCCGAACGGCTTCGCAGGCGAACCCCTGCATACGACAAAACAACCGGCACGCCCACAGGCATTGGCCGAACCCGCAACAAGTGCGTGGGAGCACTCCACCTCCGTCGCACTGCAACGCAAAGACACAACCAAGCAGGCCAAACAGGCATGAAAAAAATGACCGAAAGCAAAGATCTGATCGTCGGCCTGGATATCGGCACATCGAAGATCGTCGCCCTGGTGGGCGAGCCGATGCCGGAGGGCGGCCTCAACATCATCGGCATGGGCCAGGCGCCCTCGCGCGGCCTGAAGAAAGGCGTCGTGGTGAACATCGAGGCGACCGTCTCGGCGATCCAGCGCGCGCTGGAGGAGGCCGAGCTGATGGCCAACTGCAAGATCACCCAGGTCTATACCGGCATAGCCGGCAGCCACATCAAGGCGCAGAACTCCAGCGGCATGCTGCCGATCCGCGACCGCGAGGTGTCCCAGGCCGACGTCGACCGCGTCATCGAGATCGCCCGCGCGCTCAACATCCCGGCCGATCAGCAGGTGCTGCACGTGCTGCCGCAGGAATTCATCATTGACGGCCAGGACGGCGTGCGCGAGCCGCTCGGCATGTCCGGCGTACGCCTGGAAGTGAAGGTGCACATCGTCACCGGCGCGGTGTCGGCGGCGCAGAACATCGTCAAGTGCGTGCGCCGCTGCGGCCTCGAAGTGCGCGATCTGGTGTTGCAGCCGCTCGCCTCCAGCCATGCCGTGCTGAACGACGACGAGAAGGATCTTGGCGTCTGCATCGTCGACATCGGCGGCGGCACCACCGACATCGCGGTGTTCACGCGTGGCGCCATCCAGCATGTCGCGGTGATTCCCATCGCCGGCGACCAGATCACCAACGACATCGCGCAGACCCTGCGCACGCCGACGCGCGAGGCGGAAGACCTGAAGATCCAGCACGGCATCGCGCTGCGCCAACTGGCCGACCCAAAGGAAATGATTGAAGTGCCGGGAATCGGCGAACGCGGCCCGCGCATGCTTTCCAAGCAATTGCTGTCGGAAGTGATTGAGCCGCGCGTCGAGGAGTTGTACAGCCTGGTGCAGGCGGAACTGCGCCGCAGCGGCTTCGAGGAACAGATTTCCTCCGGCCTGGTGCTCACCGGCGGCGCCAGCCTGATGCGCGGCATGGTGGAACTGGCCGAAGAGGTGTTCCACATGCCGGTGCGCATCGGCGTGCCGGAATACGTCGGCGGCTTCTCCGAGCGCGTGCGCAATCCGCGCTTCGCCACCAGTGTCGGCCTGCTCCTGGCCGGGCTGGAAAAACATGAGGTAGATCAGGCCGCGCGCCTGCAAGGCGCCAGCTTCGCGCAGGTGATGGAACGGATGAAGACATGGTTCAAACAGAATTTTTGAGGGTGTTTGCGAATACCGGGGCGGGCTCGGTGTTTTGTGGCTCTACGTGTGTAACTGAAGGAGGGATGAAAGATGCTATTTGAACTGGAAGAGATGCAAAGCCAGGATGCCGTGATCAAGGTCATCGGCGTCGGTGGCTGCGGCGGTAACGCAGTCGATCACATGATCAACCGGGGCATGACCGGGGTGGAATTCATTTCCATCAACACCGATGCACAGGCGCTGCGCCGCAACAAGGCCAGCGTGCAATTGCAGATCGGCAATTCCGCGACCAAGGGCCTCGGCGCCGGCGGCAAATGGGAAGTCGGCCGCGAGGCAGCGCTGGAAGATCGCGAGCGCATCGCCGAACTGATCGACGGTGCCGACATGCTGTTCATCGCCGCCGGCATGGGCGGCGGCACCGGCACCGGCGCTGCCCCCGTCGTCGCGGAAGTGGCCAAGGATCTGGGCATCCTGGCCGTCGCCGTGGTGACCAAGCCGTTCAGCTTCGAAGGCAAGCGCATGCGCTCCGCCGAGACCGGCCTGAAGTCGCTGTCCGAGCATGTCGACAGCCTGATCGTGATTCCGAACGAGAAGCTGATCGCCGTGATGGGTGGCGGCGCCAAACTGACCGACGCGTTCATCGCCGCCAACGACGTGCTGCACAACGCCGTGTCCGGCATTTCCGAAATCATCAGCAAGCCGGGCATGATCAACGTCGACTTCGCCGACGTGAAGACGGTGATGAGCGAGATCGGCATGGCGATGATGGGTTCCGCCGACGCCAGCGGAGAAAACCGCGCCCGCGAAGCCGCCGAAGCCGCCGTCGCCAGCCCGCTGCTGGAGAACGTCGACCTCAAGGGCGCGCGCGGCGTGCTGGTCAACATCACCTCCGACGACAGCCTGACCATGCAGGAATACTACGAGGTGATGAACACCATCCAGGGCTTCGCCGCCGAGGAAGCGACGGTCATCGTCGGCACCTCGTTCGACGAGTCGATGGGTTCCAGTCTGCGCGTGACCATGGTTGCCACCGGCCTCGGCAACCCCGTGCGCGGCAATGCCGCCAAGCCGGTGATGAAGATCGTCGAACCGATTCATGCCCAGATGACCGGCACCGACGGCCCCACCGGATTCGGCGGTGGCTACGACCCGAACCGCGACTACGACAGCCCCACCACCATCCGCACCCGACGCAATCAGGCCGCGGTGGAAATGGCGCAAAACTCGGGCATCGACACCCTGGATATTCCGGCTTTCCTGCGCAAGCAGGCGGACTGATTGGGCTTTACTCGGCTCGTCCCCGTGCGACGGGGCCGACGCGGCGCGTGCGGCGCGGACGGCTGTCGCCCCGGCGCCACGTAGCGTCTGGAGCATGACCGGGAACTATTCCGGGCGGATTCCCCTCCTTTCCGCCCGGGATAGAATCCCTTTATTCGTCAATGGGTTATTGATCTACACATGATCGCGCAACGCACAGTCAAAACTCAGGTACGCGCCACCGGCGTCGGCCTGCATACCGGTGAAAGGGTGAATCTGACCCTGCGTCCGGCCCCCCCCGAAACCGGCATTGTGTTTCGTCGCATCGACCTGCCGGCACCCTGCGATTTCGTCGTCGCGCCGGAACGGGTGAGCGATACCCGACTGTGTTCCGCCCTGGAGGGCAATGGCGCCAAAGTCGCCACCGTAGAACATCTGATGTCCGCCCTTTCCGGGCTGGGCATCGACAACGTCTTCATCGATCTGGATGGTCCGGAAGTACCCATCCTCGATGGCTCCGCCTCGCCCTGGGTCTATCTGCTGCAAACGGCCGGCATCGAAACGCAGAACGCGCCGAAGCGCTTCATGCGCGTCAAGAAGACCGTGCGCATCGAGGAAGGCAGCGGCGGCAACCTCAAATGGGCGCAATTCGAACCGCACGAAGGCTATACGCTGTCGTTCAGCATCGATTTCGATCACCCGGTTTTCCGCCAATCCGCCAAGGAAATGCAGATCGACCTGACCCGCCAGTCGTATGTGAAGGAAGTCAGCCGCGCCCGCACCTTCGGCTTCATGAACGAAGTGGAATACCTGCGCAGCAACGGCCTGGCGCTGGGCGGCACGCTGGACAACGCCATCGTCATGGACGAATTCCGCGTCCTCAACAGCGATGGCTTGCGCTATGCCGACGAGTTCGTCAAACACAAGGTGCTCGACGCCATCGGCGATCTCTACCTCACCGGCCACCCGATTCTGGGCGCGTTCTCCGCCTACAAATCCGGCCACGGCCTCAACAACCGCCTGCTGCGCGCACTGGTCGAAGACACCAGCGCCTGGGAATGGGCGGTATTCGAACACGATGCCGGCACGCCGCCGGCCCTGCTCAATCTGTTTCCGCAAGCGGCCTGATGCTGGCAATTCGCATCTTCCTGGTCGTGATCGGTGGCGTCCTGGTGGTGAGCCTGCTCGGCTACGCCATCAACCGCGACCCGCGCTGGCTGCGCTTTGCCGGACTCGGCCTGAAAGCCGGCCTGGCGCTGGTCGCGCTGCTGATGCTGGTGCTGTTGCTGGAACGCCTGGTATTGGTACTTTGAGCGTTTCCTCAACCCTCATGAACAAGGCAGGGAGCGCACATGCTCGATGACTACAACCTGCGTGCGCTGGTCGTCGACGATCTGGCCGCCATGCGCTCGATGATGAAGGCCCAGCTTGCCAGCCTGGGCGTGGTCAAGGTTTCCGAAGCGCCCAATGCCGCCGTCGCCATTACCAAGATACGCGCCGAGAAATTCGATCTGCTGCTGCTCGATTACTACCTGGGCGACGCCACCGACGGCCAGCAACTGCTCGAACTGATCCGCAGCGAAAAGCTGATCGCCAGCAGCGCGTTGGCGGTCATGGTGACCGCAGAAACCACCTACGGTTCGGTCGCCCAGGTGGCCGAGCACTCACCGGATGCCTATCTGCTGAAGCCGTTTACGGCCGACAAACTGTATGCCCACCTGTTGCCGGTCATCGAGCGCAAGCTGGGCATGCGCCGGGCGGGCAAGAAGACGCCCGGCCTGAAACCGATTTACGACCTGTACGATGCCGGCCGCTATGACGCCGTGCTTACCCTGGTCGACGCGTATACCGAACGCGAAGGCATGCGCGCCGATACCGCCCGCCTGAAAGGCGACGCCCTGCTCCAGATGGGCGATTACGTGAAGGCGCTGGCCCACTACAAACAACTGGAAGAGCAATTCGCCTGGGCGGCGCTCGGCGTCGCGCGGGTGCAAGCGCATCTGCACCAGACCGAAGCGGCCATCGCCACGCTCGAACAACTGGTGGCCGAGTCGCCCAAGTATTTGCACGCGGCGGATGTGCTGGCCGAGTCCTATCTGAAAGCCAACCAGCCGGAAAAAGCGCTGGCACTGCTCGAATCCGCCTGCGCCAGCTCGCCGACGGTGCATCGCATGCGCGCAACCGCGCAGCTGGCCGAACAGGTCGGCGACGACGCCCGCGTCGTGCATTGGTCGTGCAAGGTGGTCGACGCCAACAAATTCGCCGTCGCGCAGGATTTCACCGATCACGCCCGTCTGGTGCGCAGCCTGGTCAAGTCCGGCCAGATGGACAAGGCGATCTCGACCGTCGTGCGCTTTGAAAACGAGTTCCCCGGGGCCAAACAGTCGGCCAGCGTGCAGGCCAGCAAGGGCTATGTCCTGGCCAAGCAGATCGAGAAGGACAAGCTTGAACTGGACACGCTGCCGGACAGCATCAAGTCGCGGCGCTTGCCGTTATTGGCCGAGCGGGAAGCGCGCCTGCAAAGCCTGGTGACCTCGCTGGCCGATTTCGAATCGAGCCCGAAGGAAACCGTGTTCGTCAGCGAAGCCTACCTGGCGGCAGGACTGCGCGAGCAGGCGGTGGAATCGGCCGCAACGGCATTGGCCCACGGGCAACGCCTGTTGCACGGCATGGATGCACCCGACTGGCTGGAAGCGGTGCAAGCGCAAGCGGTTGCGAAAACCAAGGCGCGCATCCTGGATGGCCTCAATCTGCTGCGTGCCAACAAGACCAGGGAAGCCTTGCAGCTGTTCATGGCATTGGTGGAACATACGCCGCCCGACCTCACCGCCCAGTTGCTGGCCAACGTGGTGACCACGATCGTCGCGCTCCGGCAGAAAGGCCAGAATGTGACCGAATTCATGCCGACAGCGCGGGTTGCGCTGGCCAGGCTGCAGGAAAACTATCCCGACTACGAACGTCTGCCCGGACTCATCGCGTCATTCGCAGAAAGCACCAGTGTCCATGCACTCGCGGCTGGCGAAAGATAGCCATGAATGATCTGAACAGCCTCGCCGGACTGGGCCTGACTTTACCCAGCCCGGCCTACCTGTTTGGCCTCATCCTGTTCGGAATTACCGGTTACGCGGCTTATCGTTATGGCAGGAAAACCGCTTTGGCGAAACCGAAGTGGATCGGCATCGCCCTGATGTTGTACCCGTATGCCATTTCCGAAACCTGGTTGCTGTATTTCGTCGGCGGCAGCTTGTGCGTGGCGTTGTATGTGTATCGGAAGTAGGCGGCAGGACATCGCCATTGCTTGCAAAACTCAAACAACGTGTTGGCCTGCTCAAAGCGGAAACTTTTGCGTTGTATCTTGCGGCGCGCCACCCGGACACTCCGTGGTACGCGAAGTTGCTCGCGGCCGCCATTGCGGCTTACGCGTTCAGTCCCATCGACCTGATCCCGGACTTCATTCCGGTCGTGGGTTACCTGGACGACCTGGTGTTGATCCCGCTCGGCATTGCATTGGCGATCAAACTGGTGCCGCCCCCGGT
Organism: Hydrogenophilaceae bacterium; assembly: GCA_031426735.1. GTDB lineage: Bacteria > Pseudomonadota > Gammaproteobacteria > Burkholderiales > Thiobacillaceae > PFJX01. Next base: position 47,938 of record JASJPK010000090.1, on the reverse strand, counting down.
TCTTGCCGAGTGCAGAGCGCGGGCGCGGGAAGCCATGACCGACGGAAAACCGGTAAGTCGTGTTGCGGCTGCTGTTGTGGTCATCGTTTGGTTGGCTTTGGCCGCGTTGTGTAGCGTCTGGGCCTATGAAGCATTCAACCTCGACTCGGCGCGATAGAACAGCGCAGCCGGTTACTTCCACGTTGGCGACGAACGCGGGCGGGCGCGTGAATCCAGCTAAAATTCGGCAACTTTCCGCAGGCAAAACAGAATGAATACCGAGCGCGTCAAAGAATTCCTCCTCGAACTGCAACAGCTCATCGTCGAACGCATGCAGCAGATCGACGGCAAGACCTTCCGACGCGATGGCTGGGAACGCCCGCAAGGCGGCGGCGGCCTGTCCTGTCTGGTCGAGGATGGCAATGTGCTGGAGCGAGGCGGCGTCAATTTTTCGCATGTGATGGGCGACCAGCTGCCGCCATCCGCTTCCGCGCATCGACCGGAACTCGCCGGCCGGCGCTGGCAGGCGATGGGCGTCTCGCTGGTGATGCATCCGCGCAATCCGTACGCGCCGACCACGCATATGAACGTGCGTTACTTCGTCGCGGAAAAGGACGGCGAGGAACCGGTCTGGTGGTTCGGCGGCGGCATGGATCTGACGCCCTACTACGGCTTCGAGGAAGACGCGACGCACTTCCACAGCATGTGCAAACGCTCACTCGATCCGTTCGACAGCGGCTACTACCCGCGCTTCAAGCAATGGTGCGACGAATATTTCTTCCTCAAGCATCGCAACGAACCGCGTGGCATCGGCGGCATTTTCTTCGATGACTTGTCGGCGGGCGGTTTCGAGCATTGCTTCAACCTGATCGAATCGGTCGGCGATCATTTCCTGGCCGCCTACGTGCCGATCCTCGAACGTCGCGTCGACCTGCCGTACGGCGAGCGCGAACGCGATTTCCAGGCCTACCGGCGCGGCCGCTATGTCGAATTCAACCTGGTGTACGACCGCGGCACGCTGTTCGGCCTGCAATCCGGCGGCCGCACCGAATCCATCCTGATGTCTATGCCGCCAATCGTGAAATGGCGCTACGACTGGCAGCCCGAAGCGGGCAGCGAGGAGGCGCGGCTGTACAGCGATTTCCTGCGTCCGCGCGATTGGCTGGAAGACTCGCGGGGAGCGTGACTGCATAGGGTGCGCAGGGCGCACCGATCAACCTGCACCGGTGCGCACGGCGCACCCTACAACACATAACAACCATGCCTGAAGCCACGATACCGATCCCAGACGAAGAGAAATTGCCGCCGAAGAAACCGCAACGCCATCCCTGGCTGTGGTTTTTCCTGGGCGTGCTGATTCTGGCCGGCGCCGTGGTAGCCGCCTATGAACTGATCGCCTCGCCGTTCCAGGCCATGGTGCTGGCCGGTTACGGCAAGAAACTGACCTTCCAGAGCGAAGCCGGCGAGAACTCCGGCCTGCGCACGCCGAAGGCCGGACCGTACGACATCCGCCTCGGCTATGTCGGCTTGCCCGAATACGTGCGGCGCCTGAAGGAACAGGGCTTCGAGGTGACGCAACAGGCGCGGGTATCGCCCGACATGGCGCGCATCGACGACTTCGGCCTGTTCATGCCGTACAAGGAAAAATCGGTGGCGGGGCTGACCCTGCACGATTGCCGCGGCGACGTCATGCACGACAGCCCGCATCCCAGCCACGCCTATGCCGATTTCCAGGCCGTGCCGGCGGTGATCGCCAATACGCTGCTGTTCATCGAAAACCGCGAACTGCTCGACCCCAATCATCCGCAGCGCAATCCGGCGGTGGAGTGGGACCGCCTCGGCCAGGCCGTGCTGGAGAAGGCCTTGCAGGCGATCGACCCGTCGCGCAACGTGCCGGGCGGCTCGACCCTGGCGACGCAGATCGAGAAATACCGGCATTCGCCCGAAGGGCTGACCATGACCGCCAGCGACAAGCTGCGCCAGATGGCTTCCGCCTCGTTGCGCGCCTATCTGGATGGCGAGGATACGCGCGACAACCGCCGCCGCATCGTGCTGGATTACCTGAACACCGTGCCGCTCGCCGCCGCGCCCGGTTTCGGCGAGGTGAACGGCGTCGGCGACGGCCTGCACGCCTGGTTCGGCCTCGACTTCGATCAGGTCAATCGTCTGCTCAAGACGCCGCATCCGACCCCCGAGGCGGCGCGCGCCTACAAGCATGTGCTCGGCTTGCTGATCTCGCAGCGCAAACCGTCCTATTACCTGCTCGCCGGCCGCCAGCAGCTGAATACCGCGGCCGACTCGCATCTGCGTCTGCTGGCCGAAGCGAAGGTCATCACGCCCGCCTTCCGCGATGCGGCGATTCGCGAACACATCACCTTTCACAGCAACGGCAAAAAGAAGAACAACGACGGCCAGTACGTCGAAAACAAGGCGGCCAATTCGCTGCGGGCCGAGTTGTCGGGCCGCCTCGGCGTGCCGCGCCTGTACGACCTGGACCGCCTCGACGTGTCCGCCAGCGCCACCTTGCATGCGCCGACGCAACGCGCGGTTTCCGCTTTCCTGCGCCGCCTGTCCGACCCGGTCGTGGTCGAGGCTGCCGGCCTCTACGGCCATTACCTGCTGGAGCCCGAAAACGACCTGAGCAAGCCGATCTACAGCTTCACGCTGTACGAGAACACCGACGACGGTGCGTTGTTGCGCGTGCAGGCCGACAACCTGAATCAGCCATTCGATATCAACAAGGGCGCCAAGCTGGACATGGGCTCTTCGGCAAAACTGCGCACCTTGATCACCTACCTGCAACTGATCACCGAACTGCACACCAAGTATTCCGGCCTGAGCCGCGCCGAACTCTTCAATTTGAAGGTGGCGGACAAGGATCTGCTGTTGCAATGGGTGGTGCAGTACCTGGCGAACAGCACGGACAAGACGCTGACGCCGATGCTGGAAGCGGCCATGTCGCGGCCCTATTCGGCCAGCCCGGCGGAATCGTTCTTCACCGGCGGCGGCGTGCATCGCTTCTCCAACTTCCACCACGACGACGATTTCAAGGTGATGGACATGTGGGAGGCGACGCGCAACTCGGTCAACCTGCCCTTCATCCGTCTGATGCGCGACATCGTGCGCCACTTCATCTACCGCGACCCGAAAGGCGCGGCACAGATACTGGCCGACCCGGACGATCCGCGCCGCGACGTCTACCTGAAGCAATTCGCCGACAAGGAAGGCAAGGCCTACCTGGCTCGCTTCATCAAGAAATACAAAGGCCTCAAGCCGGAAGAGGCCACCTCGGCCATGCTCAACCACCTGACCGCCAACCCGAAGCGGCTGGCGGCGGTGTATCGCTATCTCGACCCCAAGGCCGATATCTCCACCTTCACCACGTTCATCAAGAGCCGCATGAACAACCCGGCGGCGTTCGATGAAGGCGACTTCCAGTATCTGTTCGATACCTACGGCCCGGATAAATTCGATTTGTCGGATCGCGGCTACATCGCCCAGATTCATCCGCTCGAACTCTGGCTGGTCGGCTATCTGCGCGCGCATCCGACGGCAGGCTGGAGCGAGATCGTCGATGCCAGCGCCAATCAACGCATCGAGGTGTACGACTGGCTGCTCAACACCAGCCACAAGAACGCACAGGACATCCGCATCCTGTCGCGCCTGGAAATCGAGGCGTTCCAGGAACTGCACAAACGCTGGCGGCGCCTGGGTTATCCGTTCGGCAGCCTGGTGCCGTCCTACGCCACCGCCATCGGCTCCTCGGCCGACCGGCCCGCCGCGCTGGCCGAGCTGATGGGCGTCATCGCGAACGACGGCGAGAAACTTGCGCCGGTGACGCTGACGCGGGTCGAATTTGCCGCCGGCACGCCTTATCACACCGTCATGAAACGCAAGCGGCAGGCCGCCGAAAGCATTTTCCCGGCGGAAATCGCGCTGGTGGTGAAGAAGGCTCTCGCCAACGTGGTGCAGGAAGGCACGGCGCGCCGCCTGCGCGGCTCGTTTGCACTGGGCGATGGCACGAGCCTGCCGATCGGCGGCAAGACCGGCACCGGCGACCACCGACTGGAGGTCTATGCCGCCAACGGCACGGTGATCGAATCGAAAGTCATGAACCGCACCGCGACCTTCGCGTTCTATCTGGGCACGCGTTTCTTCGGCGTGATGACCGTGTTCGTGCCGGGCGAAGCGGCCGGCGACTTCCACTTCACCAGCGCCATCGCCGTGCAGATCGTGAAGGACATGGAACCGGCCTTGCGGCCGCTGGTACTGGGCAACGAAAAGCCCGAACCGGGCTGGGAAGAACTGGCCGACGCGTTCGACACGGAAACCGCCGCCCCGCTCGGCGCGCCACCCAAAGTCAGCGCACTGCCGCCACCTGGCACGCCGCTCGCGGCACCGGCAGTGACACCGGCGCCAGCGCAGCCCGCGGCAGGCGCCCCGGCAAAACCTGTCACGCCTACAGCCAAACCGAAACCGCACGTAAAACCCGCCACCAAGCCGGCTGCCGTCGAGCCGAGCGAACCGCCGCCCGCGCCGCCGCCGCCGCAGGTCGACAAACCCGATCCGCCGCCTCCGCCGGCCGCGCCGCCGCCGCACAAACCGGCACCCAAGGAAAGAAAAGCCAATCCCTGGCTGCCGACCGAGGGCGAAGGCTTCGACTTCATGCGCTGAGCAGTAAAGAAAAGGGCCGCTCAGCGGCCCTTTTCTTTACTGGATGGATGCATGCAGCTTAGTGCATCGGCCGCTTCATGAAGTTGACCACCTTGGCCTCGCCGGCCATGCCGGCCTTCGTGCCGCAGGCGCCGGCACTGCTGCCGCCGTCGCCGGTCGCCATGACGTAGCCTTCCGCCTCATGCAGCAGGTTGATCACGTCGACGAAGAAACGCTCCTTCACCATCGCCAGGGCGGTACGGCCGCCATCGTTGGTCGCCTTCACTTCCGCGCCGGCGTTGAGCAGCACTTCGCACACCGCCGCCTCGCCGCCGCCGGCCGCCAACATCAACGGGGTCAGTCCGTAGTAGATGCGTGCATTCACATCGCCGCCGGCATCGGCCAGCGCCTGCACGACCTGGGCGTAGCCGCAATCCTTTTCGTGGTTGTAGGCCGCCTTGAAAATCGGCGTCCAGTCCTTGCCATCCTTGGCGTTGGCATCGGCGCCGGCAGCGAGCAGTGCCTTGACGGTGTCGAGGTGGCCTTGCTGCGCCGCCAGATGCAGCGCTGTGGCGCCTTCGGCATCGGTTGCATGAACATCGGCGCCCGCGGCGAGCAATTCGACCACTTTGGCGGTTGCGCCGGCCTCGGCGGCGGTTAACAGTTCTGCGGACATTACAATTCTCCTGAGTTTGAATACCCGACCATTGTAATCAACCATTCGGTGGTGTGTCATGCCGTACGTGATTCACGGCCAACCTGCAGACCCGGTTTCAGCCACCCGGGAAGCATGCCGTCAGCCGGCGCCGGTCTTGCTCAGCGCGGCCAGGCCGCCATCCAGCACGCGCGCGTCGAAACCCCGCTGAGTCAGCAGAAACGCGGCGGCGGCGCTACGGCGGCCGCTCTGGCAATACAGAATGTAGGTGCGCTTGCGGTCGAGGCCATTGGCTTTCAGGCGCAACAGGTAGAGCGGCAGGTTGCTGCTGCCCTTCAGGCTGCCTTCCTTGAATTCCGCTTCCAGGCGCACGTCGATCAGTTGCGCGCCCTGTTTGATCAAGGCCGCGCCCTGCGCCAGATTGACGCGATGCACCAGCGGCTCGCGCAACAAGGCATCGAAATCGGTGGCGGGCAGGCGCATCAGTTCGCCGGCGCTGGCCATGGTGACCGTGGCGTTGCGCGGATCGCCGGAGATCAGCGCTTCCTCGCCGAAACCCTGACCGGTCTGCAGCTCGGCCAGCGTGATGTCCTTGCCCTCACCGATGCGACGGGTGACGCGCGCGCTGCCGGAACGGATCAGATAGTAGTAATCGCCGGCATCGCCCTGCCTGACGATGACTTGCCCGGCCGCAACCGGCATCGTCTCGAAACGGCCGAACAGCGTATGCAGATTGCCCGGCGGCACTTGCGCAAACGCCGGGTTGCTCAGCAGGTCGAACATCCACTGCGGATCGTCGCCGTCGAATTCGGTGACTTCATAGGCAGTGGCCTGGTCGCGCGCGACCAGATGATCGAGGTCGTCGTCGGAAAAAGTGACCAGCGTGCACGGCGTGCGGGCGACACAGGTATAGGTGCGCGGCTTCAGGCGCGACAGCGGATGCCGCGCCGTTTCGCTGCCCGCTTTGACCAGGCGCGGCGCGCTGCCGTCTTCCGAGTCGAGCGCGACTTCGCCGGCGAGCAGATAGAAGGTGCGCTCGTCCTCCGCGCCTTTGCGGAACAACACGCGGCCCGCTTCCAGTTCGACCTTGGCCGCGAGCGTCGCCGCCTGCGCCAGCGCATCGCCGGACAGGTCGGACAGCGGAATGAACTGCGCCAGCGCCTGGACGGACATCGTGTTCTCAGCCCAGTCCAAGCGCCGGCCAGAGGGCATCGACGCGACGCTTTACCGCGTCGCTCATGGCGATCGGCGTGCCCCATTCACGATTCGTTTCGCCCGGCCATTTGTTGGTCGCATCGATCCCCATCTTGCTGCCCAGGCCGGATACCGGGCTGGCGAAGTCGAGATAGTCGATCGGCGTGTTTTCCACCAGCAGCGTGTCGCGCGCCGGATCGACGCGCGTGGTCAGCGCCCACATCACGTCGTTCCAATCGCGCACGTTGACGTCCTCGTCGGTGACCAGAATGAACTTGGTGTACATAAACTGGCGCAGGAAACTCCAGACGCCGAACATCACGCGCTTGGCATGGCCCGGGTACTGCTTCTTCATGCTGACCACCGCCATGCGGTAGCTGCAGCCTTCCGGCGGCAGATAGAAATCGGTGATTTCGGGAAACTGCTTCTGCAGCAGCGGCACGAACACTTCGTTCAACGCCACGCCGAGGATGGCCGGCTCGTCCGGCGGCTTGCCGGTGTAGGTGGAGTGGTAGATCGCGTCGCGCCGCAGCGTGATGCGCTCGACGGTGAAGACCGGGAAGGTTTCCTGCTCGTTGTAATAGCCGGTGTGGTCGCCGAACGGCCCTTCCAGCGCGGTTTCGCCGGGATGGATGACACCTTCCAGTACGATTTCCGCCTTCGCCGGCACTTGCAAATCTGACCCCAGCGTCTTCGCGACTTCCGTCTTGGCGCCGCGCAGCAGGCCGGCGAACTGGTATTCGGACAGCGAGTCCGGCACCGGCGTCACCGCGCCGAGGATGGTGGCCGGATCGGCGCCGATGGCGACCGCGATTGGAAACGGCTTGCCGGGAAACGCGGCCTGGAAATCGCGGAAATCGAGCGCGCCGCCGCGATGCGCCAGCCAGCGCATGATCAGTTTGTTGGGACCGATCACCTGTTGCCGATAGATGCCCAGATTCTGGCGCGGCTTCGAGGTCGGCAAGCCCTGCGGGCCCTGCGTCACCACCAGGCCCCAGGTCAGCAGCGGGCCGACGTCGCCCGGCCAGCAGGTCTGGATCGGCAGCCGCGCCAGATCGACATCCTTGCCCTCCCAGACGATGTCCTGGCAGGCCGGCGAGCGCACCACCGACGGCGACATGTTGAGCACCTGCTTCAACACCGGCCATTTATCCCAGGCGTCTTTCAGACCGCGCGGCGGCTCCGGTTCCTTCAGGAACGCCAGCAATTTGCCGATTTCGCGCAGCCGTGCCGGATCTTCCTCGCCCATGCCCAACGCCACGCGCTTGACCGTGCCGAACAGGTTGGTCAGCACCGGCATCGAGTAACCCTTCGGTTTCTCGAACAACAGGGCGGGACCGCCGGCGCGCAGCACGCGGTCGCCGATTTCGGTCATTTCCAGATTCGGATCGACCTCGGCACGGATGCGCTTGAGCTCGCCGCGCGCCTCAAGTTGGGCGATGAAGTCGCGCAGATCGGCATAACGCATCGGGTTTATTCCTCTTTCGCGCCGGGAACGAACTGGAACTTGCCGTCCTTCTCGTAGAACTGGCCGAGCTTTTCGCCCAGATCGGCCGGCGCCTCCTCGAACTTCTGCACCCGGCAGGATTGCGTGCTGACCGCATACAGACGCTTGCCGGTCTGCAGGATGAAAATCGGCTCAGGATATTCGTCCGGCGCCTTGAACAAGGAAATTTTTCCGGCCTGCGGTACATCTACAACCTTGATGCCTTCATTGCACGCCGGCAACCGGATGGCGATCACCTCGACATCGACCGTGTCCTTCCAGAACAGGGTCTGATTGCGCACCAGCGTGATGGCATGGTCCTTCTCGGGAAAGATATAGGACGCCGAATCCTGGACACAGCCGGTGAGCGACAAAAGGGCAACAAACGGCAACAAACGAAGGGCATTGCACGGATTCATGACGAGGCTGCTCCCAGTGCGGGTCAATAAGAAAAACTGGCCTGAAGTTTACCGTGCAGCCCGACCTTGCGGCGTTGTTGCCGCTTCGGCGGGGCGCACAAAAGAAAAAGCCGGGACGCGCCCGGCTTTTCTTTGGAGACGAACCGATCAGGCGCGACGGCGCGCGGCAAAACCGACCAGGCCAAGGCCGGCCAGCATCAGTGCGTAGGTTTCGGGTTCGGGGACGGCGGCGGTAGGGTTGAAGCCCAGCGCGGGCGAAAACGGCGAGGTGCTGTCTGTGCCTGCGTTCATCCAGACGCCGTCGATGTAGAAATCAGAGTTGGCGCTGGCACCGTAGAGCACCGGGCCGCCAAGGCTGCCATTCATATGGGCGGTGACCGTCAGGTACTGCCATTGGCCGGTTTGTGTGGAGGCGCTGCCCAGAATGGTCGCACTGCCGCTGTTGCCGGCAATGATGAGGTGCGCCGAGCCGGTTGCCGCGTACACCCAGGCGCTCAGCGTGTAATTGCCGGGATTCCAGTATTTGTACTGATACAGGCCATCGTTGAGATTGCCGGTGATATGCGCGACATGTTCGCCTTCGATCAGTGGGCTGTCAGCCCAGTTTGTGACTACCGTGGTCGCTACGGTGTTGCCCCACTGCTTCCAGTAAGCCAAGGCGGAATCGATGGATTGCGCATAGCCCGAGCTTGCAGCGTTAAGCGAACCGGACTCGAAATTACCGTTCTGTGCGAGGTTGCCGGTTTGGTCGATGACTGGCAACGCGTGCGCACCCAGTGAAAAAGTTGCAAGCAATACGGCAAGTCCGGTCAGTTTCATGGGTGATTCCTTACAAGGTTTGCAACATTCATTAACGGAGACGGCGGGCGTTTCCGCCAAGGCACTGGGATATTCCAATGCCGCCATCCCAAGACTTTTCCCTTTAAGCAAATCCAATGCCATACCGGCACATATGCGTAGGAGCGCGGGTTCGGCAGCGCCATTGGCAAAATATGTTCAATGCGCGCAAAGATTTGTAAATTTCACCGACATCGGTTCCTGGCCTTTTGATGCTGCACGCACAGGCAACGGTGGCAGGTCGGAACTACGGTCAGAACGGCATCCTGAACGAATCGAGTTGGCCCGGATTTTTGACTGCTCAACAACCGTTGCATCCCCTGTTCATGGGTGTCGATATTTCTTACATGCCGTATAGACGCGCCGCACATTCCCCACCTGCATATCCTCTTTGTAAGGGCGCCGTAAGCCCCTCTGCGTAGCATCGCCGCGTCGTCTGCCTCTGCTGGGCAGACGCTTTTTATTGCCTTTACGGAGTCTTGCTCATGTCAAAAGCTGAAATGAACTGGGCGGCGATCGATGCCGACCCGCGCTTCCAAGCGCTGCACAAGAAGAAACTCTCTTTCTTGTGGACCCTGATGATCATCTCGACCGTCTATTACTTCCTGCTCCCGATCGGCGCCGCCTATTTCCAGGATCTCTACAAGATCAAGGTATGGGGCCCGGTCAACGTCGGCATCGTGTTCGCGCTGTCCGAGTTCATCGTCGCCTGGACCATCGCCGGTGTCTATGCCGTGCGCGCCAACAAGCAGTTCGATGCGATGGCCGCGGAAATCATCCGCGACGCGCACAACATCAAATAAGGACCACACCATGAATCTGAAACTGATAGCCGGCGCCGCGGCGCTCGCCCTCGGCAGTTCCGTTGCCTTCGCCGGCGCCGGTGCGGTGGCCGACGAATTCAAATGGATGACCTTCGCCGTGTTCGGCGCAATCATCGCCATCACCATGTACGTGACGTACTGGGCCGCGCGACAAACCCACTCCACTTCCGAGTTCTACGCCGCCGGCCGCTCCGTGACCGGCATCCAGAACGGTTGGGCGATTGCCGGCGACTACCTGTCCGCCGCGTCCTTCCTCGGCATCGCCGGCCTGATCTCCCTGTACGGCTATGACGGCTTCATGTACTCGGTGGGCTGGCTGGTCGCTTACATCACCGTACTGCTGGTGATCGCCGAACCCTGCCGCAACATCGGCAAGTACACGCTGGGCGACATCCTGGCCTTCCGCAACAACCCGAAGGCTTCCAAGACTGTCGCGGCGCTGTCCACCATCACCGTGTCCACCTTCTACCTGACCGCGCAGATGGTTGGCGGCGGCGTGCTGATCAAGACCCTGATCGGCATCGATTACCACGTCTCGGTCATCGGCGTCGGCGTGTTGATGCTGGCCTACGTGGTATTCGGCGGCATGAAAGCCACCACCTGGGTGCAGATCATCAAGGCCGTGCTGCTGGTCACCGCGTCCATCCTGCTGGTGCTGATCACCTGGGGCCAGTACGGCTTCTCGCTGCCCGGCTTCCTCACTGCCGTAATCAGCGATCCCAAAGTGCAGGCGCAAGTTGCCAAACTGGTCGGCGATGCCGCCACCACGATGACACCGGAAGAACTCGGTCAGCGCTTCCTGGAACCGGGTCTGTTCCTGAAGAACCCGATCGACCAGATCTCGCTGGGTATGGCCCTGGTGCTGGGTACCGCCGGCATGCCGCACATCCTGATGCGCTTCTTCACCGTGCCGACGGCGCAGGCCGCGCGCACCTCTGTGCTGTGGGCGATGGGCATCATCGGCGGTTTCTACGTCCTGACCCTGTTCCTGGGCATGGGTGCCGCGATCAACGTCGGCGCCGGCCCGATTGCCGCACTCGACAAGGGCGGCAACATGGCGGCCCCGATGCTGGCGCAATTCGCCGGCGGCGGTGCCGATTCGGTGCTGGGCAACCTGTTCCTCGCCTTCGTCGCTGCCGTGGCCTTCGCCACCATCGTCGCGGTGGTTGCCGGCCTGGTGCTGGCCGCCGCTTCCGCAATGGCGCATGACATCTACGTCGGCGTCATCAAGGGCGACCACGCTTCGCCGCAGGAACAGGTCATGGCGGCGCGCGTGTCCTCCATCATCGTCGGCATCATGGCGATCTACGTCGGTATCGCCGCCGAAGGTCAGAACGTCGCCCACCTGGTGGCCCTGGCTTTCGCGGTTGCGGCATCAAGCAACCTGCCGGCCGTGTTCCTGACCTTGTACTGGAAGCGCGCCAACACTTACGGCATCGTCGCCGGCATGCTGGTCGGCGCCATCACCGCCATCGTCCTGGTGATGCTGTCCCCTAACATGACCTACCCCAAGACCGTGCTGAAAGATGCCGACAAGGTGCTGAATGGCGAACCCATGCAGCCCGCCAAGGAAGCCGTGCCGGCCAAGGCTGCTTCCAGCTTCATGTGCGAACTGTTCGCCATGGAAGGTTGCGTCGCTTCCGCACCGGCCAAGGCTGCTTCCACCGAGAAGCCGGCCAAACCGGGCGCGGCCGACAAGCTGGTCGCGCTGAACGCGAAGCTGGCGACCCTGACCGATGCGAAGGACATCGAGAAGGTCAAGAAGGACATCGCGGCGACCGAGAAGGCCAAGGCCAAGGCTGAAGGCGACGTGAAGAAATTCACCGGCCAGACCACCAGCATGATGGGCCTGGAGAAGCCGTACTTCCTGCTGAAGAACCCCGGCCTGATCTCGATCCCGCTCGGCTTCCTCGTGGTCATCGTCGGTTCGCTGCTGTTCCGCGACAAGCGTTCCGAAGAAATGTGGGACGAACTCTATGTGCGCCAGAACACCGGCATCAACGCTGAAGGCGCCACCGCCCACTGAGACCTGACCGTCCTCCCCCCGCCCGCCGCCGCAAGTGGCGGGCACTCAAACCCCCGGCTGGTCCGGGGGTTTGTTTTTGTGGGTCCAGAAGCTGTTGACCCGGATACCCCATTCCGGGGCAAGCTTTATCCTGGAAACCTCAGTTGGTCATGCGTGAATTGCTCGAAGGCCTCGTGAATTGAGGCATGCCGGGTTGTTTGGCGCTTCACCCTCAAGGTGAGTGATAGCTCCACTCGTAGGAGCGCCTTCCAAGACGCGATGGCAGGAGCGATCGCGCCTTGGAAGGCGCTCCTACCCCCGGCCCACGGCGGGTTTTTCGACTCCTTGTTAAGGACATGTCCTACAGCCAACACCCCGACATCGGCAGCCAGCCCGTACAGATTTTGTGCACTGCAAAATAAGTGTTGCCTAATCAATGACTTATACATCCGAATCCCGGTTCCCGAGCACTACTTTAGTTCTATACTCCGCCCGCCTGGCGTGACTGTCTGCGTGAGGTTCTGGGGGAGGAGGGTGTGGTCTGGCGTCGCTTTGGCGACGCTTTTCGCACTTCCCAGACAGTGCAACCCGCTTTAACTTTCGTTTTGGAGGAGCACTATGCAACTGACGGACAAGCACCGTGAGTATTGGAACAGGAACCTGCGCTTAACCGCAGTACTCCTGGGTATCTGGTTTGTGGCGACCTTCGTGGTCATTTACTTTGCCCGCGAACTCAACGACATCGTCATCATGGGTTTCCCCTTCGCCTTCTACATGGGCGCGCAGGGCTCCCTCATCATTTACGTGCTCGTGATCTGGTACTACGCCCGGCGTATGAACCAGCTCGATCTGGAGTACGGCGTCCACGAGGGAGATGACTGACATGAGCGCAATCTCAGCCAATACCGCATTCTTCAATCAACTGAAGAAGTACTACACGTTCTATACCGGCGGTTTCATCGCCTTCGTCATCATCCTGGCGATCCTGGAACAGATGGGTCTGCCGCCCAAAATCATCGGCTACATCTTCCTGGCCGCCACCATCGCGCTGTATGCCGGCATCGGCATCATGTCGAAAACCGCCGACGTGTCCGAGTACTACGTCGCCGGCCGCCGGGTTCCCGCGCTGTTCAACGGCATGGCGACCGGCGCCGACTGGATGTCGGCGGCGTCGTTCATCGGCATGGCCGGTACGTTGTATCTGTCCGGCTTCGACGGTCTCGCCTTCGTCATGGGCTGGACCGGCGGCTATGTGCTGGTGGCGCTGTTCCTTGCACCGTATCTGCGCAAGTTCGGCCAGTTCACCATTCCCGACTTCCTCGGCGCGCGTTACGGCGGCAACCTGCCGCGCACCATCGGCGTGATCGCGGCGATCATCTGTTCGTTCACCTATGTGATCGCGCAGATTTACGGCGTCGGCCTGATCACCAGCCGCTTCACCGGCATGGAGTTCGAGATCGGCGTGTATGCCGGTCTCGCCGGCATCCTGGTCTGCTCGTTCCTCGGCGGCATGCGCGCGGTGACCTGGACCCAGGTCGCCCAGTACATCATCCTGATCGTGGCCTACATGATCCCGGTGGTCTGGCTGTCGGTGCAGGTGACAGGCAATCCGATCCCGCAGATCGCTTACGGCCAGGCGCTGCAGGGCGTTACCGCCAAGGAGAAGGAACTGAATGATCCGGCCTCCGTCCTCGGCGCTGCCGAGGCTTCCGTGCGTGCCATCCACAAGGAGAAGCAGCTGGAGTGGGAAGGCAAGATCAAGGCACTGGACGAGGTTGTGGCCGCCGGCAACGGTGCCGCATTCGTCGCCGAGCAGAAAGCCGGCGCCGTCGCCAAGCTGGCCGATCTGAAAGCCGCGCCGGAACCCGACGTCAAGAAGATCGCCGCCGCCGAGAAGGACGTCGCGGAATTCCCCGCCACTGCCGCCGCGCTCAAGGCGAAATGGAAAAAAGCCGCCGACGGCGCCAAGGCCAAATCCGGCCCGGTCGCCGCCCATGCGGTTCCTTTCGCCGGCAAGGGCGCCGAGAAGAAGTTGCTGAAGGACAATCCGGCCGCGACGCCGGAGGAAATCGCCAAGGCCAAGGCCGAGGACGCTAAAGTCTCCGACGGCAAACGCCTCAACTTCATCGCCCTGGTGCTGTGCCTGATGGTGGGTACCGCTTCGCTGCCGCACATCCTGATGCGCTACTACACCACCCCTTCGGTGCGGGATGCGCGCAAATCGGTGTTCTGGTCGTTGTTCTTCATCTTCCTGCTTTACTTCACCGCGCCCGCCCTGGGTGTGCTGGCCAAATACGTGGTCTACCACGACCTGGTCGGCTCCTCCTTCGCGGCACTACCGGCGTGGGTCAGTAACTGGCAGGCGGTGGATGCGACGTTGATGAAGATCGTCGACATGAACAAGGATGGCCTGATCCAGCTTGCCGAAATCACCATCGGCGGTGACTTGATCGTGCTGGCAACGCCGGAGATTGCCGGTCTGCCCTACGTGGTCTCGGGCCTGGTCGCGGCCGGTGGTCTGGCCGCGGCGCTGTCCACCGCGGACGGTCTGCTGCTGACCATCGCCAACGCGCTGTCGCATGACGTGTACTACAAGATGATCGACCCGAATGCTTCCACCATGCGTCGCCTGTCCGTCTCGAAGGCCTTGCTGCTGGTGGTCGCCGTGCTGGCTGCTTATGTGGCCTCGCTGAAACCGGGCGACATCCTGTTCCTGGTCGGCGCGGCGTTCTCGCTGGCCGCTTCCGCCTTCTTCCCGGCTCTGGTTCTGGGCGTGTTCTGGAAGCGGGCGAACTACCTGGGCGCAGTGATCGGCATGCTGGCGGGTCTGGCCGTGTGTATGTACTACATGTACATCACCTACGACTTCTTCGGCGGCGTCGCTGCGAACGAGTGGTTCGGCATCAAGCCCATCTCCGCCGGCATCTTCGGTATGCCCGCCGGCTTCCTGGGCGTGATCATCGGTTCCATGCTGACCAAGGAGCCGGCCAAGGAAATCCAGGATCTGGTCGACCACGTGCGTTACCCCAGCCTGACCGGGGACATCAACACCAACGCGGCGTAACTCCGCTTGACCGTCTCGCCCTTCGGGGCGAGGCAAACAAAAAGGCCCACATTTTCATGCGGGCCTTTTTGTTTGCTGCCGAAGCGCCGCTTACAGCGTCTCGACCAGATGCACCAGATCGGCGCGCTCGCTATCCTGAATCAGCCGCTTGGCCGTTTGCGGCTCATGCAAGGCGAGGTGGCGGACGACCGCTTCCACCTGTTCGGGTTGATGGTTGTGGTAATGCGCCATGCCCAGGGCGTACCAGGCCATGCCGTTCATCGGCTGCAGTTCGGCGGCATGCTGCAACGCCTCGGCCGCGGCGGCATGCTCGCCCCGATGGGCATGGGCCATGCCGAGGCCATACCAGGCGCGGTCATGCTTCGGGTTGAGTTCGCTGGCGCGGCGGAAAGCCGCCAGCGCGGCCCCCCGGTCGCCGCTGTTCTCATGCACGTAGGCCAGATTGAACCAGGTATCGGCATGCTCGGGTTCCAGCGCCAGCGCCGTGTCGAACCATTCCACCGCCGCCGGCCAGTGCTGTTTCTGGGCATGAAGCCAGGCAATGCTGCGCGCCGCACGGACATCTGTCGGGTTGGCGCGAAAGCCGTCGACATAGGCCTCAAGGGAACGTTCGGTCTGCCCCAACCAACCGAAGACGACAGCACGCAAGGTAAAGCGGAAATGATCGAAGTTCATGGTGGCCTGTTTTCTTGAAGCGGGCTGGATTGTCGCGGTGCCGCAGGGGTGCGGCAAGCTAGAATCGCGGAGTTCATCAAGGTGGCGGCGACTTCCATGCAATTCGATCTTCTTTTGGTCTCCCTGGCGCGCGTGCTGGTGGAAGTGGCCGGTTTCGCACTGCTCGGCCGCGGCATACTGGCGCTGCTGGCCGGCAAGCACCGGCATGACAATTTGTTCTACAAGATTCTGGTCACCGTCACCGGACCGGCGGTGAAGGCGGTCCGCTTCATCGCGCCGCGTTTCATCATCGACGCCCACATCCCGATGCTGACCTTCTTCCTGCTGTTCTGGCTGTGGATCGCGCTGGCGCTGGCGAAGCGTTATCTGTGCGGCCTGCACGGCCTGGCCTGCTGAAGCCGCATCAAGCCAGCAAGGCGCGCACTTTCTCCAGATCTTCCTGCGTATCCACGCCCGGCGCGATGGCCTGCGCGGATTCGATGACGATGATGCGGTAACCGTGCCAGAGCGCGCGCAACTGCTCCAGCGATTCGTGCCGTTCGATGTCCGGCCGGCTCAGGCCCGGATAAGCCTTGAGGAAGCCGACGCGGTAGGCATAGAGGCCGATATGCCGTTGCATCGGCAGTGCGTTTGGCAACTCATCGCGTGCAGCCGCATCCGCCCATTCGTCGCGCGCCCACGGGATCGGCGCGCGCGAGAAGTACAGCGCGTAGCCGTCCTTGTCGGTGACCACTTTCACCACGTTCGGGTTAAATGCCTCCGCCGCGTCGTGGATACGATGACTGACCGTGGCCATGCTGGCGGCGGGATGGTCGAACAAGGCCTGCGCGGTGGCGCGGATCAGCTCGGGGTCGATCAGCGGTTCGTCGCCCTGCACGTTGACCACCACGACATCGTCGGCCCAGCCCAGCGCTGCGGCCACTTCCGCCAGGCGGTCGCTGCCGGAGGCGCAATCGGGCGAGGTCATCGCCGTGGCATAGCCGTGTGCGGCAACGGCCGCGGCCACGCCGGCATGGTCGGTCGCCACCCAGATTCCGGCCGCGCCGCTGGCCGCCGCTCGCTCCGCGACGCGCACCACCATCGGCTTGCCGTGAATATCGGCGAGCGGTTTTCCGGGCAGGCGGGTGGAGGCAAAACGGGCGGGAATGACAGCATAGAAAACTGGTGCAGAGGCGGACATGGCGGCGGCGACGGAAAGTTACGGCGCGCCATTGTAAGCCGCAGCCTCGTCCCGGCCCTTGCGAGGCATCGGCGCCTCGGATGACGGGCGGCAAATAGACTTAGGGCAATGCCCTTAATTAGCACTCAAGTTATTTTTTTGCGGGACGTTACTATCACGTCCCTCACTCGGTCGCCGTCCAGCATGCCCGCTTTGCCGCACCGCGAAACACTCTCCCGCTCGATGTCCCGCTATCTGGTGCTGG
Organism: Hydrogenophilaceae bacterium; assembly: GCA_031426735.1. Taxonomy (GTDB): domain Bacteria; phylum Pseudomonadota; class Gammaproteobacteria; order Burkholderiales; family Thiobacillaceae; genus PFJX01. Next base: position 30,723 of record JASJPK010000090.1, on the reverse strand, counting down.
GCTATGCGCTGCTCATCGTACTGATGGCGGGGCTGGTCGGGCATGCTGTCTGGCATATCAACGCGTTGAAGACGCGCATGGGCGATATCGTCGATGTGCGCAATCGCAAGATCCAGCTCGCCACCGACCTGCAGGAAGCCTCCTATAACCGCCACAACACGCTGGTTTATCAAGTGCTGGCGCAGGACGCATTCGAGCGCGACGAGAATTTTCAGCTCTATATCAAATGGGGCTATCTGGTCGGCGATGCGCGCAACAAATTGAAAACGCTGCCGCTCGACGCATTCGAACGCAACAACCTGCTGCTGCAGGATCAACTGGTGGCGCAGATCATCCTGCTGCAGGAAGAAATCAGCGACCTTGCCGCGCGCGGCAAGATGGACGACGCGCGTAACTGGCTGGCCGCCGATTTGCGGCCGCTGAATCTGCACTACACCGAGGTCGTCGAAGCACTGCGCCGGCATGAGCGCGATCTGATCCGCACCGCGCTGGAACAGGCGCAACACGCCACCGACAAGGCGATCAACCTGCATGTGTCGCTGGGCAGCCTGCTGATCCTGCTCGCCATCGCCATCGCCGGCATCACCCGGCGGCTGTTGAAGCGCGATGCCCAGATCATCTATGCACAAGTCAGCGAACTGGAACAGGCCGGTACGCTGCTGGAACACCAGGCGACGCATGACTCGCTCACCGGCCTGGCCAATCGGGCACTGTTCTATCGGCGTATGGAGGAAGCCATCCAGCATGCCGACGAAGAACAGTTTTCCCTGGCGGTGATGTATGTCGATCTGGACGATTTCAAACAGATCAACGACATCCATGGCCACGCCGCCGGCGACGCCTTGCTGATTGCGGTGGCCCGGCGCTTGCATCAGTTGGTGCGCAAATCCGACACCTCGGCGCGACTCGGTGGCGACGAATTCGCGCTGCTCTTCGTCGGCATCGAAGCGACCGATTCCTGCGCGGAGTTATGCCGCAAAGTCGAGCAGGAGATCGGCCTGCCGGTGTATTACGAGGGAATTTCCCTGACCCCGGCGTGCAGCATCGGTTACGCCATCTACCCGCGCGACGGCTGCAAACTGGATGACCTGCTCAACGCGGCGGACGCCAAGATGTATGAGGCAAAGCACAAACACAAACTGGCGCGCTGCGAACAAAGCTAGCCGACGGCGAGAGACGCCGCAACGAGCACGGCCAGCAGCAAGCCGCTTTCCAGCCATTCCACGCCGGCGCCGAGCGCATCGCCGCTCATGCCGCCCAGGCGCGACAGCAAGTAAGCGCGCCAGGCCAGAATCAGCGCCGGGGCAGCCAACAGACCGGGATAAACGACGCACGCCGGCAGCAACAGAACGTTCCACAGCGCAATGGCCCAGGCCGACGTTTGCCAGGCGAAACGCTCTTGCCCGGAGCTGTTCAGACTTGCCCCCAGCCCCGCTTTGATCGACGGCAACCGCGCCCAGATCAACGTGCCCAGCCGCGCCCAGGCCGGAATCAGCAGCACGACCCAGAACAAAGCCGCCTTCGCCAGCAGCATCAACAGCACCAACTTGGCCAGCAGTTGAGTCGCCAGTGCGACGACGCCGAACGCGCCGACATGCGGGTCCGCCAACACGCCGAGCAGACGTTGCCTGTCGCCATGCGCCGCGCCGAGCGCATCGGCCAGGTCGCACAGACCATCCAGATGCAACGCGCCGGTGACCCACACCCAGACCAGCAAGCCCAACAACGCACCCAGCCAGGGATCGACGCGCGCGCCCAAGGCCAGCGCCGCTGCGACCAGCGCGCCGACCAGCAATCCGGCCAACGGAAACCAGACCGCCGCGCGCGCCAGATCGTCCGCCTGGAAATCGCGCACCGGCGGCGTCGGCAGCCGGGTCAGGAACTGGATGGCGAGGATCACTCCGCGCATGCGTTGAGACAAAGCAACACCGGCGCTTCCCCAGGCATGACCGAGACCTGAAAATTAGCCGCTTCCGGCAACGCAATGCGGTAGGCATGCGAATGGCGCATGCCCAACAGCCGCATCAACAGGACGCGCATGACACCGGCATGCGTCACCAGCAAACGGTGCCCGCCGGCGCTGCCCTGCAACCAGGCATCCCAGGCTGCGGCGACACGGGTCTGCAACTGCATCACCGTTTCCCCGCCGGGCGGCGCGATGCTGCCGGCCGAGGTGCGAAACAGCCGGTGCAATTCGGGGTCGTTCCGCTCCGCCTCATCCGGCGCCATCCCCTCCCAGGCGCCGAACGCCATCTCACGGAACGACTCGATCACCGCCAGCGGCGCGCCGGTTTCGCCGGCATAGGCGCGGGCAAATTCCAGACAACGGCGATAGGGCGAACTGGCGATGCAATCGAACGGCGGCGCGGCAAGCCGGATCGCCGCCGTGCGCACCTGCTGCATGCCATGCTGCGTCATGCCTTCGTCGGAATGGCCACGATACACATACTGCCGCCCCGCCACCGCGCCGTGCCGGATGACGCTGACCCGCGTGGCGCCCGCAATCACTTGGCCGCCACCCCGGCTTCGGCAAAGGTCGCCATGCCGGCATGCAGTTCACAGGCCAGGCGCAGCAGCGGCAACGCCGTCGCCGCGCCGCTGCCTTCGCCCAGGCGCATGTCGAGTTGCAGCAGCGGCCGCGCATCCAGTGCCGCCAGCAAACGCGCATGGCCGGGTTCGGCCGAGGCGTGCGCGAAGATCAGCCAGTCGCGCGTGCCGGGATTCAAGCGACACGCCGCCAACGCCGCCGCCGTGGTGATGAAGCCATCCACCAACACCGGCAGCCCGGCCTGGGCGCAGGCGATGTAGGCGCCGGCCAGTGCGGCGATTTCGAAGCCGCCGAGGCAGCGCAAAACTGCGTCGGCTGGCGGCTCGCACCCTTCGCTTGCGGCGGCGGCGAGAAAACCATGCAAGGCCAGCGCCCGGTCGATCACCGTCGCCTTGTGCGACACCCCGGCCGCATCCAGCCCGGTGCCGGGACCGGCCAACTCGGCGCCGTGCAAACCGAGCAGCGCGCAGCCCACCGCCGCCGCCGCCGTGGTGTTGCCGATGCCCATATCGCCGCCGATGAACAGGTCGGCGCCGGCGGCCATTGCGCGCAGCACGGCGTAGCGGCCCTGCTCGAAGCAGTGCTCCAATTGTTCGTCGCCCAGGGCGGCTTCGCAGGCGAGGTTCGCCGTGCCGAAGCCGACCTTGCCATTCACCACGCCGACTATCGTCTCGCTCGCCAGCGTGCCGACATCGACCACTTCCAGGCGCGCGCCCTGCGCCCGTGCCAGCACCGAAATCGCTGCGCCGCCGGCGACGAAATTGGCCAGCATCTGCTGCGTGACAACTTGCGGAAATGCCGCGACACCCTCCGCGACGACGCCGTGATCGCCGGCAAACACGGTGATCGCCGGCTGCCTGATCTGCGGCTTCGCGCTCGCCTGCATGGCGGCCAGAAGAATCGCGACCTCCTCCAGTCGACCCAGGCTGCCCGGCGGTTTGGTCAACGTGTCCTGGCGTTGGCGGGCTTGCTCGCGCGCCGTAGTGGCGAGCGGTTTGACGGGGTTTTGCCACCAGGCAGTCATGCGATGTCTTTCGAAGAGGAGGTTTTGAGCGCCAGCGGCAGGCCGGCGGCGATGAAAGTCACGCTATCGGCCAGGCGGGCGAGATCTTGATTCAACCAACCGGCCTCGTCGACGAAGCGGCGGCTGAGTTCGCCCAGCGGAATCACGCCGAGGCCGATTTCGTTGGACACGAACAGGATGTCGCCGGCCAGTGTCGGCAGGCATGCCAACAATGCGGCGCGCTCTTGCGCGAACAGCGCTTCGCCGGCTTCCAGCAGGTTCATCAGCCACAGGGTCAGACAATCGACCAGCACGCAATGGCCCGGCCCGGCGGCCTGCTGCAACGCCTGCGCCAGATACAGCGGCTCCTCCACCGTTTGCCAGCCGACCGGCCGTTCCGCGCGATGCCGCGCAATGCGCGCCGCCATCTCGGCATCGCGCGCCTGACCGGTGGCGATCAGCGTCACCGGCAGGCCGCTGGATGCGGCCAGATATTGGGCATGACGGCTCTTGCCGGAACGGGCGCCGCCGAGGATCAGGTGCGACATGGTTGTGCGTGGGCATTTTCCAAAATCGAAAGCAGACGCGGCAGGTCCAGATGCGCTTCCACCGCATCGGCCAGCCGGTCGATGGCGGCTTCGCGCAGTGCGTGAATGTCCGGTGCAGTGTTGCAGCGCAAGCCCGCCCAGGCCAGCACCGCAGCGGCGGCGGCGGGCGTGTCGAACAGGCCATGCAGATAGCTGCCGGCAACCTGGCCATCCGCCGACAGCGCGCCATCGGCACGCCCGTCCAGCGCCGCGAACGGCCGCGCCAGCGCCGCACCGCCGCTGATGCCGGCATGAATCTCATAGCCCGCCACGGCGATGTCGCACCACGCCAGTTGGCCGCGCACGTTGCGCAACTGCTTGTCCGCCGCCAGCGTCGTTTCCATGTCCAACCAACCCAACCCGGCGCTGGAACCCGGCGCGCCTTCGAGGCCGAGCGGATCGTGCAGCGCCCGCCCCAGCATCTGGAAGCCGCCGCAGATGCCGAGCAACTTGCCGCCGTAGCGCAGATGTTTTTGCAGATGCGCCGGCCAGCCGCGCTCGGCGAGAAACGCCAGATCGGCGCGCACCGATTTGGAACCCGGCAGGATGATCAGGTCGGCTGGCGGCGGGGTTTCATCGATGCCGACAAAGCGGAAATCGACCAGCGGATGCAGGCGCAGCGCATCGAAATCGGTGTGATTGGAAATGCGCGGCAACACCGGCACAACGACGCGAAATCGGGCTGACTCGGAAACATCGGCGCACGCCGCCGGCAACGCATCCTCCGCCTCCAGATGCAAACCGTGCAGATACGGCAACACACCCAGCACCGGCTTGCCGGTTTCCCGCTCCAGCCAGTCGAGACCGCCTTGCAGTAAGGCGATGTCGCCGCGAAAGCGGTTGATGACGAAGCCTTTGACGCGCGCCCGTTCCGTCTCCGACAGCAACGCCAGCGTGCCGACGAGGTGGGCAAAGACGCCGCCGCGGTCGATGTCGGCGATCAGGATCACCGGGCAATCCACCGCCTCGGCGAAGCCCATGTTGGCGATGTCGCCCGCACGCAGGTTGATCTCGGCCGGACTGCCGGCACCCTCGACGACAACCGCTTCGTATTGCGCCGACAAGCGCGCGAAGGACTCCAGCACCGCCGCCCGCGCGCGCGGTTTGTAGTCGTGATAGGCCTGCGCCTCCATGTTGCTGAGCGCGCGGCCCTGGATGATGACCTGGCAGCCGGTATCGGAATTGGGCTTCAGCAGCACCGGATTCATGTCGGTATGCGGTGCCAGCCCGCAGGCCTGCGCTTGCACCGCCTGGGCGCGGCCGATCTCGCCGGCGCCGGGCCGTCCCAAGCCGGCGAGCACGCCCCCTTGGGGGGCAGCGGAGTCGTAGCGCTTCAGCGCGTACGAATCCGGCGTCCCCCTTGCGGGGGCAGCGACCGGAGCGAGCGTGGGGGTCGTCCCCTCGCCGGCGTCGTCAGTCACCGCACTGTTCAGCGCCATGTTCTGCGGCTTGAACGGCGCCACCAGTTCGCCGCGCCGCCGCAGCCAGCGACACAGCGCCGTGACCAGCGCGCTCTTGCCGGCATCGGAGGTGCAGCCTTGCACCATCAGCACGCGAGCGCTCATGCAGTGCGCCTCATGCTGGTTCGTTCACCCAGTTCTCCACCTTCAAGCCGGGGAAATCCTTGAAATCGGTTTCGTTGTTGGTGATCAGCGTGGCGCCCAGGCTGACCGCATGCGCGGCGATCAGGCGGTCGAGCGCGTCTCGGCGACGGTCGCGCACGGCGGCAGCGAGAACGCCGTAGCTTTCTGCGGCGACCGAATCGAAGGGCATGGCGGGTACGCGCGTCAGCAAGCGACGCAAGGAATGTTCAGCCGCGAATCGGTCGGGATCTTGCGCCGAGTAGCGTTCGATGCCGTGGCGCAATTCCGCGTAGGTGACGACAGACATCCCCAGGTCGCCAATGGATGTCGTGCTGAAACGTTGAATCAGATGCGGCGGATGCGCATCCATCAGGTGGATGCAGATATTGGTGTCAAGCAGGTAGCGCATGGCCTATTCCGGTTTGTCGTTCACCTTTTCGAATCCGCTCCAGTCGCGCTCCTTCTGTTCGTGGAATTCGCGGCCTTCCGACATGAAGCCTTTTGGGAAGGAAGCAAAAATCTCCATCAAATCATCCAGCTTCTCTTTCTTGATCGGCCGCACCACCAGCGTGTTGCCGACCTGCTCGATCTCGATTTCCTGGCCGGCCTCGACGATGGCGAGTTCTTTCGGAATGCGCACGGCAAGCGAATTGCCGCTCTTGAACACACGGGTCAGCATGATGCTCTCCAGTTGATTTGTATATACAGGATATACAGCTTCAAATACGTTCGGGTCAAGTGAAAGCGCGTCGCAACGGCGCGTCCGGGTTGTCGCGCTGAGCGGCGTGCCTTCACCTAAAATCCGCCTCCCGCCCCGCTCACCGGCCATCGCATGAACCGCCTTCGCATCCCCTTGTTCGCCCTGCTGCTGAGCGGCGTCATGCCCGCCGCCCACGCCGAAATCGTGCTGCACGACGACACCGGCGCGACGGTGCGTCTGCCGGCGCCGGCGCGCCGCATCGTCAGCCTGGCGCCGCACGCCACCGAAAATCTGTTCGCGGCAGGCGCCGGCCGGCAACTGGTCGGCGCGGTCGACTACAGCGACTATCCGGAAGCGGCCAAGCGGATCCGCAATGTCGGCAGTTACGAGCGTCCCGACCTGGAAACCATCGTCGCGCTGAAGCCGGATCTGGTCGTCGTCTGGCAGAGCGGCAATGCCGGCGGCGTCGTCAAACGGCTGCATGCGCTGGGCTTGCCGGTCTACCAGACGCAGCCCGACCGGCTGGAGGACATTCCCGCCAACATCGAGAAACTGGGCCGTCTGGCCGGCAGCGAAGCAGTGTCCGCGCGGGTGGCGGCGGACTTCCGGCAACGTCTGGCGGCGCTGCGTAAGCAATACGCGACGCGCCCGGCGGTGCCGGTGTTCTACCAGGCCTGGCATCAGCCGCTGCTGACCGTCGGCGGCGACCAGATCATCAGCGACGCGATCCGTCTGTGCGGCGGCGCCAACGTTTTCGCCGGTCTCGCCGCGAAAGCGCCCACGGTCAGCGTCGAAGCGGTGCTGGCGGCGAATCCGGAAGCCATCGTCGCCAGCGGCATGGGCCGCGAGACGCCAGTCGGACTGGACGATTGGCGGCAATGGAAACGCCTGCGCGCGGTCGCACGCGACAACCTGTTCTTCGTCTCCGCCGACCTGATGCAACGCCCGACGCCGCGCCTGCTCGAAGGCGCCGAACAGCTTTGCCGGCACCTGGAGACGGCGCGCGCACGACGGCCATAAACCCGTAGGGCGGCATTCCTTTGCCGCCTTTTGTACCGTCATGCATGCATTGAGTTGTCGCAACGCAAATTGGTAATTCGAGTTTGATGGACGTTCGTCGGCAAGGGATTGCCGACCTACGGGCAACCGTTTCATTGCGCCACCTCCGGCACGAACCAGCGCCGCTCGCCGTCCTGCAGCACGCGCACCGGATGGCCGTAAAGGCGGCTCAGACGGTCGGCATCGAGCAGGTCGGCGCTGTCGCCGAGTTCATGTTCGCCGTCGCCATACAGCAGCAGCACGAGGTCGCTGAAACGCGCCGCCAGATTGACGTCGTGCAGCACCATGACCACGGCGCCGCCCTCGGCGCGGGCGCGGCGGCCGATCAGTTCCAGCACGGCGATCTGGTGATTCAGATCGAGATGCGCCAGCGGCTCGTCGAGCAGATACAAACGCGGTTGCTGCACCAGCAACGTGGCCAGCGCGACACGTTGGCGTTCACCGCCGGACAAGGTGTGAATCGAACGCGCCGCCAGATCGGCCAGGCCGACCTCTGCCAGGGCAGCGCGCGCCAGGCGCTCATCCGCCGCGCTCTCCCAGTCCCAGCGCGACAGATGCGGGTGGCGACCGACCAGCACGGTTTCCAGCACGCTGGCGGCAAACGCATCGCCCTGGTGTTGCGGCAACAACCCGCGCAGTCGCGCCGCGCCGCGCGGGCCGAGCGCAGCATAACTGTCGCCGGAGAGTTCGATGGCACCGGCCTCCGCCGCACGCAGGCCGGCCAGCGTGTGCAACAGCGTGGTCTTGCCGACGCCGTTGCGTCCGAGGATGGCGAGGCGATCGCCGGGCTGGAGCGCGAAATTCAGGCCACGCACGACCGATTTGCCGGCGATGGAGACGGCAAGCCCACGCACGTTCAGCAGCGCTGTTTCCTCCGTAGGGTGCGCCATGCGCACCCTACGTTTGGGCCAATCACGCGCGTTCATGCCTGCTCCACTGTTGGCGCACGGGCAAGAAGAAACAAAAACACCGGCACGCCGATCAACGCGGTCAGCACGCCGACCGGCAATTGCTGCGGCGCGATGATGGAACGCGCCAGCGTGTCGGCCAGCGTCAGCAGCGCAGCGCCGGCCAGCGTGGCGGCCGGCAACAGCAGACGTTGATCGTTGCCCAGTGCCAGCCGCACCAGATGCGGCACCACCAGACCGACGAAGCCGACGCTGCCGACGCTGGTCACGGCAGTCGCGGTCAACAACGAGGCGAGGAAATACAGCATCAGACGCAGGCGCGCGACATTGGCACCAAGCGTGGCGGCCAGCAGCGAACCGCGCGTAAGCAGGTTGAGTTCGCGCGCGAAATACAGCGCCACCAGCAGCCCCGCCGCCAGGATCAGCAAGCTCGGCAACGGCGCCGAGGCCTCGCCGGCATCGCCCATCAGCCAGAACAACATGCCGCGCAGCTTCTGATCCGGCGCCAGCGACAGCATCAGAGCCACCGCCGCGCCGCAGCCGGCAGCGACGATGACGCCGGTGAGCAGCAGACGGGTCTGCGTCCAACTGCCATCACCACGTGCCAGGCCGAACACCAGCCACATCGCGGCCAGCGCACCGACGAATGCGGCGGCTTCCAAGCCAAAGTTGAACGTGACGCCCAACAACATCGCCGCCAGCGCGCCGACCGCCGCGCCGCCGGAAATACCGAGCACATAAGGATCGGCCAGCGGGTTGCGCAGCAACACCTGCATCAGCGCGCCGGCCAACGCCAACAAGCCGCCGCAGGCGAACGCCGCCAGCGCGCGCGGCAATCTGAGGTTGCGCACGACTTCGACCGCCACGGGGTTGCGTATCTCGTCGCCCTCGCCGCACAACGCCGCCCACACCTCGCCCGGCGTCAACGCGACGCTGCCGACCGCGAGCGACAGCAGCAGGCTGAACGCCGCCGCGATGGCGAGCAAGGCAAGGACGAGGAGCGCGCGACGGCGGTTCATATCGGGTAGGAGGCCCGCTTGCGGGCCGAATCACGCGCCCATGCCGGATAGTTCGGCCCGCAAGCGGGCCTCCTACAAGCGGGTTGGCAAACGCTCACAAATCCACCCCCGCCTGCGCCTTCACCCCGGCGCGATAGGCATGTTTGACGTCGGCGATCTCGCTCACCGTGTCGGCCGCATCGATCAACGCCCGCGACGCCGCGCGGCCGGTGATGACGACATGCTGCAGCGGCGGCCGCGCCGCGAGGTCGGCCAGCACCGTCGCGGTATCCAGCCAGCCGTAATTGAGCAGATAGGTCAGTTCATCCAGCACGACCAGTTGCAACGCCGGATCGGCCAGCATGCGCCGCGCCACTTCCCAGCCCTTCTGCGCCGTCGCAATGTCGCGTTCCAGGTTCTGCGTGTCCCAGGTGAAGCCTTCGCCCAGCACATGCCATTCGACGCCGGCCTGTTTGCCGAGAAAGGCTTCCTCACCGGTATCGGAGCGGCTCTTGATGAACTGCGCCACCCCCGCCCGCATGCCATGGCCGAGCGCACGCGCGACCATGCCGAAGGCGGACGAGGATTTGCCCTTGCCGTTGCCGGTCAGCACCAGCAGCAGGCCTTTTTCCTGGTCCGCGGCTGCGATTGCGGCGTCGATCACAGCTTTCTTTTTCGCCATGCGCGCGGCGTGGCGTTCGGCTTGGTCGGTCATGGTGTGCGCACCCTATTTTGGCGAGTAGCGCAAACCGATGAAGAATGTGCGGCCTGGTACTGCGTAATCATTGAAAGGTGAAAGCGTGCTGCGTACCTGGGTGTAGTCCTGATTGAGCAGGTTGCCAATCTTGGCCTCCAGTTTCCAGGACCGGTCGAGGTGGTAATTTGCGTCGAGATCGACAATTGCGTATCCCGGCAATCGCTGCGTGTTCGCCTTGTTGTTGTATCGGTAGCTGGTGGCCTGGATGCGGGCACCCAAATCAAAATGCTCGAACTCACGGCGTATTTCTGCAGAGCCGTTACGTGGCGCGCGGCGTTGCAAGGTCTTGCCGGTCGCGTCGTCCTGAGCGCTTAGGTAGTCGAAGGCCAACTTCCATGACCACGGCCCCATTCTTGCTGAGTAATCCAGCGTAACCCCCTTCAGGGTTGCCGCACCCACATTACCCATGGTGCCGATCCAGGGCGCTGCAGAAGCTGGAACGTAGTCAATCAAATTGATGACTTTGTTGTGATAGGCAGTAACACCGGCATGTACGCCCGGTACTGCATAGACGAGGCCGATTTCCCTATTTCGGGCTTGTTCGGGTTGCAAGCCAGGGTTGCCCTGGAAGAAATTGACAACATCCAGAGGCCAGTAGAGGTCGTTGAAGGACGGTGCATGAAAGGCCGTTCCCCAAGACGTGCGGGCTGTCCATGCCGTGGCAAACTGGTAGCCATAGCCGAGGAAGCCGCTGTCATGTTCCCCCAGTAGGGTAATGCGATCATGGCGTCCACTAGCCTGAAAAGCATGTTTGCCATATCTGGCCTGATAACCCAGAGACAGCGAATTAGTGGTTTGTTCGGACACGACAAAGCTCTTGGTTGAGCCCACGTCGACGGCGCGGCGTTCGCCAGTCAACGTCAGCAAACCGCCCAATGCTTTGAAATTGTTCTGCCAGGTGATCTGGTTCTGCCGGGTTTCGTACTCGTCTATGCTGACGATGCTCGTGGATGGGTCCACCAACCAGTTTTTTGAAAAGTCAGTGCTCTGCCCGAATTTGACGCTGGCATCCCAGATGTCATTGAACCGGTACTGGGCGCTGACCTGAATGGACTGCAGTTCCTGCAAATTACGGTTGTCGAAATTCGCTGTGCAGGTCACGCCAAAAGCATCACAGTTGGTTGCGTCGTAATGCTTGGTGTTCTTCGAATAAAAGACCCGTGTAGAGAGGTCGAGATCCGGCGAAACCTGGTGCAATAAGCTGGCGCTAAGGTTGCGGTTGGCATAGGTGTCGTTGTCAGGGTTATACATATCGAACAAACCGCCTTTGGCCGCTTTGATCGAACTGAAGCCATCACTTTGTTCCACACCGGCGCGCAGGTTGAAGCGGGTGTCACCGATTTTCCCGCCGTAACCGGCCGAAGCGATGGCTGTGCCATAACTGCCCGTGCCAACGTAGACCGTCGGCGCTGGCATTCCAGAACCCTGGGCGGTAAATAGTTGAATGACACCGGACAGTGCATCCGCCCCGTACAGGCTGCTGACAGGACCACGGACGACTTCGATGCGTTCGATCTGCTCCAGAGGAATCGCCTGGATCGCGGTCGTACCTTGGGTTGCGGAAGAAATCCGCAAGCCGTCAATTAGCACGGCGACATGGGCAGAATTCCCACCTCGCATTGAAAGTGTGGAGATGTCGCCGCGTCCGCCTGTGGTGGTGATCTGGACGCCGGGCAATGTACTCAATAGTTCCGGCAACGAGACATGGTCCAGTTGCTCGATGGCTGTGCGCTCAAGCACGGAAACATCGCTCAGACTATGCCGTATAGGGGTCGGAATCCGCGTAGCCGTCACGACGATTTCATCGAGCAACGGGGTTTCTTGCGTTACTTGCGCCTGAACAGGCAGGGAGAACAGGCCGGCAATGAGTGCGGCCAAGGTGGTGCGTTGCATGAAGAAACTTCCTTTTTCGTTCCCGGCGTCCCCGCAGGGAATAACTGAAATCGCGGGCCGAAAAAGGCAAATGGAAACGAACACCCGCTTCCATGAATACAGTCGCCCACCGCGACCCGCGTACCTGCTTCGGGCCGGTCTCCGGGCTGACGCATGAGGTTTTCCGCCTTCCCATCCTTGCGGACAGTGGCTGGGTGAAAAACCGTTAAGCGCTTACCGTTGCGGGGGCAGCACAGGCATTGCACCTGTTTCCCGTTTCACTCGCCAAACGACGAGCACCTGAAGCGGGCGGAAGTTTACCCGATGATCGGGCCGATCACTGTTCGTAAATGCCGCCGGATTTGAGCAGACGCAACAGGGTCGGCAGGTCGCGTTTGGTGTTGACGGTACATAGGTAATGGAAGAACAGTTCGCGGTGATAACCGCCCGCCTGGCGGGCCTGGATCGGCTCCCATTTCGCATAGCGATTGCGCGCCCATTCGCCCGCGTCCTTGCCGCTGGTGCGGCCGAATGCGTACAGCTTGCGCTCGCCGGTTTCGCAACGCAGGCCTTCGAAGCTGATGTTTTCGGCACCGGCCGGGCTGCGAATAATGGCGGTGTAGCGCACCACGCCGTCGTCGCTGGCAGACAACGAAGCGGCATCGATCAACAGGGAGTTGCGGGTAGACGCATCGAGTTTGACCTCGATCAGATTTTCCGGCTTCGGGGCGGTGGGCAATTGCGCCTGGATTTCCTGCCAGGTTTTGGTGTTTTCTTCGAAGTCGGATTCGAACTTGCCCAAGTCGGCGTTATAGAGCGAGCTGGCGACGGCGGGTGTTACGAACAACACGGCGGTGAGGGCGAAAATGCGGCGCATGGCGATCTCGATCTGCGGGTTCCTGTTGGCGCCGCATGATAACGCCGCCGGGCCACGCTGGCCCGACGAAGAAGCTCAGCCGTGCTGGCCGCTGATCGGACCGTCCTTGAACAGGTTGTCCTTGAGTTCGTGCGCGAAGGTGGGATCGTGCCGACGGATCCATTCCAGCAGCATGCTGGCGTGTTCCTTTTCTTCGTTGCCGTTGTGCGCAAGGATGATTTTCAGCTCGGGGTCTTGGCAGGCATCGGCGCGCTGATTGTAGAAATCGACGGCTTCGAGTTCTTCCATCAGCGATTTGATGGCGCGATGCATATCCATCACGGCGGGGCTGAGTGTGGTTTCCTGATACGGCATGGGTTTCTCCTGATAGGTGACTGATCGACCGCGTGCGACGCTCAGGCCAGATCGCCGACCAGCACGGTACGCACATTGTCGGGGATTTCTCGGGTTACCTGGCAAGCCGGATGATCGACACCGGCATACAACCGCGCGCCGTTTATGGCAGCGGCCCGCATGGCGGGCGTCAGCTCGAAGCGCATGAAGTGGACCGAAGCGGTTTTCTCCGCCGCCGTCCGGTCGAGGTCTTCGTTGGCGATGGCGTGGATGCGTTCATGCCCGTCCACCTGCAACCAGACGGCATCCTCGATGCCGATCAGCCGCGCCAGCGCCTGCTTGCGCTCAGCCTCGTCGGCGTACTCGACCATGAAAGTGGCCTTCCAGTTGTGCCCGTCCGGAATCAGCGGGTTGTAGACATCGAGTTCCTCCTGAATGGCGGCGGCCTCGAAGATGCGCTCGATGCGCAGCATTTCCTGGACCTGATACTGCACGGTCAGCGCGTCCTCGAAGTAGAACGTGATGTGCTCGTCCAGTTCCAGGCGGCGATTCTTCTTGTGATCGATGACCTTGCGGCGGAAGTCGGCGCGCACTTCGGCGTACTTTTCCAGGCTGTAGAGGTCGTTGCGGGTGAGTTGGGGCATTTTGCTTCCTTAGCCGTAGGAGGCCCGCTTGCGGGCCGAATGGCATTCGCCGGTGAGATTGTTCGGCCCGCTTGCAGGTCGAAGCCATGCGTGGAGCGCCGGCCTCTGGCCGGCTTGCCGGCGGGACGCCGGCGCTCCCCAGACCACGAAGTCAGATTCCATAGGCTTTGCGCAGCAGCGTCATCGGATGCTCCATTACGCTGCCATCCTGCATGGCGTGTTCGATGTGATGTCCGGCCATCGCGCAATCGCTGCCGTAATGGTCGGCCTTGGCTTGCTGCACGCGGCCGACCACCGGCTTGACGATCTTCATCGCGAACGCGTGCGACTCCGCCTTCACCGCGTAGGTGCCGTCGTGGCCGGAGCAGCGTTCGATCACTTCCACGACGGTATCCGGCACCAGCGCCAGCACCTCGCGCGTCTTCGGGCCGATGTTCTGCACGCGCTGGTGGCAGGCGGCGTGATAGGCGACCTTGCCGAGACTTTGCTTGAAATCGGTGTTCAGCTTGCCTTCCTTGTGGCGCAGCATCAGGTATTCGAACGGATCGAAGAAGGCGTTCTTCACCTTCAGCACCTCCGGGTCGTCCGGGAACATCAGCGGCAATTCCTGCTTGAACATCAGCACACAGGACGGAATCAACGCAGTGAGATCCCAACCCGCATCGACCAGTTTGGCCAGTTGCGGAATGTTGACTTCCTTGTTGGCGATTACCGCGTCCAGGTCGCCCAGTTCCAGCTTGGGCATGCCGCAGCAGCGCTCCTGTTCGGCCAGCGTGACGGGAATGCCGTTGTGCGCGAATACCGCCGCGAAGTCCTCGCCGATGCCGGGTTCGTTGCGGTTCATGTAGCAGGTGGCGAACAGCGCGACCTTGCCTTGGGTGCGGCCGGCCGGCTCGGCATCGAGGCCCGCTTGGCGTTGCAGGCGGCGGCGCAACGGCTTGCGGTGGAATTCCGGCAGCCAAGCGTCGGCGTGAATCTCGGCGACGGCTTGCATCGCGCGGCGCACCGGCTTGCTCTTGTTGACGGCGTTGACTGCCTGCGCCACCACCGGGATACCGGCCAGGCGACCGACGGCGTCGGTGCTGGTCAGAATGCGGTCGCGCAGTTTTACGTCACCCTTTTTGAACTTGAATACCTTGGCGCGCAGCATCAGGTGCGGGAAATCCACGTTCCAGGCGTGCGGCGGCACGTATGGACATTTGGTCATGTAACACAGGTCGCACAGGTAGCAGTGGTCGACCACCTGCCAGTAATCGGCCTTGGCGACGCCGTCGACTTCCATCGATTCCGATCCGTCGACCAGATCGAACAGGGTCGGAAACGACTGGCACAGGCTGACGCAACGGCGGCAGCCGTGGCAGATCTCGAATACCCGTTCCATTTCCGTGAACAGCGCTGCCTCGTTATGGAAAGCGGGATTGCGCCAGTCCAACGGGTGGCGCGTGGGGGCTTCGAGACTGCCTTCGCGTTGGGCCATGATGACTCCGGTTTTTTTATGCGAGGGTTACTGATCGGACGTAGGAGGTCCGCTTGCGGGCCGATTGGCATTTGCCGGCGTGGTTGTTCGGCCCGCAAGCGGGCCTCCTACACGACACGCTTACTGTCCCAGCGTATCCAGCGCCTTCTGGAAGCGGTTGGCGTGCGAACGCTCAGCCTTGGCCAGTGTCTCGAACCAGTCGGCGATTTCCTCGAAGCCTTCCTCGCGCGCCGATTTGGCCATGCCCGGGTACATGTCGGTGTACTCGTGCGTTTCGCCGGCGATGGCGGCTTTCAGGTTGGAATCGGTCGGGCCGATGGGCAGGCCGGTCGCCGGGTCGCCGCTGACTTCCAGATACTCCAGATGTCCGTGCGCATGCCCGGTTTCACCCTCGGCAGTGGAACGGAATACGGCAGCGACATCGTTGTAGCCTTCCACATCGGCCTTGGCCGCGAAGTAGAGATAACGGCGATTGGCTTGCGATTCGCCGGCAAATGCGGCTTTCAGGTTGCCTTCGGTTATTGAGCCTTTGAGTTGCATGGGTTGCTCCTTGTCATCGTTGAAGTTTGTTGCCCCGGCAGGAAGCCCGCGCCAGGGATGCGGGTTTGTTTAGACTTGATCCAAACACGGCAAACTTTTTAAGTTACCCGACAATTCTTGTCAACTTCACACCGTTTTCCTTTACGACCGCACCAAAGGAAAACGGCGCCCTCAGGCGCCGTGTCAGGGCTATCCCGTTTTCTAGTTATAGGTATAAGTAACCGTGTAGGGCAGGCTCATGCTGACTGGGGAAGTCATTGCGACCGTCGCGGAGATGGTGCCGACATTGTTCGCAAACGAGCAGGAATTGATCGTCAATGTTCCAGCCGAGCCCAGTCCGGTGAAATTGGGGTCACTCCATACATCGTTGCAGAACTGGAATTCGTTGGCCGGAACCGGCACGGAACCGACCACGATATTGGGCGAGGCGACGCCTGCGGCATTGACGCTTATCGTCAGATTGGCGGAACCGGACTGTGACGAGGAGGGAGCGAATTGTCCGTAGAAGCTGTTGCCATCCGCACTCATCACATTGATTTCATGCAACGCGCTCGCGTTGAACACCACTTCGTACTTGGCCGCCGTGTCGCTGAATGCGTAAGCGGAGTACGGCTGCTGCACCGCTCCGTTTTGCACTGGATTGCTCAGGGTCTTGCCGGAAAATCCCAATGCCGTGGTGCTGACATCGAAGCAAACCTGTTCCCCATCACTGTGGGGTCCGCCCGCAAGGCTTTGGGCATACGTGAGCGCCACTTGCGATCCGGTGCAAGTGGCCGAACCGCCACCGCCGCCGTTCGAGTTGCGCGCGGCGAAAGCGTCGGCCAGTTGCGTCTGATATTGGCCGGCAAATGCCGCGAAATCGTTGCCAGTCGCCGAATTCAGCAAGTCGGCATAGCTCGCGAAGGCGGCATTCAGCGCCTCCAGCACATCATCCATGTTATTGCCTGGCGCCGCGGTGAAGGCGGTCGTAATCGGATCGATGCTGTTCAACGCGGCCAAATTGAGCGCGGTGCGCAAATTGGCCAGTGCCAAATTGAGCGCGTTGGCATTGACCTGCTGGAAAGCATTGGCATTCAAGCCGCTGAACCAGATCCCCGGCGTCTGGCCGGCCAGGTTGGCGACGATCAGATCGGTCAACGGTGTGATGTTGAGTGTGCCCAGTTGCAGGGCAATCGAATGATAAGCCTGGCCGACCGGCAAATCCCCGCCGCTGACTTCCACCGCGCAAGGCAGGGTTTGGCCGGAAAGGGTGACTTGCCAGACCCCGGCGTTATCGGTGACGTCGGTCAGCGTGCTGCCGCCGGCGCATTTGACGGTCACGGTGCCGCCGACAATCGGCGCGCCGGTCGCAGCCGTGCCGCCGAGCGTGGTGGCTGTCGGCGTAGCGCCATCGCCACCCAGACAACCACTCAACAAGGCGGCCAGCGCCACGACGGAAATGGATTTCCAGTACTTGCAGAACAGGTTCATGTCTGATTCCTTGGGCTAATTAATTCACCCCATTTTGAGTTGTGGTCGCGGGACTGCACACCCCGCGTTTACGGGGGTAAACAATTCATTGCAGCGCGCAAGGACTTTGCGCACCGGCAAATCTCGCAACGATTCGGCAGGGCGGATTGGAATTGCAAAATGGATTTGAGCTGGGGAAGCCCCAGTTCCGGTGACTCCGGGACGCTCAGCCCTTGAAAATGAAGTACACCGCGCCGAGCAGACAGCAACCGGCCCAGAGGTAATTCCAGGACATCGGTTCCTTCATGTAGAACACCGCGAACGGCACGAATACGGCCAGGGTGATCACTTCCTGCAGGATTTTCAGCTGCGCCAGCGTGAGCAGCGTGAAGCCGATGCGGTTGGCGGGAACCTGCAGCAGATATTCGAACAACGCCACGCCCCAGCTTGCCAGCGCCGCGATCCACCATGGATAGGCGTTGAGATGCTTGAGATGGGCATACCACGCCACCGTCATGAACAGATTCGACAACACCAGCAGCACAACCGTCTGCAGGACGGTTGTATTCAACAGACCCGACATGACCGCGCTACGCTCCGTCGCGAATTACAGACGGAAGCCCGCCATCAGCCCATTCAGCCGCCCGGCCAGACTGGATACTTCATTGGCGGTATGGCTGGTATGGTTGCTCGCCGCCGAATTGGTCTCGGTCATCTGTGCAATCTGCTCGACCCGCACCGCGACATCCTTCGCCGCAGCGCTCTGTTCCGACAACGCCATCTGAATCTCGTTGACCGATTTCACCACCTCGCTCGCGCGTTGTTCGATCTGCGCAATCGAGTCGCCGGCGCGGCGCGCCAGATCTTCACCCTGATTGGCCCGTCCCACATCCACCTGCATGGCATCGACCGCCCGCTGCGTGCCGTTCTGGATACGCGCAATCACGTCGCCGATCTGTTTGGTGGAAGACGAGGTACGTTCCGCCAGCTTGCGCACTTCATCGGCCACCACGGCGAAGCCACGTCCTTGTTCGCCGGCCCGGGCCGCCTCGATAGCGGCATTCAGGGCGAGCAGATTGGTTTGATCGGCGATGTCCTTGATGACGTTGACGATACCGCTGATCTCGGAGGAGAGACCGCCCAGTTCCGCCACGATGCCGGCGGAATTGCGGGCACCTTCGGCGATCGCCGCCATTTCGGCCGCCGCGCTGTGGGTTACCTCGCGCCCCTCGCGCGAAGCCGAGCCGGACTGCTTGGCAAGCTGATTCGACTGCGTTGCATGTTCGCTCATCTGATCGATGGAAACCGACAGCTCCTCCATCGAAGCCGCCATGCCGGAAGCCGACTCGGCCTGGCTCTGGCTGGCTTCGGCAACAGAGTGGCTGGCGCTGGCCAGCGTGCCGGACATGCCTTGCAAAGCGGTGGCACCGTCGCGCACCTGGGCGACCACGTCGCGTAGACGGGCCTGCATTTCGCTCAGACCGCGCAACAAATGACTGATCTCGTCGTGTCCATCGACATGGATGTCATGCACCAAATTGAAATCCGCGATGTTTTTCACCACCTCGCCGGCCAGATCGAGCTGGCTGCTGAAGCGACGCTGGAACATCCAGGTCACGGCGCCGACCAAGCCGATCACCACGAAAAACAATACGCTGACGATACCGGTCAGACGTGCCGCGCTAGCGCTGGCCCGATCGAATGCTTTCTGCGCCGACGCCTGGTAATACGGCATGAACTGTTCCAGCGGCTTGATGAACTTGCTGTGCACCAGCGGCCATTCGTCTTCGAGAATGCTCTTTACGGTGGACATGTCGTCCGACTGGTACGCCGTCATCAATCTGACCATCAATGCTTCGAGGTTCTTGACCCCCTGGTTCATCGATTCCAGACGTTTTTTCTCTTCCTCGGGCAGCGCCTGGGTAGAGGCCAGGGCATAGAACTTGCCCCATGCAACAGGAATGGCCGCCTGCATTTCCTTCAGATGATTTGCCGACCCCACTGTCGGCAATTGCTCCAGCGCCACGCCGGCGATGCGAAAGCGTACTTCCTTGACCTGCCTCTCCACAGTTTGCAGCATCGTCATTGGCGCCACAGCCTGCGAATTGACGCTATCCAGATTCGCCACGCCGCTGCGCGCGGAATAAATCGCCATGCCGCCCAGCACCAGCATGCCGATGAAAGTCGCGGCCGCCATGACATAGAGCAGACCGCGTAATGATCGAATCATTGTTATCCCCTGATTTGCTTGCCAAATTCACTTGGACGCGCCGGACCGGCCGCTCCTGTTCACTCAGGAGCGGCTGGCCGACTGACGCTGGAAATGCTTATTCGGTCGGGTAACCCTTTTCTTCCCAGGCCGGCAAACCGTCACGGAACCAGAACACGTTCTTGTAACCTGCCTTGATCGCCGCATCCGCGCCTTTGTAACCGCGCCAGCAAGGCGAACCATTGCAGTAGAAAACCATCGTCTTGGCTTTGTCGGCCGGCAGTTTCTTCAGATCGAACTCGTCCTTGGGATCGAGTTTGGAGACCTTCTTGTTGACCTCTTTGAACACCACGTTGGTAGCGCCCTTGATGTGTTTCTCGGCGTATTCGGCGGCAACGCGCGCATCGACGAACATCGCCCCCTTGTCGAACATTGCCTTGGCTTTGGCGACATCGGCGAAGCTGCCGCCGGGAATGCTCATCGGCGTTTCTTCGACGGCCTGGGCAGGCGTGGCTGCCATGAAGGCGGAAAAGGCGAACAAGGAAAATAAAGCTGTGGCGCGCATGAAAGTCTCCTGAATACCGTTATGTGGGGGCCGGCGAACCGGAACCCTTGTTTCGGCGAGCGGGTGGAAAACTTTAGTGCTTGTTTGCCCCGGGCCAAGCCGGGGAAAGGCTTAGCGACCCTGGCTCACCGCGGCAAGAATGCCTTGCAACAAAGCGGTCGGCGTCGGCGGACAACCCGGCACTTCAACATCGACCGGGATGACATTGGAGATTTTTCCACACGACGCGTAGTTCTCGCCGAACATCGCGCCGGCCATGCCGCAACCGGCCGCGCAATCGCCCATCGCCACCACCCATTTCGGTTCCGGCGTCGCGTCGTAGGTGCGTTTCAGCGCCACTTCCAGATTGCGCGACACCGGCCCGGTGACCAGCAGGACGTCGACATGGCGCGGGCTGGCGGCGAATTTGATGCCGAGCCCTTCGATGTTGTAATGCGGTCCGCCCAGCGCGTGGATTTCCAGTTCGCAGCCGTTGCAGGAGCCGGCATCGACGCAGCGGATGCTCACTGCCTGGCCGAATACCTTGAGGATGTCCGCGTGCAGCTGGTTTTGCGTATGCGATGCCTGATCGACGGTCAACATCGATGCATCGGCGACCGGGGCCGGTTCAGAAACGATGCCGGTCTGGAAGATTTTCTTGAGGATGAGGTGGGTCGCCATGTCAGAGGTCCTGCCCGCTGTAGCTCAGGTTGAACGATTTGTTGATCAGCGGGAAATCCGGAACGATGTTGCCCAGGATGCCGATTTCCAGCAGCGGCCAGTTCTGCCAGGACGGATCGTGCGGATGCACGCGGTCGAGCTTGCCGTCGGCGCCGATGCGCACCGCCACGACAATTTCGCCGCGCCAGCCTTCCACCCAGCCGAGCCCTTCGCACACCGTAGTAACGGCGGCCAGCGGCCTCTGCAGGGCGCCGTCCGGCAGGCGTTGAACGATGGTGCGGATCAAGCGGAACGACTCGTACACCTCGGCGAAACGCACTTCCGCGCGCGCCAGCACGTCGCCCTTGCGCTGCGTCGCCATGTTCACCTCCAGCTGATCGTACGGCGCCTGCGGGAACTGCGCGCGCGCATCCCAGGCTTGCGCGCTGGCGCGGCCGGGCAGGCCGGTGAGGCCGAGGCGCGCGGCCAGATCCGGCTTGCAGGTGCCGGTGTTGGCGAAGCGGTCCTGCAAGGTGGCATGTTCGTCGTAGATCGTCTTCAGTTGGCGGCTCTCCGCTTCGATTCGATCCACCAGCGCCAGCAACTCCGCCTTGCCGGCTTCGATCAGATCGACGGCGACGCCGCCAGGCACGATGCAATCAAACAGGTAGCGATGGCCGAACAGCTTGGCGCACAGGCGCAGCCAGTCTTCCTTCAGCCGCCAGAACTGCATGAAACCGAAGCTCAGCGCGACGTCGTTGGCGAGGTAGCCGAGATCGCCGAGATGGTTGGCGACGCGCTCGATTTCCAGGAACAGCGCGCGCAACCAGGCGGCGCGCGGTGAAATCGAACTGGCCGTCGCGGTTTCCACGGCCATGCAATAGGCCCAGGCAAAGCCGCTGTGGGTATCGCCGGAGACGCGCCCGGCCAACTTGGCGCCGGTCGCCAGGTCCATGCCCTCGAAACGTTTTTCGACGCCCTGATGGGTGTAGCCCAGGCGCTGTTCCAGCCGGAGGATGCGGTCGCCGATGATCGAGAAACGGAAATGACCCGGCTCGATGGTGCCGGCGTGAATCGGACCGACCGGGATTTCGTGCACCCCGTCGCCGTCGACGCGGATAAACGGATAGCCATCGGTGCTGTGCGTGGCAGGCTGCGTCGCGTCGAAATCCTTGCGTAGCGGAAACACATGCGCCGGCCAGGCGCCGTGGCGCAGCCATTTGCGCTCGTCGACCGCATCGGCGGCGCGTAGGCCGAGCAGATCGAAGGCGGCGCGCTGCATGCGGTCGGCCTGCGGGAAAATGTGCGCCAGATCGGGATAGCTGGGCGCATCGACAGCCAGGGGGGCGCTGATCCAGACCATGCCGCCGGCGCTGATGAAGCTGACATGAATGGCGTAGCCGTCGCCAAAATGACGGTCATCCGAGCCCCACAGCGCGATCAATTGCCCGCCTTCGTCCTTCACCGCGCGCGCCAGTGCCGGCAATCGTTCGGCCGCCAATACGCCGCGCCAGATGTGCGCGCCGAGCGGGCTGAGGTTCCAGTCTTGTTCGCCGATCTTCATCTCAGCCTCCCAACAATTGCGCCGCCTGCCGGTACCAGGCCGCAAGGTAAGGCGGAATGAACAAGCCCAGCATCAGGACCAGGCCCAGGTGCATGAATACCGGCGTCAGCGCCGGCTGGTAGGGCAGCTTGGGCAATTCGGTCTCGCCGAACACCATCGGTTGCACCTTGCCGAAGATCGACGCGAACGCGACGCCCAGCGCCAGCAACAGGAACGGCGTCGCCCAGGCGTGTTCGTGCATGGCGGTGGTGATGATCAGGAACTCGCTGGCGAAGACGCCGAACGGCGGCACGCCGAGGATCGCGACGGTGCCCAGCATCAGACCCCAGCCGATGGTCGGATTGGTCTGGATCAGGCCGCGGATGCCGTCCATCAACTGCGTGCCGGCGCTCTGCGTGGCATGTCCCACCGCGAAGAAGATCGCCGACTTGGTCAGCGAGTGCATGGTCATGTGCAGCAACGCCGCGAAGTTGGCGACCGGACCGCCCATGCCGAAGGCGAAGGTGATCAGGCCCATGTGTTCGATCGACGAGTAGGCGAACATCCGCTTCACGTCACTCTGGCGCTTGATCAGGAACGCCGCCAGCACGACCGAAAGCAGGCCGAAGCCCATCATCAGATTGCCCGCCATGTCGTTGTCGAGGGCGCCGTCGACCAGCACCTTGGAACGCATCACCGCATACAGCGCGACGTTGAGCAGCAGGCCGGAGAGCACGGCGGAAACAGGTGTCGGGCCTTCCGCATGGGCATCCGGCAGCCAGCTGTGCAACGGCGCCAGGCCGATCTTGGTGCCGTAACCGACCAGCAGGAAGACGAAGGCGAGTTGCAGCACGGTCGGCTCCAGTTGCGCCTTGACGCCGTTCAGATGCGTCCACAACAACGCGGAACCGCCGGCGCCGAGCACCTTCTCCGCCGCGAAGTAGAGCAGGATGGTGCCGAACAGCGCCAGCGCGATGCCGACGCCGCACAGGATGAAATACTTCCAGGCCGCTTCCAGCGAAGCCGGCGTGCGATACAGCGACACCAGCAGCACGGTGGCCAGCGTGGCGGCCTCCATCGACACCCAGAGGATGCCCATGTTGTTGGTGGTCAACGCCAGCAGCATGGCGGCAATGAAGATCTGATAACTGCTGTGATACAGGCGCAGACGCTTGTCGTTGAGCTTGCCGTGTTCCTTCTCGATGCGCATGTACGGGCGCGAGAACAACGACGTGGTGAACGCGACGAACGCGGTCAGTGCGACCAGGAAAACGTTGAACGGATCGATGAAGAACCAGCCCTCGCCACCGACCATCATGGGCCCGTCCGCAACGATGCGTGCGGTCAGCACTGCTGCCGCGATCAACGTCAGCAAGCTGAACAGCGCATTGATTTCCGGGGCGTTGCGACGGCAGCCCCAGAGCGCCAGAAAGATCCCGCCGGTCAACGGGATGCCAAGCAGCCAATAAATTTCCATGGATTATTTTTCCTTGAGCTTTTCCATGTGTTTCAGGTCGAGCGAATCGAACGTCTCGCGAATCTGGAAGAAGAAGATGCCCAGCACGAAGACGCCGACCAGCACGTCCAGCGCGACGCCCATTTCGACCACCAGCGGCATGCCGTAAGTGGCGCTGGTGGCGGCGAAGAAGAGGCCGTTCTCCATGGCGAGGAAGCCGATCACCTGCGGAATCGCCTTGCTGCGCGTGATCATCATCAGGAAAGCGAGCAGCACGGTGGCCATCGCGATGCCCAGCGTCGAGCGCATGACGGTGCCGGACATTTCCGAGATTGGCAGCGCCAGATTGAACGCGAAGATCACCAGCACGATGCCGATCAGCATCGTAGTCGGGATGTTGATCATCGGCTCCACGTCGCGGTCGACGTCCAGCTTCTTGATCAGGCGGTAGAAGAACCAGGGCATCGCAATGACTTTCAGCGCCAGGGTCAGACCCGCCGAGTAATACAGATGATGCTGGCCGGTGGACCAGGCGACGATGGCGGTGGACGCCGACAACGCCGCGCCCTGCCAGGCGAACAGCGTGATCAGACCGACGATGCGGCGCTGCGACAGCATGGCGAACGAGATCAGCAACAGCAGCGCGGCGAGCAGGTTGACGACCTGCAGGTGGTAGGTCAGCGACATGGCGGCCTTCCGTGTGGAGCGCAGGCGTCCCGCCTGCAAGTTTGTGTATTCACGGCAGGCGGGCGGGACGCCCGCGCTCCCGGGTGGCTCAAGGCGATCAGGCGGCGCATGTCGCCCTCCCGTTTGGAGCGCGGGCGTCTCGCCCGCAAGTTTGCGTATTCCGCACGACAGGCGGGCGGGACGCCCGCGCTCCCAGGTAGTGCGCCATAGCCATGGTCATGTCACACCTCCAGCAGAAAATGAATCAGCATGCCCAGCACGCCGAGCAGGAAGGCGGTACCGAGGAACTCGGGCGCGCGGAACAGGCGGACCTTGGCGGAAATCGCTTCCATGAACGACAGCGCAGCGCCGCCCAGCGCCATCTTCACCAGCAGCGCCAGCAAGGCCAGCGGCAGCGCGCTCAGTTCGCCTTGCGGCGCAATGCCCCAGGGCAGGAACAAGGCGATGCCGAGGGCCGAATAGGTGAACAGCTTCAGCGCCACCGCCCACTCGATCAACGCCAGATGGCGCGCCGAATATTCCAGGATCATCGCCTCGTGGATCATGGTCAGTTCCAGGTGGGTGGTCGGGTTGTCCACCGGAATGCGGGCGTTTTCCGCCACCGAGATCATCCAGAACGCCACCGCCGCGAAAGCCATGCTCGGGTAGATGACGAACTCCCGGTGCGCCAGAGCCTGCACGATGATCGGCAACTCGGTCGACTGCGAGATCAGGCTGGCGGTGAAGAACACCATCAGCAGCGCCGGCTCGGCCAGGAACGACACCAGCATTTCGCGGCGCGCGCCGAGACTGCCGAAGGACGTGCCGATATCCATCGCCGCCAGCGCCAGGAACACCCGCGCCAGCGCGAAGATGCCGACCAGCGCGATGACGTCGGCCGCCGGCGAAAACGGCAGGTCGTTGGCGATGGTCGGCACGATGCCGGCGGCCAGCGCCATGCAGGCGAAGATCATGTACGGCGCGAAGCGGAACAGCGGCGAGGCGGTATGCGCGATCACCGCGTCCTTCAGGAACAGCTTGCGCAGCGTGCGATACGGCTGCGTCATCGGCGGCGCGCTACGGCCTTGCAGCCAGGCGCGGCACTGGTTGACCCAGCCCATCAGCAACGGCGCCAGCAGGATGGCGGCCAGGGTCTGGGCGATCTGGAGCAGGATTCCGGTGGTCATGATTTCCAGGTCTCCGCGTAGCGGCTTGATGCTCCCCTCGCCCGCTTCGCGGGAGAGGGGCTGGGGGAGAGGGAGAATGGCATTGTTTTCATGGCTTTCACCGTGTCACAAAAACAAGCAGGAAGATCAGCGTGGCGAAGCTGTAGATCAGATACCACTGGATGCGGCCGTGCTGCAGGCGGCCGGCTTGATCGGACAGCCAGCCGGCCAGCTTGGCGATCGGCTCGTAAACAAGGAACCAGATCTTGTCGAGCGATGCACCGGTATAGCGCGGATGCCGGTCGAACGGATCGGGCCGTTCCCGTTCCACCCGCATGAACGTCTCGAAGATCTGCCGGATCGGCTGACCGAAACCCTCGGCCGTGTCCTGCATGCGCGCGTCCTGTTCCGGATAGCCGCAATCCCACGGGTCGGCGCGGCGCACGCGGCCGTGGAAGGCGCGGCGCACCCAGACGAACACCAGCAGCAGCGTGACCAGTACCACGGCGAAGAAGATCAGCGGCGCGTAGCTGGCGCGCTCGGCGGATACCGGCGCCAGCATCAACCAGTTGCCGTCGTTGATCATGGTCTGACCGGTGAGCAGCCGCACGACCGGCGCCAGCCAGTCGATCACCTGCGCCGGAAACAAGCCCAGCAGCACGCAACCCGCCGCCAGCCAGATCATGCCGAGCCGCTCCGGCCAGCTCGCCTCGTGGGCATGGTGCAGCGATGCGTCGCGCGGCTGGCCGAGGAAGACGACGCCGAAGAACTTCACCATGACATAGGCGGCCAGCGCGGCGGCCAGCGCGACCGAGGCGGCGGCGACCGGAATCACCATGTTCAGGTAGGGCTGGGTCAGGCCCGGCGTCAGCAGGAAAGCCTGCAGCAACAGCCATTCCGAGACGAAGCCGTTCAGCGGCGGCAAACCGGCGATGGCCAGCGCGCCGATCAGGGTCAGCCAGGCAGTCCATGGCATGAAACGGATCAGACCGCCGAGATGGCCCATGCGGCGTTCGCCGGTGGCATGCAGCACCGCGCCGGTGCCGACGAACAGCAGTCCCTTGAAGAAGGCGTGGTTGATCGCGTGGTAAAGCAGCGCGGTCATGGTCAGCGCTGCCAGCGCGCCCTTGCCGTCGGTGTAGAAGATCAGCGTGAGGCCGAACGCGGCCAGGATGACGCCGATGTTCTCGATCGACGACCAGGCCAGCAGGCGTTTCATGTCCGACTGCACCGCGGCGAAGATGACGCCGTACAGCGCCGTGAGCAGGCCCAGCGCCAGCGTCAGCGTGCCCCACCAGGCGAGCTGCACGTTGAGCAGATCGAAGGTCACCCGCAGCAGGCCGTAGATCGCGGTCTTCAGCATCACGCCGGACATCAGCGCCGACACCGGCGACGGCGCCGCCGGATGCGCTTCCGGCAGCCAGACGTGCATCGGCACCAGGCCGGCCTTGGCGCCGAAACCGAACAGCGCCAGCAGATACACGACCGAGGCCCAGAACGGCGCCATCTCGGCATTGCGCATGGTGTTGAAGGTGTAATCGCCCACTCCGCCGCCGCCCTGCAGCACGCCGAAACAGAGCAGCAACGCAACGGCGCCGACGTGGGCGATCAGCAGATAGAGGAAACCGGCGCGGCGGATGTCGGGCACCTTGTGATCGGTGGTGACCAGGAAGTAGGACGACAGCGCCATGACCTCCCACGACACCATGAACGCGTAGGCATCGTCGGCCAGCAGCACCATGACCATGCCAGCCAGAAACAGGTGGTACCACATGGTCAGCAGGCCGAGCGGGCCGGCGCGCATATTGCGGAAATAGCCGGACGCATACACCGTCACGCCGAATGCCGCGCCGCCCAGCAAGACCAGGAAAAAGGCGGACAACGCATCCAGGCGCAAATGGAACGGCAGATCGGGCAGACCGATCGGCAGAACGATCGCCGATGTCGGTGCCAGCAGCCCCGCCACGCCGACGCCGGCCATGAACAAGGCGCCCAGCGCACCGAGCGGAAACAGCACCCGCGTCAACAGGCGGCGCTGGCTTTGCAGCAACAACGCGCCAAAAGCGAGGAGCAACCAGTACAGCACCCCCGCCCAGGCCCACTGCACCAGATCGGGGGTTGTCATTGTTTCTGTCATTGGGGTTTTGAGTTGGGAGCTAGTCTTAGGCCGAAGCCCGATTATTACGCGGGTTTAACCGCACAAAACAGATCGTCGCGGGCTTGTTCGCCGAGACGCTCGTAGATTGCGGCGATGGCCTGATCCTCGGTGGCGAAGATATTGGCCTGGCTGATGGCGTCGAACAGGCCGGTGGCGCGCATCACATCGAGCACCTGCTTTTTCAGGCCGGAGAAGACCAGGACCAGACCGGTGCTGCGCAGACGTTCGACCAGGTGGTGGATGACTTCCTCGCCGGACGCGTCGAGTTGATTGATGCCGTCGCCCACCACCAGGAAGTATTTCGCCTTGGGATGATCGGCCAGCGCTTCCAGCACGGTGTCCTCGAAGAACGACACGTTGCCGAAGTAAAGCTGGCCGTCGAAGCGCATCGCCACCACATGTTCGCTGGTCGGAATGCCCGGGTTGACCTTGATGTCGCGCAGCGTGCCGTCCTTGAAGCGGCCCAGTTGCGCCACGCGCGGCTTCATCGTGCGCATCAGGAACAGGACCAGCGCCAGGCCCGCGCCGACCATGATGCCGTGGTCCAGGTGCGGCGCGTAGGCCAGCGTGGCGAGAAAGGTGATGCCGGCGGCGATGCCATCGTGTTTGTGCGCCTGCCAGGCGTGTTTCACCGCCGAGAAATTCACCAGGCCGATCACCGCCATGATGATGATCGCCGCCAGCACGGCCTGCGGCAGGTGGTACAGCAGCGGCGTCAGGAAGAGCAAGGTGATCAGCACGAACACGGCGGTATAGACCGAACTCATGCCGGTCTTGGCGCCGGCGCCCTGGTTCACCGCCGAGCGCGAGAACGAACCCGACACCGGGAAGGCCTGCGTCATCGAACCGACGATGTTGGACAAGCCCTGGCCGATCAATTCCTGGTTCGGGTCGAGGCGCTGCTTGGTCTTGGCGGCGATGGCCTTGGCGATGGAAATCGCCTCCATGAAGCCGACCAGCGAGATCACCAGCGCCGCGGAGAGCAGCGAACCCAGTTTGCTCATGTCCAGATTCGGCATCGCGATGCTGGGCAGGCCTTCCGGAATCGAACCGACCACTTCACCGCCGCCGGCCAGCTTGAACTCGCCCTTGGCAACCTTGCGGAAACGGTAGGTGGCATCGTCCAGCGTCGCGCCGGCCGGTGCTTTGCCGACCGGATACAGCGCCACGGTGGCACCGGCCGCATCGATCTGACGCACGACCGGCTGGTGGCGCAGATCGGTCTTCAGACGATTCAGTTCTTCCTCGGCGCCATGCGTCGCCAGCCGGGCGTAACCGACGTCCGCTTCCAGTTGCAGCACGCGCGCGCTGACCGCGCCTTCCGCCTTGATCGCGGCGGCCAGCGCAGCGGATTTTTCCGCTTGCGCCTTGTTCAGTTCATCCAGCCGCGCGGCGGTGTCGGACACGCGCAGCACCAGCGTGCGCAATTCGGCATCGGCGATCTGCTCCATCTTGCCGGCCGCGTTCTTCTCGAAACCGATGCCCCACGACAAGGTCGTGGTTACCGCCACCGCGATCAGCACGCCGGGCAATTTCGGCTTGTATTTGCGGATGCCCCACATCAGCGCAATCGCCAGGATGCCCATCAGCAAGGTCGGGATGTGCGTCTCGCCGATCAGCTTGAACACGCCGAAGATGTCGTTGATGAAGTGCTCGCTGCGCCCCATCGGCACACCGAACAGTTTCGACACCTGTGACAGCGCGATGATGATCGCCGCCGCGTTGGTGAAGCCGACGATGACCGGGTGCGACAGGAAGTTGACGATGACGCCCAGCTTGAACACGCCGAGCGACAACTGGATCAGACCGACCAGCAGCGACAGCATGATCGCCAGCGCGACGAAGCTCTCCGAGCCGGGCGCGGCCAGCGTCGCCAGACTGGACGCGGTCAGCAGCGACACCACCGCCACCGGACCGGTGCCGAGCTGATTGGAAGAGCCCCACAACGCGGCCACGGCGACCGGCAGGAATGCCGCATACAAACCGTAGTAAGCCGGCAGGCCGGCCAGTTGCGCATAGGCCATCGATTGCGGAATCAGCACCAGCGCGACGGTGATGCCGGCCATGAAGTCGGCCTTGATCGAGTCGCCGCCCATCGGGAACCAGCGCAGGAAGGGAAGGAAGCGGGAGAGATTGTTCATGGCGGTTTATTGCTCTTTCGGTAAATCGGGGTGATCGGAAGCCGCAACCAGCGGGCATTCCAGCTTCGCCCACGGGTCCGCGCCCTCGCTGGCCCAGGCGGCGGGACGGCCCACCACCACCGAGGTCACGCATTCGTGCCGGCGCGCGTGCTCGACAACATGCTTGGCATCCAGGCCCGGCGCCGGCGTCAGGCGGCACGACACGCCCTCGTTTTCCAGCGCGGCCAGACGCGCTTCGATGTCGGCCCAGTCCGGCCGGGTCGGATCGGCCAGCACTTCCAGTTCGGCTTCCATGCGCCGACACAGCGACGCGCCCACTTTCAGCAGGCGCTCCACCGGGGACACCGGCCGCAGCGCGACGACGATGCGACGTTTCACTTCAGCGCGACGCGGAACCAGCGCAGCAGGCCAGGCAACGCGAAGCCGGCCCAAATCCCGCTGGACTTCTCGCTGGCGGATTTTTTCGGGGCGTCCATGTCCCAACCCAATCCCTTGGCGGATTGCAGACGTTCGGCAAGCAGGGTCTGAAGCGGAGTGCGATGCATGGCAGCGGGCAGGAAAAATGAAGACACGTTGCCTTTAGCAGCAACCATGCCAGAAAAATAAGGCCGCTAACCCATTGAAGTTACAGGAACATGACAAATACACGCCTGCCCATGCGTTTCATAATGCAACAGCGCTGTTACACTTCGCGCCATGCGCTCCCTGCAAGCCAAAATCGTCTTCGTCTATCTCGCCCTTGCCGCGCTCATCGTCGGCCTCTCGGCGGTGGCGTTGATCGAACTCGACGGCATCGCCGACAAGGCGCGCGAAGGCAGCAAAGTGGCGGAACTGGCCGACGCCAC
>JASJPK010000089.1:4116-38665 GCA_031426735.1 Hydrogenophilaceae bacterium | reverse complement strand
TTGCTCGGTGTGGTCGTGTTCGTGTTGTGGATCAACATGGATGCCGGCTGGATGAGTCTGGGCGGTGGCGCGGGGTTCGATCCACGCGACTCCGCCGGCGCCTTCGATTGGCCGCTGGTCTTGCTGCGGCTCGCCGGTGCGGCCTTGGTCGTGCCATTGATGGAAGAGTTGTTCTGGCGTTCCTTTTTGCTGCGCTGGATCCAGGAGCACCATTTTCTCGACCTGGCGCCTGTGCAGATCGGCCTGCGCGCCATACTGATCAGTAGTGTGTTGTTCGGCCTGGAGCATAGTCTCTGGCTGGCCGGCATCGTCGCCGGCCTGGCTTACGCTTGGCTGTACCGCGCTTCCGGCAATCTCTGGGCGCCTATCGTTGCGCACGCGACGACCAATCTGGTGTTGGGGGTGTGGGTGCTCAACACCGGCGCGTGGCAATTCTGGTGATGTCCGGATTCCTTCATTTTTCCCGCTTTCTGCATCGCGTTTTGTTCGCGATCTTGGTCGTGGGAGAGGCGGCGTGTGCGTTTGCCGGCGAGGGCGATACCTTGCGACCCTTCTTCAATGCCAGCATGGGCTACGACAGCAATCTGTTCCGTTTTGCCAGCAGCATTCCCTCGATAACCTACCAGCGCTATGGTGCCGGTGTGGACATGGACTGGAAACAGGGCCGCCAGCAGGTCAAAGCGCGCCTTGCCGCCGACAAAACCCGCTACAGCAAATTTTCCAGCCTGCTCGACTACACCGGTCGGGATATCAATGGGGAGTGGAAATGGCAGTTGGGCAATCGCTGGTCCGGCCTGCTCTCGGCCAAGCAGAATCGAACTCTGGCGCCCTATAGCAACTATCTGACCAAGACGATAGACAGCAATGTGAGGACCGAGAATCAGCAGGTGTTTCAGGCGGATTACTGGTTTCATACCGACTGGCGTGCACGTGCGCGTTTGTCGAATTCCAGTCTGGCTTATTCGGCGGCAACGCAAAAAGTGCGCGACAACGACAGCAGGCGCGCCAGCTTTGGGTTGTATCGTCTCGGCCAGGCGGTCGAATCGGTCGGCGTGGAGTTGTCGAATACCGATGGTTCGTACGATAACCTTCCTCCCGGCGTCCCGGACCAGGATTTCCGGGAGCAGGGGATACGCCTCGTTGGAACTTGGAACTACAGCGGCAAGACACGTTTCAACGGGCATCTGGGTTATATCCAGCGCAGCCGCCAGTCGCCAACCGGCAAGGACTTTTCCGGTCCAGAATGGCGTTTCGAGATGCGCTGGCAGCCGTCTGGAAAATCGCAAATCGAAGGCGCATTCTTTCGTGACCTGCGTGCCAACGATGCGGCCGACGCCGGCTACGAAATGGCCGATGGTGTCAGTTTGACCGCGGTATGGCTGGTTGCCCCGAAAACACGCTTGATCGGCCAGGGGTCGTACGAAAATATCGAATACCAAGGCAGTACGCGACGCACCGACAAGCTTGCCAGCCTGGGCGTCTCGGCCAGTTACGAAATCTGGCGCGGTGGCGATATTGCAGCGGGTTTGCAACATTCCAGGCGCAAGTCCAACGACTCGACAGCCAAGTTTGACTCGAACGCCCTTTTTGTTTCCGCCAACCTGAAGTTCTGATCGCCGATGTATAACGAAAGCTCGACCCTCGCCATCCTCTCCCGTTTGATCAATCCGGTCGGGGCCTTGGCCGCGTTGGTTATTGCGCTCGCTTTGTATGACGAGCCGCTGGACGGCTATTACATCGTGCTCGGCATCATTGCCTTCTTCTTGTCGGCGCAGTTGTTCGAAGATATTTCGCTAATGCAGCCATGCGGCAATTTCCGGCCCTTGAGCGGTTTCGTCAGCATCCTGATCGCTTGGAGCATGACCGTCGGCGCCTTGGCATTTCTGGGCTATGTCACGCAGTTGCAGGACCATTTCAGCATGGAGGTCATGCAGTTGTGGGTGCTGGCGACGCCGTTCATCCTGTTCGCCGCGCATGCCTTGACGCGTCTGTATATCCGTCAGGCCTATGAACATGGGCAGACCCGCCAGGCCGTCATCATCGGCGCGAACGAACTCGGTTTGAGGCTATTCCAGCGCTTACGGAACAATGACTGTCTGTTGACGCGCACCCTTGGATTTTTCGACGATCGCGCCCCGGATCGGCTGGCGCCGGATGCTCGCGCGCTTTTCCTCGGCCATCCGCGTGAGATTCACGATTACATCAATACCCATCGCGTCGAAGTCATCTATATCGCGCTGCCGATCTCGCAGAAAGAGCGCATTACCGCGTTACTCAATCATTTCAAGGACACCACGGCCTCGGTCTACCTGGTGCCGGACATCTTTACCTACGATCTGATCCAGGCGCGCATCGATCAGGTCGGCGGCGTGCCGGTCATCGCGGTGCTGGAGACGCCGTTCATCAGCATCAACGCCTTCAACAAGCGCGTGACGGATGTGGTGCTGGCCAGTTTGATTCTGTTGGCGATTTCCCCCTTGCTGCTGTTGATCGCGATCGCGGTCAAGCTGTCATCGCCCGGTCCCGTCATCTTCAAGCAGCGACGCTATGGCTTGAACGGAGAGGAAATCGTGGTCTACAAATTTCGCTCCATGACCGTCTGCGAAGACGGGGCCAACGTGAAGCAGGCGACCAAACAGGATTCGCGTTTAACCCCGATCGGCGCATTTTTGCGCAAAAGCTCGCTCGACGAGTTGCCGCAATTCATCAACGTGCTGCAGGGCCGCATGAGCATCGTCGGGCCGCGCCCGCATGCGGTGGCGCATAACGAGATGTATCGCAAACTGATACCCGGCTACATGTTGCGGCACAAGGTGAAGCCCGGCATTACCGGTTGGGCGCAGGTGAATGGCCTGCGCGGCGAGACGGATACGCTGGAAAAAATGGCGGCGCGCGTGCAATACGATTTGAATTACATGCGCAAATGGTCGCTTTCCTTTGACCTGATGATCATCGCCAAGACCGTCTGGCTGGTGTTCAAGGACTCGAAGGCATACTAATTTTCTTATGAGTGCTTGCGCGGGTGGAACGAACAGGGCGCGCGTCGATGGTTGGAGCCCTGGTTACTAGTGTTTTGCGAGGATGGAAACGTGATGCTGAATCGAATTTTTCTGCTGCTTGGCCTGGCGGTATTCGCCTTGTTCGGGACGGTCGCTGCAAACGCAGCAGGTGAATATGTCCTGGCGACAGGCGATCTGGTGCGGGTGACG
This sequence comes from Hydrogenophilaceae bacterium, assembly GCA_031426735.1. Lineage (GTDB taxonomy): Bacteria > Pseudomonadota > Gammaproteobacteria > Burkholderiales > Thiobacillaceae > PFJX01. Next base: position 35,456 of record JASJPK010000089.1, on the reverse strand, counting down.
GTTTACGACCATGTCGATCTGACCACGGAGACGCGCGTCAACGAGCAGGGCAGCATTCTGTTCCCGCTGGTCGGAGAGGTGCCGGTGGCCGGCAAGACGGCCAGCGAGGCCTCCGGTCGTATCGCCAAGGCGCTGGAGGCGGGCGGCTTCATCCGGAGTCCGCAGGTCAACCTGGTGGTGGTCGAATTCAAAGGCCAGGAAGTTTCCGTCCTCGGCCAGGTCAACCGTCCCGGCAAGTTCCCTTTGCAGAAAGCGAGCCGACTCGCCGAGGTGCTGGCGCTGGCCGGCGGCGTGACGGTGAATGGCGCGGATAGCCTGATCCTGATCACCAACAAGGACGGCAAGTCGACGCGGCGCGAAATCGACCTGCTGGCCTTGTTCAGAGAAGGTGCGCAGGAACTGAATGTCCCCATTTCCAACGACGACATCCTCTATGTGCCGCGGGAATCGCGCTACTACATCTACGGCGAAGTGCAGCGTCCGGGCGCTTTCCGTCTGGAAAAGAACATGTCGCTGGTGCAGGCGTTGTCGGTTGGCGGCGGCTTGACCGCACGCGGCACTCAGAAAGGCATCAAGATTCTGCGCCGCGGCCCGGATGGCGGCATGCAGGAAATCGAAGCCAAGCTGGCCGATCAGCTGCAGACAGACGATGTCATCTTTGTAAAAGAAAGCCTGTTCTAGGTCGGGAGCCAACATGAACTTCACACAATTCCTGCTCATATTGAAAGCGCGTTCGCTGGTTGCGCTGTTGGCCCTGGGCGTCACCGTCGCGACGACGGTGATCGTCAGTTTGCTGCTGCCGAAAAGCTATACCGCCACGAACACCCTGATCGTCGATGCCAAGGCGAAAGACCCGGTAACCGGGGCGCTCTTGCCGGCGCAGTTGATGCCCGGCTACATGGCGACGCAGGTGGATATTCTGCAAAGCCAGAACGTCGGCCTGAAAGTGGTGCAGGGCCTCAAGCTGACCGAGAACGCGCAGGTGCGTGCCGATTTTCAGGCCGCAACCGATGGCCAGGGCAGCATCCAGCATTGGTTGACGGATCTGCTTCTGAAAAAGCTGGAAGTCACGCCTTCGCGCGAATCGGCTGCGATCCAGGTCAGTTTCAGCGGTGCCGATCCGCGTTTTGCCGCCGTGGTCGCGAATGCCTTCGCACAGGCTTACATCAACACCAACCTCGAATTGAAGGTCGAACCGGCACGCCAGACCAGCCAATGGTTTGAATCGCAGATCAAGGGCCTGCGCGAAAACCTGGAGAAGGCGCAGGGCAAGCTTTCCAGCTACCAGCGCGAGAAAGGCCTGATCGCCTCGGACGAACGTATCGACGTGGAAACCGCGCGACTGGCCGAACTGTCCAGCCAGCTGGTGGGGGCCCAGTCGCAAACCTTCGATAGCACTTCCCGCCAAAGCCAGAGCGGCAACGCGCTCGCCGAGGTGGAGCAGAATCCCTTGATTCAGGGCCTCAAGCGCGATTTGGCAATGGGCGAGACCAAGCTGGTCGAGCTTGGCCAGAAGGTCGGCAAGAACCACCCGCAATATCAGCGTGCCCAGGCCGAAGTGGATTCCTTGCGTACCGAGTTGAGTGCCGAGATGAAGACGGTGACGCGTAGCGTCGGGACGACGGTCAAGGTGGCGCAGGGCCGTGAAGCGGATATCCGCAATGCCCTGGCGGCGCAGAAGGCGCGAATTCTTGCGCTCAAGCAGCAGCGCGACGAAGCCGCGGTCCTGGTGCGCGACGTCGAGAATGCCCAGCGGGTCTACGATACTGCGTTGCAGCGTTTCAACCAGTCGGCGCTGGAATCGCAAAACACGCAGACCGATGTCGTGGTGTTGAATCCGGCGGTGCCGCCGCTGGAAGAGTCCAGCCCCAAGATATTACTCAACACGATCCTGGCCATTTTCCTGGGCGGCTTGCTCGGCATCGGCCTCGCCTTCCTGATGGAAATGATCGACCGCCGCGTGCGCTCGGCAGAGGATCTTTCCGCCGCACTGGATATGCCCGTGTTGGGCGAGATCGCCAAATTCAAGAAATCCCGCGGCTGGTTGCCGTTCCGCCGCCAAGCCGCCTGAGCAAAGGGAGCCCCACAGATGAATACGCTCAACACCCAGACTTCTTCGCGTGCCGAATTCACCATCGGCCGCATCCTGCTCGATCAGGGCAAGCTCTCCGCCCAGGATGCCGAGCGCGTCATGCGTTTGCAGAAAGAACAGAACCTTCGCTTCGGCGAGGCAGCCATCCAGCTTGGTCTGATCGCCCAGGCCGACATGCAACAGGCGTTGTCACAGCAATTTGACTACCCGTACCTGGCCGCCGGCGAAGGCGCCTACAGCCAGGATCTGGTTGCGGCCTATGTGCCGTTCAGTGCCCAGGTCGAAAGCCTGCGTGCCTTGCGCAGTCAGTTGATGCTGCGCTGGTTCGCACTCGGCAACAAATCTCTGGCGATGGTGGCGGCGAATGCCGGCGATGGCGCCAGCTATCTGGCGGCGAATCTGGCGGTCGTGTTCTCCCAGTTGGGCGAGCGCACCCTGCTGATTGACGCCAACCTGCGTACGCCCGGCGTCAGCGGCCTGTTCAATCTGGGGGGCGGCAAGGGGCTGTCGGATGTCCTCGCCGACCGTGCCGATCTATCTGCAGTGGTTCGCATCCCAGCCTTTATCGACCTTTCCGTGCTGCCCGCCGGTACGCTGCCGCCGAATCCGGCCGAGTTGCTGTCACGCAACAACCTGGGCGATCTGCTGGAAGCCTTGTCCGGCAGTTACGACGTGATCCTGCTGGACACCCCGCCGGCGCAGACGGCCTCGGACTTCCAGGCGGTTGCCGGGCGTGCGCGTGGCGCGTTGGTGGCGGTTCGCAAGAACCACACCCGTGTCAACGACGTGGCCGGTATCAAATCCATGATTGCTGCCGCAGGTGCCGAAGTGGTCGGCGCCGTGGTGAACGAACACTAGCCTCTACCTGGCAGCCGTCCCATGACATCCAGCGCAACGCTTCCATCGCACGATCAGAACATGACCGCCCTGTTGAGGCTTTGGTGGCCGGTATTGATCGGCTTGTTGGTCCTTTACGTGCCGACTTACTGGGATTTGTCCAACGGCATCTGGAATAGCGAGGAACAGGCGCACGGCCCCATTGTGCTGATGGTCGCGCTGTACCTGTTGTGGACTCAGCGCGGCGTCCTGGCGCCGGGCGCGATGGCGAACGGCGATGCCAGTCGACCTGTCCTCGGCTGGTTCGTGCTGGTGTTCGGCCTGTTGCTGTATGCCGTGGGTCGTTCGCAGGAAATCCTGTTGTTCGAAGTGGGCTCGCAGATCCCGGTGCTGATCGGCGCGTTGCTGATCACGCTCGGCATGCGTCCCGTGCGTGCGCTCTGGTTCGCCTTCTTTTTCCTGCTGTTCATGGTGCCGCTGCCGGGCTTTGTCGTGGATGCCGCAACCGGTCCGCTGAAACAGCACGTCTCGGAGATCGCCGAGCAGGTGCTGTATTTCCTGGGTTATCCGGTGGCACGTAGCGGCGTCACGCTGACGGTGGGGCCGTATCAGCTACTGGTCGCGGACGCCTGTTCCGGTCTGCATTCGATGTTCAGCCTGTCGGCGATGGGCCTGCTCTATCTCTACCTGATGCAGCATGGCAGCTGGCTGCGCAACGGTCTGTTGATCGCCAGCATCCTGCCCATCGCCTTTGTCGCCAACATCGTGCGTGTGATGATTCTGGTGCTGGTCACCTACCATCTCGGCGACGAAGCCGGACAAGGGTTCCTGCACGGTTTCGCCGGCATTCTGTTGTTCGTCGTGGCGCTGTTGTTCCTGTTCGCGCTCGACGGCGCGCTGGGTTACGTCATCAAGCCAAGCAAGAAATAGACGCAGGCCTCCGCTCCGGAATTCCTTTGCAACTTCACAGACTTTGTCCCCGACCATGATCTACGACGCTTTCAACGGCGATGCCGACGGCATCTGCGCCCTGCATCAACTCCGGCTGGCCGAACCGGTCGCAAGCACGCTGATCACCGGCGTCAAACGCGATATCGGTTTGCTGAAAAAGATCGATGCCGTGGCCGGCGACGAAATCAACGCGCTCGATATCGCCGTCGAGAAAAACGCCGCAGCGCTTGCCGCCATGCTGGACAAGGGCGTCAAGGTGCGCTGGTTCGATCACCACAATCCGGGCGAACTGCCGGTACATCACAATTTCCAGGCCAACATCGACACTTCGGCCGACGTCTGCACCAGCCTGCTGGTGGATCGTTATCTGGCCGGCAAACATCGCGTGTGGGCGGTCGCCGCCGCGTTCGGCGACAACCTGCATGCCGCTGCCCGCGCTGCCGCCGAACCGCTGGGCTTGTCGGAGAGCCAGCTCGACCAGTTGCGCGAACTCGGCGAATGCCTCAACTACAACGGCTATGGTGACAGCCTGGAAGACCTGCATTTCCATCCGGCCGAGCTGTACCGGCTGCTGCATCCGTACGCCGATCCGTTCGCTTTCATGCAGGAATCGGCGGCTTTCAAAACCTTGAGTGCGGGCTACGCGGAAGACATGACCAATGCGCGTGCCTGCCAACCGGCGGAAGCGCGCGCCAGCGGCGCCGTGTTCATCCTGCCGGATGCCGCCTGGGCGCGCCGCGTGTCCGGGGTCTACGCCAACGATCTCGCCACGGCGCATCCGCAACGCGCCCATGCCATGCTGACGCGCGCACCGAAAGGCCATTACGTGGTCAGCGTGCGCGCGCCGTTGAGCAACAAGAGCGGTGCCGACGAACTCTGCAAACGTTTCGATACCGGCGGCGGCCGCAAGGCGGCGGCGGGGATCAATGTCCTGCCGGAAGACCGCATCCCCGATTTCGTCGCCGCGTTTTTCGAAACCTGGCCCGCTTGACTACCTACCGAGACCCCAAAATGGATAGCCTGATTACCCCCTACGGCGGCGAACTGAACAGCCTGATGGCCACCCCGGCGCGCGCCGAAGCCATCAAACGGGAAGCGATGACGCTGCCGTCGCTCGATCTGAGCTGGAAGCAGATCTGCGAACTGGAACTGTTGCTCAACGGCGCCTTGTCGCCGCTGCCGGGTTACATGAATCAGGCCGAAATGCACAGCGTCCTCGCCGGCATGAAATTGCCCGATGGCATGTTCTGGCCGCGACCGGTGCTGCTGACGGTGTCGGAAAAGGCCGCCGAGAAACTCGCGGCCGGGCAGACCGTGGCGTTGCGCGATGGCGAGGGCGTCATGCCCGCCATCCTGCATATCTCCGAAGTCTGGCGCGCCGAACCGGAAGCCGAGATGCGGCTGGCCGAAACTTCCGGCGTGCCGATCGCGCGTGCGCTGGCCGAGCCGGGCCAGTATTACGTCGGCGGTCGCCTGGAAGGCGTCACCTTGCCGCCGCGCCACGATTTCCTGAGCCTGCGCCTGACCCCGGCCGAGATGCGCGAACAATTCGCACGCCTGGGCTGGCGCCGCGTCATGGCCTACCAGCCGAGCCAGCCGTTGCATCGGCCGCAATACGAGTTCCTGCTGCGCACAGCGAAACAGCAGGAATCGAATCTGCTGGTGCATGCCGTCGCCGGTTCCGATCCGGTCCTCGAATCCGGCCACTTCGCGCTGGTGCGCGCCTGCCAGGCGTTGATGCCGCGCTTGCCGGCCGCCACCAGCATGCTGGCGCTGAACCCGATGACACCGTGGGCGGCGGGGCCGCGCAAGACTTTGCTGAAAGCGATCATGGCGCGCAACTACGGTTGTTCGCAGCTGGTGATCGGCGGCGAAACGCCGCTGGAAGGTCGCCAGCGGCGCGGTCAGGACACGCCCAATCTGGCCAAGGACAGCGTCTATGCCGTGGCGCGCGAGAGTCTGGGCGTCACCTTGCTGCCGTTCCCGCGCATGGTTTACGTCGAAGACCGCGACGAGTGGCTGGCGGAAGAAGAAGTACCCGCCGGTGCGCGCACGGAGAGCATGAGCGGGACGGAGTTGACGCGCCGTTTGATGCAGAACCTCAAGGTGCCGGACTGGTTCAGCTTTCCGGAAGTGCTTGACGAATTGCGCAAGGCCTACCCGCCGCGCAGCCGCCAAGGTTTCACGGTGTTCTTCACCGGTTTGTCCGGCTCCGGCAAATCCACCATCGCCCGCGCGCTCACCGTGCGTCTGATGGAAATGGGTGGCCGGCGCGTATCGCTGCTCGACGGCGATATCGTGCGGACTCACCTGTCGTCCGAACTGGGCTTCTCCAAGGCGCATCGCGATATCAACATCCGTCGCATCGGCTTCGTCGCCAGCGAAATCAGCAAGCACGGCGGCATTGCCATCTGCGCCCCGATTGCGCCGTATCGGGCAACCCGGCGTGCTGTGCGCGGCATGATCGAAGAATGGGGCGGCTTCCTGGAAATCCACGTCTCCACCTCGATCGAAGTGTGCGAACAGCGTGACCGCAAAGGCCTCTACGCCAAGGCGCGGGCCGGTCTGATCCCGGAATTCACCGGCGTTTCCGATCCGTATGAAGTGCCGGAACGCCCCGAGTTGGCCATCGACACGACCCGCTACAGCGTCGACGAAGCCGTGCAGATGATCGTGTTGAAACTGGAACACGAAGGCTATCTGCGCTGAGTCTCGGTACTTGGTAGGCGCGGCGTCCACGCCGCGATATGTTCACGATGCCCGGGGCAAATCGCGCCTTGGAAGGCGCTCCTATGACTCAAGCGCATCGGCAAGTTATCGGCGCCTTGTAGGAGCGGCGTCCACGATGCCCGGAGCAATCGCGCCTTGGAAGGCGCTCCTACGAAAAGAAGCGCGTCGACGATGTACGCGCATTCAACGCTGGTTCAACGCGGGTTCTGTAGGGTGGGGTCAACTGAATCTATCGGATGACCACCGCCATGCACACACCCGCCACCATTAGCTGTCGTCGTTTTCGGCTGCGTCCCGTTGCCGCCGCTCTGATCGGCATCCTGGCCGCCGGTATGTCGGCGCACTCGGCGCAGGCTGCCACGTTGACCTGGAGCGGCGGGAATGTTGTTGGCAGCGCTTGGAATGACTCCACGAATTTTTTTGGCACCTACGTCTCCAACTGGAGCAGCCATACGCCGCCCGTAAATGGCGACAGTCTGATTTTTGCCGGCACCAATACCACCAATACCAATACGTTCAGTAATTTGAGCGTCTCAGGCCTCAGTTTTGCCGCCAACGCGGGCGCATTCACGCTGACCGGCAACGCTCTCGGCCTGACTGGCAACATCATCAATAACAGCGGCAATCTGCAAACGATCAACCTGCCGCTCAATTTGACCAGCCATTCGACCTGGGACGGCGGCGAGCCAGGCATGCTGCTGAACGGCAAGGTGACGCCGGGGAATTACAACCTGACGTTGAAAAACAAGGTCGAAATCGTCAATGCGGGTAACGATTTCATCGTCGGCAGCAATGGTTCCGCCATGCTCACGCTGCAATCAGCTAGCAAACTCTCCAATGCAACGGCGTATGTCGGCAAGGATGCGGCGGGGCGCGGCGAAGTCTTGGTCGAGGATGCAAATTCCGAATGGAACAGCAGCGGCAATCTATACGTGGGATCTTCCGGCCGGGGCTCGCTCACCATCCAAAACGGCGGTCAGGTGAGGAACGCCCAGGGCTATCTGGGCTATTTCGGCGCAAGTCAGGGCACCGCGTTGGTCACCGGAGCAGGCTCCCGCTGGACCAGTGCGCTCGACCTGAAAGTCGGCGTGGTCGGCGCGGGCAGGCTGGATATCGAAGCCGGCGGCGAGGTGCTGAACCAGAGCGGTTATCTGGGTTATTCGAGCGGCGGCGGCTACGGCCTTGTCAACGTCGGCGGCGCGAGCTCTCGTTGGGCAAACAGCGCCAACCTCACAGTCGGCCTGGGTGGCGACGCGATGCTCAACGTGACGACCGGCGGCAGTGTCGAAGTCGGCAACGTGCTCAACATCGGCGCGAAAGGTATTCTGAATCTGGATGGCGGCACGCTCATCGCTGGGGCTGCAGTTCTTGGCGCGGGCGGCAAATTCAACTGGAACAGCGGCACGCTGGTTCTGGGTTCCGGCAATGTCGGCATGGCCGGCAGCCTGATCGGCAATAGCGTCACGTTGAAAGCAGGCAAGACGCTCGATATCGGCAACGCCTTCGACATCGGCGCCAGCGGCAGCGTGAGTCTGGATGGCGGTAAGCTGAAAGTCGGCACCGGCAACCTCGGCACGGGCGGGCAGTTCAACTGGATCAGCGGCACGCTGGGTTTGAAATCGGCCAGCCTGGGCGCGGCGGGAAGCTTGCTGGGGAATACGGTCAATTTGAACGGCAACCAATTGCTCGAACTCGGCACGCTGACGCTCAACGCCGGCAGCAGCCTGAAGTTGTCCGACCGCAACATTGCCAACACGCATAACCTGATCAACAGCGGCAAGACGGCGCTGGTATTCAACGGCGGCAGCTTCCATCTGAACGACAACTATGTGCTTCTGGCCTCGTTGTCCGGGCAGGGGTCGGTGGTTCTGGGCGGCGACGCAGGTTGGAGCGGTTTTGCGGGCTATCTGGAGCTGGCTTCCGATCTGGACAGTACATTTGCCGGCTCGATCAGCGGCGTCGGCCGGTTGTACAAGAATGGCGCCGGCACCGTGACCTTGTCTGGAAACAGCGCGTTTGATGCCACTTATGCCGAGCAAGGCGTGTTGAAGTTTGCCAGTGGCGCGCGGGTGCGCTTGGGCGGTAGCAGCACCGGCTTTGCCGCCGGTACGCAGGGCACGCTCGTGGTCGACAACGCCGTCATGGACAACACTTATTTCACCTACGTCGGCTACCAGGGCAACGGCACGCTCAACATCATCAACGGTGGCCGCGTGTACGGTGATTCCGGTGACATCGGCTACCGATCGACCGGCAACGGCCAGGTCACCATTGCCGGTGCGGACTCAACCTGGGCCATCACCCGAGGCCTTGTTGTAGGTGTGGATGGTCGCGGCACACTCGATGTCAATTCAGGCGGCGTCGTGACCATTGGCGAAACGCTCGCCGTGGGCAAGTCCGGCGCCGTCAATCTGAACGGCGGCTCGCTGGTGGCGCAAACCGCGACGAAGGCGGTGGGCGGCGCATTCAACTGGAACAGTGGCACGTTGAAACTGGCGGCGCTGAGCGTCGGCGATGCCGCCGGCCTGTACGGCTCAGCGCTGACCTTGGCGCAAAGCCAGGTGCTCGACGTGGGGGCGTTGACGCTGGGCAGCCTGGGCGAATTGAATCTTGCCGGCGGCAAAGTGATCGCAACCACCGCGAGCAAGCAGGCCGGTGGGCAATTCGACTGGAGCGGCGGCACGCTCAATATCAGCGGCAACGGCGGCGCGAGCCTGGGCCATGACAGCCTGCTCGACGCGGTCACGCTGGTCGGTTCCGGCAAACTGCTCGACGTGACTCATACCTTGGCGCTGGATGCGGATGCGCTGCTGGTGCTTCAAGGCAGTGGCCGCGTCAAGGCCGGTTCGCTGGCGCTGACGGGCGGCATGGTCAAGGCCGGCAGCCTGAATTTCAACGACATCGCGGGCATAACAGGCTACGGCACGGTCGCCGGCAACGTCACCGGCGGCAACGCTGCCAACACGATCCATGCTATCGGCCTGGGTACGTTCAACAACCTCGGCACATTCACCCTGGGCAATGCGAATTCAGTGAGCGGTTACGACTTCAATGGCGTGCTCAAGGTGTCAAATCGAGTCATTCTGCTCGACAAGGACCAGGCTGATCTGGGCGTTTCCACTCACTTGACGCGAGGTGCCCGGATTGAAGCGGGCATGGGACTGCGCTTGGGGGCGGGCGAGACCCTGACTTTTAGCGGTGATTCCAGCATTCTGGGCAACTTTAAAAATGATGGCAGCGTCTCCGGCACAAACGGTACGCTGAACTTGCTAAGCGACGTCAGCGGCGCCGGCAGTTTTTCCGGCAACGTGGCTTTCCACGCCGCTTACAAACCCGGCAACAGCCCGGCCGAAGTTGATTTTCAGGGCGGCAATGCCACGTTCGACGCCAGTTCGGTGTTGACCATGGAGATCTTCGGTTTGACCCCGGGCACCGAGTACGACCGACTCACCGGCATCAATCAATTGAGCTTCAATGGTCAACTGCATCTGGTGTTTGCAAATGGTTTTGCGCCCGCTGCCGGCAGCAGTTTCGACTTGTTCGATTTTGTTGCCTTGAGCGGCGGCTTCGACCCCGACCGCATCAGCGTCACCGGTTACGACCGCGAGCAACTCGACTTCAGCCGCCTGGCCAGCGAGGGCAGGTTGAGCGTGATCACAACCCCGGTGCCGGAAGCCGAGACCTACGCCATGTTCCTGATCGGGCTTGGATTGCTGGGCTTGCGCCGGCGTTCGTCTGGGAAATGAACCGGGTGCGGAGAAGTCGGTGCGAATTGATTCGCGCGGACACCCGAAACCGCTAAAGCCGTCCAGATGATCGTGTTGAAACTGGAACACGAAGGCTATCTGCGCTGAGCGTTCGTGCGTTCCTTGCAAGGACTGATTTGCAAGGAACGACGGGCTGTGACACGGCACTTTATATGTCTAAAGTTCTGTCGCGCCGGGACGATAAAGGCGTACCCGAAATCGGGCATGTCATTCAATAGCGCGAGGAAACCACCATGCTGACCACCTTGAATATCCGGAACTTCGTTCCGGCGTTTGCGCAACGAACCACCTGCCATACCGCCATCGGACTGGCGCTGTCATTCGCCCTCCTGACTCCCGTCTGGGCTGAAACCCTGGAGATTTCCGGCGGCACGACGCCGCAGAAGGAGGTTATCGAACCCAAACAGGACGCCCTCAAGCAGGCGACCGGCGTGGATATCAAGTTCAACGGCGTCGGCACCGGCAACGGCATGGTGGCGTTGATGGAGGGCTCGGTTCCGGTCGCGGCGGTAGGCGACCTCCTGCCCGAGGCGGTCGAGGCTGGCAAGAAGGCGGCCAAGGCCCAGAACAAGGACTTGAAGGTGCCCGGCAATCTGGTCTTCCACGAGATCGGCCGCGACGAACAAGTAATCATCGTCCACAAGAGCAACCCGGTCACCGCCCTGACCAAGGCGCAACTGAAGGACATCGCCACCGGCAAGGTGACCAACTGGAAGGACGTGGGCGGGCCCGACCTGCCCATCAAGGTGGTCGTCACCAAGCCGGGTCTGGCGCCTGGCCTGTTTTTTCAGAAGGTCTTCATGGATGGCGCGCCCTACGTTCAGGGCGCCAGCGAGGCCCAATCCCCGCGCGACGTGATTACCCAGGTCTCGCGTAGCCCGGGTGGATTTGGCGCAGCCGCCGAGGTGCATATGTCGGCCAATCCGGGCGATGCCAAGACGGTCAAGGCGCCGAAAGCGGTGCGCACTCTGGGCCTGGTCACGGTCGGCGAGCCGACTGGCGCGGCCAAGAAGGTAGTTGATTTCCTCAAGAAGAATAAGTAGTCATCTCCGGACGCAAGAGCGATGCGGCAAAGGCCGCATCGCTGCAGGAAAGGGAATCCACCATGTTCAGCAACATCAGCATCGCCAAGCGATTGCTTGTCTTGATCGGCAGTCTTCTTGCATTCATGGCCGTCATCGGCATCAGCAGTGTCGTCGGCCTTTCAAAAAGCAGCCATGGCCTGCAATCCATCTATGAAAACAATACGGTGCCCCTGGTGCAGCTCGGCGAGGTGCTGGATGGGCTCTACCACGCCCGCGCCCTGGTCATCACGGGCATGGGTGCCGACGGTTCCACTGCGGCCGATGTGCAGTTCAATCAAATCAGCAAGGCCAACGAGGTTCTGAACAAGACTTGGGGGGCCTACAAGCTGGCTCAAGTTGCCAACGGGGCGAAGGCGCAAGCGAGCACCTTCGACCAGGCCTGGCTGGCTTACGTGGAATCGGACGCCAAGGTGGTCACGCTGGCAAGAAGTGGCGATTACGAAGCGGCCAGCAGCCACATGAAGACCGAATCCGCGCAGCGCTTCGATACCGCCCGCGCAACGCTGCTCAAACTGATGCAGCTTGAAAAAGACCACGCCAAGTCATCGTTCGAGGCCTCCAGCACTGCCGCCACGTTCCTCAATACGGCCGTTCTGGCCATGCTGGCATTGGGTTTGGGCATTGGCGGCTGGTTGTCCTATGCCATTACCCGCTCGATCATTGCGCCGCTGAACCTGATGCGCGCCACCATTGGCGACGTGGAAAAGACCACCGATTTTTCCAAGCGAGTGCCGGTCGATAGTGCCGATGAGGTTGGCCAGACGGCCAGGTCGTTCAACGAACTCATGGCGGTACTGCAGGCGTCGTTCAGTATTGTCCTGAACAATGTGGCGCAGATTTCGGACTCCGCGCACCGACTGTCCTCAAGCGCCCGCCAGGTGGCCGCCAGTTCCGAGCAGGACAGTACGGATGCGGCAGCCATGGCGGCGACGATCGAGGAAATCACCGTCAGCGTCAGCCATATTTCCGATAGCGCGCGTCAGGCCTCGCGGCTTGCCAATCAGTCCGGAGATATCTCCGTCGAAGGGGGCGAGATCATCCGCAAAGCCGCCGCGGAAATGACCCAGATCGCCAATACGGTGCGCAACACCTCGCAGACCATCGAAGAGCTCGGGCAACGCTCGAACCAGATTTCCTCGATCGTCCAGGTCATCAAGGACGTGGCCGATCAGACCAACCTGCTGGCCTTGAATGCGGCCATCGAAGCCGCCAGGGCCGGCGAGCAGGGCCGGGGTTTTGCGGTGGTGGCCGACGAGGTGCGCAAGCTGGCGGAACGCACCACCAAGGCCACCGAAGAGATCACTCAGATGATCAGCGCCATCCAGTCCAGCGCCCACACCGCCGTGAATACTATGGGCGGTGCAATGCAACAGGTTGACGGGGGCGTCGCCCTGGCGCATCGGGCCGGCGAGTCGATCGACCAGATCAGGGGCAGCGCCAACCATGTCATCGAGGTGGTCAATGAGATTTCCGCCGCGCTGGTCGAGCAAAGCAGCGCCAGCAACAGCATTGCCGGCCATGTCGAAAAAGTGGCGCAGAACACGGAGAAGAACAGTGTTGCAGCCACCGAATCCGCCGCCGCGGCTCAACGCGTGGATGCATTGGCGGCCTCGATGCGCGACACCGTCAGTCGTTTCAAGATCTGACCCGCGCTTCAAGGTTCTAACCGTGCTCCGGTTGTCACTCAAACCCACTACGGGGGCGATTCAAACTGATGTGGAACGAGCACCACCCCGTAGGATGGGCGAAGCGTAGCGCGCCCATCGTTTCGTGCGTAGATGATGGGCGCGCCTTCGGCTTCGCCCATCCTACGACTGACCCGCATCAAGGGTTCAAACAAAGCGCATCGATAGATCCAGCGCGCGCACCGTTTTAGTCAGGTTGCCGACCGAAATCCGGTCCACTCCGGTTTCGGCGATGGCGCGCACGCTGTCCAGCGCAATGCCGCCGGAAGCTTCCAGTTGCGCGCGGCCGGCGGTCAGTGCGACTGCCGCGCGCATGTCGGCCAAGTCGAAGTTGTCGAGCAGGACCAGCTTCGCGCCTGCCGCCAGCGCTTCTTCCAGCTGCGCCAGATTTTCCACCTCGATCTGCACGCTGGCCTTGCCGGCGGCCAGCACGAAAGCGGCTTGCAAGGCCGGCCGGATGCCGCCCGCCGCCGCGATGTGGTTCTCCTTGATCAGAATGCCGTCGTACAGGCCGATGCGCTGGTTCTCGCCGCCGCCGCATTGCACCGCGTATTTCAGCGCCAGGCGCAATCCGGGCAAGGTCTTGCGGGTGTCGTAGATGCGCGCGCGCGTGCCGGCGATGGCCGCGACATAGCGCTGCGTTTCGGTCGCCACGCCGGACAGCGTTTGCAGAAAATTCAGCGCCGGGCGCTCGCCGGTGAGCAGCGCGCGTGCCGGGCCGTGGATGTCGCACACAGTCTGGCCGGCGGCGACGGTGGCGCCATCGCCTGCGCGCCATCCAATGCGCACGTCGGGATCTAGGGCCAGGAAGCACGCCTCGAACCAGGCCGTGCCGCACAGCACCGCATCCTCGCGCGTGATGACGCGGGCGTGGGCCTGGGCTGCGGCGGGAATCAGGCCGGCGGTGAGGTCGCCATCGCCTATATCTTCAGCAAGGGCGGCGCGGACGTTGGCCTGGATGGCGGCCTGGAGTGCGGGATTGGGTGTATTGGGCATGACCCGATTCTAAATGCCCCTGCCCCGCCTGTTGAAATCGTCCCTGGCTTGCCCCATTTGAGAGCCAATCATCCAGATAGGGAGCACCCCATGCGTTTCGACAAACTCACCACCCCGTTCCAGTCCGCCATCCAGGATGCGCAGAGCCTGGCACTGGGCAACGACAACCCGTACATCGAGCCGGTGCACCTGCTCGCCGCGCTGATCAATCAGGAAGGCGGCTCGGCGCGGCCGATCTTGCAGAAGGCCGGCACCCGTCTGCCCTCGCTGGTGGCCGCGTTGCAGGCGGCGATGAACCGCTTGACCAAGGTGGAAGGCACCGGCGGCGAGATTCAGCCGTCGAAGGAGCTGGTCAACCTGTTCAACCTAACCGACAAGGAAGCCAGCAAGCGCGGCGACCAGTTCATCGCCAGCGAGTTGTTCCTGCTGGCGGCGGTGGACGACAAGGGCGAGGCCGGCCGCTTGCTGAAGGAGAACGGCGCCACCCGCAAGGCGCTGGAAGCGGCGATCAGTGAAGTGCGCGGCGGCGAGGGCGTCGATAACCAGGAAGCCGAAGGCCAGCGCCAGGCGTTGAACAAATACACGCTCGACCTGACCGAGCGCGCCCGCCACGGCAAGCTCGACCCGGTGATCGGCCGCGACGACGAGATTCGCCGCGCCATCCAGGTGCTGCAACGCCGCACCAAGAACAACCCGGTGCTGATCGGCGAACCCGGCGTCGGCAAGACCGCCATCGTCGAAGGCCTGGCGCAGCGCATCGTCAACGGCGAAGTGCCGGAGACGTTGAAAGGCAAGCGCGTGCTGGTGCTCGACATGGCCGGCCTGCTCGCCGGTGCGAAGTATCGCGGCGAGTTCGAGGAGCGCCTGAAAGCCGTGCTGAAGGAAGTCGGCCAGGACGAAGGCCGCATCATCCTGTTCATCGACGAACTGCACACCATGGTCGGCGCCGGCAAGGCGGAAGGCGCCATCGACGCCGGCAACATGCTGAAACCGGCGCTGGCGCGCGGCGAACTGCACTGCATCGGCGCCACCACGCTGGACGAATACCGCAAGTACATCGAGAAGGACGCCGCGCTGGAGCGCCGCTTCCAGAAGGTGCTGGTCGACGAGCCCAGCGTCGAGGCCACCGTCGCCATCCTGCGCGGCCTGAAAGAGAAGTACGAACTGCACCATGGCGTCGACATCACCGATCCGGCGCTGGTCGCCGCCGCCGAACTCTCGCACCGCTACATCACCGACCGCTTCCTGCCGGACAAGGCGATCGACCTGATGGACGAGGCCGCCAGCCGGATCAAGATGGAAATCGACTCCAAGCCGGAGGTGATGGACAAACTGGAACGCCGCACCATCCAGCTCAAGATCGAGCGCGAGGCGGTCAAGCGCGAAAAGGACGAAGCCTCGAAGAAACGCATGGCGCTGATCGAAGACGAAATCCGCAAACTGGATAAAGAATATTCCGACCTGGACGAAGTCTGGAAAGCCGAAAAGGCGGTTGTGCAGGGTGGCGCGGCGGTCAAGGAAGAGATCGACCACCTGCGCGCGGAAATGGCCGAGCTGCAGCGGCGCGGCCAGTTCGACAAGGTCGCCGAAATCCAATACGGCAAGCTGCCGGCGCTGGAAGCACGCCAGAAGCTGGCCGAAGCGGGTGAGGGCAAGCACGAATTCAAGCTGCTGCGCACCGAGGTCGGCGCCGAGGAAATCGCCGAAGTCGTCTCGCGCGCCACCGGCATTCCGGTGTCCAAACTGGTCCAGGGCGAACGCGACAAACTGCTCGCCATGGAAGGCCGCATCCACCAGCGCGTGGTCGGCCAGGACGAAGCCGTGCGCCTGGTGTCCGACGCGATCCGCCGCTCGCGCGCCGGCCTCTCCGATCCGAACCGCCCCTACGGCTCCTTCCTGTTCCTCGGCCCCACCGGTGTCGGCAAGACCGAGTTGTGCAAAGCCCTGGCCGACTTCCTGTTCGACAGCCAGGACCACCTGATCCGCATCGACATGAGCGAGTTCATGGAGAAACACTCCGTCGCCCGCCTGATCGGCGCGCCGCCCGGCTACGTCGGCTACGAGGAAGGCGGCTACCTGACCGAAGCCGTGCGCCGCAAACCGTACTCGGTGATCCTGCTCGACGAGGTCGAGAAGGCGCATCCGGACGTGTTCAACGTGCTGCTGCAAGTGCTCGACGACGGCCGCATGACCGACGGCCAGGGCCGCACCGTCGACTTCAAGAACACCGTCATCGTGATGACCAGCAATCTGGGCAGCCAGATGATCCAGCAAATGGCCGGCGACGATTACCAGGTCATCAAGCTGGCGGTGCTGGGCGAGGTGAAAAGCTACTTCCGGCCCGAGTTCATCAACCGCATCGACGAAGTCGTGGTGTTCCACGCCCTCGCCGAAGAACACATCGCCAATATCGCCCGCATCCAGCTGCACTATCTGGAAGCGCGCGTCGCCCAGATGGACATGAAACTGGAAGTCAGCGATGCCGCCCTGATGGAACTCGCACGCGAAGGCTTCGACCCGCTCTACGGCGCGCGCCCGCTGAAACGCGCCATCCAGCAGCAGATCGAAAACCCGCTGGCGAAGGAAATCCTGTCCGGCCGCTTCGGCCCGAAGGACATCATCCGGGTGGATGCGGAAGACGGCAGGATCGTGTTCGAGCAGGTGATCGAGGCGGAGGCGGTGTAACTCCTCGTCTGAAAGAACAAAACGCCCGATATTGCGGGCGTTTTGTCATGTCTTGTTCTTTGGTGCGGGCAGTTTCTTGGCCGCTTGCTCCAGCCTGCCGATTCGCTGCTCCGCCCCTTCCGCTTCCAGTAGTTCTCGCCGCCGGGCTGCGAAGCGCTCGTATTCTGCCGCCGCATGGGAATCGGCTTCTTCTTTCGATACCTCGCCGGCATTCGGCAATACAGCGCGGTCGTTGAATTTCAGGAAGGCATCCAACTTATCCGCCCAGTCTTTCAGGAAAACTTCCTTGCGCCGCAATGCCTGGTCCTCGGCGAAATCCAACCACATCACCACGATGCGGTTCAACTCGGAAATTTCGGGTTCCTGCAGGTAATTCTTGGCGATGGTCACATCAGCCTTGCGTACGGTGCCGGACTTGGACGAGGTCAGCCCCATGTTGGACTTGTCGGCATCCGCCCGCTCGCGGATCAATTCCGGCGCGGTCTTGCCGGTGACGGCTTGTTCTGGATGATCTGAAAAAACCGCGTCGTTTCCGGCAGAGAGGGCGAGTAATCCGCCGCCATGGCGAAAATCTCCCTCACTCGAAGGTACATCCGCCGCTCGCTGGCGCGGATATCGCGGATGCGTTCGAGCAGTTCGTCGAAGCGGTCAGGCACGCCGGAACCAGCCACGGGCGGATTCTTCAGCCGCTCATCGTCCAGAGTGAAGCCCTTGACCAGGTATTCCCGCAACCGCTCTGTGGCCCAGCGGCGGAACTGAGTGCCACGCGCGGATCTCACCCGGTAGCCCACGGCGAGGATGGCGTCGAGGTTGTAGTGTTCCAAGTTGCGGCTGACCTGACGACGGCCTTCCTGGCGAACTATCCGGAATTTCCGGATAGTTGCCTGAGATCAAGTTCACCCTCCTCGAAAGCGTTTTTCAGGTGCTCGTTGATGGTGCGGACATCCTTTTGGTAAAGCTCGGCCATCACGGCCTGAGTCAGCCAAAGGGTGTCTTCGACGAATCGGCATTCCACGCGGGTGCGGCCGTCCTCGCTCTGGTACAGCAGAAATTCCCCGGTGGGAGGCACGGTTTCCGTCATGACAAATCCCCTAATTCCCGTTCAATCTGCTCAATGCTGGGCAGGCTGGTTTGCAGTTCGGCGGGCAGGGATTCGATCAGCTTGTATTCGGCGATGCCCATGGGCTGGGATTTATCGCCCAGGGCATATTCGGCCACGACCTTGTTCTTGCTCTTGCACAGCAACAGGCCGATGGTCGGGTTGTCCTGCTCACTTTTCACCTGGCGATCCACCGCCGTAAGGTAAAAGCTCAACTGCCCCAGATGCTCCGGCTTGAACTTGCCGGCCTTGAGTTCGATCACCACATAGCAGCGCAGCTTGAGGTGATAGAACAAAAGGTCGATGAAGAAATCGTCGCCGCCCACCTCCAGCAACACCTGACGCCCGACGAAGGCGAAGCCCGCGCCCAGTTCCAGCAGGAATTCGGTGACATGTTTCACCAGCGCATGTTCGATTTCGCGCTCGCCCGCCTCGTCTCCCATCCCCAGAAAGTCAAAGCGGTACGGGTCTTTCAATGACTCCCGAGCCAGATCGGATTGCGGCTTCGGCAGACGCGCCTCGAAGTTGGTGACCGCTTGCCCGGCGCGTTCCACAGCCGGGTTTCGATGTGGATGTTCAGCACATTGCGCGACCAGCCATGGGTGATGGCGGCCTCGGCATAGGCCAGGCGCTGGCGCGGGTCTTTCAAGCGGGTCAGCAGCACCAGGTTATGGCCCCAGGGCAATTGTCCAACAGCCTGTTGGACGATTTCGGCGACCGGCCACGCCTCGGCAAAGGCCCGCATGTACATCAGGTTGGCGCGGGAAAAGCCCTTCATGTCGGGGAAAGCCGTGCGCAGGTCATGGGCCAGCCGTTCGATCACCTTCGCCCCCCAGCCCTGTTCCGCCTGCCGGCTCAGAATGTCCCGCCCGATCTGCCAGTAGAGCAACACCAGTTCCCGATTTACCGCCAGCGCCGCACGTTGCTGAGCGGTGTGGATGCGGGTCTTCAGATCGGCCAACCAGTCAGCGTAGCCGGTGGGAGCAGGGGTGAGGGATGTAGGGATTGGGTCCGTCATGCCAACTCCGCGATGATGTCTGGGATGGGCTGATCAAGTTGGTACCGAAGGGCTGCAGCGAGTGGTTCGGCATGGCGCTGTTGATGTCGCAGACGTTCCAGATCGTCGCGGCTATAGAAACCGGCGATCTTCCTGGGTGGGTAGCGGCCCCGGTCCC
This sequence comes from Hydrogenophilaceae bacterium, assembly GCA_031426735.1. Classification (GTDB taxonomy): domain Bacteria; phylum Pseudomonadota; class Gammaproteobacteria; order Burkholderiales; family Thiobacillaceae; genus PFJX01. The sequence continues at coordinate 16,354 of JASJPK010000089.1, read as the reverse complement.
AGAACTGGATGGTCTTGCCGTTTGTGAGAAAGATGAAGGGGTCTTGGCCGAAGCGGGCCTTGATGCGGTCGGCGTAGTCGGAGGCCTGGCGCTTGCCGGCGAGCTCATCGCGGCTGCTGCGTTTGGCCTCGACAATGGCAACGGGGATGCCATCCGCGCCCAGCAGAGCGTAATCGGCGTATTCGGGTGTGTTGCCCAAGGCTGTTTTCACGGTAGGTACGGATGGTCAAGTTGAGGCTCCCCCCTTTTTCAAAGGGGGAAACTCGCGCATCACTACTTAACGCGAAAACAGCTTTGCCCAAGGTGGGCGAGTCTTGCTGGGCGCTGAGGACGAACTCCTCAATCAGCGTGCGACGTGAAGCACTCCAGCCGGCGCGTGCCAAGTCCTGATCAATCAGGCGATTGCGGGTCTGCTGTTCTGTGCTGGATTGTCGGTTCACTGCTTCTATTGGCTCCGTCCCTGGCCGGCGGACTGTATAGCGGGAGGGAGGGGAGTTCAATCGGGTTTACAGGTTCTCGGCCGGACTGGCGTCGGCATGGCCGAACTCTGCAAAGCGCAGGCCGATTGCCTGTTCGAGGCGGCGAACATATCGCTTCCTCTCGCTGGCTTATAGGCCTATGTTTGCTGCCTGGCCGGCTCCGTGGCAAGCACGGAGCCCTACCTTCAATGAGGCTGCGGATACGGTCCGCCTGACATCGCAGCCACTTCGGAGTCCGCAATGACCGACACTGCCCGTAGCGCCCATCCAGATCCGCACGCAGCCAGCAAGGAACTCGCGGCGGCGCTTTACCGGCCGGGCATGGAGTTGCTGATCTTCTTCTGCTCATCGCTGTATGACCTCGATGCCCTGGCGGCAGCGATCAATGGCGACTTCCCCGGCGTAGCGGCGCTGGGCTGCACCACGGCGGGCGAGATCGCTCCCTCCGGCTATGGCAAACACGGCATGGTAGGCCTCGGCTTTTATGCCGGCGAGGCGACAGCGGCGACGCTGTGCCTCGACGCGTTGCAGCGCTTCGACCCCGCCAGCGGCCGCGCGCTGACCCAATCCCTGCTGAAGGAACTGGAGGGCCGGGTGCCGAGCGTGGCCCACGACAACACCTTCGCCCTGATGTTGATCGACGGCATGTCGCAGCGGGAGGAGCCGGTGACCCGCGCGGTGCAGAAGGCCCTGGGCTGCGTCACGCTGGTGGGGGGCTCGGCGGGAGACGATCTGCGCTTCCAGGAAACCTGGGTGTTCCACGACGGCCGCTTCCACAAGGATGCGGCGGTGATCGCGTTGATCCATACCGCGCTGCCGTTCAAAATTTTCAAGACCCAGCATTTCGTCCACGGCGATGAGAAGCTGGTCGTCACCGAGGCGGACCCCGCCACCCGCACCATCCGCGAACTCAACGGCCTGCCCGCCGCCGAGGAGTACGCCCGCGTCGTCGGCGTCGCCGAGGACGTGCTGGACGCGGGCCACTTCGCCGCCCACCCGGTGGTGGTGCGCATCAACGGCGTGGACTTCGTGCGTTCGATCCAGAAGGCCAATCCCGACCGCAGCCTGACCTTCTACTGCGCCATCGACGAGGGCATCGTGCTGACGGTGGCCAAGGGCCGGAATCCGGTGGAAAACCTGCGCACCACGCTGGAGGAACTCAAGGCGGCAATGGGGCCGCCGCAACTGGTCATCGTGTACGACTGCATCCTGCGCAACCTGGAGTTCCGCCAACAGCAAATGGAAGGGCCGATGGGCCAGCTGTTCGGCGAATACAACATGCTCGGATTCTGCACTTACGGCGAACAGTTCTGCGGCGTCCACGTCAACCAGACCCTTACCGGCATCGCCATCGGGCAAGCACGGGAGGACGGCCGTGTCTGAAAACAGCGAGACCCCCGACCCGGCGGAAGAAATCCGGCGCCTGGGCGCCGAGCTGGCGCGCCAGCACAAGATCAACCGCGCCCTCATGGCCCGCGTCGAGCGGGAGATGAACGGCCAGAGCACGGACTTCACCCTGTTCCAGACCGACGTGGTGCTGGAAAGTCAGGTGCGGGAGCGCACCTGCGAGCTGCAGCACGCCCTCACCGTGAACGAAAAGATCACCCGCGCCCTGGCCCGCGCCAAAGAGGCGCTGGAGCAGGAACACGGCGAACAGCGCAAGCTGATCCGGCAACTGGAAGACACCCACCAGCAGCTGCTGCAATCGGAAAAAATGGCCGCCATCGGCCAACTCGCCGCCGGTGTCGCCCACGAGATCAACAACCCCATCGGTTTCGTCATCTCCAACCTGCGTACCCTGTCGAGCTATGTGGCCGACCTGCTGAACCTGATCGATCTGCATGAATCCCGGCAATGGCCGCCGCATGAAGGCGACGACGACTTGGCGCGAAACATCCGCCAGTTCCGCGAACGCATCGACCTGGAATTCCTGCGCGAGGACGCGATCGCGCTGATCGCCGAATCCGCGAAGGGGGCCGACCGGGTGAAATGCATCGTCCAGGATCTGCGCGAATTCTCCCGCCCGAGCGAGGAATCGTGGCAGTGGGTGGACCTGCGCACCGGGCTGGACAGCACCCTCAACGTGATGTGGAGCGAAATCAAGCAAAAGGCCGACGTGGTGAAGGAATACGGCGAGATTCCGCGCGTCGAATGCCTCGCCGCCCAGGTCAACCAGATATTCATGAACCTGTTGCTGAACGCCGCCCAGGCCATCGACGGCCACGGCTCGATCACGCTGCGCACCGGCCAGGCCGACGCGGGCGTATTCGTCGCCATCACCGACAGCGGCCAGGGCATGCCGCCGGAAATGCTCGACCGCATCTTCGACCCCTTCTTCACCACCAAGCCGGTGGGCTCCGGTACCGGCCTCGGGCTATCGGTTTCCTACGGCATCGCGCGCAAGCACGGCGGCCGCATCGACGTCGAAAGCGAACTCGGCCGCGGCAGCACATTCACGCTGTGGTTGCCGCTGGCGCGGCCGCCGGCACAAGGCCTCTGACAGCACAAAATCCGGATTGACCGAGCTTGGCGGGGGCGGGGATACTCACGGCCACAACAAAGCGCCAGGGCGACGACAACGCTCGCACCGAACGCGAAACCGAGGTCCTCTTCTTGCACCGCACCCGCGCCGGTGGCCATGGAGAGGAGAAAGCAGCGGGGAGCGCCAACCTGGCCACCTCCCCACACACAACTAAAGAACTTCCGGAGAATCTGCATGGACACCAACGTCAACCGTGTTTCCCTCGCCATCCCCAAGGCCGACCTGCAAGCCATCCAGGACGCCGTACAGGTCCTGCAGGACAAGCTCCTGCCCCACCTCATCACCCTCAGCGCCGACGACCGCATCGAACTGCCCAAAATGGGCGACAAGACCGTGTCCTTCGTGCGCAAGGCGACGGACTACGCCCGCAGCGACGCCCAGTTGCGCCCCGCCTACATCGACATGGGCGAGCTGGAGCGGGATCTGCAGGCGGTGGACGCCCTGACCGGCCTGCGCCGCGCCCTGGCCCCGATCATGGACGGCCTGGACGACAGCATGCTGGCCGCCGGCAGCGAAGCCTACAGCGCCGCCCTGAGCTACTACCAGGCTGTCAAAGGCGCCGCCCGCTCCCGCATCCACGGCGCCCAAGCCATCGCCGACGACCTCGGCCAGCGCTTCCCCGGCCGCCCCCGCAACACCAATCCCCCGGCCTGAACCCGGCGTCCCCATGGCCGCCGGGCATACGTCGGACCTCGAAGCTCCGATGTCGGACCTCGAAGCTGCGCTGTCGGACCTCCAGGGTCCGGCATCGCACCTAAAAGGTGCGGCAGCGGACCTCGAAGGTCCGGCGCCGGAGCTTGGAGCTGCGGCATCGCACCTAATAGGTGCGGTGACGGACCTCAGAGGTCCGGTGTCGCAGCTCGGAGCTCCGACGTCGCACCTCGAAGCTGCGTCGCCGCAGGCTGGAGCTCCGGCGAGGGAGTTCGGAGGTCCGGCATCGCGACCGGCCGCGAGCGACATTGGCCTGGCCGACTGATTCTCACCGTCTGGAGGTAGCCAAAATGGCTCGCGTCAGCACCTACCTGAATTTCCCCCGCACCACCGAAGCAGCCTTCCTGTTTTACCAGTCGGTGTTCGCAACCGAATTCTCCGGCCCCATCGTCCGCTTCAACGACATTCCCCCCCAGCCGGACCAGCCCCCGCTGGCCGAAGCCGACCGGAATCTGGTCATGCACGTCGAACTACCCATCCTGGCCGGGCACGTCCTCATGGGTACGGATGCCCCGGAATCCATGGGCTTCGTGGTGACGCCCGGCAACAACCTCTACATCAACCTGGAACCGGACACGCGACCGGAAACCGACCGCCTGTTCGCGGCGCTTGCCGATGGCGGAAACGTGGAAATGCCGCTCCAGGAAATGTTCTGGGGCGGCTATTTCGGCAGCCTGGTGGACCGGTTTGGGGTTCGCTGGATGCTTAATTGCACGAGCAAGCGTTGATCATGCAAGGCAACAGGGCAAAAGGGTTGGTGTCTGGACTGGCGTCGTATTTTTGCAGACTGATTATTGAGAGCTTGGCGCCTTTGATTTGCCGAGCCTTGCCGCACGGTAAGAATTCAATTCATCGAACCGCCGGATACGTGACCCGTTCGTCCGATGGTGTGGGAGGGAGGGGCCGCGAGGCTTCTTCCTATCCCGATTGGGCATCAGGGATCGTATGAGCACTCTTTTCCTATTCGGTGCGGGCGCAAGTTTCGGCAGTGGGCCCTGTTCACCTACAACACCACCGCTTGGTGGAGCGCTCTTCGACGAGCTTCGTAAAGGAGGCGGAGTGGCCGCGCGGGTAAGCGAAGACCTAGCTGAGCTATTTCGACGTGACTTCGAGGCAGGCATGGATCGCTTCTGGCGGGACCACAACATATGGACATCCGAACTCTTGCGTGACATGGCTCGCTTTTTTTCGGTTTTTGAGCCAAGCGAAGGAAATCTCTACATGGCGCTCATTGCTGCCTTGGGAGGAACACGCAAGAAGGCGATCTTCGCCACGACGAACTACGACTTATTGATCGAACACGCAATTGTCCGCTCGGGTTTGCTCATTTCATATGGTGGTCTATCTGCGGCGCCGCGAAACATCTCAGTTCTCAAGATTCATGGCTCCTGCAACTTCCTTCCAGATATGGGTACTGTAAGAATTAGAGGAATTGCCTTCGATCTGAGTCAGGCTGGAGTAGGCGCAGCAGTACTTAACGCACCGATTCGAGTCGCGCGCTCAACAAAAGAAATTCTGCAATTCTGTGCGACTGAAGACGCAATCGGGCCAGCCCTCGCGATGTACCACCCAAGCAAGCGTGTCCTATACTCCACCGCCTTCGTGAAAGGTCAGCAAGATGCCTTTCTGTCGTCCGTGAAGTCTGCTTCGCGTATTTATTTGATTGGCCTTCGCGTACATGCGGTCGACGAACATATCTGGCAGCCGCTGGCTGCGGCAAAGTCGCCTTTGTTTTATGTTGGACGAGAACCGGACGACTTTCATCAATGGGCCAGAGAAAATCGACGTAAGACAGCTTTCAGCATCGCCAACTCGTTTTCTGAGGCTTTGCCCCTAATTGCAGCAGCTCATCATGGTTCATGACGCGCTGATGCCCAACCTGGCAGTCGAGCGGTCCTGCGCAAAGAGCTGCGCAGCGCCGCTCACTTCTACGTGTGCGCCGGGCATGGCGCGTTACTTCATAGGTGAAAGTCCTATGGCCAGGTATGTAGAGCCGAAGGCAAGGAGAAGGGCAAGGGCGTCGTCGCGAGGCGGGGTCTGAAGAAGCCCAATCCGAAACGGCGGGGCGATGAACAAAAACCGGATATGAGGCGTGATGCATTCGGGACGAACGGCACGTGACCGCGAAGTCCTTCATCTGCGATGAGGTGCATTTTGTAAAACCGGCGTCTATGCCGCGAAGGTAACGTGTCTTACACCGGGAGATCTCCCAGGTGCTTCAAGAGATCGAAACCGGGCGTCTGGCAGAGGGCGCTGAATCCCGTGGAGAAGTCAGCAGAGTGCCTTGGCTTAGGCATTGGCATGTCCGATTCACAGCCGTTTGCCCTCTACAGGATTCCCCAATCGTCCTAAATATCCCGCCCATATTCCCTCAATGAATGTGGGCATAAATTGCAACGCAGTGCCGGGAGTAAGACGCCAGCCATAAAGCCGCTCCGAGTAACGACGACGCCCCCAAGGGAGAAACATTCATGTCGCAGAAGAACCTGGTCGTTCTTGTCCTTGCTTGTTTTTGCCAGGTGTTCGCGCCGTCAGCCCTCGCTTTGGCGATAGCCGACAGCAGTATCGCCATTTCGAATCTGCTGATCGCCCCCGCTTCGGGCAGCCTGGTTTTCGGCGTCGATTCCCCCCTGACTTCCGCCTTCGCCCAGGCCGGCAACAGTCTGGGTGAAGCGGATGGGCAGTTCGCCGGGCCGGATGCGAATGCCGTGGTGACCTGGGCGGAAGGGCATGGCGCTGCTTCCGGCCTGTCGGATGTGCGGGCGGCAAGCGGGGTGAATCTGCCCGGGATACTCAACTCGGCTTTTGCCGTTGGCCAGGGCAGCCTGTTCGGCGTTTTCTCGATCACCGATGACGATCCGGATGACGGCATTGAAGCGGTGGACGTGACCTTCTCGATGGATGTCACCGGCCATCTGCATGGCTTCGCCGATGGGCTGGGCTACTTCCAGACTGAGATCATCGCGTCCCTGTCTCTCGACGGCAGCGATCTGCTGTTCCATCACAGCGCGCTGAGCGGCGGTCCCCACTTCCCCGACACCACTGTGCCGGTGGCGCCGCCGACGCTTTCCAATATGCAGACCCTGAATTTCGGCCAGGAATACTTCCTGTTCCTGCAGGCCGACTCCGAATCTTCCGCCTATAACCTGCCGGAGCCCGGCACGCTCGCCCTGCTGCTGGGCGGGCTCGCCGGTCTGGCCAGACTCCGCCGCTCCCCGTAGGGCGGATTCGCGCAGCAATCCGCCGAAGGGATACACGCACTCCATACAAACCCACGGGAGGTCGCCATGGCCCGCCTGCACCGCTATCTGAACGCGCTGAACCGCACCCTCGCCTGCATCGGCCTGACAGCACTGTTGCTGCTGGGAGTAACGTCGGCGCAGGCCAAATACATCGGCGAGGATCCGCCGCAGCGTTGCCAGTGCGAAAGTTGCACCACTTGCAACGACAACGCCGCCTGCGGCTGCAAGCTGAGTCTTTCCGAGGGCAACCTGCGCGATTCCTACGCCGGACCCCGCGTGCAGAGCGGCATCGGCACCACCCTGGGCCTGGACCTCGCCTACAACAGTTACGACGCCGACGGTTCCCGCGCCCGCATCGATACTGTGCTGGGCTACGGCTGGACCCACCGCTACAACGAATTCCTGTTCAGCCAGCGCGGCCATATGTTCCGCTACGACGCGGACGGCCGCGTCAGTCAGTACAAGCTGGGGGCGGGCGGCAGCTACAGCGCCACGCCCGGCCATTTCGAGACCCTGGTGAAGAACCCGGACGGCAGCTTCACGCTGACCCTGAAGGACGGCACGCAATACCGCTACGCCCAGATCGCCAACACGCCATTCCTGGTGGGCGGGCCGGTCTGGCGCCTGACCCGCATCACCGACCGCGAAGGTAACGTCACCAACCTGAGCTACAACGGCGCCGGCCGCCTGACGACGGCGACCGACACCTACGGCAATGCGCTGGTGTTCGAATACACCGCCCAGAACAAGATCATGCGGGTGACCGACCCCCTTGGCCGCATCACCCGCTTTGAATATGGCGCCAGCGGGCACCTGCTCAACCGCATCGTCGATCCGCTCGGCAACGCCGTGCGCTACAGCTACAACAGCCTGTACCAGATGACCCAGAAGCTGGACAAGGACGGCCGCGTGTTCACCTTCCAATACAGGAACGGCAAGCCGGTGGCGATGAAGGATGGCCTGGGCGCCACCCAGACCAGCCTGACCAATCCGCTGGACTGGGCCACCGACGGCAACGCCCTGGCGCAGAACCTGACCCGGGTTTATGTGCCGACCACCACCACCAAGACAGACGGCCGCGGCAACCTGTGGCGCTACGAATACGACAGCCACGGCTACATCACCCGGCAGACCGCCCCGGACAGCGCGGTGACGCGCTACACCTACGACCCGGCAACCCTGATGCTGGCCAGCGTCACCGACGCCAACAACCACACCACCCACTACACCTACGACAGCCAGGGCAACCGCCTCACGCAAACCGACCACCTGGGCCACGTCACCAGCTACACCTACGAGCCGGTCTTCAACCAGATGACCGGCATGACCGACCCCAACGGTCGCGTGACCAGCTACGACATCGATCCGGCCACCGGCAACCGCCTGAAGGAAACCGACCCCTTGGGCGGCACCCGCATCTGGACCTACGACAGCCATGGCAACGTGCTCACCCAGGCCGACAAGAACGGCAATATCAGCGTCTATCAGTACGACAGCGCCGGCAATCGCACCCAGGCCACCGACGCTTTCGGCCAGGCCGCGCAGCGCATCACCAGCTACACCTACGACGCGGTCGGCAACCTGCTGTGCCGCACCGACGCCAACGGCCACGCCACCTGCTACCAATATGACGGGCTCAACCGCGTCGTGCGCGAGACCCGGCCAGCGGGCGATCCGCTGGAAGGCTTCACCCGCTATACCTACGACGCCATGGGCAACCGCACCCAGGTCATCGACCGCAACGGCAACGCCACCAGCTACCAGTACGATCAACGCCAGCGGCTGGTGAAGACCGTCTACCCGCTGCCCGGCCCGCAGAATTTCACCAGCCAGAGCTACGACGGCAACGACAACCGGGTGAGCATGAGCGACCGCAACGGCCACGCCACCAGCTTCCAGTACGACGTGCAGAACCGGCCGGTGAAGACCACCGACGCGCTGGGCAACATGACCACACGGACCTACGACGGCGTCGGCAACACCCTCAGCGAGTGCGACGCCAACAGCCATTGCACCACCTACACCTACGATGCGCTGGACCGGCGCGTCACTACGCTGGACGCGGCAGGCAACCTCACCCGCTACTTCTACGACACGGTCGGCACGCCGGTCTGCCCGGAATGCACCGGCCCGACGCGCGGTTCGTCACTGGTCACCCAGCAGACCGACGCCAACGGCAAGGTCACCCACTTCAAGTACGATGGGCTGGACCGGCTTTCTCGCCAGGTGCGCAAGCAGACCGACACGGCCGACAGCATCGACGCCGACGACGCGGTCACCCGCTACAGCTACGACGCCCACGGCAACCGGCTCAGCATGACCGAGCCCAACGGCAACGCCAGCAACTACGTCTACGACGGCCTGCACCGGCAGACGAAAGAGACCAACGCCGCCGGCGACATGACGCTGACCCAGTACGACGGCGTCGGCAACGTGACTCAGACCACCGCCCCCAATTTGAACGTCACCACCTACAGCTACGACGCCCTCGACCGGCTCGTGACGGTCACCGACAGCGTCGGACTGGCGGCCACCTACACCTACGACCCCATGAGCAACCGCCTGACTGAGAAGGACGGCAACGGCAACGGCAGCACCAACGCCTACGACAACATCTACCGCCTCACCCAGGTTACCGACGCCCTGGGCCGCAGCACCCAGTACACCTACGACCCGGTGGGCAATCTCACCCAGGTCACCGACCGTGAGGGCAACGTCACCACGCACGATTACGACTTCATCAATCGGCGTATCCGCACCACCGATGCCCAGCCCTTCATCACCGAGTACGCCTACGACGGCGTCGGCAACCTCAAGGTGATCCGCGCCTTCAACGACACCGAAGACCCCATCGACCCGCCCCAGGTCACGCGCTACGACTACGACGCGATCAACCGGCTGGTGAAGGAGACCTATCCGGACAGCGGTGTGCGCAGCTTCAGCTACGACGGCGTCGGCAACCTCGTCACACGCACCGACCAGAAAGGCCAGGTCACCCAGTATCAGTACAGCGACCTGTACTTCCTCACCAAGCGCGACTACCCGGTGAGCGGCGACGACACCCTGAGCTACGACCTCTCCGGCCGCATGCTCAGCGCTTGCCGCGCAGGCGCGCCCGACGACGTGGTGGACGCCTGCTCCGGCTGGCTGGTCACCTTCGCCTACGACGGCGCCAACCGGGTGACTGCGACGACCCAGAACGGCAAGACGGTCGGTTATGCCTACGACATCCCCAACCGGCTGCGCGACCTGACTTATCCCGGCGGCAAGTCCATCACGGAGACCACCGACCCGCGCAGCCGGCTCGACAAGATCGACGACGCCGCCTCGCCGCCGCCCATCGTCCAGTACAGCTACGACCTGGGTAACCGCGTGCTGACGAGGGGCTACCGCAACGGCACCACGGCCACCTACAGCTACAACGCCAACAACTGGATCACCTCGCTGGAACACAAGAAGGGCGCCAGCCTCATCGCCGGCTTCAGCCACGACTACGACCGCGAAGGCAACAAGCACTTCGAGCGCAAGGACCACGACCCCGGCAAGTCCGAAGCCTATGCCTACGACGACGTCTACCGCCTGGTCGACTACAAGGTCGGCAGCCTGGTCGGCGCCAGCGTCCCCGTGCCCGCGACGCAGACCCAGTACGACCTCGACAAGGTCGGCAACTGGAAGACCAAGACCCAGGACGGCGTCCCCGAAGACCGCGACCACAACGCCGTCAACGAAATCACCGCCATCGCTGGCGTGCCGATCGTCTCCGACGACAACGGCAACGTTCAGGAAGACGAGCGCTACACCTACGCCTACGACGAGGAAAACCGGCTGACCGGCGTGACCCGCAAGGCTGACGGCAAGGTGGTGGGGCGCTACCAGTACGACGCGCTGTCACGGCGCATCGACAAGGTGGCGGACCCGACCATTGGGCCGGTCAGTCCGGTGGAGACGCGTTACTTCTATGACGACGCGCGCATTGTCGAGGAACAGAGCGCGGGCGGCACTACCCAGGCGACTTATGTCTACGGCAACTATGTGGACGAAGTGCTGAGCATGGAGCGGGGCGCGACCACCTACTACCATCACCAGAATGCGCTGGGGTCGGTGGTAGCGGTCAGTGACGTCGCGGGCGCTGTGGTGGAGCGGTACGGGTACGACGCCTACGGGCGGCCCGCCATCACCAACGGAGTGGGCGCCGCAGTCCCCGACAACCCCTGGGGCACGCCCCACAGCGCCGTCGGGAACCCGTGGCTGTACAACGGCCGGCAGTGGGAGGAAGAGTCCGGAATCTTCTACTACCGGGCACGCTATTACGACCCTGAAAAGGGGCGGTTCTTGCAGCGGGATCCCCAGGGCTACGGCGATGGCACCAACCTTTACGAGTACGTGCGGTCCAACCCCGTCAACGGAAGGGATCCATCCGGTAAGTTTTACCAGAGCGCCCTTTTGTCCGGGGCAAATACCCAGCATTCCACCAGCTATGCGGGCGGGGGTTACTTCGATGACTCCTACCTCTGGTTCTACGGCTACTACCATTTCTCCAACCTGCCGTCGCTGGTGGCAGACCCCCAGTCCCACGTCACCATCGGGACCACCGCCAGCTACCACATGCACATCGACACCTGGGGGGACACGGACTACTGGGGCAACATCGATAGCGGCCCGGTATGGAAGATCACCCACGAGTGCAAGGACGGCCGGACAGTGTGCACGGCGGAACTGCTGGATACCCGCCGGGTTCACAAGAACGAGAAACAGGAAGGTCTTGGACTCTCCGGCAACTACAAGCTGGAGGACGTGAGAACCAACGTACCGCTTGGCGGCCGGTGTGAGTGGCGTGCCCACGCCCAGCTCAGTTTCTCCTACACCGGTAGCAACCAGTCGGGCTGGTCCCTGAGCGGAGAGGTTGGTGGCAAGATCGGGGGCGACAAGGGCGGTGCGGAAGGCAAGTTGGGCGGGTCCGTGAGCGGCAGCGTGACCGGCAACTGGCAGTCCACAATAAACATCGCCACATGGAGCTCCCAAGTGGAATCCTTCAACGGAACGCCGCGCAACCGCTAGCAACAACGCGCGTAAGACGGCTTCGTAGGGCGGGTTCGCGAAGCAACCCGCCGCATGTCAGTGGGCGCGATCCGACTCCATTCGGCGGTTTGCGCCTTTGGCGCGAAACCGCCCTACACATTGCCGCACCGTATGATCGATTTTCCTCACCCGCGCGTAAGACGGCTTCGTAGGGCGGGTTCGCGAAGCAACCCGCCGCATGTCAG
>JASJPK010000089.1:0-4016 GCA_031426735.1 Hydrogenophilaceae bacterium | reverse complement strand
TGGGCGCGATCCGACTCCATTCGGCGGTTTGCACCTTTGGCGCGAAACCGCCCTACACATTGCCGCACCGTATGATCGATTTTCCGCACCGTGCGTAAGACGGCTTCGTAGGGCGGGTTCGCGAAGCAACCCGCCGCATGTCGGCGCAATGCTTCGCGATTGCGCCCTACTCGGCGGCGAGTTCTGCTTCCATGCGGCGGTTTGCGCTGCGCGAGAAACCGCCCTACGCCGGTGCGCCGTATGATCGCTTTTCCGCATCGCCCATGCCGCCGCCATGCCTGACTATCGCCGCAATTTCCTTCCGGGTGGGTCGTTCTTCTTCACCGTGAATCTGCTGGAGCGGCGCGGCGATCTGCTCGTCCGCCATGTCGATTTGCTGCGCGAATCGGTGCGGCGGGTTCGGCGTCTTCACCCCTTCCACATCGATGCCTGGGTGGTGTTGCCGGATCATCTGCATTGTGTCTGGACGCTGCCGCCGGGGGATGCCGACTTCGCGTTGCGTTGGCGGTTGATCAAGTTGCTCTTTTCCAAGGGGCTGGCGCGGACGGAATGGCTGTCGTCGGCGCGGCGCCGACGCAAGGAGCGGGGCATCTGGCAGCGGCGCTATTGGGAACACACCTTGCGCGATGCGGCGGATTTCAATGCGCATGTGGATTACGTGCATATCAATCCGCTGAAGCATGGTCTGGTGGCGGCGGTGCCGGCTTGGCCGTATTCGACGTTTCATCGCTACGTGCAGGCGGGCGTGCTTGCCGCCGATTGGGCGGGCGGTGGCGAAGGGGAGGTGGATGCGGCCGGTGAGCCCCGCTAAGGCGGCTTTGCGCCGCAAGCCGCCGCAGGCCGGCAGCAATCCCCGCCTGTCTGCCGGTCAGCGCGGCTTCACGTTTCTAGCAGTGCTCTTTTTCATCGCCGTGCTCGGGGTGCAGTTGGCCGCGCTGGGGACGCTCTGGCACACCGCGGTGCGGCGTGAGAAGGAAGCGGAACTGCTGTTCATCGGCGACGAATTTCGCCGCGCCATCGCTCGTTTCTATTCCGTGTCGACACCGGGCGGCAAGGTGCAGCGCTATCCACAGTCCCTGGATGAACTGCTCCTCGATCCTCGCTTTCCGGCGCCGGTGCGCCACCTGCGCCGGGTGTACCGCGACCCCATGACCGGCCTGAACGATTGGGGGCTGCAGCGCAACGAGGCCGGCGGCATCGTCGGGGTGCACAGCCTGTCCACGGCGCGTCCATTGAAGGTGGCCGGTTTCCGCGAGGTGGACAAGGATTTCACCGGCAAGGCACGTTACGACCAGTGGATTTTCGTCCCGGTCGCCTCGCAGCCGGTCACGCCACAGCCTTGAGTTCAGCGCTTTCCCGTGAGGAAATTCCCACTGCTGATTTGAGCGGCAGGCTGTTACCATATTCTGGAGCTTGAAGTCTCCTTTAAGCCGCTTTTTTACTGCTTACGGGCTCGTCTTGAACCGCCTCCTGCTCAACCGAAAACTCTGGCTCATCCCCGTTCTGCTCTGGCTGGCGCTGGTGTCGTTTTCCTACGTCTGGACAGTGAGCGAGATGAGTCGCCATGCCGAAGAAACCATCGCCAATCAGGCTCGTTTCGTCTTCAAGATGGTCGAGGCCACGCGCCAATGGAATGCGCTGCATGGCGGCGTCTATGGCGGGCTGAGCGAGACTACGCCGTCCAATCCCTACCTGCATGTGTTGGAAAAGGATCTGGTGACATCTTCCGGCAAGCGCCTCACGCTGCTCAATCCCGCCTACATGACGCGGCAGCTGGCCGAGGTCATCCACGAGCAAATCGGCATCCGCATCCACATCACCAGCCTCAAGCCGATCAATCCCGGCAATGTGGCGAACCGCTGGGAAGCGGGCGCGCTGAACCGGTTCGACCAGGGCGAACTGGAATACTTTGCCGTGGACGGCACGCCGGGCCTGCCGATGGCCCGCTTCATGGCGCCGCTGGTTACCAAACAGGCCTGCCTCAAGTGCCATAGCCACCAGGGCTACAAGGTGGGGGACATCCGCGGCGGCATCAGCGTCAGCTTCCCGGTCAAGACCCTGCTGGCCGACCTGGCCCTGCGCCAACGGCAGTCCGCCGGCATCCACATCGGGGTCTGGCTGTTGTTGTCGGGGCTGACCCTGCTCGCCTTGCACCTGGTCCGCCGGCAACTGCTCAGTCTCACGGCGGCGGAGGCGCAACAGGGCCAATTGGTGGAGCAACGCACCGTCGAGTTGAGCACTGAAGTACGCGAGCGCAGGGAGGCGGAGACCAGCCTGCGCATGCTGATCAATTTCTCCGGCGAAGGCATCTTCGGCCTCGACCGCAGCGGTCGCTTCACCTTCATCAACCCGGTGGCGGTGCGTCTGATGGGGCATTTAGCCGCCGACGAATTATTGGGCCAGGCCATGCCGTCCCTGTTCCTTCGCGCGGCGGCCGTGGAGCCGGCCGACGGCGAGACGGACAATCCGGCGGCGCGGATTACCGGCGTGCTGCGCGATGGCCTGCCGCTGCACGAGGAAGAGGCCTGGTTCACGCGGGCGGACGGTAGCCGCCTGGCGGTGGAATACCGCGCCCATCCGCTGATCTCGGAGGGGGAAATCCTGGGCGTGGTGGTGACCTTCTCCGACATCACCCAACGCAAGCAGACTCAGGATCGCATCTGGCGCCAGGCCAATTACGATGCCCTAACCGGCCTGCCCAACCGGGATCTGCTGGACGACCGGCTCGAACGCGCACTGTCCCAGGCGCGCCGCCGCGACAGCCAGGTGGCGGTGCTGTTCGTCGATCTGGACAACTTCAAGGCGGCCAATGACCGGTTCGGCCACGATGCCGGCGACACGATCCTGCGCGAGGCCGCCCGGCGCATGGCCGCCTGCCTGCGCGACACGGATACCGTCGCCCGTCTCGGCGGCGACGAGTTCCTGATTGTGCTGCCGTTGCTGGAATCGCGGCAGGACGCCGAGTTCGTCGCCGAGAAGATCGTCGAGCAACTGGCGCAATCGTTCGTACTGCCGGCCGGCGTGGCGCAGATTTCCGCTTCCATCGGCATTGCCTACTTCCCGGAAGATGCCGACACGGCGGACAAGCTGCTGCGCAACGCCGACCACGCCATGTATCGGGCCAAGGATGCCGGCCGCAGCACTTATCGCCTGTTCAAGAATTTCGCCGCATAGCCGCTTTGTACTCGGCAGACGGTGACATGGATTACGAAACTTGCGCGATGTTCGCAACCCACCCACAACCGATTCGGCCGCGGCCAGGCTGTATTCGGCTGGCCGTAACCCTGGCGTGGGATGATTCGCGCCCCAAATTTCACTATTGATGCCGGAGCAAGAAATGAATCAAGCCAGACGGAATATCCTGCGCGGAACGGTTTCGACCGCAGTGCTCTCGGTTGCGGCTGCTGCCGGACTATTGCGTCCCCGCACGTCGATGGCTTCCGGCCTGAGCGCCAGTCTGACCAGCAGTTTGCGCGCGTTGCGCTCTGCCAATCCCGTTCCCAGCGATGCGATTCGGCTGAAGGCGCCCGATATCGCGGTGGATGGGGCGACAGTATTCATCGACATCGCCTGCGCGCTGCCCGAAGTCGATGCCGTGATGGTGTTTGTCGACCGCAATCCGCAGCCGCTGGTCGCGGCATTCCAGTTCGAGCCGGAAGTGGTGCCGGCGTTGCAGATGCGGATCAAGGTGGCTCAGACCGCCCAGGTCTGGGTGGTGGCGCGGAGCGCCGGGCAGTTCTACAAGACGGCGAAGACGGTCAAGGTGACCACCGGCGGCTGCGGCGTCGGCGTGAACTGAATCTGGTCATGCGTCGGTGTTGTAGGAGCGCCTTCCAAGGCGCGAAGTCGGGAACGATCGCGCCTTGGAAGGCGCTCCTACGCGTCGTAGGGTTGCAGCGCGCCGATGGCGTGGATGCAACCAATGAAACGGCCCATCCATTCCAGCTTCGCTGCAGTCGTACGGTGTTGTAGGAGCGCCTTCCAAGGCGCGAAGTCGGGAACGATCGCGCCTTGGA
>JASJPK010000088.1:0-80217 GCA_031426735.1 Hydrogenophilaceae bacterium | reverse complement strand
CGGCCAGTAGGCCGCTCCCACAGGGTGGAACAGGACTCAGCTGTTCTGCTGAATACCGGCCACCACCCAACCTTGATTGCCGGTGAGCGGCTTGGTCATGTGCCAGACTTCGTCGAACGAGGTGGTCGATTCGCCGTCTTCACGCAGCGTGCCGTAGAAGCGCACGCTGACGATCTGGCGGTTGCCTTCTTCCAGCGCTTCCAGCGTTTCGGCGTTGATGGTCATCACTTCCGTGTGTTGTTCCTTGCCTTGGCGCTCGTCGATGTCCAGCTTCAACTCGGCATACATTTCCGGCGTGGTGAACTCGCGCAGGTCATCCAGGTTGCCGGCATCGTTGGCGGCCTGCATGCGGATGAAGTTGACCTTGGCTTGACGCGAGAAGGCGACGTCATCGAAGCCGGGCGGGAAACTGGCGACTGCGCTGGTTGCTTCCGAACTGGAAGCAGCGACATCGCCCTGGCCGGATTTGTCGTAGATGCTGCCCGGCACAACAGAACCGGCGGCCGGGGCTTCGAAGCGCATCGGCTGCGGCGCGTTCTGATCCGTGCCTTGACCGGCATATTGCAGCGGACGCTGCAGCACCGGCTTGTTGCGGTTCATGAACCAGCGCACCAGCATGAACGCGGCCATCGCCAGCAACGCCATCATCAGGAAGTTGGCCATGCCTTCGCCCATGCCGAAATGCGACAACAGCGCGGCGATGCCGAGACCGGCGGCGAGACCGGCAAGCGGGCCCATCCAGTTGCGCTTCGGCGCGGCAGCAGCGGCGCCAGCAGCACCTTGCGCCGGGGTGTTCTGTGCTTGCTGCGGGGAAGCGTCGCGTTTCATCGGGGTGGCTTGGCGTTGCATGCCGAAGGACTTGCCGCCGCCCATGCGTTTGGCTTCCGCGTCGAATGTCGGCAGCGCGAAAGCGAGGAACAGCGCGAACAGGGAAAGAAAAATGCGTTGCATCAGTTGAATCTCCAGGTTTTAACAGGGCATAGATTGCGTCAAAGCGGCGCTTTGCAAGCCGGCGGCATTGTACCTGTCGGACATGACAGGCCGAACTGAGATATCAATCCGCCTGTGTAGGTTCCCGATGCCGCTGTGTCAGCCTGTAGGTCGGAAAAGCGCAGCGCCTTCCGACGTCTGCGCGGTGAAATGTCGGAAGGCGCTGCGCTTTTCCGACCTACTCCTTCTTTAGCCATGTCAGCGCCCCCGCTCCCGCCACGCGGCCGCTGGCGAAACAGGCGGTGAGCAGATAGCCGCCGGTGGGCGCTTCCCAGTCCAGCATCTCGCCAGCGCAGAACACGCCGGGCAAGTCGCGCAGCATCAGGTTCGCATCCAGCGCCTCGAACGTGACGCCGCCGGCGCTGCTGATCGCTTCGTCGAGCGGGCGTGGCGCGATCAGGGTGAGCGGCAAGGCTTTGACGGCGGCAGCCAGACGTGGCGGATCGGCGTAGGTGTCCTTGTCGAGCGCTTCGCGCAGTAGCCCGGCCTTGACGCCGGTGATGCCGGCGCGGCTTTGCAGGTGGCTGGACAGCGAGCGCGAGCCGCGCGGATGTGTCACTTCCGCGATCACCCGTTCCAGCGATTTCCCTGGTGCCAGATCAAGCAGGATTTGCGCGCTGCCGTGCGCTTCGATGGCGTCGCGAATCGCGGCGGATGCTGCGTAGATCAGGCTGCCCTCAATCCCAGTTTCGGACACCACAAACTCGCCCTGACGCTGGAAATCGCCAAATGTCAGCGCCACCGATTTCAACGGCTGCCCGGCGTAGCGTTCGCGGAAATGCGCGCTCCACGCCACATCGAAACCGCAATTCGACGGCTTCAACGCGGCCACGTCGACACCGCGCGCCTGCAGCAACGGCACCCAGGCGCCATCGGAACCCAGCCGCGCCCAACTGCCGCCGCCCAGCGCCAGGATGACGGCATCGCAGGCGTGCGTCGTTTCGCCTGCCGGGCCGGCGAAGCGCAGCGCACCGTGATCGTTCCAGCCCAGCCAGCGCTGGCGGACGTTGAACACAACCCCGTCGCCGCGCAGCCGATGCAGCCAGGCGCGCAACAGCGGCGCGGCCTTCATGTCGGTCGGAAACACGCGGCCGGAACTGCCGACGAATGTGGCGATGCCCAGCCCATGCACCCAGGCGCGCAAGTCATCCGGCCCGAATGCATTCAGCAAGGGCTCGATCTGCGCCTGACGCTTGCCGTAACGGGAAAGGAAGGGGGCGCGCGCTTCCGAGTGCGTCAGATTCATGCCGCCCTTGCCTGCGAGCAGAAACTTGCGCCCGAGCGAAGGCATCGCATCGAACAGTTCGACCTTGACGTTGGCCTGGCTCAATACCTCGGCGGCCATCAGCCCGGCCGGGCCACCGCCGATGACAGCGACGCGAGGAGAGGTGTTCTGATTCATGGGCGTTTCATGGGCGGTGGACGTGCGATTATTCCACCCGTCATTCCCGCGCAGGCGGGAATCCAGTTTGTTTGTTCGATGGTTTCGACGGATTGCCAGATGACCGCTGTTTTGATCGACACCCACTGCCACCTCGACGCCGGCGAATTCGCCGCCGACCGCGATGCGGTTTACCAGCGTGCGTGCGATGCTGGCGTGATGACGCAGATCGTGCCGGCGGTAACCCGCGCCAACTTCGCCGAGGTCGAAGCGGTTTGCCGTCGCTATCCCGGCTGCCTGCCGGCCTGGGGCATGCATCCGATGTATGTCCACCTGCATCGGGACGCGCATCTGGCCGATCTGCGCGCTCAGGTCGAAGCCTGGCGACCGGTTGCCATCGGCGAGATCGGGCTGGATCTGTTCGTGCCGGAGCTGGATTTCGCCACCCAGGAGCATTTCTTCGTCGAGCAACTCAAGATCGCGCGCGATTTCGACCTGCCGGTGCTGCTGCACTGCCGCCGCGCCAACGATCAAATCCTCAAACAGCTGCGCCGCTTGAAAGTCGACAAAGGCATTGCCCACGCCTTCAGCGGCAGCCGCCAGCAAGCCGATGCCTACCTCAAACTGGGTTTTAAACTCGGCTTCGGCGGCGCCTTCACCTGGACGCGGGCGACCAATCTGCGCGCCCTGGCGAAAGAACTGCCGCTCGACGCCATCGTGCTGGAAACCGACAGCCCGGACATCCCGCCCGCCTGGCTACCGCCTGAACACCGACGCAACGAACCGGCCGAACTCGCCCGCATCGCCGCCTGCCTGGCCGAACTACGCAGCGAAAACCTCGAAGTAATCATCCGCCAGACCAGCGCCAACGCCCGCGCGGTGTTGGGGTTGTAGCCCCTACGCGGGCCGACCCATGGGCATTTGTAGGATGGGCAAAGCGCAGCGTGCCCATCAATCGTTGCGGGTTGATGGGCGCGCTACGCTTCGCCCATCCTACGGGCAGCGGCGTAGGGCGCAATAACCGCAGGGCATTGCGCCGGATGACGTGGCGTGCGTGGTGGTGCAATGCGCTGCGCTTATTGCACCCTACGCGACTGATTTCGGCTGTCGCCGAGGTGTGGATCGGCGGCAAGAGATTGCCGCCCTACGGCTGTTGTCCCAGCGGCGTAGGGCGCAATAACCGCAGGGCATTGCGCCGGATGACTACGCAGGCCGACTCGTGCGTAGGCGGGCGAATGTGTGCATGAACCCGCACCTACAGGGTTTGCGTACCCAGGCTTAGCGTGAACCACGTCCCCAGCGCGCCGCGTATTTCCGGCATGGTCAGATGACGCATCAAACCGGCGTTGCCGGGGGCGTTCTGGTTGCTCATGCAGGTCAGTGTGCGCACCGGTGGGCCGGCGGCAGGCTGTGTATCCTGCAGACGGAAGGTGGTCTTGTAGTAGATGTGCGTGGGGCTGTCGTCATCGCTGAAGGCGACGCGACGGACGCGCCAGGTTTCGGGAAATGCCGACATGCCGGCTATCGTTTCGACGCTGCGCGCGATGGCGACGATGCGGAACTGGCCGGGTGGCACGGTCTGCATTGCCGGTCGCACGGTATCCAGTTCGAACACGCAGAACGGGTCGTGTTCCTGTACCGCGTTGCGCGCCACGATGCGGCCGTATTGCAGGCGCGCGGTGGCGGCATCCGGCGCGATGGTCAGCGCTTCACGCAGTTGCAGCGTGCCCAGGCTGGGGGCGTCGGGACCGGGCGCGTGGGCGCACGCCGCCAACAGGACGGCCAGGAGCGAAAGGGAGACGGCTGGAAGGCGGGACATGCGCGTTATGATTCGCCCATGTCGCGTCGAGTTCCAGCCGATTTTTTTGAAACGCCCGCCGCTGCGCGTTTGCGCATCGACAAGTGGCTGTGGGCGGCGCGCTTTTTCAAGACGCGCGGTTTGGCGCAGGAAGCGGTCGAAGGTGGCCGGGTGCGTTTCGTCGTTGCCGGCGATGTCGGCGATCGCATCAAGGCGAGCCGCGAGGTGAGTCTGGGCGATGTGCTACACCTTCAGATCGGTGATCTGGTCTGGCGCGTGACGGTGCGCGGCTTGTCCGACAAGCGCGGTCCGGCGCCGGTGGCGCGCCAGTTGTATGAAGAATTGCCGGAAAGCCTGGCCGCGCGTCTGGCGCAGATCGAGGCAAAACAGGTGCTGGCCGAGCCGGGCAGCACGATCAAGGGGAGGCCGACCAAGAAGGATCGGCGTCAAATCCATCGTTTCAACGATTTTTAGGGTTCTTCAAGCTTGAGTCATTCGGATATGGAAACAGTCGATTGCGTCGTCGTCGGTGCGGGCGTCAGCGGTTTGGTCGCGGCGGCGCGGATGGCCCGGGCGGGCCGCAGGGTTCTCGTGCTGGAGGCCTCGTCGCGCGTCGGCGGCTGCATCCAGAGTTGGCATTTGCGTAATGAGATCAAGGCGGGCGAGCCGGGTGCCGACTTTTGGCTCGAACTCGGCGCCCACACCGCCTACAACTCCTACTCGCAATTGCTGGAAGCGTTGCGGGCGCGCGGCCGCCTGGACGACCTGCTGCCGCGCGAAAAGCTGGGTTACAGCTTCGTCGGCGCCAATGGCGCGCTGCAATCGCCGCTCAAGCGACTTAATTTTCTACAAGCCGCGGTTTCGCTGCCGTTCGGCCTCGGCAAGGCGAAACAGGGACGCAGTGTTGGGGAATGGTTCAGCGGTCTGCTCGGACGCGGCAATTACCGCAATCTGCTCGCGCCGGCCTTTGCCGCCGTGTTGTCGCAGCCGGCGGACGCCTTTCCGGCCGAGTGGCTGTTCCGCCGCAAGCCGCGCATGCAGGCGGCGCCGCGCAAATACAGTTTCCCCGGCGGCTTGCAGGGGCTGCTGGAGGCGCTGGTCGACGGTGCGGCGTTCGAGCTGCGCCATGACAGCACGGCCAATTCGATCACCCGCAGCGCAAGCGGTTACCAGGTGGAAACCGCGGCTGGCACGATTGCCTGCCGGCAACTGATCCTGGCCGTGCCGGTCGACGCCGCCGCCGAACTACTCGGCAGCGCGCATGCCGATCTGGCGCGCGACCTGCAGGCGTTTCCGATGTCCAGCAGCGAGGCGCTCGGCGTGGTGTTGCCGGCGGGCAAATCGCATTTGCCGGCGGTGGCCGGTTTGATCGGCGTCGACGACGATTTCTGGTCCGTGGTGACGCGCGACCCGATCCCGCACGACACGCTGCGCGGCTTCACTTTCCACTTCCGGCCCGGCCGTCTCGGCCACGATGCCAAGCTGGCGCGCGCCGCCGCCGTGCTGGGCGTCGCACCGAGCGATTTTCTACATGTTCGCGAAACGACGAATCGATTGCCCGCGCCGGGTGTCGAACATCCCAGGCGCGTCGCGGCGATCGATGCTCGGCTGGCAAGCGAGCCGCTGGCGCTGGTCGGCAACTATCTGAACGGCCTCTCCATCGGCGATTGCGCCGAGCGTGCGGCGCACGAAACGGATCGGCTGTTGGCTTTGTAGGAGAAAAACATGGCAACCGTATTGATTCCATTGGCCCCCGGCTTCGAAGATCTGGAAGCCGTCACCTTGTCCGATCTGTTGCGCCGCGCCGGCATCGAGGTGGTGCTGGCCGGCCTGCAGCGCGGCACCATTCAAGGCAGTCGCGGCATCCGTGTCGAGCCGGATGCCTATCTGGACGACGTGCTGACGCGCGATTTCGACCTCATCGCGCTGCCCGGCGGTCTGCCCGGCGCCGAGCATCTGCGCGACGATGCCCGCGTACAGGCGCTGCTCAAGAAAATGGCCGCCGCCGGGCGCTACACCACGGCGATCTGCGCCGCCCCGATGGCGCTGGCGCAAGCCGGCCTGCTAGACGGCAAACAGGCCACCGCCTACCCCGGCGTGCTCGATTCGCTCAAGTTGACCAACACACAAAGTCTGGCCGACGCGGTCGTGGTCGACGGCAAGGTGGTCACCTCGCAAGGTCCGGGCACCGCGATGGATTTCGCGCTGACCCTGATTGAACTGCTCAAGGGCGCGGCCATGCGCAAACAGGTCGAAGCCGGGCTGGTCCGTCGATAACGCTACAAGGAGACGAACATGTTGATCCGCGAAGTACTGTCGGTAAAAAGTGGCACCGAAATCGTCAGCATCGAGCCCGATGCTTCTGCCGCCGACGCGGTCAGTCGCATGGCCGAGCACGAAATCGGTTCGCTGGTCGTGCTGCGCGACGGCGATCTGCTCGGCTTCATCACCGAACGCGACATCCTGCGCGGCTTGCATGCGCGCGCTTGTGGCTTGAGCGAGGTGACAGTCGGCGAACTGATGGAACCCGCGCCGCTGGTCGCCACGCTGGACGACTCGGTGGATTACGCCCGCGATGCGATGACCAAAAGCCACACCAGCCATCTGGTCGTGCTCGACGAGCGAAAGATGGTGGGCGTCATTTCCTTCCACGACGTCGCCCGCGCCTGCCTGAAGGAAGCCGATTTCGAGAACTCGCTGCTGAAGCGGTATATCAAGCACTGGCCGGAGTGAGTTTGCCCTTGCTTGCTGCCGCTTGGTCAAATATGATGACCAACTAAGGAGGGGTTGCCATGCAACAGTTCAATATCGGCGAAGCAAAAGCGCATCTGTCCGAACTGGTTCAGAAAGCTTTGCTGGGCGAAGATGTGGTGATCGCGCGGGACAACAAGCCGTTGTTGCGGCTGGTGCCCATCGAGCCGTTGCAACGCATTCGCCAGCCAGGCAGCGGCAAAGGCCAGTTGCTCTACATGGCCGAGGATTTCAACGCTACGCCAGAAGACTTCGCGGATTACAGCTGATGCGACTTCTGCTCGATACCCACGCACTGCTCTGGTGGGTGGAAGACGCTCCTCAGCTTTCCACCAAGGCACGCAAGGCCATCGCAGCCGCCGACGCCGAGTGTTTTGTCAGTCTCGCTTGCGCCTGGGAGATGGCGATCAAGTGCCAACTTGGAAAGTTGAAACTAGCGAGCAGCGTTCGCCAGTATTTCCCCAGCCAGCTGGCCGCAAATGGCTTCGTGCAACTGGACATCGCTTTTCGCCATGTTGCCCGTGTCGAATCGTTGCCGTTCCACCACCGCGACCCTTTCGACCGCCTACTGATCGCCCAGGCACTGGAAGAAAAACTGACTCTGGTTTCCGCCGATGCGGTGTTCGAGAACTACGGCGTGAAACGCTTGTGGTGACGCCCCGATAAGATGGGCTGAGCCTGCTCGCTGCTTGGCGTCAGCGACAACACTGACGCGATGGCACCGGACACCTCAGCGGATGTCCTCGATGTTGAATTTCTTGTCCATGATGGTCGGCACCAGCACGGCGTAGCCCTTGTTCTGCCAGTGCACCAGTTCCACCGGCGCGCTGGGCACGACCTGGACGAAGTCCTGCATGTCCTTCAGGCTGTAACCGTAGTCCTGCATGGCCAGGCCGCAGACCTTGAACTCGATGCCGAGGTCGGCGTAATAGCGCATGCGGTCGACCGCATCCTTGTATTTCGCCTCGTTTTTCTTCGCCAGTGTGACCAGTTCGGTGCCGTGCACGACGACTTTGATGGTGTCGCTGTCGTATTCGTACGGCGGTACCGACAGCGGCAGGATCAGCGAGCGCAGCCAGTACAGCGCGGCGCCCATCTTGGCGGGATCGTCGAGGTAGAAATCGAACACCACTTTCGGCGCGGCGTAGGGCGTGTTGACCAGGGTGGCATCGGCGCGGGCCTGCAATGCGAGGAGCAGGCCAAGGAGCAGGGCGGCGAGGGTTTTCATGTGCGGTCTCCTAACTTTCCGTAGTCAAGTAAGGGCGGCATTCCCCTGCCGCCGATTTGTTCGTCGGCAAAGGATTGCCGACCTACTGCAGCGCGCGATTTACGACATTGTGATCTGTCCGATCGGTCAAGTAGGGCGGCATTCCCATGCCGCCGATCCAACACCCGTCGGCAAGGGACAGCGGCGTCGTTGGCGCTTTAGCGCTTACGAATCCGGCGTCCCCCTTGCGGGGATTGCCGACCTACTGCTATGACACTGTTAACTGGCCGATCAGACTTTGATACACCCGCATCCGGTTCGGCAACATGTCGCCCGCTTGCACCGCGGCGAGCACAGCGCAGCCGGGTTCCTTCAGATGGCGGCAGTTGTAGAAACGGCATTGGCCGGCGCGCGCGCGAATTTCCGGGAAGGCCTCCATCAGCGCGGCCGGGGTGAGGTGTTGCAGGCCGAATTCCTGCATGCCGGGCGAGTCGATCAAGTCGCCGCCTTCGGGTAAATGGAACAGGCGGGCGTTGGTCGTGGTGTGCTTGCCGGCATCGAGGGCCAGCGAGATTTCGCCGGTGGCGGCGTTCGCTTCCGGCGCCAGTTTGTTCAGCAAGGTGCTTTTGCCGACGCCGGACGCGCCGACCAGTACGCTGGTCTTGCCGTTCAGATGCGCTTGCAGTTCGGCGAGGTCGCCGCGCGCAGAGACGGTGATCTGCGGATAGCCGAGCTGCGCATAGATTTCCAGATGCTGTGCCAGCGCGGCGGTTTCCGGCAGATCGGATTTGTTCAGCGCGATCAGCACCGGGATGTTCGCACTCTCGCAGGCGACCAGGCAGCGGATCAGCAATTCCTCGCGGAAGTAGGGCACGGCGGCAACCACGACGACGGCCAGATCGAGATTGGCGGCAATCAGCTTGCTGCGGAAATCGTCGGAGCGATACAGCAGGTTCTTGCGTGATGCGACGTGCTCGATGACGCCGTGGTCGGCATCGGTGATGTTGAACGAAACCTGATCGCCGCAAACGATGTCGCTCTTACGGCCGCGCGTGACGCATTCGACGATGCCTTCGCCCGTTTCGATCAGGAAGCGTCGCCCGTGCGCAGCGACGACGCGGCCGGCCGGCAGCGGGCTATTTGCCATTAAAGATGGCCATTACAGATCGAACAATGCATCGATCTTGGCGGCACAGATGAAATCCGATTCCGACAGGCCGTTGATGGCGTGGGTGACGTATTCGACACGGCAGGTGTTGTAGCCCACGGCCAGGTCGGGATGATGGCCTTGCTGGTGCGAGACCCAGGCGACGGCGTTGACGAAGGTCATCGTGACGTAATGGTCGGGGAACTTGAAATCGCGCCGCAGTTTGCCGTCCGCCACTTGCCAGTCAGCCGCCAGTTTCGGCATCAGGCCGGCGATCTCGTCGGCGGTCAGCGCGGGAATGCCGCCTTCGCAGGGTTTGCACTTGCCTTTGGAGAGGTCGCAAAAGGTATCGGTCATGATCGCTCTCCGGTTACTTGAACTTGTAGAACTGGCTGTTCAGGTAAGCCGACAGATGCAGTTCGTCTTCCGGGAACAACTGGTTGCCCAGCATCGAGTTGCAGGTGGTGACCTGCTGCGCCAGGCCGGAAGCGGATTTCACGCGGCGGTCGGCGCGCGTGTACATCTTGCTGCCGTCGCCGCCAACTTTGGAAACATGGCAACCGGCGCATTGTTTATCGTGCGTCGCCTTGCCGGCATTCGGATCCCCCTTGTCGAACGGGGCGGCGAAGGCCGGGGTGGCGAAAACGGAAGCGGTGGCGATGGCCAGAATAAGGGATAGTTTTTTCATGGTGACTCCTCTCGTTGGAATTGATTACGCCTGCATGGGCTGCGGGTCGTGGCTTGGCTTACGGTAAGACTCCAGTTTTTCAATTCGTTCCACCGCCTTCGGGTGACTGTCGTAGAACAGAGAATAGATCGGGTCCGGCGTCAGCGTCGCGGCGTTGTCGCGATACAGCCGCACCAGCGCGGAAACCAGATGGCCCGGCTGGGTGAGGCCGGCGGCGAAGGCATCGGCCTCGAACTCGTGTTTGCGCGAATACAGGCTCATCAACGGCGACAGCGGGAACAGGAACACCGGCAGCGCGAGGAAGAACAGGGCCAGCGCGGTGGCATCGCTCTGGCTGGCGACGCCGAGGCCCTGGTAGAACCAGCTTGCCTCCTTCAGCGTTGCCAGCAGCGCCAGCATGGCCAGGCTCAGGCAGAACATCAGCACGATGCGTTTGACGATGTGGCGGCGCTTGAAATGGCCCAGTTCGTGCGCCAGCACGGCTTCGATCTGCTCCGGATTCAACTGCGACAACAGCGTGTCGTAGAACACGATGCGCTTGTTCTTGCCCAGCCCGGTGAAATAGGCGTTGCCGTGGCTGGAGCGGCGCGAACCGTCCATCACGAAGACGCCGCTGGCATGGAAGCCGGCACGGGCGAGCAGGTTCTCGATGCGGTGCTTCAGGTTGAGGTCTTGCAGCGGTGTGAACTTGTTGAACAGCGGCGCGATGACGGTGGGGTAAACGGTCAGCAGCAGCAGATTGAAGCCCATCCAGACTGCCCACACCCAGAGCCACCAGGTTGCCCCCATGATGCCCATCAGCCACAGCACGAGCAGGAGCAGCGGGCCGCCGAGGGCGAGGCCGAGCAGCGTCTGCTTGAGCAGGTCGACGAGAAAGCCGGCGGGAGACTGGCGATTGAAGCCGAAGCGGGCCTCGATGCGGAACTGGCGATACAGACTGAGCGGCAATTCTGCCGCGCCGCCGATCAGGGTCAGGCCGAGCAGCACGCCGACGCCGGCCAGCAGCGGCTGCGACAGCGTGACGGCGAGGGTGTCGTGCAGCCATTGCAGGCCGCCGCCGAGGGTGAAGGCGTAGAGCAGGCCGCCTTCCAGTGCGAGGTTGAGCAGGCCGATACGCGCCTTGGCCAGCGTGTAGGCGGCGGCTTTTTGATGTTCCTGCAGCGGAATGCTGTCGACAAAGGCGGCCGGCGGGGTGTCGCGATGCAGCCAGACATGCCGCATCTGGCGCAACAACAACCACAGTTTCAGACCGAAAGTAATACAGAACGCTGCCAAAAAAACGCTTTGAAATGAAGGCATTAGAGAACTTCTTGTGACGTTGTCGGGCCGATTATGCCACAATGCTGCGCCCCCAATTCGAGCCCCTCCGGCGCCACCTACATGCCACAAAACAATACTCATCTGGTCTGGATCGACATGGAAATGTCGGGCCTGAATCCCGATACCGATGTCGTTCTCGAAGTTGCCTTGATCGTGACCGACAAGGATCTCAATCTGGTCGAAGAAGGCCCTGTTCTGGTATTGCATCAGCCCGACAGCGTGCTCGACGCGATGGACAACTGGAACAAGGGTACGCACGGCAAGTCCGGCCTGATCGACAAGGTCAAGGCGTCCACCCTGACCGCCGCCGACGTCTCCGCGCGCATGATCGAATTCATGAAACTGCATGTGCCGGAGCGCACCTCGCCGATGTGCGGCAACTCGATCTGCCAGGATCGCCGCTTCATGGCGCGCCACCTGCCCGAAATGGAAGCCTATTTCCATTACCGCAATCTGGATGTCTCCACCCTCAAGGAGCTGGCCGGGCGCTGGCGGCCGGAACTGAAGGACGGCTTCAAGAAAGCCAACAGCCACACCGCGCTGGCCGACATTCAGGAATCCATCGAAGAACTCAAGTACTACCGCGAGCATTTCATTCGGTTGGCCGAGTAGGAGATCCGCTTGCGGGCCGAATAACGCTGTTCGGTTCGCCAGTGGACCTCCTACCCACCAGGCATGAATCACGCTAACAGGAGTCCAAATGAAACCCGGCACGCCGTTCATCGTCGAAGTCAATCCGCGCATCCCGCGCCGTCTGTCGCGTCTCACCGAACTTGCGGACAACCTCTGGTACGGCTGGGACCGGCCTAGTCGTACGCTGTTCGCGCGCCTGCATTCGGGCCTGTGGGATGCGGTCAACCACAACCCGAAGGCGTTCCTGAAGCGGGTCGATGAAGAGCGCCTGACCGAGGCGGCGGAAGACCACATCTTCCTGGGCAGCTACAACCGTGTGCTGTCGGCGTTCGATACCTACATGAGCGAGCCGCTGCGGCGCGACATGCAGCTGGACCTGCATCCGGGCGACCTGATCGCCTACTTCTGCGCCGAGTTCGGCTTCCACGAGAGCTTCCCGGTGTATTCCGGCGGCCTCGGCATCCTCGCCGGCGACCACTGCAAGTCGGCTTCCGACATGCGCTTGCCGTTCATCGCGGTCGGGCTGCTTTATCGCCAGGGCTATTTCTTCCAGCGCATCGACAACGACGGCAACCAGATCGCCAACTACACCGATTCCGAGTTCGACGATCTGCCGGTGCATCCCGCCATGCGCGAGGACGGCAGCGAAGTGCACATCCAGATCGAACTGCCCGGCCGCACTCTGGAAGTGAAGGTCTGGGAAGCGAACGTCGGGCACGTTCGCCTCTGTCTGCTCGATACCGATCTGCCGGTCAACAGCGTCGAAGACCGCTACATCACGCACCAACTCTACGGCGGCGACAAGCACACCCGCATCCAGCAGGAAATCGTGCTCGGCGTCGGCGGCATGCGCGCATTGCAGGAACTCGGCGTCAAGCCGACGGCGTATCACATCAACGAAGGCCATGCCGCCTTCCTGGTGCTGGAGCGGATCCGCCGCAAGGTGAAAGACGGTCTTTCCTTCCATGCCGCGCTGGAAGCAGTGGCGGCGAATACCGTGTTCACCACGCATACGCCGGTGCCGGCCGGACACGATCACTTCGGCGAAGAAATGGTCTGGGACTATTTCTCGCGGTGCTGCAACGACCTCGGCGTCAGCCGCGCCGAGTTCATGCGCCTGGGCGGCGCCGAGCACGGCCAGGACTTCAACATGACCAAGCTGGCCTTGCACGGCTCGCGCCATCACAACGGCGTGTCGCGCATCCATGGCCAGGTTTCCTCGCACATCCTGTCCGACATGTGGTCGCAGGTGGCGCCGGAAGATTCGCCGATGGACTACATCACCAACGGCGTCCACGTCTCCACCTTCCTGGCGCAGGAATGGCAGGACCTGTTCGACAACAAGCTGGGCTACGAATGGCGCCGGCGGCTGACCGATGTCGAGTTCTGGCAGAAGATCGATGCGATTCCCGATCACCATTTCTGGTCCGTGCATCAGGCGCTGAAGACGCAGATGCTGCATGGCCTGAACTTCCGCATCACCCAGCAACACCTGCGCAACCACGGTTCCGAGGCGCACCTGGAACGCATGCTGAAGTACGCCAACCCGCTCGATCCGAACGTGCTGACCATCGGCTTCGCGCGCCGCTTCGCGACCTACAAGCGTGCCACGCTGATGTTCGAAAACATGGACTGGATGCGCCAGATCATCACCGACGCCGACCGGCCGGTGCTGTTCATCTTCGCCGGCAAGGCGCACCCGGCCGACAAGCCGGGCCAGGAACTGATCCGCCGCATCCACGAGATTTCGCGCTGGCCCGAGTTCGAGGGCAAGCTGTTGATGGTGGAAGGCTACGACCTCGGCTTCGCCCGCCGGCTGGTTTCCGGCTGCGATGTCTGGCTCAACAACCCGATCTACCCGCTCGAAGCGTCCGGCACTTCCGGCATGAAAGCGGCGATGAACGGCGTGCTCAACCTGTCGGTCACCGACGGCTGGTGGGACGAGGGCTACGACGGCGCCAACGGCTGGGCGATCAAGCCGGCGCCGGAAAACTACGACGACGCGCGGCGCAATCGGGAAGACAGCCAGACCCTGTACGAACTGCTGCAGGATCAGGTCATCCCGATGTATTACCGCCGCCACGAACTGGGCTTCTCCGCCGAATGGGTGAAGATGGCCAAGCGCTCGATCACGACGCTGCTGCCGCGCTTCAATTCCACCCGCATGGTCGCCGAGTACGTCAACAAGTTCTACGGCCCGGCCTCGCGCCAATGGCGGCGCTATTCGGAAGGCGGTTTTGCCGCCGCGCAAAGCGTCGCGGCCTGGAAATCCAAGGTGCGGCAGGCCTGGGGCAGCGTCTCGCTGCGGCGCACCGAAGACCCGCTCAAGCGCATCTCCTATGGCGAAAGTATCGAACTCAAGGTCGCCGTCAACCTGAACGGCCTGCTGCCGGAAGACGTGCGCGTCGAAGTGCTGGTCGGCCGCGCCTCCAAGCAGGGCCAGGATCGGGATGTGCAGGCCGTGCGCATGCAGCCGGAAGGCTGGGCGGACAGCGAATGCCTGTACCGCCTGGAATTGACGCCTGAACTGTGCGGCAAACTGCTCTATCGGGTGCGCATCTATCCCTGCCACGATTTGCTGACGCATCCGTTCGAAACCGGCTTGATGATGTGGCTGTGATTTGGCAAGCGTCATACCGGTGCAGGCCGGAATCCAGAAGCCCGCGCGTGCCGCTCGACTGGACCCCGGCCGGCGCCGGGGTGACGGCGAATTAGACATGGCGATTTCCGCCTTCCTCGCCGTCGGTTTCGGCGCCGCCTTCGGCGCCTGGCTACGCTGGGGCTTGGGCCTCTGGCTCAACCCGCTGTTCCCGACGCTGCCTTACGGCACGCTGGCCGCCAATCTGCTCGGCGGTTATCTGGTCGGCGTCGCAATCGCCTACTTCGCCCAGCATCCCGGCCTGCCGCCGGAATGGCGCTTATTCGCGATCACCGGCTTCCTCGGCGGGCTCACCACGTTTTCCACCTTTTCCGCGGAAGTGTTCACGCTGATCAGCCGCAATCAGCTCGGCTGGGCGCTGTCGGCGGCATCGGCGCATCTGTTCGGCTCGCTGGCGATGACCGCGCTCGGCGTGTGGACGTTCAAACTGGTTCGGGGGTAAGCGAGCATGCAAGCGATCTGTATCCGATTTTTTGTCGAAGAAGGCATGAAGCACGCGCATCGGCCGGTGCACGAATGGCTGTTCGAACAGGCGCGCGAACTGGGCATCCCGGGCGGCACCGTGTTTCGCGCTGCGGCAGGCTATGGCCGTCACGGCGTACATGCCGACGCCTTCTTCGAACTCGCCGGCAAGCTGCCGGAAAGCATCGAATTTTCCGCCGACGAAGGCAGCGTCACCGCGCTGGTGCAGCGTGTCGGCGCCGCCGGCCTGCGCCTGGTTTACGTCACGCATCCGGTGCGCATCGGCGTGACCGGGACCGATTGATGGCAAAAACAGCAGTTGTGGATTGTCGTAGGAGCGCCTTCCAAGGCACGATGGCCGCAGCGATCGCGCCTTGGAAGGCGCTCCTACGAGTGGCCACCGCTCACAATTCATGAACCTCCCGGCAGCCGATCACCTGATCCTGCTGGTCGCCTCGTTCATCGCCAACTGGTTTTCCGCCTTGTCCGGCGGCGGCGCCGGCCTGATCCAGTTCCCGCTGCTGATCTTCCTCGGCCTGCCGTTCGGCGTCGCCCTCGCCACGCACAAGGTCGCCAGTGTGTTTCTCGGCCTTGGCGCGGTGATCCGCCACCTGCGCGACAGCCCGCTCGAACGCCGCTTTTCGTTGCTGATCCTCGCCGCCGGCCTGCCCGGCGTCGTACTCGGCGCGGTCAGCATCCTGCAAGTGCCGCCCGCCTGGGCCACGCTGGCGCTGGGCGTGCTGACCCTGAGCCTGGGCCTGTACTCCGTGTTCAAACCCAAACTGGGCATGGCGTTCGAGCCGAAGAACCGCAGCGGCAGCGGCCTCTTGATCGGCATCGCGGGGCTGTTCGCGGTCGGCATCCTGAACGGCTCGATCACCTCCGGCACCGGCCTGTTCCTCACCATCTGGCTGATCCGCCACTTCGGCCTCGACTACAAACGCGCCGTCGCCTACACCCTGATCCTGTGCGGCATCGTCTGGAACGGCACCGGCGCCATCGTGCTCGGCGTACTCGGCACCGTCGCCTGGGACTGGATGCCGGCATTGCTGGTCGGCTCCATCGTCGGCGGCTACCTCGGCACCCACCTCGCCATCGCCAAAGGCAACCTCTGGATCAAACGCGCCTTCGAGATCGCCACCATCGCCATCGGGTTCAAGCTGATATTTTTCTGAGCGGGCAGTCTTGGCGGATGCCGGTAACGAGCGCTGCGTTGAAGCGGGCGACCAGACTGCCGTAAAAAACGGCCGATCCGGTTGCCCGGTCGGCCGTTTTTTGTGTGATGAATCCAGCTATCGCCGGTTCAGATGTAGCTGTCGGAGAAGATGCTTTCCGCCCAAGTGAACATGTCTTGATAACTGTCCCCATCGATCATGCTCGACTCCGCTTCGCCGATATCCACTCGATGCATGCCCTTGCCCTTCACGTTGCCGGCGGCGTCGAAGATGTCGCCGTAGATGAAGTTGGTGGACAGCCAGGAAGACGTCTTGTTGGTGATCGGGCTGAAGCAGGCTGAACTGGTGGCGATGTCCTCGTCCGGCGCATCGCCGGTGAAGGAACGGACGATCGCATCGGCG
The DNA here is from genome assembly GCA_031426735.1 of Hydrogenophilaceae bacterium. Taxonomy (GTDB): domain Bacteria; phylum Pseudomonadota; class Gammaproteobacteria; order Burkholderiales; family Thiobacillaceae; genus PFJX01. The sequence continues at coordinate 63,604 of JASJPK010000088.1, read as the reverse complement.
CAGACCTTGGCTTCCGAGTTGGCCATGTGGCCGGACTTGGGCACCGCTTTGCCATCCGATGCCGGCACGGCGCAGGAGTCGCCGATGACATGGATGTTCGGGTAGCTGGCGATACCGTAGGTCAGCGGATTCACCGGCACGAAGCCAGCGCTGTTGAGCGGCAAGCTGGCAGCGATCGCACCGGCCTTCTGGTTGGGGATGTAGTTCAGTACCTTGGCCTTGTTGACGGTCATCGCGCTGGTCACGATGGAGCGCGTGCTGGAGTCCACCGACAGCACCGTTGCGTTGGGTACGTACTGGATGACGCCGGCATGTGTCACGTTGAAGGCGTGGCCGAAGGCTTCGGGCTCAGCGGTAATGCTGGCATTGGCGTCCAGCACGATGACTTTGGCGCCGGTGCGCCCCTTGCGCTTCAGGTAATCGGCTACCACGCAGGCCCGTTCGTAGGGTCCGGGCGGGCAACGGTAGGGCGCTTTCGGCACCGTCATGACGAAGGTTTCATTGCTGCGCATCGCGGCCAACTGATTTTTCAGCAGGGTGGTCTGCGGGCCGGCGATCCAGGCATGCGGCGTCAGGTTGGCGTCCCAGTTGCCGGGAGCGGGTACGAAGTCGATGCCGGGCGAAAGGACCAGATGATCGTAGGGCAGCACTTTGTTGCCGCTGATCGTGCTGACCGTCAGCGTGTTGCCGGCGGCGTCGATGCCGACTGCGCGGCCCTGCATCACAGTAACGCCGTGGTTGGTCTTGAGCGAGCTGAAGCCCAGCGTGATCCGGTTCATCGACAGTGCGCCGGTCATCACCAGGTTGGAGAGGATGCAGGAAATATGATTGGGATTGGCGTCCACCAGGGTGACCTGGACGTTGCCGCCCCACATGCGGACGTATTTGGCCAGTGTTGCGCCGCCAAATCCGCCGCCTACAACGACCACGCGCGGTGCTGTTACAGCCGCGCCGACAGCGCGGGGTACGGCCGCCAGGGCGGAAATCGCGCCGGCCAGTTTGAGGAATTGTCTTCTGTTCAGGGTGTTCATCGTCTTTGCTCCCGGGGTCAGTCGCCGCCGTTGCCGGGCAACGTGGACAGGTAGTTGGATATCAGGTCGAGTTGGGCATCGGTGTAGCCGCGTGCCTGCCGATCCATGATGCCTTCGATGGGGCGGTACTTCATTTCGCGCAGTTCGTTGTAAAGCTCGTGCGCGCTTTTCCCCGCGATTTCGTCGAAGCCCGGGCCGGCTCCGTTGGTGCCGTGGCATTGAGCACACTGGGAAGCCAGCAGACGGCCTGGCTCGGCCTGGGCGGACGCAGCCGCAATAAGCAGCGCAATGCCGGCCAGGGCTGTGCGCGTGAGTTTCTGGATAGCCATATGTATAACCTCGCAAGATGGTTGTGGGTTCGGACCCGCTGATCGGTATTACTGATTCCCATGGGCTGCATGGTTGCCGCTAGTATACGTGTGAAAATTTCACCCGGAAATAAAATGTACGCGGTTTATATGTACTATATGCGTCACATTCGCTGTTTTTCCGGAATATGTGCGTGTGAAATTTGCACAAAGCATTGCTTTGTGCTGCATGTCCCCCGGCTGTTGGGCTGGCGAACGATCCTTGGATAGCAGGATAAGGTGGGAGGTCATACGTGGAATGCGGGATCAAGCGCACCGGATAGCACAGCAATCATCCGAGCCCAGCGTTTCTCCCCAATCCCCGCCTCAATCTTCGTAAGGCTCGAAATCCGCTTTGGTGCGAAACGGGGTCAGATACCCTGGTTTAGTTAGTGCCATTGGGGGGGGGCAGGACGAATACCCTCGGCCTCGCGGCTGAACGGACGCGCCGCCGGCCTTATCCCCAGATCAGGAGTCCGCCGATTGCCGCCAGCAGGAGCGCGCCACCGATGGCGGTCAGCGTGGTCAGTGTCTTCAACCTGGCGCGCAACTCGGCGATTTCGCTTTGCGGGTTCACGCCGACGGCCGGCGGGGCCGCCAGTTCCTCGGCTGCGGCCTGTGCCGCTACGCGCGGCTGGAACTGGTTCAGGCTTTCCGCGACAAGCTCTCGCAAGCGGGGTTCGCTCAGGCGCTGGCGCAATTCGCCCAGTTCCGTTCGGGCGGCTGCCAGAGCTTGCACGTCCCGGGATATCCGCTCCAGATCCTCGGTAAACGTGTTCAGGCGGCGGTCCGACAGGGCGCCCATTTGCTCGTCCAGTGCGGCGCGCTCGTTCAGCCTGGTCCGCAATTCCTGGAAATCGTGGCGCAGGTTCTGCAACTGCGGCGCAAGCGCCTCGCTGCGGGCCTGGCTTTCGGCCAGTCCGCCGGCGATACGCTGGTCAACGTGTTGTGCCATCTCCGCCCGCAAGGCGGCGAGATCCGGCTGCGGCCTGGCCGCTTCGGTCTCCAGCAGCCGGAGTCGCTGTTCCAGGGTCTGCAAGCGGTTTGACAGCGTTTCGGCAGCCGCTACGCCGCGCTGGAGATCGGTCATGGCAGCAGCCTGAAGGTCGAGACGAACCGCCGATTCCTCCTGCGTCTTGCGCTGGCTTGCGGATTCCGCCGCCAGTCGCCGGCTCACCTCGGCCATGACTTCCTCGCGCAAGGGCGCCACGCCCTCCGCGACCAGACGCGCAAGCAAGGCCTGCACCTCGGCCATGTCCAGGGACGCCGCCGGGACGGGGGCAACCGTCACCGGCCGGGGCGCGGGCGCGGTAACCGCCGCCGTGGACCGGGCTGGCAGCGAGGTCAGCAGGGCTTCCAGCGCCTCGTTAGTGGGCGGCTTGCCGATGGCGTCGATGGCACCGGCCGCGCGCGCTTCCCCAATGAAACCGGCTTCGTCGTTGCCGCTGACGATGATGACGGGGATGTCCCGCGTGGCGGGCGCGGCCTTGATCCGCCGGGTCGCTTCGAAGCCATCCATGTCCGGCATCATGTGGTCCATGAAAATCACGTCGGGCTGCCGCTGGGCAAGGTAATCCAGGGCGATCTGACCCGATTCCGCCAGATCCACCTTCAAACCCATCGCCTCCAGCTTTCTCAGCATGGTCACACGCCCGACTTTCGAGTCATCAACCACGAGTGCGCGCAGTTCATGCATTGGTCCTACCCTTCCATAAAACAGGAGACGAGGAGACGCCACGTTACCACCGAAAAAGCGCTGGGTATCTGGCCGACTGAGCGGGGGTGGGAAAGGTGCGCATGGCGCACCCTACACAATTACGTTGATCTGACCGTTGCCTCGGAGCCTGCCCTTCAAGACCCCGCGGCCTGCTTCAGCCGTCGGTACAGCGTGTTGCGGCTGATGCCCAAACGGCGTGCGGCTTCCGACATGTTGCCGTGGCTGAGGCTGATGGCGCGGGTGATGGTGGCGGCGGAGACGTCGCGCAGGTTTTCCGAGGCATCCGGCATGGCCGCTTCGGGCGCGCGCCGTTGCCGCAGGTCTTCCGCCAGGTCGTCGGGTAGATGCCGCCAGCCGATGCGGTTCTCATCGTCTTCGATCAAGGCGCAGGCGGTGCGCAGGGCGTTGACCAGTTGGCGCAGATTTCCGGGCCAGGCGAAATCGGCGAAGGCGGCGGCGACGCCGGCTTCGAATTCGACACGCCGGCCGGGCAGCAGGTCGGTCAGCAAGCGGTCGAGCAGGGCGGTGAAGTCCTTGCGTTCGCGCAGGGCCGGCAGCATCAGGGTGAGGCCGTTGATGCGGTAATAGAGATCGGCGCGGAAGCGGCCCGCTGCCATCTCGGCTTTCAGGTTGCGGTGGCTGGCGCAGATCAGCGCGAAATCCACCGCCACTGCCGTGCCGCCGCCGAGCGGGGTGACCTGGCGTTCCTGTAGCACGCGCAGCAGCCGGGTCTGCATGGCCAGCGGCATGTCGCCGATTTCGTCGAGGAACAGGGTGCCGCCGCGCACTTCGCGGATGCGGCCGGGCGAGCCCTCGCGCCGGGCGCCGGTGTAGGCGCCGGGGGAGTAGCCGAACAGTTCCGCTTCGATCAGGTTCTCCGACAACGCCGAGCAATCGACGGCGATGAACGGTTTGGCGCGGCGCGGGCCCGACTTGTGCATGGCGTTGGCGAAGACTTCCTTGCCGACGCCGGATTCGCCCTGCAGCAGCACCGGGATGGGCTTGTCCAGCACTCGGCGCGCCTTGTGGATCGCCGCCGCGACGAGGCCGCAGCCGCTATCGAGCGCGGCCAGCGCATCGGCGGGCGTGGACACAACGGCCGGAGAAATTGGCGCGGCGGCGGGCGCCATCGCCACTTGCCGCAAGATCCGGCTGGTTTCCACCCGCACGAACAGGCGGCCTTCGCCGACGGGGCCGCCGGCAGGCCGCGTCGTGTGCCGCACCAGCATCGGTTCGTGGCCGCGCCGCGCGCCCCAGTCGAGCAACTCGGCCAGGCGCAGTTGGAACACGCGTTCCAGGTGGATGCAGCCCAGGTCGGCGCTGCTCAGGCCGAGCAGACGCATGGCGGCCGGATTGGCGCCGGCGATGAGGCCGTCGTCGGACAGGGCGAGCACGCCTTCGGTCAGCGTGCCGATGCCTTCCGCCAGCGCGTGGAAACGCAGGTGCACGCTGCCGCTGTGATACGCCTCGAACAGCCGGTTCTCGATCATCTGGGCGGCGGTGCGCACCAGGCAGAAAGTGTGTGGATGGCGCCGGCGCTGGTCGCCGGAGATATCCAGTACGCCAAGCAGGCGGCCGTCGGGCGCGGCCACCGGGGCGGCGGCGCAGGTGAGAAAACCGTTGCGCTCGAGGAAATGCTCGGCGCCATTGATCACCACGGGTGCGGCCTCGGCCAGGGCAGTGCCGATGGCGTTGGTGCCGCGATGCCGCTCGTGCCAGGAGGCGCCCGGCGCCAGCGCGACGCGCTCGGCGCGGTCGAGGAAATCGGCGTCGCCCAAGGCATGCAGCAGAATGCCGCGATCGTCGGCCAGGATCACCATGTTGCCGCTGTCGCGGGTCTGCGCGAACAGGTATTCCATCACCGGCCGCGCGTGCGCGATCAGTTCCTGCTGGCGGCCGATGGCCCGGGTCAGTTGCAAGCGGTTCAGGTGGAATGCTTCCGGCAAACGGCCGACCGGCGCCAGACCGGCTTCCTGGCTGCGCCCCCAGGAACGGGCCACGACCGGGCCGACCAGATTTTCGGCGGGCAGTTCTCCGGATTCCAGCAACCGATTGCGCGCCCGGCGCAAGGTGGCGGCCGGACCTTTCGGATTCGGATTGAGCATCGTGTCTCCTTCCTGCAACAACATCGTTCCGCACTATACGACTTCGCCGCGTTGCGGCAAGGCTAACTGCCAGGTCAGCGCGACGAGTGTGTCATTTCGGGACAGTGCGCCAAAGCGGGACGTGTCAACGGCCGCCAGCGGTCGTCTCGTAAGCTTGCTTGTTCCAGTTAAATCAATAGGTTGGGAGAAATTCTGCGCTGGCACGTCCCTTGCAGAACAGCGAGTGATTGCGGCACATAGCTCAATCGATACCTAGACCAATCAATCATCTTGAAGGAACCGACATGATTTATGCAGCGCCTGGCAGTGCCGAAGCCAAGATCAAGTTCAAAGCCCAGTACGACAACTTCATCGGCGGCAAGTGGGTCGCGCCGGTCAAGGGCGAGTACTTCGATGTGATCACCCCGATCAACGGGAAACCCTATACCAAGGCCGCCCGCTCCGGCGCCGACGACGTGGAACTGGCGCTGGACGCCGCCCATGCCGCCGCCGACGCGTGGGGCAAGACCTCGCCGGCCGAGCGCAGCAACCTGCTGCTGAAGATCGCCGACCGCGTCGAGGCCAATCTCGAACTGCTGGCCTATGCCGAGACCGTCGACAACGGCAAGCCGATCCGCGAAACGCTGAACGCCGACATCCCGCTCACCGTCGACCACTTCCGTTACTTCGCCGGCTGCCTGCGCGCCCAGGAAGGCAGCATCAGCGAGATCGACGAAAACACCGTCGCCTATCACCTGCACGAACCGCTCGGCGTCGTCGGCCAGATCATTCCGTGGAACTTCCCGATCCTGATGGCGGCCTGGAAGCTGGCCCCCGCCATCGGCGCCGGCAACTGCGTCGTGCTGAAGCCAGCCGAATCGACCCCGATCAGCATCCTGATCCTGGCCGAACTGATCGCCGACATCCTGCCGCCCGGCGTGCTCAACATCGTCAACGGCTACGGCCGCGAAGCCGGCCTGCCGCTGGCCACCAGCAAGCGCATCGCCAAGATCGCCTTCACCGGCTCCACCACCACCGGCCGCGTCATCGCCCAGGCTGCCGCCAACAACCTGATTCCCGCCACGCTGGAACTGGGCGGCAAGTCGCCCAACATCTTTTTCGCCGATGTCATGGACGCCGACGACGGCTATCTCGACAAGGCCATCGAAGGCCTCGTGCTGTTCGCCTTCAACCAGGGCGAAGTCTGCACCTGCCCGTCGCGCGCCCTGATCCAGGAATCGATCTACGACAAGTTCATGGAACGCTGCCTGGCCCGCGTCAAAGCGATCAAGCAGGGCAATCCGCTCGACACCGAAACGATGATCGGCGCGCAGGCCTCGAAGGAGCAACTGACCAAGATCCTGTCCTACCTCGACCTCGGCCGCCAGGAAGGCGCCGAAGTGCTGATCGGCGGCTACCAGGCCGACGTCAGCGGCGAGCTCGGCGGCGGCTATTACGTGCAGCCGACCCTGTTCAAGGGCCACAACAAGATGCGCATCTTCCAGGAGGAAATCTTCGGCCCGGTGCTGGCGGTGACCACCTTCAAGGACGAAGCCGAAGCCCTGGCCATCGCCAACGACACCTTGTACGGCCTCGGCGCCGGCGTCTGGAGCCGCAACGGCAACGTCGCCTACCGCATGGGCCGCGCCATCAAGGCCGGTCGCGTCTGGACCAACTGCTACCACGCCTACCCGGCGCACGCGGCGTTCGGCGGCTACAAGGAATCCGGCATCGGGCGCGAGACCCACAAGGTCATGCTCGACCACTACCAACAGACCAAGAACCTGCTGGTCAGCTACGCCGAACAGAAGCTGGGCTTCTTCTGAGCTGCGCTCCGGGTTGCATTGGGTCGTAGGGCGGGAATCCCTTCCCGCCGATTGCTTTATGCATGAAGCGGCAAAGAATCCCGCCGCGCGAGGATCGTCGGCAAAGGGCGGCGGAGTCGTAGCGCCTTGGCGCGTTCGAATCCGGCGTACTCCTTGCGGGTATTGCCGACCTGATTCGGATATTCAACGCGTGATTCACCGGGGCGGGCAACCGCCCCGTTTTTGTTCAGGAGACGTATATGGTAGACAAGGTCATTGCCACGGCCGCCGCGCTCGAACTGATTGATTTTCTGTGGCGGAAACATGGTCCGCTGCTGTTTCACCAGTCCGGCGGCTGTTGCGACAACAGCGCCGCCAACTGCTTTCTTCCCGGCGAGATCACCATCGGCGCCGGCGATGAATATCTCGGCGACATCGGCGGCTGCCCGTTCTTTATCGGCAAAGCGCAATACGAATACTGGAAGCACACCCAGCTCATCATCGATGTGATCGAGGGAACCGGCGGCACCTTCTCGCTGGAGGGGCCGGAAGGCAAAGCCTTCCACACGCGCTCGCGCCTGTTCACCGATGAAGAATGGGCGGAACTGAACCCGTAGGGTGCGGCCGATTTACTTCTTATGACTGGCGGGCGTTCCGGCTGACGGGTCCGCAATTTTTTCCGCATCCGCCGCGAAATCCTCGGCCCAATCGCCCCACGTGTACCAATCCTCGCCCAGCGCCTCGACGGGATGCTCGGTGCGGCCGGAACCGTTGCCGCACATCAGCGAATCCGCCGGGCAATACTTGTCGCAGCCCCAGCAGATGCGCTCGGGATGCTTCGGGTGCAAAGGGAATTTCTTCTTCGCCATGTCAACGGGCGTAGCCCGGCACGCCATCCACGCTAAGCCGTCGCCTTGCCGGCCCGATACGCTGCCAGCAATGCGTCCTTGAGATCGGCACGCGCGTCCAGGTCGGACACACCCAGCAGCCGTTGCGCGATCTGCCCGACTACCTGCAGGTCCGCCGCTTCGCGCGCATCCTGCTGGAAGCGGGACCAGTCGAACGTCCCGTCGCGGCAGCTATGCACCGCGACTCCCGTAGGCTGCGAAAACTCAATCTCGTGCGACTCCAGCACTTCATACAGATAGGAGTAGGGATCGATCCCGGAAGCCCGGGCCAGTAGCAGATGGAAGTTCGGCGCCTCCTCACCGAGGCAGCGATCCAGATCGATGCTGGATTCGAGTTCGTAGGACGCGGCCTGGAATGAAAAGGCCACCCGCGCGGTGATCGTGTTGCTGCTCATGTTATGCATGCCTGGTGGAGCGCAAGGAGAGCGAATTGTAATGGCTGGCCGCGGCGCGGCATGTCGGTCTAAGGCCCCGGATTTCGCTGCGCTGCAGCCAGGCTACGAATCAGCCTGGCTGCAGCCGGCCTTGGGCGAATGCCGGCACTGCCGTAACGGTTTTCGGAGCGAAGTCAGTCGTCCTACCGCAACCGTTTCCCCCAGTGTTTGCGCTGAGAGTTGGCCGCCACCGGGTCGAGCAGTTCAAGTCGATCGATGGCCTTCGAGGCGGCAGTCTTGTCGCCAAGTTCCATGTACACCTCGGCCAGACGACGCCACAGCGGGGCATGTCGCGGAGCGATGCGCGTGGCCTGTTCGAGATGTGCGCGGGCAAGGGCGGGCATCTTCATCTGCGTGTACGCGTCGACCAGAAATCGCCGCGAATCCAGCGCGGTGGGCGTCAGTTCGATAGCGTGTTCAAGGGTTTGAATCGCCAGACCCAATTTCCCCTGGCGCAAGTACGCCTCGCCTAGATTGGTCCAGGCATTGGAAAAATCAGCTTGCAGACGGATGGCGGTCTCGAATGCCTTGACCGCTTCGGGGGTGCGGCCCATTTTGAGTAGCGCATATCCTTTGTTGCTCCAGGCGTTAGGTGATCCGGGATTCAATTTGATGGCCTTATCCAGGTATTCGATCGCCTTAGGATGCTCACCGCGTCTGCCATGCACGGCGGCGAGCACCAACAGGGCGTCGGAGTTTCTGGGTTCCAGGTCAATCGCGCTTTGCGCGGATTCCAGCGCGTCTTCGTCCCGCCCGAGAAAATAACGAGCATGGGCCAACGCGGTCCAAGCTCCCGCCTTGTCGGGCGCGAGCTTGGTGACCCGTTTCCACGCCGTGGCAGCCTGCACAAAGCGTTCTTGCCGCATACGCACATCGGCCAGTTGCCACCAGGCCTGCGGATTGTTCGGGGTGATATCGGTCAGGAGGCGAAAGTTCTCTTCGGCTTCCGCAAGCCGGCCGCGCTGCGCTTGCGTGCTGGCGAGATTGTTCCTGGCATGGGGGTTTAGCGGCTCCAGTTGCACTGCTTTGAGCAGGCTTGCCTCGGCTTCTTCCAGTCGACCCAGAGTTAAGTGGAGCCAGCCCAGGTTAGCCCAGGCATCCACTGCTTTCGGGTCCAGTACCAGAGCTTTTCGCCAGGCGCTTTCCGCCTCGGACATGCGACCGCGTTTTTGCTCGGCAATGCCAAGATTGATCAAATTACCCACATCCTCCGGGTTGCTGGCCGCCTGCGCACCCAGCAGATCGGCCGCTTCAGCGCCCTTGCCCAGGCGTAATTGCAGTTCGGCGAGGCGTTTGCGGGTGTCCGGGTCGTCCGGCTTCAGGCGCAGTGCCTGGCGATAGGATTTTTCGGCGCCAGCGAGGTCGTTTTGTTTGAACTGGATAGAGCCTATCGATGACCGGTAACCTGGATGGTCGGGGCTGAGCTTGACGGCGGACTCGTAGGCCGCGCGCGCCGCGTCGAGTTGGCCGCTGTTGAATTCGACTTCGCCGAGCAAAGCCCATCCCATGGAATCTTGCCCATGGGTGATGGTCAGAAACCGTTGCAGCACCGCCCGCGCCTCGGCAATCCGTTTCTGCGCGATTAAAACGACGGCCTGGTCGCCGAGGGCAATAGACAGGAGCGGATCTCTTGCCGCAGCGGCTTGAAAATCGCGCATCGCCTCATCGAGTTTGCCCTGACGCTCCAACGCGCTGCCACGGCTGACCAAGGCCAGTGCCGAAGTGGGGTAGGCGGCCAGCCAGCGCTCGGAGAGGCGATGCATCCCGGCCCAGTCCTTTTGCGTATACAGACGCTCCGACTCGGCGTTCCAGTCCGGTTCGGGCGCTGGTAGGGCGGCGGCAGGCGGAATCGGTTGTCCTCGTTGCGATAATGCCTCAACCCAGTCGGCCGGCGCGGCGATGTTGAAGTTCTGGGCGTAGTGAAAAATCCCTGAGGTGATGCCGATCAAGCGGCCCTTGCTATCGAACAGGCCGCCGCCGCTGGAGCCGGGGGAGAGCGGCGCACTGGTGTAGATACGCGCGGTGCGTTCGAGCGGAGGCAACGCGGAAACCAGTCCGGCGCTCACTGAAAGTTCCAATCCCAGCGGGTTGCCAATTGCGTAAGCGCTTTCACCGACGCGTAAATCCGCGCGTTTGCGCAAAACGACCGGTTGGGCCGTCAGGCCCGGAACGGCGAGCAGGCAAAGATCGCGCTCCGGATCGCGGCGTAGTGCGCTCGCCACCATGCCTTTGCCCCGCCAGGTCACGATCAGGCTGCTCGCTTCGTCGATGACATGGCAGTTGGTGACAACTTGTTCCGGCCCGATCACGACGCCGCTGCCCTGCCCATCGGGGCGCTGCTGCTCATCGCGGGCTTCGATGCTGACAGCCGCGTCCCGGGTTCGCTGAAAGACATCCTCAGCCTCCCCCGCCCAGGCCGGCAAGCTGGCCGCCAGCAAGAATGCATGCAAGGTCAAGGCGGGCTTCATGGCTGCACCTCCAGCGGGCGCAAATAGGCCTGATACAACTGTTCGGCCCGCTCTGCGTTCAATCCGCGCAGACGTTGATAGACCCTGCGCGTGTCCTCCGGCCGCTCCGCCTTGGCGTAGATTTCGCCGAGCGCGTGCCAAGCCTTGGCCTGTTCCGGGGCCAGACGCAAAGACTGTTCGAGCGCGACGATGGATTCGCTGTAACGGCCCAGTTGGCCATTCACGAAACCAATCTGGCGCCAAGCGTAAGGATCTTGAGGCGCCTTCTCGCGCAATGCCTGAAACAACGCCAACGCCGCTTCGTCCTGGCCGCCATCTTTCAGCATCACACCGAGTTCAGCCTGATAGGACAGTTGATTCGGCGCCAGACGGACTGCCTCGCGTTGCGCGGCAATCGCCTCTGGAAACAGTAAGCGCTGGTAATAGACATCGCCCAACTGACGCCAGCCGAAGGCGGGGTTGGCGGGCTTGGCCGCGAGTCCTCGTTTGAGCGTTTCGATGGCTTGGCCAGCCAAACCGATACTGGCCTGAATGGTGCCGTGTAGAAGCAGCACATCGCCGCTCTCGGGCGCAATGGCGACGGCATGTTCGATTGCCCGCATGGCGCGCGCCCGGCGTCCCTGGTTCAAGTGCGCTTGCGCCAGCCGCAGCCAGTAATTCGCGCGTGCGGGATCGATCTCGGTCAGATGAGAGGCCGCTTGCTGGGCCATGCGGTAATCGCCGCGGTTGAAGGCAATTTCGAAGAGAAGGCCCCAGGCTGCGGCATGCCAGGGTTCCAGCTTCACCGTTGCTTCGAATGCGCGTTCGGCTTCTTTGCCATGATCAAGCGCCAGTTCGGCCACGCCGGCGGCGAACCATAAATCGGCGCTCTCCTGGTTGAGCGCAAGGGCTGGACGCACCAGCTCCAGGGTCTTGTCGAACTGTTTCAGCCGCAGCCGGTTGCGGGCCAGGCTCAACGTGACGTTCAACGCGTCCGGTGCCAACACCAACGCCTTCTCGAAAGCGTCGATGGCGGCCTGATGCGCTTGCAAGCCATCGTGCGCAGCGCCGAGCCAAAGCCAGGGTTCGTCCGAATCGGGCCGGAGGCGAGTCCAATCTCCGGCGATATCGAGCAAGCCCTTCCAATCCTCGACGCGGGCAAGCCGCGCCGCTTCAAGGCGCAATTTCGCGGCGGCGTCGGTGTTGCCCGCACGGCTGACGATTTGCGGCAGCCAGACGGCGGGCGCGGCGAAATTGACGTTCTGCCCAGCGCGCTTGCGATAGTCGGTCAACCCCAGCAGGCGGCCTTGGTCGTCAATCAGGGCGCCGCCTTCGGAACCGGGGGAAAGCGCGGCGGTAGTCTGGATCAAGGACTCGCCGTTCACCTCGCGAATGCCGGAGACCAGGCCCTCGGACAAGCTCAGTCCCAGTCCGAGCGCATTGCCGATGGCATAGACGCGCTGACCGATGCGTACCTCTTCCAGAGGCACGATGTCGGGCTGCGCGGCGCGCAGTCCCGGCACATCGAGACGGCACAGGTTGCGCGCTTCATCCCGTTCGTGCGGATAGGCCGCGTAATCGCGTTTCCCCTGGATCACCACCCACTTTTCCGCGCCGCTCAACAGATCGCATTGGGTGACGGCCACAGCGTCGTCCAGGGCGGTTGCGCTGGCCTGCAACAGTGTTTCGCCTATGGCATTGCGCCCCTCCAGCACCAGCACGACCTGGCTGGCACGCGCGTAGATCTCGGTCGGCGTCGCTGCCAATGTGTTGCCGGCGTGCAGACCGAGGAGCAGGCAGGCCAGCGGCAAGGCGCTTGAGCAGGGCATGGTTTTTCTTATTGCATGGCCCAACAGGAGGCGATTCAAGACGTGCATTTGCTTATCCCTGATTATTTTATTGGTCGAGTCTCCGGCGTCGCCAGAGCGGTTGTATTTTCACCGCATTTCAGCGCTCTTCGCATACCCGAGATGCGCCAATTTTTCTATTGCAGGAAGCCCTGACGAACATGGATTCCGTTTCAATCGGGTTACCCGAGCCGGAAATCGATTGCGAAAGACGTGAAGGGTGGGGTGTTCGGACCCATGAAATAGCTACGTGAGTCGAGCGTTCGATGGCGAAAGCAGGGTGACGTGAAGCCTGCTTCAGCCTCCCAGTTGCGCCAGAAACCCCCGCACATCCAGCCAGAAGCGCGGATGCAACAGGATGTCGTGATGGTTGGCACCGGGCAGCAGGAAGGGCTGTACCGGCGTGCCCCAGGCGGCCGCGAGGCGAGCGCCGTGTGCGGGCGGGATGAGCAGGTCTTGCTGCGCCAGCAGGATTTGCGTCGGTAGGTGCAGGGTGGGGGCGAGCGCGATGGAGTCAAACGGGTGGCGCAGCATCCAGCGCACCGGTAACCAGGGATATTTTTCTGCCGCGACGCTGAGCATGCTGTCGTAAGGCGTGACCAGGATCAGCGCCTGCAGCGGCCGTTTTGCCGCCAGTTGCACGGCGACGCCGGAGCCCAGGCTGCGGCCGATCGCGACGATCCGCTTCGGGTCGATGCGCGGGTCGGCGGCGAGGGCGTCGAACTGAGCCTGTGCATCGGCGATCAATGCGGTCTGCGAGGGGTGGCCGTCGCTGGCGCCGTAGCCGCGGTAATTCAGCGCCGCCCAGGCCCAGTCCGGGGCGTGATGGCGCAGCTGCATCCAGGCGGAAACCTCGTCCTTGTTGCCGCCGAAATACAGCAACAACGGGCGCGGCGCGGTTCCGGCCGGCACATCCAGCCAGCCGCGCAGCGTGGTGCCGTCCCGGGTCTTCAGCCTGAAGCCGCTGCCGGGATGGTCGCGTTCAAGTCCGGCTGCGCGTTGCCGGTTCAGTGCCGGCGCGGGGAACAGCAGGGCGTCTTGTTTCAGGTAAACGTCGGCGCAGATCAGCAGGTAGCCAAAGGCCAGACTCGCGAACAACCAGCGCAGGTATTTCAACTGGGTCGGCATTCCCGTTTCAGTCGCCGCTTTCCGCTTCCAGCGCGATTTTGTCGGCGACGAAGAAACGCCCGCGGCTATCGACCACCTGGGCTGGGGTGACCAGGTCGAGCAGGCCGTCGCGCTGGATCGCGTCCAGTTCCAGGCCGGCGTAGTAGAGCGCGCCGACCACTACGGTCGAGCAGATGTAGTCGTGGCCGATGTTTTCCGGTGCGGTCGGACGCAGGTTGGAATTGGCCAGGCCGAACATGCCCATGAAGTCGTAGCCATACCATTTGCCGGCTTTGCGGATGCTGGCATCGACGAATTCATGCAGACGGTCGCGGTTTACCCGTTCCCATTTGTCCAGACGATAGATGTCGAAATCGTGTTGGCGCAGGCTGGCGATGTCCTCGCGCAGATTCGGCCCTTTGAAGCTCTCGCTGGAAAACACCCGCAAGCCGACGGGGTTGGCCGAGTCGTTCACGGCGATGGCCAGGTGGCCGTAGCGGAACACCCGGTAGCCCACCTTGTTCAGCTTGAGCATGAGGATGTCGCGGTAGGCGTCCTGCCAGGTCATGCGATAGGCGATCACGTCGCCTTCGCGGATCTGGCCGCTGACCTGGGCGAATTTTTCGTCGCCGTCTTTGGTGTCGAACGACAGCACCTGCTCGAAGCGCGACTGGTCGCTTTCCAGGACTTGGCTGGAGGGGCCATGCGCACCCGGCTTTTCCATCCAGCGCAGGGCAAACCAGCCGCCCTGCTTAGGGGCGCTGGAGCAGGCGCCAAGCAGCAAGGCACAAGTGACGGCGGCAGCGCGGGTCCAGTGCCGGCGGCTGCTTTGTACGCTATCGGTCATAGCGGCAGGCGGCCTCCGCTACGCGATTACGCCACGCAATCGACGTAATAGCGCGTCTTGCCGTTGCTCTTGTCCTTGACCAGGCCATGCACATCGGTTTCGAAGCCGGGGAATTTCTCGTTGAATTCGCGCGTGAATTTCAGGTAGCGCACGATGGTGGCGTTGAACAGTTCACCGGGAATCAGCAGCGGAATGCCGGGCGGGTAGGGCGTCAGCAGGATGGAGGTGATGCGGCCTTCCAGGTGGTCGATCTCGACCCGCTCGATGTCGCGGTGGGCCATGCGGGCGAAGGCGTCGGCCGGGCGCATGGCGGGGACCATCTCGGACAGGTACATCTCGGTGGTCAGGCGCGCTACGTCGTTGTTCTTGTAAACCTCGTGGATTTCGGTGCACAGGTCTTGCAGGCCGATGCGCTCGTAGCATGGATGCTTGGCGACGAAGTCCGGCATGATCCGCCACAGCGGCTGGTTGCGGTCGTAGTCGTCCTTGAACTGTTGCAGCTCGGTGACCATGGTGTTCCAGCGGCCCTTGGTGATGCCGATGGTGAACATGATGAAGAACGAATAGAGGCCGGTTTTTTCGACGATGACGCCGTGCTCGGCCAGGTATTTGGTCAGGATCGCGGCCGGGATGCCCCAGTCGGCGAAGTCGCCGTCGACATCGAGGCCGGGCGTGATGATGGTCGCCTTGATCGGGTCGAGCAGGTTGAATTCCGGCGCCAGGTCGCCGAAGCCGTGCCAGCGTTCGCCGGCGCGCAGCATCCAGTCCTCGCGGTCGCCCATGCCTTCCTCGGCCAGCTCTTCCGGACCCCAGACGCGGAACCACCAGTCGGTGCCGGGATCGGTTTCCATATCCGCGCCGACCTTGCGCATGGCGCGGCGGAAGTCGATGGCTTCGGCGATGGATTCTTCCACCAGCGCGGTGCCACCGGGTTCTTCCATCATCGCCGCCGCCACGTCGCAACTGGCGATGATGGCGTACTGCGGGCTGGTCGAGGTGTGCATCAGGAACGCTTCGTTGAACACGTCGCGGTCGAGTTTGCGGTTCTCCGATTCCTGCACCAGGATCTGCGAGGCCTGCGAGAGGCCGGCCAGCAGCTTGTGCGTCGATTGCGTGGAAAACACCATCGAGTCCTTGCAGCGCGGCCGATCCGAGCCGATCGCGTGCATGCCGCGATAGAAGCTGTGGAAGGTGGCGTGCGGCAGCCAGGCTTCGTCGAAATGCAGCGTGTCGATCTTGCCGTCGAGCTCGGCCTTGATCTCTTCGACGTTGTAGAGAATGCCGTCGTAGGTGCTCTGGGTGATGGTCAGCACGCGCGGCTTGGCGTTCTTGTCCGGCGCGAATGGGTGCGCGGCGATCTTCTTCTGGATGTTTTCCCAGTTGAATTCGGAACGCGGAATCGGCCCGATGATGCCGAAGTTGTTGCGCGTCGGCATCAGGAACACCGGAATCGCGCCGGTCATGATAATCGCGTGCAGGATCGATTTATGGCAGTTGCGGTCGACCACGACGATGTCGTTCGGCGCCACCGTGGAATGCCAGACGATCTTGTTCGAGGTGGAGGTGCCGTTGGTCACGAAGAACAGATGGTCGCACTTGAAGATACGCCCGGCGTTGCGCTCCGAGGCCGCCACCGGGCCGGTGTGGTCGAGCAGTTGGCCGAGTTCGTCGACCGCGTTGCAGACGTCTGCGCGCAGCATGTTCTCGCCGAAGAACTGGTGGAACATCTGGCCGACCGGGCTTTTCAGGAAAGCGACGCCGCCGGAATGGCCGGGGCAGTGCCAGGAATAGGAGCCGTCCGCCGCGTAGTGGGTCAGCGCGCGGAAGAACGGCGGCGGCAGCGAATCGAGATAGGCCTTGGTCTCGCGCACGATCAGGCGGGCGACGAATTCCGGCGTGTCCTCGAACATGTGGATGAAGCCGTGCAGTTCGCGCAGCACGTCGTTCGGAATGTGGCGGCTGGTGCGCGTCTCGCCGTAAAGGAAGATCGGGATGTCGGTGTTGCGGTGGCGGATTTCCTGCACGAAGGCGCGCAGTTCGGCGATGGTTTCGTCGGCCTCGGCAGAAGCGAAATCGTCGTCGTCGACCGACAGGATGAAGCCGGAAGCGCGGCTCTGCTGCTGCGCAAAGGAAGACAGGTCGCCGTAACTGGTGACGCCGAGGATTTCCATGCCTTCTTCTTCCAGCGCCTTGGCCAGGGCGCGGATGCCCAGTCCGGAGGCGTTCTCGGAACGGAAGTCTTCGTCGATGATGACGACGGGGAAGCGGAAGCGCATGGCTTTTCCTCAGGCTGAAGCGTGGAAATTGAAAATGGGAAAACGCGAGAAATTCGCGCGGATTATAGGGAGCGTGAACCGGCCCGCGTGTGAATTATTCGGTACGGAATATCGCCTTGCGGCGGCGTATTGCAGGAATGAAAAAAAGGCCCCGGTAAAGCGGGCGCAATGGATTGCTCGCGCCAGCCGGAGGGCATTCGCGACACGTTTCGAACCGCGCAAAATCGCGCCAGGAGCGCGACGTAGGCCGTGGATGCCGCCGGATGATGGGCCCGCTACGCTTGGCCCATCCTACGTTTTTTCGAAACGGCGGCGAACCTGACTGTCTATTCCGGCGGCGCCGCCGAGTTCAGATCTTCGGCAGCGTCACGCCGGTTTGACCCTGGTACTTGCCGCCGCGGTCGCGATAAGAGGTTTCGCAGACTTCGTCCGACTCGAAGAACAGCATCTGGGCGACGCCTTCGTTGGCGTAGATCTTCGCCGGCAACGGTGTGGTATTGGAAAACTCCAGCGTGACGTGGCCTTCCCATTCGGGTTCCAGCGGCGTCACGTTGACGATGATGCCGCAGCGCGCGTAAGTGCTTTTGCCCAGGCAGATGGTCAGCACGCTACGCGGGATGCGGAAGAACTCGACAGTGCGCGCCAGCGCGAACGAATTGGGCGGAATGATGCAGATGTCACCCTTCACATCGACGAACGAGTCCGGATCGAAGTTCTTCGGATCGACGATGGTGTGATTGAGATTGGTAAACAGTTTGAACTCGCTCGCGCAACGCACGTCATAGCCGTAACTGGACGTTCCGTAGGAGACGATTTTTTCGCCATTGACGTTCTTGATCTGACCGGGTTCGAAGGGTTCGATCATCCCTTGTTCCGTCGCCATACGACGAATCCACTTATCGGATTTGATGCTCATGTTCAGACGCTTTCAGTTGGTTTCATGGCCCGCGCTGAAGATGGGCCAAGCAGGACGGGGCGCGGGGGACGATGGTCGCCTATTCTCCACGAGCGTTCCGCGGAACGGCAATTCAGAACGCGAAAGTCGCGCGATTTTTACGAGCGGTATGAGGGCAGATACGGCAGATTCGGAGGTGAGTCAGCATATCCCTACAATAAAATCAGGTTTTTCCCGATATTTCGCATATGGGGTATTACTTAAGCTATGCGGGTATTCGAGTAAAGGACCATGTTGAGTTCCGCTCGACGAAGGAGCAACACAAGATGACAACAAATATGTCCAGTATTCAACTTTCGCCCGACATGATTCTGGCGTTGGATTGGGTGCCGGCAATTATCTGGGTTGCAGACGCCGCCGGGCATTGCCTGCTGGTCAATCGCGCCTGGCGCGAGTTTACCGGCCGCAAGCTGGACGACGCGAAAACCGAGGATTGGTTGAGCGCGATGCATCCCGAGGATGCCGCTGCCTGGCCCGAGCATATTCAGCGCGCCATCGGCGAGAAGGTCTCCTTCTCGGTCGAATGCCGCTTGCGTCGGCGCGACGGCCGCTATCGCTGGATGCACAAGACGGGTGAGCCCATTCTTGAAGAGAAAACCGGAAATTTGCTGGGTTTCATCGGTTGCTGCATGGATGTGTCCAGCCAGAAACAGGCGCTGGATGGCTTGCGTCAGGCCAGCGAAAAACATCGCTCCGTGCTGGCCAATCTGAAGGACGCGGTGGTGGTCATCGAAGACTATCTGCGCACCGAGGAGCCCGGTCAGAACCAGCGTCGCGACGATCGCCTGACTCCGCGCCAGCGCGAGATCCTGCACCTGATCGCGCGCGGTTACGCCACGCGCGAGATCGCCACCCAATTGCATGTCAGCGTGAAAACGGTGGAGAGCCATCGCGCGCAGTTGATGCAACGACTCAATATCCACGATGTGGCGGGCTTGACCCGTTACGCCATCCGCACCGGCTTGGTGCCGTCGGACTAAGCGTCTTCAGGTCTCCTACAAATTAAACGCCTGCAGCCAGTTTCTTCAGACCGAGTGGATCGAGCACTTCGATCCGCTCGCGCCCCAGGCGCACATAGTTCAGTTCCTCGAACTGCTTCAACAGCCTCGACACAATTTCCCGCACGCTGCCCAGTTCCTGCGCGATGAGTTGATGCGACGCCAGAATGGTCGGTCCGCGCGCCGCCAACCAGGCAGCAAGACGCTGATCGAGCTTGTGGAAGGCGACTTCCTCGACCAGCGCCATCAAGCCGGTCAGACGATCGGCGAAGAGTCCAAATACCCCATCCCGGAACGGCGCATGTTCCGCCGTCAAACGCAGGAACAACGGTCGCGGCAGCGCCAGCGCGGACACTTCGGTTTCCGCGATGCCGGTGGCCGGATAGGCGCTGGCGCCGAGCAGGCAACTGACGGTGACGATGCACAGTTCGCCCGGATGGACGCCGTAAAGGCGAATCTCGCGGCCGTTTTCGGCGCGCTTGCTGACCCGGATGCTGCCGCTCAGCACCAGCGGCAACGCCTGGCAGGCGACGCCGGCATCGAACAGTACTGTGCCGGCCGGGGCGCGCATCGGCAAAGCCTGGCGTGCAACCTCCGTCGCCAGCGGCGCCGGCAGATGCAGCAGCGCTGGAAACAGGCGGGCGAGTTCGGAACCCGCTTCGGCGCTCATGTCGGCTCCGGCAGCGCTGCGGCGATGGCTTGCCGGCGCGCGAGGTGGATGGCGTTGGGAATCTCGGCGGGGGCGACCTGTTGCGCCACGGCGCCGGCATCGATCTGCCTGGCTGCCGTCAGCGCCCGCAACAGGCGCTGTGACTGCGGATAAGCGCGCGCTTCGTAACCTGGGCGGCCATGGAAATCCGCCGCACAGGCCTGCAGGAAATCGGCGAACCGCTCCGGCCGCCGCAAGGCGTCGGTCTGTTCGAGCAGATCGAGCAAGCCGGCTGCGCCCATGCTGTCGGCGTTATGCGCTTGGCCGTGCCAGCGCGCGACGATCTGCGCCAGGCCGCTGCACTCGCTCGGCGCGCGCAGACGCAGGCCGACCTGTTTGACCAAGGCCACTCCGGCCGCCTCGTGGCCGCCATGGTTGGGCCAGTTCTCACGCGGCGTCAGACCTTTGCCGAGATCGTGCAGCAGCGCGGCATAACGCACCGGCAGCGGCTGTGCCTCGGCGGCGGCGCGGTCGACGACGCGCATGACGTGATCGCCGGTGTCGATTTCCGGGTGATGTTTCGGGTTTTGCGGCACGCCGAACAGCACGTCGAGTTCCGGCAACAGCTTCGCCAGCGCGCCGCACTCGCGCAGCAGCAGGAACATGCGCGAAGGTTGCGGTTCCATCAGACCACGCGCGAGTTCCTGCCAGACGCGCTCCGGCACCAGCGCATCGACTTCGCCATCGGCCGTCATCCGGCGCATCAAGGCCAGCGTTTCCGGCGCCAGGGAAAATTCGCCAAAGCGCGCCGCGAAGCGCGCCACACGCAGGATGCGCACCGGGTCTTCCGAAAAAGCCGCGCTGACGTGGCGGAACACGCGCGCGTCAAGGTCGGCGCGGCCGCCATAGGGATCGACCAACTCGCCGGACTCGCTTTCCGCCATCGCGTTGATGGTCAGATCGCGCCGCCGCAAGTCCTCTTCCAGCGTCACTTCCGGCGTCGCATAGACCTGAAAACCCTTGTAGCCGCGCGCGGTCTTGCGTTCGGTGCGGGCCAGCGCATATTCCTCGTGCGTCTTCGGATGCAGGAATACCGGGAAATCCTTGCCGACCGGCTGGAAACCGAGCGCGCTCATTTCCTCCGGCGTCGCGCCGACCACGACATGGTCGCGATCGTTTGTTTGCAAACCCGGTGGCAGGCCGAGCAGACGGTCGCGCACGGCGCCGCCGACGACGTAGACCCGGATATGGCCAGGCAGACGCAAGGGTGTCCTCAGCGGCCGGCGTGGGCGCGATACGCCATGTAGCTGCGGCGCGGATCGGCTTCCTTGAGGTAGCCGATCACGCTGGCCAGCGGCGTCGGTTGGCCGAACAAAGCGGGAAAGCCGTCCGGACAGACGTTGTCGCTGAGCATCGCGTAGTGGTTGTCGCGCGTCATCAGCTTCTTGCCGGGCTTCAGTTCCATCAGGCGCGCGAACCAGTACGACGCGCTTTCTCCCAGCGGCACGACGACGCGGTTCATGCCCAGGCTGGCGGCCGCCAGGCGGACCAGTTCGGCCAGACTGTAGACGCGCGGACCGCACAGGTTGTAGCGCTGGCCATGGGTTTCCGGCCGCGTCAGCGCATCGGCGAAAGCGCGCGCCACATCGCCGACGAAGACCGGCTGGAAGCGCGCTTGTGCGTCGGCCAGCGGCAGCACCGGGGCCAGCTTGAGCAGATCGGCGAACAAGGAGAGAAAGCTGTCGCCCGGCCCGAAAATGACCGAGGGCCGGAACACCGTCACGGCCAGTTCGGCCTGCATGACCAGCGCTTCGCCGGCGGCCTTGCTGCGTTGATAGGCGCTGCGCGAGTTCGCGTCGGCGCCGAGCGCGCTCATATGCAGCAGTCGCGGCACGCCGGCCGTTTTGCAGGCTTGCACGACCTTGCGCGGCAATTCGACATGGGCGTGCTGGAAACTGCCGCGCCGCGCCTGCGGAGTGTCGCCGCCGGGGCTGGATTCATGCAGCAGGCCGACCAGGTTGATCACCGCGTCCATGCCGTTGAATAGCGCGGCCAGGCTGGCCGGATCGTGGATGTCGGTTTCCACGACTTCGACCGTGGGCAGCACGACCAGGTCTTTCACCGGATTGCGCCGCCGCGCCGGCACGCGCACGTTGAGTCCGCGCGCTGCCAGCAAGGCGACCAGATGGTGGCCGACGAAACCGCCGCCGCCGAGGATGCAAACGTTTTGAATGGTCATGTTTTTTGTGCGAGCAATAAAAGGCGAGGACGATTCTATCCCCGCAAGAGGGACGCCGGATTCGTAAGCCGCGGTAGGAGGCCCGCTTGCGGGCCGAACATCGTACGTGGGTGCTGCATTCGGCCCGCAAGCGGACCTCTACTCGCGGTTATGTTCTATTCGGCCACGCTGGCCGGTTCGGCTGCTTCGAGTCGGACCGGCTGTGCATTCGCGCGCGCCGGGATCTCGCCGAGGCGTTCTTTCATGGATTGCGAGACGCCGCCGAAACGGGTGCGATAGAACATCGCGTTGGCGAGCACTTTCTTGACGTACTCGCGGGTTTCCAGGAACGGGATGTTTTCCACGTAGATCGCCCCTTCCAGCGGGACTTCGGCCTGCCATCTGCGGGCGCGGCCGGGGCCGGCGTTATAGCCCGCCGTGGCGAGCACCGGCGACTGGCTCAACGAATTGAAGATGTGTTTAAGGTAATAGGTGCCGAAGCGGATGTTGGTTTCCGGCTTGCCGACGTTGTTGTGCGCGTTCTTGCCGAGGCCGAGCTGGCGCGAAATCCACTTGGCGGTGGCCGGCATGATCTGCATCAGCCCCTGCGCGCCGACGCCGGAACGGGCGTAGTCGATGAAGCGGGATTCCTGCCGCATGAGACCGTACACCCAAGCTTCGTCGAGTCCGTTTTCCTGCGCGAAATCGCTCGCCAGGTCGCGGTACGGCGCGATGTAGCGCAGGTCGAAATCGTGCACGTCGCGGGTCTTCTCCGCGGTGACGATGGCGCGGTCGTTCCAGTTGTTGCGCCGCGCCAGTTCCGCCGCCGCCAGCAGGGCGCGGTCGTCCAGGTCGCGCAGCGCCCATTCCCATTCCGCCAGGGCGTTGCCGTCGTCGCCCAGCTTGCGCAGCAGCAGCGCGCGTTGTAGTCCGACGCGGGCTTCCGCCGCCTTCATATCGTCCGGCGTCACCTTGTAATCGGCCGGACGCGCTTCCAGCTTGGCCGGCAGTTCTTCCTCGGCGAGCAGGCCGTAGTAATGGATCTCGCGCGACAGCTTGGCGAACAGCACATTGGCCGGATAGGTCGCATTCAACGCCTTCAGCGCGCGCGCCTTCCAGTAGCGCCAGACGGCATCGTTCTGGGTGGCTTCCGGCATCGCCTCGATGCTGCGATAGACCTCGACCCACTTGCCGGCGCGCAAGGCGGCGCGGGCCTTCCAGGTCGCCTGCGCTTCGCTGACGGCGGCGCCGCGGAGAAACCAGCCGAGCGCGCGGGTGTCATGCCGGCGCGCGGCCTGCAAGCCGATCTGGCCCCAGCCGTAGCGCTGTTCGGCCTCGCTATATTTTTCCTGATGTTGCTCCCAGACCTGCGCGGCCTCTTCCGGCGAATTCTTCGCGATCAGGCTCAAGGCATACAGCGTGGCTTCGCGCTGGCCGCGTTGCGGCGCGGCCGCTGCGATCAACTCGAGGGGATTGCGTTGCGCCGCGTTCAACGCATCGGGCGTCATGCGCGCGTCGTCCGGCAGCCTCGCTTCCAGTTCGCGCGCCAGGCGCAGGTTGCCGTCGTCGAGCGCCAGGCGCAGTCGCGCCAGCCGATCGTCCAGCGTCAGCAGGCCGCGCTCGGCCAGTTGGTTGAATATCGGGTCGCAACTCGACGGCAGGTCGCGCGCGGTGCGCCACAGCGCAATGCCGGCGGCATCGGCCTGGGCGTCGCCCTGCACCTGGCGCGCGCGCAGTTCGTAGCAGCGCAATTCCTGATCGGGTTTGACCACCGCCGCATAGGTCGCGCTAAACGCCGGCCAGTCGGCAGCGCGGCCATATTGGCGGGCGAGATCGGCGCGCAGCCGGTTGGACAGCGGCGAATCGGCGTATTGCAGGATGAACGCCTGCTGCTCGGCGTTCGCGGCGGCGTTGGTTTTCATCCGCCAGAACTGGATGTAGGGCGCCAGCAGGTGATCCTGCGGGAACTTGGCGGCAACCTTGAAGAATCGATCCAGCTTGCCCTTCTGATAGGCCTCGCGCGCAGTCTGGAAATCGCTTTCCGTCGAGGCGAGTGCGCCGCTCGCGGCGAAGGCCAGCAGACAGGACGCAATGAGCGGTAATGCACGAGTGGGAAAGCGGAGGGTCACACTGAGTCGCACACAGGGTCGCACGCCGAAGCAGGCGGGCCGGCCCATGTCGCTGTTGCCGAAAGGTGCGCACTGTACCCTTCCGCCCTGACAAGATTCAAACGCGGCCGCACCGGATCGGCGGCGGCCGCGTCGCCGTTCGGCTCAGACTCAGCGTTCGTCCAGGCTGACGTTGACGTTGACGCGCACGCTGCGGCCTGGATCGTAGGGCAGGAAGGTGTCGTATTCGTGGCCCTGGTAGCGATAGGTCACGTTGTAGCCGGAGAGCTTGCGGCTCCAGTTGTCGACACTGCGGCAGCGTTGTTCGATGCGTGGAATCGGTTCGCCGCGCAGATCGGGTCGGTTGTTGTCGTACTTGTCGCCGGCCACGGCACCGGTGATCGCGCCGATGGCGGTGGCCGCGCGGCGCCCGTCACCCTTGCCGACACTGTGGCCGAGCACGCCGCCGAGGATGCCGCCGAGAATCGCGCCGCCGATGTTGCGGTCCGGCCCACGCACGCTGTCCGGATAGTCGTAGCCGACCTGTTCTTCCCAGCATTCGCGCCGGGGTTCGTTGAATTTCTCATACACCGGCGTGCTGGCGACGACCCAGGCGGTGTCCTGGAATGCGTTGCTGCTGGCACGGCTGCCGGCCTGGCTGGGGGCGGCGCTGCACAGCGCCAGGATCAAAGCGGGAACGATATTGCGGGTAGCTGACATGTTGATGACTCCTTCATGAATCGAGTTCAGCGGCGTTCGTCGTCTTCGGGGCGACGCTCGCCGGACCAGCCGGGAGAGTCGGTCTGACCCTCCTCGAACCGACGTTTTTCAAAACCGAAGCCGAAACCGCCTTCGGATGAGTGTTTGCCGCGGCGCTTGTCCGTGCGTTCGCGGCCGTATTCGCGCTGGCCTGCGCCAGGAAACGGGATGCGTATCGCTTCCTGTGCTTCGGGCGGCAATTGGCGCATCCGATCCTGGAAAAACTGGCGCATGCGCATGCGTTCTTCCGGGCTGGCCTGTTCCCAGCGCTCGCGCAAGGCGCGGCGTTCATCCGGGCCGAGTTGTGCGAGCTTGACGAACGGCTGGCCGAACATCGTGCTATCGGTTTGGTCGGCGAGTGCGGGTACAGTCGCCAGTGCCAACAGCAGCGCGCTCAACATCTTGGACATCCTGGGTGTCATGGTTTTGCTCCTTTCCATGCCTCTCATGCTAGGCGGCGGGCGTAACGCCGGGGTTTCCGGCGCCGGCCGATTTGTAACAAAGTGTTTCGCGGGTCGGGGTGTGGCGGGGAAGTTAATGAATAATCCAAATAACGCATGGACGAGCCGCAAGCGATGAACGACGACAACCCGAATGTACTGATTGTGGACGACGACGCCGGCATCCGCGATTTGCTGGCCGATTACCTGGCCAAGCAGGGCATGCGCGTGACGGTCGCGCGCGACGGCAAGGAAATGGATGAGCGCCTCGCTTCCGCCTGGCCGGACCTGATCGTGATGGACTTGATGCTGCCCGGCGAGGATGGCCTCAGTCTGACCCGCCGGGTCAAGGCCGCGCGCGATGTGCCGGTGATCATGCTGTCGGCGCGCGGCGAGGATATCGACCGCATCGTCGGCCTGGAAGTCGGCGCCGACGATTACCTGCCGAAGCCGTTCAATCCGCGCGAACTGCTGGCGCGCATCCGCGCCGTGTTGCGACGCAACCATGCCGGCAACCACGCTGCGACCGCGAATGACGTCGCCCGTTTCGGCCCGTTCGCGCTCGATCTGTCGGCGCAGGCGCTGTCGCGCGACGGGGTCGAGATTCCGCTGTCGCAAGCCGAATTCACGCTGTTGAAGCTGTTCATCGAACGGCCCAACCGCGCCTTGTCGCGCGACCAGATCATGGACAGCCTGAAAGGCTACGAACGCGATCCGTTCGACCGTTCCATCGACGTGCGGGTGACCCGCTTGCGCAAGAAACTGGAGGACGATCCGTCCAATCCGGTCTACATCCGCACGGTCTGGGGCCAGGGCTATCTGTTTTCGCCGAAGGGCAAATCGGTGTGAGGTGGATTGCGCGATTGCTGCCGGAAACGCTGTTCGGCCGCACCGCAGCCGCCTTGCTGGCAGCGTTTCTGGTGTTCGAAGCGATCGCTTTCGGCGTCGTCTGGTTCATGGTGATCCGCCCGCTGGCGGAGCGTTCCGCCGACGATCTGGCCGCAAAAATCCTGCTTTCCGCGCAGACCTGGGTGGAACTGCCGCCGCAAACCCGGGCCGATTACGAGATGGAACTCGCCTTCAGCCACGATCTGGCACTGGCCGAGGTGCAGACCCGTTTGCCGCAAGCCGCGCCGGCGAATTACTTCGGCGAACTCATCGCGGCGGCGCTGACCCGGCGCGCCAAACAGGACATCGCGTTGAAGCGTAGTGTCGATCCCGATTGGGATTGGCTGGAAATCCAGGTCGCCGACAAATTGCTGCGCGTCGGCTTCGACCGCCAGCGCTACGCGTTGAAAGCGCCGCTGGCGGCGGTCGGCGTGTTCCTGCTCGGCGCCGCGCTGACCGTATTGACCGCGCTGTTCATGGTGCGTCTGACCAGCCGGCGCCTGAACAGCCTGGCGCAGAAGGCCGGCGAAGTCGGCCAGGGCCGCGCGCCGGAAGTCCTGCCGGAAACCGGCGCGCGCGAACTGCGCGAACTGACCGCCGCGTTCAATCGCATGGCCGAGGAAGTGCAGGCGCTGCTGGAAAACCGCACCGTGCTGCTGGCCGGCGTCAGCCACGATCTGCGCACGCCGATCACGCGTCTGCGCTTGGCGATTTCGCTGCTGGAAAGCGGCGACGCCAGTCTGGTCCAGCGCATGGAACACGATCTGGACGAGATGAACCGCCTGATCGGCGACATGCTGGTGTTCGCCCGTTCGCTCAAGATGGAAGCCTTGCAGGAATGCGACTTGACCGGCGTGCTCGCCGATCTGGCTGCACAGGCCGCGTTGCTGGGGCCGCTCGAATGGCAGCCGGGAGTGCCTTGCCAGGTTCGCGTCGGCGAAGCGGCGCTGCGCCGCATCGTCGGCAACCTGCTGGAGAATGCGCGCCGCTATGGCGGCGACGCGCCGGTCAAGCTGGAACTGGCATGCAACGCCGAGGCGGTGCGCATCGCGGTACTGGATCGCGGTCCCGGCATTCCGGTCGAGCAGCGCGAGGCGGTGTTTCGGCCGTTCACGCGGCTGGAGACTTCGCGCAACCTCGATGCCGGCGGCAGCGGCCTCGGCCTGGCGATTGCGCGTCAGTTGGCCGATGCCTATGGTTGGCGCATCGAGTTGGATGAACGCGACGGCGGTGGATTGAGCGCCGCTCTGATCATTTCGCGTTGTACTTGAACACCATCACTTCCAGCTTCAGGAACGACATGCTGGTAATCGATAGACGCCGCGTCTGCGTGCGGATGATGTGGCTGGCCGTGTCGGTCGCTCTTCGGATGCGTATGGTCAGGCGGGGGGTCAGGTTGAGTGTCATGGCTTTCTCCGTTTGCACTAGACCCCTTTGCAATCGGCGTGCCGTCCTGCTTATTGCCCGTAACCCCCGTCTGGCGCGGCCCTGGCCGCCGCCTCCCGAATCGGGATGGCGAATCTCGAAACAGTCTGGCGGATCTTCGCCAGGTACAAAAAGACCGGGGCTGACGCCCCGGTCTCGAAATTCAGTACCCAAAATCGTTGTTCCACAAACGCGACACCGTCGACCGGCACGTTTTTTTGCGTGCTTATTCTCCTCTTGTTCAGGAACCGGCTTGCAGCACAACGACTGGCCCGCCGGCAGCCGGGTTGCCGCCGGCCGAAGCGGCGTTCGGCAACGCCGCGAGCAAGGCCAGCAAAAGAGCGGATAACAGGGCTTTACGCGCTTTACGTGTACTCATGGCGACCTCCTGAATGAAGCGTGCAGCAAGCCGGCTGACTGAGCGGTCGCCAGCCGAAAAAATCGCTGCTGTGCTGGAAATTTCGGGTCGAGGGACGGCAAGCTGTCGACCGCACCGAACACCGCTGGAAAGCGAGCTTGCGATGCCGCGTACAACGACTGATCAAGTAGCGCATGGCGACCTCCCGCCGATGCTTTTCTCCGCCTCGTTAAAACGGTATGTCCTGTTTTCAGCATAGTGAGCCGGCGATGCCTCGCAAGGCCGCGTCGGAGGTCCAGTAATCGAGGTTGGCCGCTGCGCGTTCAACTGCCGCATCAAGGTTAAAATCCGCCGGTTTTTTCAATCCCGCAAACCACCATGCCCGCTTTCCAGGACATCATCCTCACGCTCCAGCGCTTCTGGGGCGAACAGGGCTGCACCTTGCTGCAACCCTACGATCTCGAAGTCGGCGCCGGCACCAGCCATACCGCCACGTTCCTGCGCTCGCTCGGGCCGGAGCCCTGGAAGGCCGCTTATGTGCAGCCGTCGCGGCGGCCGAAGGACGGCCGCTACGGCGAAAACCCGAACCGCCTGCAGCATTACTACCAGTTCCAGGTGGTGCTGAAACCGGCGCCGGAAAACATTCTGGAGTTGTATCTCGGCTCGCTCGAAGCGCTTGGCTTCGACCTCAAGCAGAACGACATCCGCTTCGTCGAGGACGACTGGGAAAACCCGACGCTGGGCGCCTGGGGCCTCGGCTGGGAAGTCTGGCTGAACGGCATGGAAGTCACCCAGTTCACCTATTTCCAGCAGGTCGGCGGCATCAATTGCAAGCCGATCACCGGCGAAATCACCTACGGCCTGGAGCGTCTGGCCATGTATCTGCAGGGCGTCGACAACGTGTTCGATCTGGAATATTCGCCCGGCGTCAGTTACGGCGACGTGTTCCACCAGAACGAGGTCGAGCAATCGACCTACAACTTCGAGCACAGCGACGTCGAGTTCCTGCTCACCGCGTTCAACGCCTACGAAAAGCAGGCGAAGAACCTGATGGAAAACAAACTCGCCTTGCCGGCCTACGAACAGGTGCTGAAAGCCGGCCACAGCTTCAACCTGCTCGATGCGCGCGGCGCCATTTCAGTGACCGAACGCGCCGCTTACATCGGCCGCATCCGCAATCTGGCGCGCGCCGTGGCGCAGAGCTACCTCGACTCCCGCGCCCGTCTCGGCTTCCCGATGGCGCCGAAGGAGTGGGCGGAAGAAGTGCTGGCGCAGATCGAAAAGAAGGCGGCGTGAAGCGTGTCAGCAATCCATACCGTCATTCCGGCGCAGGCCGGAATCCAGAAGTCAACGACCTGGACCCCGGCCTGCGCCGGGGTGACGGGTTAAACAGAGATTTCCGCATATGAGTACGAAGAATCTACTTGTTGAACTGTTCGTCGAAGAACTGCCGCCGAAAGCGCTGAAGAAACTCGGCGCGGCGTTTGCCCAGACCCTGGCCGATACATTGCAGGCGCAAGGCCTGACCGGTGCCGACAGCGTCGTCACACCGTACGCCTCGCCGCGCCGTCTCGCCGCGCATGTCAGCCAGGTTGCCGCCCGTGCCGCCGACAAGCCGCTGCTGCACAAGCTGATGCCGGTCAGCGTCGCGCTGAACGCGGAAGGCCAGGCGACGCCGGCCTTGCTGAAAAGACTGGCTGCAATGGGTCTGGATGCATCGGTTGTGGCGCAACTCAAGCGGATGCCGGATGGCAAGGCCGAGGCGCTGTTCTTCGATACCGTCGCGCCCGGCGTCGAACTGGCTGCCGGCTTGCAGAAGGCGCTCGACGAAGCGCTGGCCAAGCTGCCGATCCCGAAGGTGATGACCTATCAACTGGCCGATGGCTGGACTTCGGTGAACTTCGTCCGCCCGGCGCATGCGCTGGTGGCGCTGTACGGCGCCGATGTGGTGCCGGTTGCGACTCTGGGCCTGAATGCCGGCCGCGAGACGCAAGGCCATCGTTTCGAAGCGCTCAAGCATCCGCTGCGCATCGAAACTGCCGACAGCTACGCCGCGCAGATGCAGGCCGAGGGCGCGGTGATTCCCGGTTTTGCCGAACGGCGCGCGGAAATCGAGCGTCAGTTGCGGGATGCGGCCGCCCAGGTGGGCGGCGGTGTACAGCCGCTGCATGACGATGCCTTGCTGGATGAAGTCACCGCGCTGGTCGAACGGCCGAATGTGCTGCTGTGCGAGTTCGAGGCGGAGTTCCTGCAGGTGCCGCAGGAATGCCTGATTTTGACGATGAAGGCGAACCAGAAATATTTCCCGCTGCTGGATGCGGCTGGAAAGCTGACCAACCGCTTCCTGATCGTGTCCAATATCTCGCCGGCCGATCCGTCGGCGGTGATCGGCGGCAACGAACGGGTCGTGCGGCCGCGCCTGGCCGATGCCAAGTTCTTCTTCGACCAGGATCGCAAGAAGCCGCTGGCGTCGCGCGTCGAACTGCTCGACAACGTGGTGTATCACAACAAGCTGGGCAGCCAGGGCGCGCGCGTCAAACGCCTGAGCAAGCTGGCCGCCGCCATCGCGCGGGAACTGGGCGCGGATGCCGAACTGGCGGCGCGCGCCGCGATGCTGGCCAAGGCCGATCTGATCACCGACATGGTCGGCGAATTCCCCGAACTGCAAGGCATCATGGGGCGCTATTACGCGCTGCACGATGGCGAAGATACGCGCGTGGCGGATGCCATTCGCGACCATTACCAGCCGCGTTTCGCCGGCGACAGCCTGCCGCTGGACAACATCGCGCTGGCGGTGGCGATGGCGGAACGGCTCGATGCGCTGGTCGGCATTTTCGGCATCGGCCTCACGCCCACCGGCGACAAGGATCCGTTCGCGTTGCGCCGCGCCGCGCTGGGCGTCTTGCGCATGCTGATGGAACGCGCGCTGCCGCTCGATCTGATGCAATTGCTGGAACTGGCGCGGGCGCAGTTTGCTGCCGATCAGGTTGCCAGCAGCGTCGCGCTCGACGTGTTCCAGTTCATGCAGGAACGTTTGCGTGTCTCTCTGAAAGACCAGGGCGCTGCGCCCGATCAGGTCGAAGCCGTGGTCAGCCAGAGCCCGACCCGCATCGATCAGGTGCCGGCGCGGCTGGCGGCGGTGGCGGAATTCGGTCGCCTGCCGGAAGCGGAAGCGCTGGCCGCCGCCAACAAGCGTATCCAGAACATTCTGCGCAAGGCGGAAACGGCCGCTAGCTCGGTCGATGTCGCGCTGCTGCAGGAAGCGGCCGAACATACCTTGTTTGCCGCGGTGACGGCGTTGCGGCCCGGTGTCGAAGCCGCCCTCGCCAATCTCGACTACACCGGTGCCTTGATGCAGCTCTCCAGCCTGCGCGAGCCGGTCGACCGCTTCTTCGACTCGGTCATGGTTATGGCCGAGGAGCCGTTGGTGCGCGCCAACCGCCTCGGCTTGCTGGGCAGTCTGGGCGGCCTGATGAACAGCGTCGCGGATATTTCCCAGCTGTCCGGGAAATAGCCGCCAACGCCCATGCCTGCGACCGCGGCGACCGCGACCGATAGCAAAACCGACTTTCGCATCTCCCGTTTCACCGCGGAGTTTGTCGATAGCGACACGGAACTGGTATTCCGTGCCGCGTGTCACGATTCTGTGGTGCGCGACACCCGTTTCGCATTCGGTTTCGGTGTACTGATCAGTCTGCTGCTGGCGGTGAGCGATTACCTGGCGCTGGGGCCGGGCGAGGAATTCAGCACGTTGTTCAATGGCCGCATCGTGATCGGTGTGGTGGCGTTGGTCGTCGTGTGGAGCGCGGCGCATTACTGGCGTTCGCTGATGGATGGCGTCACGCCGACCCTGGTGGAGTTCGTCGCCCTGATCGGGTTTCTCTCGATGACCTTGCTGCGCCCCTACGAGCCCGGCTGGCACGGCATGAGCATGATGTTGCTGTTGCTGGGAATTTACATCTTCGTGCCGAACCGGTTTCTTCCCGCGTTGGGGCTGGCGTTGGGCAGCACGTTGATTTTCGTCTATCTGATGAACGCGCATTTTCAGTTTTCCGCGCGCGAATTCCTCAATCTGGGCGTCCTCTTCTCCGCAACCAATCTGTTCGGCGCGCGCGCGGCCTACCGCAAAAGTCGGCGCATGCGCGAGGAATTCGTCGATGCGGAATGCCGCCGCCACATCCAGCTCGAACTGGATCGCGAACGCGAGCTGCGCGCTCGCCTGCAAGCCGAACGGGACGTGCTGGCGCAAAGCGATGTGCTCACCGGCGCCGCCAATCTGCGCCATTTCCTGGACTTGATCGAAGACGCCATCCACGCCGGCCCCGGCGCGGATAGGTCGACGTCGCCGCAACCGGTGTCCTTGCTGGTACTCGACGTCGATTATTTCAAGCAGATCAACGATACCTACGGCCATCACCATAGCGAGTCCGTCCTCAAGCACGTGGTCAGCGTCTGCCAGCATGTGCTGCGGCGCAGCGACAGTCTGGCGCGCCTGGGCGAAGCCTCCTTCGCCGCGCTGCTGCACGACACCGATATCCGCAGCGGCCGCCAACTGGCCGAACGCCTGTGCGCCGAACTGCATCGAGTACCGCTGCGTCTGCCGGAAGCTTCGGTCTATGTCAGCGTCAGCGTCGGCCTGGCGCAATGGTGTGCCGGCGAGACCACCGCAGCGTTCATGCGGCGCGCCGATGCCGCACTTGCCTTGGCCAGGGCCAAGGGCAGTAACCGGGTCGAACTGGCGGCAGATCCGATTGCGTTGCGCGAGCTTGAGCGCACTGCCGGCCGCGCTCAA
Organism: Hydrogenophilaceae bacterium; assembly: GCA_031426735.1. Classification (GTDB taxonomy): domain Bacteria; phylum Pseudomonadota; class Gammaproteobacteria; order Burkholderiales; family Thiobacillaceae; genus PFJX01. The sequence goes on along the minus strand of JASJPK010000088.1, from coordinate 31,164 downwards.
AATGATTCACCCGACCCGTTGCAGGAGCGACCATGAAGCTAGTTATCCTCGATCGCGATGGCGTCATCAATTTCGACTCCGATCAGTTCATCAAGAATCCGCGCGAATGGAACCCCATTCCAGGCAGCCTGGAAGCCATCGCGCAGCTCAACCAAGCCGGTTTTCGCGTGGTCGTGGCGACCAACCAGTCCGGCGTTGGGCGCGGTTTGTTCGACATGTCCACGCTCAACACCATCCACGCCAAGATGCACAAACTCGTCGCGCTTGCCGGCGGTCGCATCGACGCGGTGTTCCTGTGCCCGCATGCCGCCGATTCGCGTTGCCAGTGCCGCAAACCCAAATCCGGTCTGTTCCTCGATATCGCCGCGCGCTTTCACATCGAACTTCAGTCCGTGCATGCGGTCGGCGATGCCTTGCGCGATGTCCAGGCCGCCATCGCCGCCGGCGCCCGCCCGATGCTGGTGAAAACCGGCAAAGGCATGCGCACGCTGGAGGGCGGTCAATTGCCCGCCAACGTGCCGGTATTCGAGAATCTTGCGCAAGCCGCGCAAGCCATCATCAGTGCTTCGACCTGAGAAAACCCCACTCATGATTTTTCTGCGTTCCCTGATATTTCTGCTGGTCAAAGCGGTCATGACTATTCCGTTCAGCCTGATTACCTTGATGACTTTTCCGTTGCCGGCGATGGCCCGCTATCGGGTGATTTCGCAATGGAGCTGGATCGTCAACTGGCTGGCGCGGGTGATCGTCGGCATCAGCTATCGCGTCGAAGGCCTGGAAAACCTGCCTGCCGAGCCGGCGGTCATCCTGTCCAAACACCAGTCGGCCTGGGAAACCATCGTGTTTCAGCAAATCTTTCCGCCGCTGTCGTTTGTGCTGAAGAAAAATCTGCTCTACATCCCGTTTTTCGGCTGGGGCCTGGCTCTGTTCAGCCCGATCGCCATCGATCGCGGCGCGGCGCGGGAAGCCCTCAAGCAGATCGAAGCGCAAGGCCGGCAACGCCTGAAAACGGGCTTCTGGGTACTGATCTTTCCGGAGGGGACGCGCGTGGCACCCGGCGAAGACGGGCGCTTTCAGATCGGCGGCGCCTGGCTGGCGGTGAAGGCCGGCGTGCCGGTGGTGCCGGTGGCGCACAACGCCGGCCGTTTCTGGCCGAAGAACGGTTTCCTCAAATATCCGGGCGAAATCGTCGTCAAGATCGGCGCGCCGATTCCGACCGCGGGCCGCAAAGCCATGCACGTGCTGGCCGAGAGCGAAAACTGGATCCTTGACGCCATGCGTGGGATTTAGTGCTTACTTGCATAAGTCCTGCTGCATTCGATCGGCTCTCGCTGCTGACGCAAACGCATGCAAGTAAGCACTTACGGCGTAACATTCCAACAAGATTTCGTTGTCGTGAATACGCTCATGCCCGCAACTGAAAAACCCGGTCCCTGGCCAGCTCGGATGGACTTGCTGCAAAGCGTCAGCGGCCTGCTGCTCGGGCTGTTCATGTGGCTGCACATGCTGTTCGTCTCCTCCATCCTGCTCGGCAAAGATGCCATGTGGACCGTGGCGCGCTTCTTCGAGGGCTATTTCTTTTTCGGCTACGGCCTGCCCTGGCTGGTTTCGCTGTTCGTCGCCGGCATCTTCGCGCTGTTCGTCGTGCATGCCTGGCTGGCGTTGCGCAAGTTTCCGGCGCAATGGCGGCAGCATCGCGTCTACTGGGCGCACATGCGGGCGATGCGGCACGAAGACACCACACTTTGGTTCGTTCAGGTCATCACCGGTTTCGGCATGTTCTTTCTGGCGCCGGTGCATCTGTATTTGATGATGACGCACCCGGAGCTGATCGGCCCCTACGAATCCGCCGACCGGGTCTGGAGCGGCATGATGTGGCCGCTCTACCTGATCCTGTTGTTCCTGGTCGAGCTGCATGGTGGCATCGGCCTGTATCGGCTGGCCGTGAAATGGGGCGACTTCTCTGATCCCGCCGGTGCCCGGCGCAAACTTAAACGCATGAAATGGGCATTCACGGTGTTCTTCCTGGTGCTCGGCCTGCTGACGCTGGCGGCGTACATCAAGCTCGGTATCGAACATGCGCCGCAGATCGGTGAACGCTATGTCCCCGCCGCCATGAAAGTCGCGCCATGAAGATCGTCCATACCGATGTCCTTGTCGTCGGCGGCGGCCTCGCCGGTCTGCGTACCGCCATCGGCGCCAAGCGGCGCGGCCTGGAAACGCTGATTCTGTCGTTGGTGCCGGCCAAGCGTTCGCATTCGGTTGCCGCGCAAGGCGGCATGCAGGCCAGTCTGGCCAACGGCAGCAAGGGCGAGGGCGACAACGAGGACGTGCATTTCGAGGACACCGTGCGCGGTTCCGACTGGGGCTGCGACCAGCGCGTCGCGCGGATGTTCGCGCACATGGCGCCGAAAGCAGTGCGCGAACTGGCGGCCTGGGGCGTGGCCTGGAACCGCGTGCAGCGCGGCGAGCGTGAAGTGGTGATCAACGGCCAGCGCGTCACGTTGACCGAAAAGGAGGCCGCGCACGGCCTGATCACCGCGCGCGATTTCGGCGGTACGCGCAAATGGCGCACCTGCTACACCTCCGACGGCACTGGCCACGCCATGCTGTACACGGTGAGCGACCGCGTCATTGCCGAAGCGATTCCGGTGCACGAGCGCAAGGAAGTCATGGCCTTGATCCACGACGGCCATCGCTGCCAGGGCGCCGTGGTGCGCGACCTGATCAGCGGCGAACTGAGCGCCTACCTTGCCACTGCAACCGTGTTGGCGACCGGCGGTTATGGCCGCATCTACGGCATCTCCACCAACGCGCTGATCAACGAAGGCATGGGCGCGGCGCTGGCGCTGGAAACCGGGGTCGCCCGCCTGGGCAACATGGAAGCGGTGCAGTTCCACCCCACCGCCATCGTGCCGGCCGGCATCCTGGTCACCGAAGGCTGTCGCGGCGACGGCGGCTTGCTGCTGGATAAAGACGGCCACCGCTTCATGCCGGATTACGAGCCGGAGAAGAAGGAACTCGCCTCGCGCGACGTGGTTTCGCGCCGCATGGCGGAACACATGCGCGCGGGCAAGGGTGTCGCCTCGCCCTACGGCGATCACCTGTGGCTCGACATCAGCAATCTGGGCGCGGCGCACATCGACAAGAACCTGCGCGAAGTGAAGGACATCTGCCGCTATTTCCTCGGCATCGACCCGGCGAAGGACCCGATTCCGGTGCGGCCGACCCAGCATTACTCGATGGGCGGCGTGCGCACCGACCATCGCGGCGAATCGCCCTGGCTGTCCGGCCTGTTTTCCTGCGGTGAGGCGGCGTGTTGGGACATGCACGGCTTCAACCGCCTGGGCGGCAACTCGGTGGCGGAAACCGTGGTGGCCGGCATGCTGGTCGGTGAATACGTCGCCGATTACTGCCAGTCCAGTCTGGGCCAGGGCGATCTTTCCCCGGCGCTGGCGCGCGAATTCGTCGAGCGCGAGCAGGCCAGCCTGACTGCGCTGGCGGCGCGCGCGGGCAGTGAAAGCGCGGTCGCTTTGCGCACGCGCATGGAACAGATCATGACCGACAAGGTCGGTCTGTTCCGCAACGGCCCCGACCTGGACAGCGCCGTCGCCGAACTGGCCGAATTGCTGGCGCGCAGCCGGAAGGTCGGCGTGCGCGCAACCAACCTCGACGCCAATCCGGAACTGGTGTTGGCCTACCGCCTGCCGCGCATGTTGAAGATCGCGCTGACTGTGGCACTGGGCGCGTTGCAGCGCACGGAAAGCCGGGGCGCGCATTTCCGCGAGGATTTCCCCGCCCGTAACGACCGCGACTGGCTCAACCGCACGCTGGCCAGTTGGCATGAGGGCGACGCGCAGCCCAGCCTGGATTATGAAGTGCTCGACATTTCGCATATGGAACTGCCGCCCGGCTTCCGCGGTTACGGCGTCAAGAACATCGTCGAACATCCGCACAGCGCGCTGCGCCAGGCCGAAGTCGACGAAATGCGTGCCGGCCATGTCGACCGCCACAAGCTGCAACCCGCGTTGATGTCGTTCAAACAACTGCTGCCGGAACGCTATCGCACGCGCAACGCACGTCTGGGCGAACCGCTGCCATGAGTTTTGCAGGGTGCGTGCGCACCGATCCATGTCGCATGGTGCGCACGGCGCACCCTACTTGTGAGATGTCATGAGTCCCCGAATCCTCATCTTCAACGTGTTTCGCCACAACCCGCGCGATGCCACCAGCCAGCCGCATGTGGCGACCTACCAACTGGAAGAAACGCCGGGCATGACCTTGTTCATCGCGCTGACGCGTATCCGCGAGACGCTCGATCCCAGTCTGAATTTCGATTTCGTCTGCCGTGCCGGCGTCTGCGGTTCCTGCGCGATGGTGATCAACGGCCGCCCCGGCCTCGCCTGCCGCACGCTGACTGCGCAGCTGCCGGCCGAGATCGGGCTGTTTCCGCTGCCCGGCTTCGAGCTGATCGCCGATCTGTCGGTGAACACCGGCAAATGGATGCGCGCCATGAGCGAACGGCTGCAAGCCTGGCTGCATCTGCCGGCGGAGCCCGATCTCGATGCGCTGGAAGCGCGCATGGAGCCGGCCCTGGCCGAGGCCATTTACGAACTCGACCGCTGCATCGAATGCGGCTGCTGCGTCGCCGGTTGCGGCACCGCGCAGATGCGGCCGGACTTCGTCGGCGCGGTCGGCATGAACAAGATCGCCCGCTTCCGGCTCGACCCGCGCGATACGCGCAACGATGCCGATTTCTTCGATCTGGTCGGCGACGACACTGGCGTGTTCGGCTGCATGAGCCTGCTCGGCTGCCACGACGTCTGCCCGAAGGAGTTGCCGTTGCAGACGCAGATCGCCTACTTGCGCCGCAGCATGGCGCGGCAAGGCTTGCGTTGAGTTTTTTCGGACGCAGGAAGCCGCCAACCGCGCGGCCGGCGACGCGGCGGGAAGAAATCCTGCCGCTGCCGCTGGCCGACCATGCCCACAGCTATCGGCTGAAACGCAGTTCTGCGCGCCGGACCCTGGCTTTGCGCGTGTCCGAGCGCGGCGAAATCGCGGTCAATGCGCCGTTGCAATTGCCGCAAGCCGATATCGACCGTTTTCTGCTGCGCCATGCCGACTGGCTGCGCGAACGGCTCGCCGCGGCCCGGTCTGACAGCATGCCGTGGCAAACCGGCACCGTGCTGCCCTGGCAAGGCGGCAGCCTGACCCTGCGCGTGCAAGCCGCGGCCGGACGCCCGAGCGTGCGTGTGGAGGGCGACGAACTGGTCTGCGCCGCCGGCGAACATCTGGTCGAAGCCGCCATCCGGCAGTGGTATCGGCAGCAGGCGCGTGCGTTGCTGGCCGAACGTCTGGCCTGGCACGCCGCCCGCGCCGGCTTGCCGTTGCCGCCGTTGCGTCTGTCCGATGCCCGTACCCGCTGGGGCAGTCTGTCGCCGAAAGGCGTGGTCAGTCTGAATTGGCGGTTGATCAAGGCCAGCCCGGAAGAACTCGATTACGTCGTCTGCCATGAACTCGCCCATTTCCCGCAACGCAACCACTCGCCGGCGTTCTGGCGCGAGGTGGCGAAGCTGTGCCCGGATTTCATTCGACTGCGCGCAAAGTTGCGCCACGCAGGCCGGCGTTATTTCGAGTTCTGACGCTGCCGCGGCCGCGAACCAGAACGAACCCGGGAAATGGGCATGAACACAGCCGCAAGCAACATCTCTAGTGCGCCCGTCGCGGGTATCCGCGAAATCTTCCTGCACCCTGGCGATTTCCACTTCGGCGACGCCACGACGCGCATCGTTACGCTGCTGGGTTCGTGCGTCTCCATCACGGTATGGAACCCGCGCTTGCGGGTCGGCGGCATGTGCCACTACATGTTGCCCTCGCGCGGCGCCCCCCCCGCAGGGGGTGGCTACGACGGTCGCTACGGCGACGAAGCCATGCTGTTGCTGATGCAGAACATCCGGAATCTGGGCGCCGATCCGGCCGAGTTTCAGGCCAAGGTGTTCGGCGGCGCCAACATGTTCCCGCTGAAATGCCAAAGAAACGAGATGAATGTTGGCGAGCGCAATATCGAAATGGCGTTGACGCTGCTCCAACATTATCGAATTTCGATCAAGGCCAAGCACATCGGCGGCGATGGGCACCGTAAACTGATGTTGGACATCTGGAGCGGCGATGCTTGGCTCAAGCACCGGCCCCTCAGCCAACCTCCGAAGGAGCCGCGCTGGTGAAACAGATCACGTTGGAATGCATGCACGCCATCGTCGTGGCCACGTGGATGATGCGTAGCGGCCGATGAGCGCGACCCCGATCGCCCCGCCGCCACGGCTCTGGTTGCCGTTGCTCGCCTTCGCCGCCGGCGTGGTCGGCCTGATCCTGATCGGAATCGCCACTTACCAGAACCAGCGCGACCAGACCCGTGCCCACATGGAAGCGCAACTGCGCGCAATCGGTGAATTCCGCATCGCTCAGGTCAGCCGCTGGTTGGCGACGACGCGCGCCGCCACCGAGTTCTTCGGCCAGGGGGGGCAGGTCGCCGATCACTTCGCCGCCTGGTCCGACAGCGGTTTCAAGGATCCCGCCCAGGTCGCTCGCATCCAGGCGCGCGTGGCCGGATTTCAGGCCGCGTTCGGCTTCCACAGTGTCAGCCTGTTCGACGTCTCGGGACAGTACCGCTACAGCGATCACGCCGACCCGTTCATGGTTCAGCACGAGGCAGAGGCGAGGTTGGCGATGCAACGACGCGCGTCCATCCTGATTGATTTCCATCGGCACGGCCCGGGCCGGAACGAAATGTTGCTGGGCATGATGGTGCCGCTGCTGAAAGGGCAGGGCGAAGGGGCGCGCACGGTGGGCGCGGCGTTTATCGCCATTTCGCCGCGCGCCAGCCTGTTTGCCCCGCTTGGCCAGTGGCCGGCGCCCAGTCGCAGCGGCGAGACCGTGCTGGCCCGCCTGCAAGGCGATCGAGTTCATATCCTGTTTGCCAGCCGGGGGCACGAGCCGCAGGACCTGATTTCAGCGCAACGGCAGCCGCATCTGGCATCGGCCAGAATCCTGCGCGGCGAGAGCGGCCTGCTGCCGCTGTCAGAGGATTTTCACGGCAATCCTGTGCTCGCCTATGGCAATCGGATTCCCGGCAGCCCCTGGAGCCTCCTGGTCAAACTGGATCAATCCGAAGTGGATGCGCCGGTCTACCGCATCGCGCTGTTCTCCGCATTGGGGACCGCTTCGCTGGTGCTGCTCAGCGGCCTGTTCATCGGGTATTGGTGGCGCGTCCAGATCCGGCACCAGCGTGTGCAACTGCTCGGCCAGGAGGTCGAACGGCGGATTCTGGAGCGGCGCTACGACTATCTGTCCCGCTATGCCAGCGACGTCATTCTGCTGGTCGACGCCAGAGGCCGCATTGAGGAGGTCAACGAGCGGGTCATGACCTGTTACGGCTACACGCCGGCGGAAGTCAAAGGCCAACCGGTCAGCCTGTTGCAGCCGCCGGAGGCGCGCGACGAAGCCTGGCGTGCCGACGAATCGCCGGCGACCGGCGCGCAGACGTATGAAACCGAGCACCAGCGCAAGGATGGCAGCCGTTTTCCGGTCGAGGTCACCGCGCATGTCATCGAAATCGGCGGCCTGACCTACGGCCACCTGTTGTTCCGCGACATCACCCAGCGCAAACGGGTCGAGGCGGATCTGCGCATGCAGGCCCTGGTGCTGGATCAGATTCAGGATCACGTCACCGTGACCGATCTGAACGGCGTCATCACCTACGTCAATGCGTCAGAGATTCGTGGCGCCGGCTATCCGCGCGAAGCCTTGATCGGCCAGCATGTCGACATCCTGGGCAATGAGCCGGAAGCCGACGCGACCCAGGGCGAGATCGCGCGTGTCACGCTGGAACAGGGCGCCTGGCGCGGCGAACTGGTCAACGTCAAGTCCGATGGCAGCAAGAGCATCGTCGATCTGCGCACCCGCCTGGTGCGCGATGCCGCCGGCAAACCCATGTGCATGGTCGGCGTCGGCACCGATGTCACCGAACGCATCCGTGCCGAACAGGCGTTGCAGGAACGCGAGGCCCTCTACCGCGGCGTCATCGAGACTTCCGTCGACGGTTTCTGGGTGGTGGATCTCGCCGGGCGCTTGCTGGAAGTAAACGACGCGTATGTGAACCGTTCCGGCTATAGCCGCACAGAATTGCTCGCGATGCGGGTCAGCGATCTGGAAGCACGGGAAGATGCGGAAACCATCCGACGCCATATCGAACAGGTCATCGCCACCGGCAGCGACCTGTTCGAGACGCGGCACCGCTGCAAGGACGGCAGCGTCTGGGATGTAGAACTCAACACCAGTTTCTCGTCGATGGCCGGCGGCCGCATCTTCGCCTTCACCCGCGACATCGGTCAGCGCAAGCGGGCGGAAGAACGTTTGCGCCAGGCCGCCCTGGTGTTCGACAACACGCGCGACGGCATCATGATTACCGATGCGCGCGCCGCCATCCAGGCGGTGAATCCGGCGTTTTCCAGCATCACCGGCTATGCCGAGGCCGAAGTGCTCGGCAAGAATCCGCGCGTCCTGCAGTCGGGGCGGCACGATGCCGCTTTCTATGCGGCGTTGTGGTCGGCATTGCTGGCGCAAGGCCACTGGAGCGGTGAAATTTGGAACCGGCGCAAGGACGGCAAGATCTATCCGGAATGGCTGGGCATCAGCGCAGTGCGCGACGGCAATGGCCAGACCATCCAGTACATCGCCGTCGCCACCGATCTTTCCGCCGGCTTCACCTTGCAGGCCAAACTCGACTACCAGAGCAAGCACTCGCAGTTGACCGGTCTGCCCAATGTGCAGTCGCTGCTGGCACGCATCGAGCAGGACAGTCAGTCCAGCGACGCGGAAGGCCAGCATCTGGCCCTGCTGGTGTTCAACATCGACCGTTTCGCCCAGCTCAACGAGACTCTCGGCCGGGCGGTGGGCGATCAGGTGCTGCTGGCCCTGGCGCGACGTTGGGATGGCTTGCTGGGCGACGATTGTCTGCTGACGCACCAGGGCGCGGACCAGTTCGCGGTGCTGCGCCGGGGCGTCCGGGAAACCCATGACGCCATCGAAACCGCAGCCCATTTGCGCGACAGCATGCGCGAGCCGATTGCCATCGATGGCGGCGACAAATCGGTGGCGCTGACATTGAGCATCGGCGTGGCGCTGTATCCGACCGATGCCAACGAGGCCGGCGCACTGTTGCATGCGGCCGAGGATGCCATGCGTAGCGCCAAAGCCGACAAAGGCAATCAGGTGCGCTTCTACGATCAACGCCAGGCGGCCAAGGTCGCCGACTGGTTCGAGACCGAGCTGGCCTTGCGCGGAGCGCTGGCGCGTGAAGAGTTCTTCCTGGCTTACCAGCCGCAGATCGATACCGCCAGCGGCCGTATCGTCGCGGCCGAAGCCTTGATCCGCTGGCGCCGCGGCGACCAGGTGGTGCCGCCGGGCAGTTTCATCCACGTCGTCGAAGGCACCGACCTGGCCGAGCCGGTCAGCCGTTGGGTGCTGCACGCCGCCTGCCGCCAGGCCCGGCAATGGATGGACCGGCAGCGGCCGTTGCGGGTGGCGGTCAACATCTTTTCCGACCACGTCACTTCCGGGCATCTGCTCGACGATGTCGCCGTGGCGCTGGCCAGCAGCGGCCTGCCCGCGCATCTGCTGGAGCTGGAAGTGGTGGAGTCGTCGCTGCTGGCCAACCCGGAACTGGCCGCGCAAACCCTGCGCGATCTCAAGCGCATGGGCGTCGGCCTGGCGCTGGACGACTTCGGCACCGGCTATTCCAGTCTGGGTTACCTGAAGCATTACCCATTCGACGTGCTGAAGATCGACCAGATGTTCACCCGCAACGTCAACCGCGATCCGGAAGACGCCGCCATCGTTCGCTCCACCATCGATCTGGCGCGCAACCTCGGCATGCGTGTGCTGGCCGAGGGCGTCGAGACCGAATCGCAACTGCGTTTCCTGGCCCGGTATGGCTGCGACCAGTTGCAGGGCTACCTGCTCTGCCGCCCCGCCGTGCCGGAAGAGGTGGAAAGCCGCGTCATGCTGCGCAGCGATCTGCGCCCGGCCAATTTGCAGGTGAATTTGCCGAGCCAGGGCTTGCTGCTGCTGGAGGATGACCCGGTCGAAGCGGCATTGCTGCACGACGTCCTGCAGGATGCCGGCTATCGGGTCTATCTCGCCGAGGATCTGGATACCGCACTGAGCCGCATGGGCAGCGAGGCCATCGACCTGATCCTGTCCGATCACTACCTGCAACACACCACCGGCGTCGAGATTCTGGAGCGCATCCGGCGTTTCTATCCCGAGGTGCCCAGCATCATGCTTTCCGGCACCGACGAACAGGCCGTGGTGGTCGATGCCGTCAACCGGGCCGGCATTCGCGTCTTCCTGGCCAAGCCGGTGGATGCCGACGTCCTGTTGCGACATGTTCGCGTTCTGCTCAACAAGACCGCGCAAGCATGAGCTTCAAACTCAAGATCTGGCTGATCCTCGGCATCGTCGTCAGCCTTGTCAGCGGCGCCGGCATTCTGCTCGATTTTTACGAAGTGGAACGCTCGGCGGAGAAGCAGATGCGCCAGCAGGCGCTCGATCTGCGCGCCGCGCTGATGGCTACGCGGCGGGTCTATCACAAGCAGTTCCTGGCCAGCGGCCTGCCCCTGAACGAGCACACGCTGGGCTTCCTGCCGGCACATGCGATGAGCCGCATCGCGCAGGATTATCCGAACTGGACCAAGAGCGGCGTGCGTTTCAACAACGTCACCGACCGGCCGCGCAACCCGGCCAATCAGGCCGATGCCGACGAGCTCGCCGCGATGGCCTGGTTTCGCGCCAACCCCAAGGCCGCCGAGTACACGCAAACGATACGCAGCCGGGAAGATGGCCGCGAGTACTTCCATTTCACGGCGCCGATCTGGGCCGAGCCCTATTGCCTGACCTGCCATGCCGCGGCGCAGGACGCCCCGCCCACGATCCGGCAGCGTTACAGCGCCGGTTACGACTATCGAGTCGGCGACCTGCGCGGCGTCATGAGCATCCGCATTCCCGTGGAGAGCGGTCGCGACGCCGCGTTGGCGCATTGGCAGCAGCGATTGCTGGAACAAGTCGTGTTGTTGCTCGCCATGCTGCTGACGCTCGGCCTGCTGCTGAATCACTACGTGATCCAGCGTTTTCAGGGACTGCGCAGCGCCATCCGGAACATGGCACGCGGCAGTTACAGCACCCGCGTGGGGGACACCAGGCAAGACGAAATCGCGGAACTGGCGCGCGGTTTCGATGCCATGGCGACGGTGATCGAGCAGCGCGAGCAAGCACTCAAGCAAAGCGAGCAGCAGTACCGCATCCTGGCCGACTACTCGCTCAGTTGGGAATACTGGCTCGGGCCGGATGGCCGCTATGTCTATGTCTCGCCGTCCTGCCGGACGGTGTGCGGCTATCCGCCGGAGGATTTCGTCGACGATCCCGCCTTGATGGAGCGCCTGCTGCATCCAGACGATCTGCCGGCCTGGCGCGCGCATCTGCTGCAACACTTCCGCCAGGACGGCGAGCCGGGCGAGAGGGATAACGAAAACAGGCACGAAGTCATGATCCTGCGCATCCGCGACCGGGACGGCCGCGACCGCTGGATCGAACATATCTGCACCGCGCTGTTCGACGCCGACGGCCGCTTCCTGGGCCGGCGCGGCGCCAACCACGACATTACCGAACGCAAGCGGGCGGAAGAACTGGAACGTTTCAGCGCGTTCCAGGCCGGCATTGGCGAAATGAGCACCTCGGTGCTGCACAACATCGGCAACGCCATCACCGCGGTCAGCCAGGACGCCGAAAGCATCGAGCATGCCGGCACGGAGTTGCTGCGCGTGGCGAGCCTGCTCGATGCCAACGCCAAGCACAGCCAGGCCGGTCTGGACGGCCAGAACGGTACGCTGGCGGATCTGGCCAGCCATCAATGCGTCATCCAGCAGGAGGCGGCGCGGGCGATCCGGCACCTGTCCGCCGATGAGCTGAACCAACGTTCGCGCCGGCTGGTCGCCAGCGTGCGCCATATCGCCGATATCGTGCATATCCAGCAAAGCGCGGCGCGACCCAGCCAACAACGCAGCAGCTTCAGTCTGTCCCAGGCGATCCATGCCGCGCTGGAATTGCAGGGCAACGCGTTTAAACAGCATGGCATTCATGTCACGCTGCAGGTCGACCCCGCCGTGGATCAGGTCAACCAGTCGCACAACCGCCTGTTGCAGGCGCTGACCAACATCTTCAAGAACAGCATCGAGGCGATCCAGGCACGCGGGATGGCCGACGGTTTCCAGGGGCGGCTGGAGATTCGCGCCGAAGCCCTCGGCGGTGATCGCTTGCGCCTGAGCGTGGTCGATAACGGTGAGGGCTTCGAAGCCGCGGCGCAGGACGACCTGTTCCGCTTCGGCTTTTCCACCAAACAGCGCGGTACCGGCTTCGGCCTGCACTCGGTCGCGGTGTACGCGCAGGAGTGCGGCGGCCAGGTCACCTTGCGCAGCGAGGGCCGCAATCTCGGCGCCAGGCTGGAAATGGTGCTGCCACGCAACGTCGGCAACCCCGCCAGGAGTGAACAGTGAACGTCAACGCGAGTGCGACCTATCGTGTCCTGGTGGTGGATGACGACGCGGCCATCCGCGAGACCTATCGCCAGATCCTGCAACCGAAGGGCTCCGAACTCGGCGCGCTGGAAGCGCTGATTTCCGGGGTGCCGGCCGTCAATACGAACAGCGCCGAATTCGAAGTTACCCTGGCAGCGCAGGGCGAACAGGCGGCGGCACTGCAGCAGGCCGCGCTGGCACATGGCTGCCCGCTGCAACTCGCCTTCATCGACATGCGCATGCCGCCCGGCTGGGATGGCATGCAGACCGCCGTGGCCCTGCGCGCGCAGGATCCTTCCATCTACATCGTCATCGCCACGGCGTTTTCCGATTACGACGTCAACGAATTGCAGCGCGCGCTCGGCCACGATGTCGTGATGCTGCGCAAACCGTTTACCCGCGAGGAGGTCTATCAACTGGCGCGGACCTTGTGCCAGAGCTGGCAGACGCGGCATCGCCTGGAAGCCGTCACGGCGGAAATGGAACGCCAGGTGCAGGAACGCACCGTCGAATTGAGCAAACGCATTGCGCAACGGCAGGCGTTGGCCGATATCGCCACACATTGCATCGAACTGGTGGCCGACGACGATCCGGACGATGCAGTGTATTGGTCGCTCGCCCGCATCGGCCGGGTGGTCGGCGCCGATGTCAGCAGCGTGTTCCGCCTCGACGCGAGCGGCACCCGCTACAACATGACGCATGAATGGCTGGCCCTCGGCATGCCTTCCCTGAGTGCAGACATGCAGGCCTTGTCGGAGAACGAATTCCGCCTGGCTCTGGGGCGTCTGCGCCGCGGCGAAACCTTCAGCTTTGCGCATCTGGACGATCTGCGCGATGACATGCCGGATGCGATGGGCGATCTGCGCCGACGTCTCGCCGGGAAGATCGAGTCTCTGTTGAGCGTGCCGGTCGAGAACGGCGGCCGCCTGGTCGGCTTCGTCAGCATCGGCTGCCGCAGCGCCGGCAATCGTTGGGACGAGCATGACGAGACCTTGTTGCGTACGGCGGGCCATATCGTGTTCCGCACGCTGGAAGTGCACGAAGCCAAACAGCGTCTGAGCGACAGCGAAGAGCGTTATCGCAGCCTGGTGCAGAGCCTGCCCGGCGCGGTCTATCGCTGCGCCCTGGATGCAGAGTGGACGATCCAGTTCATGAGCGACTATATCGAGACGTTGAGCGGGTATCCGCTCGGCGACTTCATAGACAACCGGGTGCGCAGCTACGCCAGCATCATTTATCCGGACGATCTGGCGATGGTCGACCGCGTCGTCCGGGAAGGGGTGGCCGCGCATGCGCCGTACAGCCTCGAATACCGCATCGTGCACGCCGACGCTACGCCGCGCTGGGTGTACGAACGCGGCCAGGCCGCCTATGGCCGCCAGGGCGAAGTGCTCTGGCTGGATGGCGTCATCACCGACATCTCCGAGCGCAAACAGGCGGAGGACGCGCTACGCGCCAGCGAAGAGCGCTTTCATCGGCTGTTCGAGGATGTCGATGCCCTGGCGATTCAGGGCTACCTGGTCGACGGCACGGTGGCCTACTGGAACCGGGCTTCGGAGAAGTTGTATGGCTATGCCGCCGAGGAAGCCCTCGGCGGCAACCTGTTCGACCTGATCATTCCGCCCGCCATGCGGGAGGAGGTTCGCGCCGCCGTGAGCGCGATGTGGGCGAGCGGACAGGCCATACCGGCCGCGCGGCTGCTGCTCAAACACAAGAACGGCAGCCCGGTGCCGGTTTATTCCAGCCACACGGTGGTGAAGACGCCGGGGCATCCGACCCTGTTGTTCTGCATGGATATCGACATGAGCCGGCTCGGCGAGGACAGTAGCGGCCTGTAGGAGCGCCTTCCAAGGCGCGATTGAGCCGCCTCGCGCCTTGGAAGGCGCTCCTACAGCGATGGGCCCGCTACGCTTGGCCCATCCTACGAAATTCCAAGCTGGCGGCATCCGCCCGCACCGGGATGATGCAGGCGCGGTGCGTAGGAGCGCCTGCCTAGGCGCGATGCCGTCCCGGCGAAAGGCGGCTTGCCGCGCGAAGCCGCCCTACGCCGCGTGCGTCCACTCGGCAATCGGCATCGGCTTGCCGAACAGGTAACCCTGGAACGCGGTGCAGCCGTTCTGCAGCAGGAAATCGCGTTGTGCCTCGGTCTCGACGCCTTCGGCGATGACGTGGAGCCCGAGCGACTGGCTCATCGCCAGGATGGCGCGGACGATGGCGGCGTCGTTGGGGTCGACGGAGATGTCGCGCACGAAGGATTGGTCGATCTTGAGCTGATCCAGCGGCAGCCGTTTCAGGTAGGACAGCGACGAATAGCCGGTGCCGAAGTCGTCGAGCGAGAAGCCGACGCCCAAGGCGCCGATTTCCTGCATGCGGCCGACGACTTCCTCGACGTTGTCGAGCACCACGCTTTCGGTCAGCTCCAGTTTCAGGTGCGACGGATCGATGCCGCTGCTACTCAGGCAGTTCGCAATCCGGTCGATGAAATCGGCCTGGTGGAACTGGCGTGCGCTGACGTTGATGGCCAGTTGCAGGTCGCGGCTGGCGGCATGGCCGGCCCACGCCTGCAACTGCGCGCAGGCGGTATGCAGCACCCATTCGCCGATCGGCAGGATCAGCCCGGTTTCTTCTGCAAGCGGAATGAACTGCGCCGGCGAGACCATGCCGATGCCGGGCCGCAGCCAGCGCAACAGGGCCTCGGCGCCGACGATGCGGCCGTGCGCATCGACCTGCGGCTGGTAATACAGCTGCAGTTCGTTCCTGCCGATGGCCAGGCGCAGCGCATGTTCCATCGCGCTGCGCGTGTCGATGGCCGCCTGCATGGCCGGGTTGAAGAAGCGCAGCTTGTTGCGGCCGGCATCCTTCGCCTGGTACAGCGCGACGTCGGCCTGTTTGAGCAAGCCATCGGTCGAGCTTTCGAGGCCGTGAAACAAGGTCATGCCGATACTGGCGCTGCTTTGATGGATCTGTTCGACGCCGGCGAGCGCATACGGCTGGGCCAGCGCGAGACGCACCTTCTCGGCGATGACTTCGGCCTGCTTGGCGGCGTTTTCCTCATCCAGGCCGAGGCCCTCCAGCATGACCACGTACTCGTCGCCGCCGAGGCGGGAAACGGTGTCTTCCTGGCGCACGTTGGCGATCAGGCGCTGTGCGACCTCGATCAGCAACTGGTCGCCGACATCGTGCCCCTGGGTGTCGTTCAGCGTCTTGAAGTTGTCCAGATCGAGGATCAGCAACGCGCCGTAGAGCTGGCTGCGTTTGCTGGCGATCAATGCCTGGCCGAGGCGATCCAGCAACAGACGCCGGTTGGGCAGGTCGGTGAGCGGGTCGAAATAGGCCAGGTTGTGGATTTCGGCCTCGGCCTTCTTCCTGTCGGTGATGTCCTGCTTGATCGCCAGGTAGTGGGTGATGACGCCGGCAGCGCGGACCGGCGCGATGATCGCGGACTCGGTGTATTCGCTGCCTTCCTTGCGCCGGTTGATGAACTCGCCTTGCCAGACCTTGCCTTGCAGCATGGCGCTCCACAGGGCGCGATAAGTTTCCGGCGGCGTCTTGCCCGATTTCAGCAGGCGCGGATTGGCGCCGAGCACCTCGGTGCGGGAAAAGCCGGTGATGCGGACAAACGCCTCGTTGACGTATTCGATGCGGCCGCCAAGGTCGGTGATGACGATGCTCTCCGGACTTTGCTCGACGGCCAGGGACAATTTGCCGAGCGATTGATCGCGTTGCTGCACCACTTCCGCCATGTGGTTCAGGGTAACGGCCAGGCCGGCGATCTCGTCGTTGCCGGCGGCGTCGACGCGCGTCGTGTAGTCGCCCGCCGCGATGCGTTGCGCGCCCTCCTGCAAGCTGGACAGGCGGCGGCTGACCAGCCGCTCCAGGATGAAGCCGAGGACGAACAGCAACGCGGCATAACCGACCAGGCTTTTCAGCAATTGCCCGCTCCACAGCCGCAGCAGGCGTTCCTGGAATTTTGCCGTCGGGATGCGGATGCTCGCGACGCCGCGTAATTCACCCACCTTGTAGCCATAGGCCGTGGCGTAGCGGTCGCGGATGCTGGGAGGCGCGGCGGCGCGCTCGCCGTGGCATTTCAGGCAGAACGGCTCGATCCGGATCGGCGCGGTGTACAGCAGGTAGCCGACGCCCTGGTCGGTGACGATGTTGAGCATCCGCTCGCTTGCCCGCGGATTGTCACGAAACCAGCGCATCGCCGCCAGTTCGAAACGGTCGGCTCGATTGCCGGGGTTGCGCGGTCGGTCGGTCACATTGTTGAAGACGATGCCGCTCTGGTTCCAGTTGGCGAAGTCATGCGAGATGCGCGAGAACGAGTGCGCCGGCAGAAAGCCGATGGTTTTTTCGTTGACCGGCAGGCCGCTGGCGATGAACTGCTGCTGATAGATCCGGCGCGTCGCCATCATGAAGCCGTAGATCGTGCGGGCATCGTATTCGGTTTCCGCACGTGTCTCGGTCTTCAGCTTCTGGTAGCTGAAGGTCAGGTCGATGGCCAATACCACGCTCAACAGCGCAGCGAGCAACAGCCAGATCTTGGACTTCAGTTTCACTACGCGCCTCGCTTGCCGCCGGGTATTGCGCCGGCCTTCAGGTCTGAAACTGGGCCAGACGGCCGTTCAATTCATCGCTCAGGCTGGCCATGCGGTCGGCGCTGCCGATGATTTCGACCGCCGCTGCGGCGTTGGCCCGTGCCGCGGTCTGGATGCTGGCAATCTGGCCGACGATGCGTTCGACGCGGTTTTGCACCTGGGCGGAGACATCGGCGGTTCGTTTCACCATGTCCGCCACGCCGCCCACCCATTGCGCGGTGCTTTCGATGACGCCCTCGACTTTTTGTGAGGCCGCGGAGAGGCCGCGATAGACCTCGGACTGGCGCGTCATCTCCTGCGTGGTTTCGGCCACCGATTGGTTGATGCCGCTCAACGTGCCGGCGATTTCGGCGACGCTGCGCTGGGTGCGTTCCGCCAGTTTGCGCACTTCGTCGGCGACCACGGCGAAACCGCGCCCTTGTTCGCCGGCGCGGGCGGCTTCGATGGCGGCGTTGAGGGCGAGCAGATTGGTCTGTTCGGCGACTTCGGAGACCGTGGTGAGCACCTGGTTGACCTGGGAAGCGGACTCGGACAGGCGGCTCAGTTTCTCGGCCAGGCTGTCGCCGGTGCGGATGCTTTCGCCGACCTGCTCGCTCATGTTGTGCACATCCTTGCGTGTCTGTGCAAGTTCCAGTCGGGCGGCGGCCATGTCGCGCGCGGTGCGATCCGCATCGGCGGCCAGCTCGGCGACGGCCTGCGAGATCATCGCGGCGCTGTCGCCGGCTTGCGCGGCCAGCGCGGTTTCTTCTTCCACATGCAGGCCGATCTGGCGTGAAGTCTGCGCGAAGGCCAGGGCTGCATTGCCGCTTTCCCGGGAGGACTGTTTGACCTCGTTGAGGGCGACGCGGATGTTCTCGCGAAACTGGTCGATCACCGTCAGCATGTCATGCACTTCCTGGTTGAAGCGGGCGTTGATGCGCGCTTCGCGCGACAGGTCCTTCGCCGTGAAGTGCGCCAGATAGGCGGACACCTGGCGCACGGTATCGACGCCCCAACGTTTTTCGTCGAAATCGTGCAGCAGTACGACCAACGCAACGACGTACTGAACGATGGAACCGAGCAGGTTGTCGGTGAAGAACGTGGCATTGGCCAGCAGCAGGAACACCCCGAGCCAGTGCACCAGGCGCATGCGCAAGAACAGCGATTTCATGATTGGTTGCTCCAGGAAAGGAGCGGCAGAAATGCCGGACTCCTGACCTGATCTAACGGCACTAAGGCTGTTTACCTGTATGCCGACGGCTTGACCTAAGGCAAGAAACGAACAAAAACGACTGCGAAGGGTCGTTGAACTTGTAGGAGGTCCGCTTGCGGGCCGAATTCCTCCTGTGCGGTTCGGCCCGCAAGCGGGCCTCCTACATCCGATTATTTCGCTAAGCTGGAATCGCGAAGTCGCTGGCGAGCAGTTCCAGTCGGGTCAGCAATTCGCCGGCGCGTTTTTCTTCCGGTTTCAGTTTGCGCGCCAGTTCGATGCACTCGCGCGCTTCCATGTTGAGGGCTTTTTCGCGGCCGTGCCGCTCCATCCAGGCGATCAGCAGAAAGGCGTGATTGAGCAGCAGGCGGGCGTTGTTGGGCATCTTGGTGCGCGCTTCGCGGGTCAGTTCGATGGCTTCGGCGAGCTTGCCTTCGCGCGACAGTTTGACGCCGCGGTTCATGATGTCGGTGGCGGCGTGGGCGGCACTCTGCACCAGTTCGCGGCCTTCGTTTTCCAGACCGGCGCGGGTGAAGATGGCCTGGGCGCGTTCGAGGTATTCCGGGTGCTCATGGTTGTTGCCGATCAGGCTGCCGAGCAGCGCGCTGGCCGTGGTTTTGTCGCCCAGTTCGAGCAACGGCGCGGCCAGGTTGAAGACCGCATCCGGCGGCAGGTGTTGCGCCTCTTCCTTCAGTTCGGTCGCCAGTTTCCGCGCCAGATCCTTCGCCAGCGCGAGTTCACCGGTTTTCAGGCGCACCGGAATCTGCATGGCTTGGGCGAGCAGGTGGGCGGCGGGGCTGTCGCGCATGTCGCTGGACAGCGCCGACAGCGTGCTCAGGGCAGCGTTGGTATTGTTTTGCACAAGCTGGACTTGTGCCAGGGCGAGATACGCCTGCATCGATTTCAGCGGTGTATTGCGCGCCAGTTCGATGCTGTTCTGGAAGGCGCGCGTGGCGATATCCAGTTCGCCGCGCCGTTGCGCGACTTCGCCCAGATGCAGTTGCCGCAACGGTGCGCGCGGCGAAGTGGTGAGGGCGCGTTGCAGGATGTTCTGCGCGCCTTCCGGGTCGCCCAGCCGGTCGAGCGTGCGTGCCAGCCAATCGTGCGCTTCCAGATAGGCGCGGTTGTGATCGGTCATTTCCTTGAGTTCGCGGCGGGCGTCGTCGAGGCGGCCTTCGTTGAAGTGAATCTTGGCCAGCCCAAGGCGCGCCCAGGGCAGTTCGCGCAGACTCAGCGCTTCGTCGTAGATTGCCTTGGCGAGGCCGTGTTCGCCGCTGTGCATGGCGAGTTCGGCCTTCAGGCGCTTCAGATCCCAGGCGTGCGGCTGATTGCCTTCCAGTTGGGCGTCGGCCAGACGCAACGCTTTCAGGTATTCGTGTTCGCGCATGGCGATTTCGATCGGCGCCAGCGCCTGTTTCTTCGCCATTTGCCGGCTCAGGCGGGAAAACAGCAGGGTTTCGGTGATCGGTTTGATCAGGTAGTCGTCGGGGCGCGATTCGACCGTGCCGGTGACCATTTCGGCCGCCTTCTCGGCACTGACCATCAGCCACACCGCATGCGGCGCCAGCAGGCTGCGATGGCGGGCTTCTTCCAGGATATCCTGGCCGTTCTTGCCGTGGCCCAGATGCAGATCGCACAGAATGACGTCGAAACTCTGCCGTTCCAGCAAGTGGATGGCGTTGGCAGCGCTGGCCGCCAGCGCGATGCGATTGGCGCCGGCGCGGCTGAGCAGGTCGCGCAGGATGGCGCGCATGCCTTCGAAGTCTTCGATGATCAGAAAGCTGGTGCGCGACAGATCGGGCGTCGGCAGATTGCGTATGCTCATGGTCGGATTCAGCTACTGTGCCTATGTTTCTGCGTCGGTGTGTACATCAGGGCAGTTCCAGCGTGAAGCAGCCGCCACCGAGGCGACCGCCGTTTTCCAGATGGATGTGGCCGGTTTTTTCGCCGGCCTTGTGCAGGTGCGCGACGACATTGGCGAAGTACAAGCCCAGCCCGGTGCTGCCGGTTTCGAAACTGATGCCGCGCTGGGCGGCGTTGCCTTGTTCGAGCAGAAAGTCGGGGAAACCGGGACCGTCATCCTCGATCCCGATGGCCAGGCCGAAATCGGTCGCTGTCGCGGTCAGCAACACCCGGCTGCGCGTGTAATGCAGCGCGTTGTGCAGGGCCTGTACGACGACGCCGAACACCAGCTCGTAATCGATCCAGCCGTACAGGTCTTCCGGGCAATCGCAATCGAGCGCGATGCCTTTCGAGTCGGCCAGCGGTTGCGCCCGCGCCAGCGCTTCGCGGGCCAGATCGGCAAGCGGCCGGTCTTGCGGGTCGAATGGGTAGAATGACTGGTCGATTTTGTATAGCGCGAGGAGTTGAATCAGATGGTTGCTGACGCGTTGCGCCTCATACAGCGCCTGGGCGGTCTTCCGGCGCGCCGGCGTGTCGACCGGGGGGCCGGCTACGCCCGGCTCGGCGAGCGCATCTTCCAGATACGCCGCCATCGCCCCGAGCGAGTTTTTCATGTCGTGCACGGACGACAGCAGGAAGGTGGTGAGATCCAGTTTGCTTGCGGGCATGGGGCGGCGAGGTGAGGGCGAAGTGAACAACGCCGCCGATTATAGAGGCGCGGCCAAGGTCCGCATGCCGGGCCAGTTGCAAGCGCCGCCGCCGTTGGCGCTGTACGTGCATCTGCCCTGGTGCGTGCGCAAGTGCCCGTACTGCGATTTCAATTCGCATGCGTTGCGCGGGGACATCCCGGAACAACGCTATCTGCAGGCGCTGACGCGCGATCTGGAGCACAGCCTGCCGCAGGTCTGGGGTCGCGAAGTGAGCAGTATCTTCATCGGCGGCGGCACGCCCAGCCTGTTTTCCGCTGCCGCCATCGACCAGTTGCTGACCACGGCGCGCACGCTGTTGCGCGTCTCGCCGCTGGCCGAAATCACGCTGGAAGCCAATCCGGGCACGTTCGAGGCGGAACGCTTCCAGGGTTACCGCGCCGCCGGCGTGAACCGGCTGTCGTTGGGCATCCAGAGCTTCAACCCACGCCATTTGCGTGCGTTGGGGCGCATTCACGATGCCGACGAGGCGCGCGCGGCGGCGGAAGCGGCGCTGACTCTGTTCGAGGCGGTGAATCTGGACCTGATGTACGCGCTGCCCGAGCAGACGCTGGATGAAGCGCGACAAGACCTGGACACGGCGATCGGGCTCGGCCCGGCGCATATTTCCGCCTATCACCTGACGCTGGAGCCGAACACGCCCTTCGCCGCCCTGCCGCCCGAGTTGCCGGACGACGACGCCGCCGCCGACATGCAGACGCTGGCGGAGGAAACTCTGGCCGCGGCCGGCTATCTGCATTACGAGACGTCGGCTTTCGCGCGGCCCGGCCAGCAATGCCGGCATAACCTGAACTACTGGAATTTCGGCGATTACCTCGGCATCGGCGCCGGCGCGCACGGCAAGCTGTCCAGCCACGACCGCATCGAACGGCAGGCGCGCGGCAAGCATCCGCAGGCTTATATGGATGCAATGCTGGCGGAGGCCGGCCCACCGGCACCGGAGACCCGCACGCTGACGCGGGACGACCGGATTTTCGAATTCATGATGAACGCGTTGCGCCTGACCGAAGGTTTCGATCCGCGCCTGTTCGAGGCGCGCACCGGTTTGCCGTTGCTGCTGGCGGAACCCGCGTTGCGCGCGGCGGAACAACGCGGCCTGCTGCTGCGCACGCCCGACAATATCCGCCCGAGCGAGCAGGGCCGGCATTTTCTGAACGAGTTGTTGCAGATGTTTCTGGCGGGGGATTGAGGCCGTGAATGTTTTTTCGGGTGTGACTGATTTCCTCGGCTGGTGTGTTGCCGCTTGTAGGAGGCCCGCTTGCGGGCCGAAGGACGCGCAGAGCAATTCGGCCCGCAAGCGGACCGCCTACGGCGTGCTGATGCTTCTCCTGCTTTTTCTGGCAACTCCATTACTTGCCGAAACCGCCATCCCCGCCTTGCAAGCGCGGGTGACTGACCAGGTCGGTGTGCTTGCTGCGGCGGCGCGGCAGGCGCTGGAAGCAAAACTGGCGGCGTTCGAGCAGCGCAAGGGCAGCCAGATCGCGGTGCTGATCGTGCCCAGCACGCAGCCGGAGGCCATCGAGCAGTATTCCATCCGCGTCGTCGATGCCTGGAAGCTGGGCCGCAAGGGCATCGACGACGGCGTGCTGCTGTTGTTCGCCATGCAGGACCGCGTCATGCGGATCGAGGTCGGGCGCGGCCTGGAGGGCGCGATTCCGGATGCCATCGCGAAGCGGGTGATCGCCGAAGTCATCACGCCTTACTTCAAGCGCGGCGACATCGCCGGCGGCATCGATGCCGGCGTTGCCGCGTTGATCCAGCTGATCGACGGCGAGCCGCTGCCGGAACCGGCGACCCCCAAGCGCGATGCGGGCGAGTTTGGCGGCCTGGGCGAGGCCGCGCCGACCCTGCTGATCGCGGCGGTCGTGCTGGGCGGCGTGCTGCGCATGATCCTGGGCCCGCTGCTCGGCGCCGGCGTGGCCGGCACGCTCGCCTTCATCGCCGGCTGGCTGGTACTGGGCTCGCTCGCCGCCGGGTTGATCGTCGCCGTCATAGCTTTCCTGTTCACGCTGTTGCGCGGTGCCGGCGGCGGCTTTGGCGGGGGAGGCTTTGGCGGCAGAGGCGGTGGTGGTTTTGGCGGCGGCGGTTTCGGCGGTGGTGGCGGCGGTTTCGGTGGCGGCGGCGCTTCCGGGCGCTGGTAGGGGATGGCGATGGATATCAAACGAATCTTCAAGCATGTGCTCTACCCGCAATGGCTGTTGCGGCGGGCCTTCCCGGATGCCGCGCTGGATCGCATCGAGGCGGCGGTGACCGCTTCCGAACGCACGCATCACGGCGAAATCCGCTTTGCCGTGGAAGCCGCGCTGGAGGTCTCGCCCCTGCTGCGCGGCGTCGCTGCGCGGCAACGCGCCGTGCAGGTGTTCGCCGAACTCGGCGTGTGGGATACCGAAGCCAACAACGGCGTGCTGATCTATCTGTTGCTGGCGGATCGCGATGTCGAAATCGTCGCCGATCGCGGCTTTCGCGGCCGCGTCGAGCCGGCGCAATGGGAGGCGATCTGCCGCGAGATGGAAGCGCTGTTCGCGCGCGGCGAGTTCGAGGCCGGCGCGCTGCGGGGCATCGAACGCATCCACGCCTTGCTCGATCAGCACTTCCCACTGCGCGGCGACAACGCCAACGAATTGCCGAATCGGCCGCTGCGGGTTTGAGTTGGACAGGTGGGGTAAGGCTGTATTCGAACCGGCTTGCCTTGCCCGAGGCGAGCGCCGCAGAGGAAAATCGGCGGTTCAAAATATCGGAGTCAGCGTAATGAAATTCCCCGTGCGAATGTCCCTGGCCGCGGTCGGGCTGGTCTTCTCCCTCGCCGTGCATGCCGAGAGCGACTACGACAAAGCGGTGCACGTGTATGGCTGCGCCGATTATCCGAAGGCGTACAAGCTGTTCATGCCGCTGGCCGAGAACGGCGATGCGCTGTCGCAATTCCAGGTCGGCATGATGACCGAGCAGGGCCAGGGCACCGAGCCCAGTTTCGAAAATGCTTACGTCTGGTACAAAAAAGCCGCCGAACAGGGCATGGCCGATGCCTATTTCGCGCTTGGTCAACTTTACAGCCGGGGTCTGGCGGTGCCGCAAGACAGCGTCCAGGCCTATGCCTGGTTCGACCTCGCCGTGCGCGGCGGCCATGCCGTGGCGGGCGACTGGTTGAACATGCAGGCCAACAAGATGATGCCGGATCAGATTGCCCAAGCCCGCCAGGTGGCGGATGGCTGGCTGCAGAAAATCAAGCAGTGAGTTGTGGCATAGATACCGGCACCACGGATTCCAGCGGCGGCTTCCCCCTTTGCAAAAGGGGGAGTGAGGGGGATTTAGCGACGCTGGCTGAGGCGAAGGTCGCGGAATCCAGGGGCAACCCAAACAAAAAGGGCGGCGAGGGTTCAACCCTCGCCGCCCTTTTGCATGGAACTGGAAAAGCTTATTTGACGCGGTTGCGGTACTCGCCGGACGCGCAATCGATTTCGATCTTGTCGCCGATTTCCACGAAGGCCGGCACCTGGATGGTGTGGCCGGTGGGCTTGATGCGGCAGGGCTTGAGCACCTTGCCGGAAGTGTCGCCCTTGACGGCGGGTTCGGTGTATTCCACTTCGCGCACGACTGAGCTGGGCAGGTTCACCGAGATCGCCTTGCCTTCGTAGAACACCACTTCCAGCGGCATGCCGTCTTCCAGATAGGGCAGCGCATCGGACATGTTGTCGGCTTCGATTTCGTACTGGTTGTATTCGGCGTCCATGAACACGTACATGGGGTCGGCGAAGTAGGAGTAGGTGCAGTCCTTGCGCTCCAGGTTCACCGTGTCGAATTTCTCGTCGGCCTTGTAGACGGTTTCGCTACCGCTGCCGGTGAGCAGGTTCTTGAATTTCATCTTGACCACGGAGGAGTTGCGGCCGGACTTCTGGAATTCGGCTTTCTGCACCACCAGCGGGTCCTTGCCGACCATGACAACATTGCCGGCGCGGAGTTCTTGAGCGGTTTTCATCGGGGAGTGTCCTGAGGGGAATATAAAAAAAGCCCGCTATTTTAACCACTTACGAGAGAACTTCAGCAAGTTTGTGGCGAGGTCGGTCTGCGCCGCCAGATGCATGTCCCAGGCCCGCGCATGCGCCGTCAGCGCCGGCAGCGCCGCACGCCAGCGCGGCCAAAATTCGGTCAGCGCGGTTTCCTGGTTCCACGCCCGCCAGAGGGTTCGGGTCAGTTCGGCCAAAGCCGCGTCCATGCCGACGCAATACAGCGCCAGAAGCGCGTCCAGCTTGGCGAAGTGCGCGCCTTCCTCCTGCACGTAGGCTTGCCAGACCAGCGGCCGCGCCGCGAATTGCGCGCGCAGGCAGGAATCCTCGCCGCGCACGAAATTCAGATCGCATGCCCACAACAGCCGGTCGTAAGCATCCTGATCGAGCATCGGCAGGACATGCAGCGTCAGTGCACCACGTCGCCAGACAACGCCTTCACCCATACCCTGACTGTAGGTCGGCAATCCCTTGCCGACATCCGCCTCCGGCACACGCTCGCCAAACCACGCCGCGATGGCCGGCAACGCCTTGCCGACCGGCAGCAGAACACGCACAGGTTCGCCGCCTGCCGCCCACGCCTGCAACAGACTCGGCAAGGCCTGGTTCTCATAGCTGAACAGCGAGACCAGCAACTCGCCGGCTTGCAACGGCGGCAAGCCGAGGCCGCGCAAAAACGCGGCGCGCGCGGCGGCATCGGCTTGAAAAGCATTCCGCGTCGCGGTCAGCCAGGCTTCCCGCGGCAGCCCGCCGGTGTTCCCCGTATAACCCGGCATGAAGAAATGCTTGGTCAGCGGCAAACGCGGATGCGGCGAAGGCAGGCCGTGCACGCCGGCCACCCAATCTTCCGCCGAGAGATATTCCAGATTCAGCCAGACCGGCGCCGGCTGCCGCGCCGCCATGCGCGCGACGAACGCCTCCGGCAGATTGCAGGCCAGCGCCTCGATCACCACTTCGCCCGGTTCGGCCTCGGCCAACGGTGTGGTCCAGTGCCGAATCTCCACGCCGGCCAGATGCTGTGTCGGCAGTTCAGCATCGATTTCCGGCCGCAGATGCTGAAACGCGCGCAGATCGTCCACCCACAAACGCACCGGAACCGCGTGCTCAGCCGCCAACTGGCGCGCCAGCCGCCAGGTCACGCCGATATCGCCGTAGTTGTCGATGACAGTGCAGAAGATGTCCCAGGTCATGCGTCGGTTGTCCGATTCCTGCGGCAGAGTGTTGCGGGATCGCGCCTTGGAAGGTGCTCCTACGACAAGCGTAGGCGCGGGTTCATGGGGCCAGTTCGACTTTTATCCACTCCGCTTCGCGTCGGTTCGCATCCGCGAACTTGATCTCGGCGCGGCGGCCGGGAAGCAGGTCGGCGATGCTGCCGCTGACGTTGCCCAGGCGTAGCCGGCTGCGATCCAGCCAGATGCGTGTGGTCGGCGCGATTTTGACTGGTCCGGTTGCTGCGGTCTCGTTGCTCAGCGTGACGCTGCCGCCGAGTCCGTTCAAGACGTCGATGCGGCCGATGAAGGTCTGCTCGCCCGATAAGCCGGGCGATTGCCCTAGCGGGATGAATTGTTCGGCCGCTTTTTGTGCGTAGGCTACGGGTAGCGCGAGTAGGCATGCCGCCAGCAGAACGATGCGTTTCATGGTTGGCCCCCTGGCGCGAATGCGCTCCGTGGCGTCGTGTCGTCGATCAGTTCCGCGCGCGCCGCATCGAGTTTCGCCACGGCGCGCTGTAACAGCGGTTCGCCGAAGAGGCCTAAATAGCCGGCCCAGCGGGCCAGATGCGCAGATTCAGCGAGCAGGGCCGTTGCGCGCGGATGCAGTCCGGCCTGGCTCAGCACCCGCTCGGCATCGCCGATCTCCTTGCCAGCCTGCGCCAGATTGCCCCGATTTTGCGCATACGTGAAGTAGCCGGCGCCCGATGCGGCGCGCAGCAGATCGGCGCCTTGCCGGATGTTTTCCAGCGCGTTGAGGACGCGCAGGAAGGCCGCCACCGCTTCCACCTGGCCGCTGTCCAGCGCGATGCCGACACCCTTCGGATCGAGGCTGGCGAGCAGGCGTCCGGACGGGGATTGATTGAACGTCGCGCTGGTGTAGAAGCCGACCGCGCCCTCGACGGTCTGGGCCGCGTTGTTATGGAAAAACGGCGGCGTGTCGGCCGCTTCGATCAGCGGCGGCGTGTTGAACAGGCCGTTGCCGGGAATGCCGAAGCCGTCATCGTGGGGGATGCGTTCCCCGCTCAGGCGAGCCGGGGTGTCGGGCAGGTTTTCCACGCCGGTGTCGAAGCTGAGATTGCCCAGATTGCCGCTGCCGAAATCGGCGTTGGCGCCGGCGTTGGCATGGCACAGGTTGCACTTGCCCAGTTGGTTGTCGAGGTAGATGGTCTGGCCGCGCCTGGCCTGGATGCCTTTCAGCGGCAAGGGCAGGGCGAGGTCGCGCGGGCGGCCCAGAGTCAGCGTGAAGGCGGCCAGCGCATCCAGTTCCGCTTCGCTGGGCAGGCGGAAATCGACCCCGGGGACCCGCTGCAGCGAGCGGGTGAAGTGCTGGATCACCGCGCCTGTGGCGAAAGCGCGCAGGCTGCCGTCGCCGGGGGCGCCGTCGCCGGACCAGCCGGTGCGCGGGCCGGCGGGCGTCTGCACCGAAGTCGCCATGGCCAGCACGTGCGGCACCGAGCGCATGACGAAGCGGTTGTCCAGATCGTCGAAGCCGTCCAGGTTCTCGCGGATCAGGCCGAACTCGCGCATCAGTCTGGGCTGTTCGAAACCGCGCTGCAGCGCCGGCTGGAATTCGGCCACGAAGAGTGGGTGGCGGTCCGGCAGGCGGGCGATGTAGGCGGCGTCCAGCGTGAAATTGTTCTCGGCCGGATGGCAGGTGCCGCAGGTGCGGCCGTTGCCGGCGAAGGTCTCGTTGAAGAACAGATAACGCCCGCGCGCGACCAGGTCGCTTCCGCTCTCGGCGCTAGCCATGCACGGCCAAGCTGCGAGCAGCGCGATGAGTCCAGGGAGACGCCAGAAACGATGCCAGGGTCGGTTCATGTCGGTACCTCTGGTTGCCCCAGCGTCAAATCCATTTGCGCTGCTTCAGCCGCCGATACAGCCAGAGACAGCCGGCGCCGGTACCCAGCAGCGTGAGCGGGTAGCCCCAGGTCCAGTCCAGTTCGGGCATGGTTTTGAAGTTCATGCCGTACAGACTGAACACCAGGGTGGGAATGGCGAGGATGGCGCCCCAGCCGGCGAGTTTCTGCACGGATTCGCTTTGCTGCATCGCGGCGGTGGTCATGGAAAGTTGCATGGCGTCGGAGATCATTTCGCGTAGGCGGTCGAGGGTTTGGATCAGGCGAATGGCGTGGTCTTCGACATCACGATAGTAGGCGCGCAGTTCTTTGTCGACGATGTCGGAATGCAACCGGATCAGGTCGCCGCAGATTTCCGGGATCGGTTGCACGGCGGACATCAGGCCGAGAATGTCGCGCTTGGTTTCGAACAGGAATTGCAGGTTTTCGCTGGAGAAGCCGGTGCTGAATATGGCGGCTTCCAGATCGGCGTAACGATCTTCCAGGCGGGCGCTGAGCGGGCGCAGTTCGTCGACGACATAGTCGAGCAGCGCATAGAGCGCCAGCCCGACGCTGAGCGGTTTGGCGTAGGCCAGCAAACGGTCCTGGACGCGGCGGTAGCCGGTGCCGCTGTCATGCCGAATGATGGCGAGATAGCCGGCGCCGCAGAACACGTGAGTCTCGCCGTATTCGATGGCGTTGTTCCACAAGCGGGCGGTGCGCAGGACGACGAACAGGCCGCCGGCGTAGTCTTCCACCTTCGGCCTTTGGTGTGCGCTCAGCGCATCCTCGACGGCCAGTTCATGCAGGCCGAGTTCTTCCTGCAGCAGGGCCAGCGTGGGTTGATCCGGGTCGGTCAGTTCCAGCCAGACCAGGCCGGTCTGCGCGGCGATGGCCTCGCTGACGTCCGCGAAGGCAATCGACTGGCGTTGGCCGTTCTGCAGCAGATGGCAGGAAACGTCGATCGGCATGGCCTCAGTCCTGATAAAGGATGATGCCTCCCAGTGGCGGCAGGGTCAGTACCATGGATTGTTGGTAACCCATCCAGTCCAGGTTTTCCGTCATCAGTCCGGCGCCGTTGCCGATGTTGCTGCCGCCGTAGAGTTCGGAATCGCTGTTGAAGATCTCGCGCCAAAAACCGGTCGCGGGCGCGCCGATGCGGTAGCCGGTGCGCGGCACCGGGGTGAAGTTCAAGGCGACGACGACGGCGCGGCCCTGGCGGTCACGGCGTTGGAAAACCAGCACGGATTGATCGGCATCGTGGCAGTCGATCCAGGCGAAGCCTTCGATGTCGAAATCCAGGTCGTGCAGCGGCGGCAGGTCGCGATAGAGCCGATTCAGGTCGCGCGCGGCCTTGCTGACGCCGACATGCCAATGCGTGTCCAGCAGGCCCCAGTCGAGCCCCCATTGTTCCGACCATTCGCGGCCCTGGCCGAATTCGTTGCCCATGAAGGTGAGCTTCTTGCCCGGGCTGGCGGTCTGGTAGGTCAGCAGCAGGCGCAGGTTGGCGAATTTCTGCCAGGCGTCGCCCGGCATCTTGCCGAGCAGGGAGTTTTTGCCGTGTACGACTTCATCGTGCGAGAACGGCAGCACGAAGTTTTCCGTGTAGGCGTAGAGCTGGCCGAAGGTCAGGTTGTTGTGGTTGTAGCGGCGATAGATCGGATCTTGCTGAATGTAGCTCAGCGTGTCGTTCATCCAGCCCATGTTCCATTTCATCGAAAAGCCGAGGCCGCCCAGATAGACCGGACGCGACACCATTGGCCAGGCGGTGGACTCTTCGGCGATGGTCAGCGCGCCGGGGAAACGTTCGTGCACCATCGCGTTCATTTCGCGCAGGAAGTCGATCGCATCGAGGTTCTCGCGGCCGCCGAATTTGTTGGGCAGCCATTCGTCGTGTTTGCGCGAGTAGTCCAGATACAGCATGGAGGCGACGGCATCGACGCGGAGGCCGTCGAGGTGGAATTCGGACAGCCAGTAGTGCGCGCTGGAGAGCAGGAAGCCTTTCACCTCGGCGCGGCCGTAATTGAAGATGTAAGTGCCCCAGTCCTGATGCACGCCCAGGCGCGGATCTTCGTGTTCGAACAGGGCGGTACCGTCGAAACGGGCCAGCGCCCAGGCATCCATCGGGAAGTGGCCGGGTACCCAGTCGAGCAGCACGCCGAGGCCGGCGCGGTGACAGGTGTCGACGAAATGGCGGAAATCGTCCGGCGTGCCGAAGCGGGAGGAAGGCGCGAAATAGCCGGTGGTCTGATAACCCCAGGAAGCGTCGAGCGGGTGCTCGGTGACCGGCATCAGTTCCAGATGGGTGTAGCCCATCTCGGCGGCGTAAGGCACCAGCGTGTCGGCCAGTTCGCGCCAGTTGAAGAAGCTGCCGTCGGCATGCAGTTTCCAGGAACCGGCATGAATTTCGTAGATGTTCATCGCGCTATGCAGCCAGTCGCGCTGGGCGCGGCCGCGCATCCATTCGCTGTCGTTCCAGGCATGCGTGCTGGCTTGCGGAATGACGGCGGCGTTGCTCGGGCGCATCTCGAACTGGCGCGCGAACGGGTCGGCTTTGACTTGCACGGCGCCGGTATCGCGGTTGCGGATTTCGAACTTGTAGAGGTCGCCGGCGGTCAATCCGGGAATGAACAATTCCCAGATACCGGAGCCGCCACGTGCGCGCATGGCGTGGATGCGGCCATCCCAGTTGTTGAAATTGCCGACCACCGAGACACGCTCGGCGTTGGGCGCCCACACCGCAAAACGGACGCCGTCGACGCCATCCACCTGCAGCGCATGGCCGCCCAGGCTGCGCCAGGCTTCGAGCAGTTTGCCTTCGTTGAACAGATACATTTCCTGGTCCGACAGCAGCGGGCCGAAGGCGTACGGGTCGGTGATCTCGAACTTGTGTTCGCCTTCCTCGATGGCCAGTCGCCAGGGCCGCGGCGGCGCCAGCGGACCGCGCCATTCGAACAGGCCGCCTTCGTCGACCTTGGTCAGGTCGGCGCCGGCATCCGGCAACAGCAGCGTGACGCGCGTGGCGGCGGGGCGAAACACGCGCAAGGACCAGCCTTCCGGTGCCGGGTGCAGACCGAGGATGGCGAAGGGGT